>JAUXZO010000035.1 GCA_030692685.1 Acidovorax sp. | reverse complement strand
GAAACCTGAGATCACCACCCGCCCCTCGGGCACCAGCACCCGCTCCACCTCGCGCAGCGCGGCATGCGGGTCCAGGCTCTGCTCCAGCGTGTGGGGCAGCAGGACGAGGTCCAGGCTGTTGTCCGCAAAGGGCAGCGCCACCGGGTCGGCCAGCAGGGCCAGAAGGCGCAGGGAATCGGGCCCGGCCACGGCATCGGTGGTCGGCCGGGCTGCAACGCCAGCACCCGGCAACATGGCCAGGCCTTCTTCGCCCAGGGCCAGCCAGTGGTGCGGCATGCGGTTGGCGCGCAGGCCGTCCAGCATCGGAATGCCCAGCTGCAGGCCGTGGAAGCCAAAGATGTCCACCACCGCCTCGTCAAAGCGCTCTTGCTCCCACGCCAGCAGGTAGCGGCCAGGCGGGGAGTCGAACCAGTGGTGCAAACCTATAATTTGATTGCTCATGAACTTGCTGCCGCTGCCCGCCTTTACCGACAACTACATCTGGATGCTGCACGACGGCCACCAGGCAATCGTTGTAGACCCGGGGGATTCTGCGCCTGTGTTGCAGGCCCTGAAGGACCTGCACCTCACGCTGCAAGGCATTCTAGTCACGCACCACCACGCCGATCATGTCGGTGGTGTAGACGCCTTGCGCGATGCCACTGGGGCAGTAGTCTACGGCCCGGCGCGCGAACGCATTCCCGCGCCGCTGGTGCGCTTGACCCAGGGTGACGTGGTGCAGGTTTTGGGCTTGCGTTTTGAGACCATGGACGTGCCCGGGCACACCGCAGGCCACATCGCCTACTACTGCTCCGAGATGGATGGCGCGCCCCTGCTGTTCTGTGGCGACACGCTGTTTTCGGGTGGCTGTGGGCGGCTTTTTGAAGGCACCCCAGCACAAATGCTCGACTCGCTCGATCAGCTCGCGGCCTTGCCCCCAAACACGCGGGTGTGCTGCACCCACGAATACACGCTGTCCAATCTGAAATTCGCGCGCGCCGTGGAACCAGGCAACGCAGCATTGCTCCATTACAGCAGCCAGTGCGAAGCACTGCGTGCGCAGAACTTGCCCACCCTGCCGTCTCAGATGGCGCTTGAACAAGATATCAACCCCTTCCTGCGCGTACGCCAGACTGCGGTGGCCCAGGCCGCCCAAGGCTATGACGCGCAGGTACATCAAGACGACGCAGTGGCGGTATTGGCCGCGCTGCGCCAATGGAAAAACGAGTTTCGATGAAAATTTTGCACATCGCCTGCCTGGCCAGCGCACTCTGGCTTACAGGCTGCGCCACCACCGGGCCATCGCAGACCGACACTGCTGGCACCAACGCACCGGCAAGCCCCAGCACCCCATCACCGCAAGCCCCCCACACACCGGTCTACCCCAACGGCCCGCTCCGGCCCATTGCGTTGGCGCAGGCGTCGGGTGGCGAGGTGGCGTCGTTGTCTACCCCCGCCGATCTGTGGGACCGCATCCGCCGCGGCTTTGCAATGCCGGACCTGCAGCACGAATTGGTGCAGGACCGCGAGCAGTGGTATGCCACGCGCCCCGACTACATGCAGCGCATGACGGAGCGATCCAGCAAATACCTGTTTCACATCGTTGAAGAACTGGAGCGCCGGGGCATGCCCACCGAGTTGGCCCTGTTGCCGTACATCGAAAGCGCTTTTAACCCTCAGGCCGTCTCCAGCGCCAAGGCCGCAGGTATGTGGCAGTTCATGCCTGCCACCGGAACGTACTTCGACTTGAAGCAAAACGCATTCCGCGACGACCGGCGCGATGTACTGGCGTCCACCCGCGCTGCACTGGACTATCTGCAAAAGCTGTACGGAATGTTTGGCGACTGGCACCTGGCCCTGGCCGCCTATAACTGGGGCGAAGGCAGCGTAGGCCGGGCCATTGCACGCAACCAGAAGTTGGGGCTGGGCACCGGCTACACCGATCTGACCATGCCTGCAGAGACCCGCATGTATGTGCCCAAGCTGCAGGCCGTCAAGAACATCGTGGCCAACCCCGACGCGTTCAAGACCGAACTGCCGCTGATCGAGAACCACCCCTATTTTCAGACGGTGGACATCACCCACGACATCGACGTGGAACTGGTGGCCACGCTGGCCGACATCCGTGAAGCGGATTTTCGCGCGCTCAACCCGTCTTTTAACCGCCCGGTGATTTTTGCGGCGGGCACTCCGCAGATCCTGCTGCCCTGGGACAACGCCAAGGTGTTTCACCGCAACCTCGAAGCCCGCAAGGAAGGTCAATACGCCAGCTGGACGGTTTGGTCTGTGCCCTCCACCATGAGCGTCTCGGAAGCCGCCCAACGCGCGGGGATCAGCGAGAACGATCTTCGCAAGGTGAACAACATCCCGCCTCGCATGCTGATCAAGGCAGGCTCTGCCTTGATGGTGCCTCGGTCCACTACTACGCGTCAGGACGTATCGTCGCACTTGGCCGACAACGGGCAGCTGGCATTAACTCCGGAGGTCGTTACCCGCCGTACCACCGTGCGCGCAGGCAAGGGCGAAACGGTGGCCAGCATTGCCCGGCGCTACAAACTGACCGCTGGCAATGTGGCCGACTGGAACGATGTGCGCACGAACGCGGCATTCAAGCTCGGCCAGCAAGTGGTGGTGTATCTGCCGGTACGCCAACCACAAGCGGGCCGTTCAGCGTCGCGGTCCAATGCAGGTAGCAAGCGCCCCGTGACGCAAGCGCGCAAGGGCGGGACGCCCTCCAAGGTCAAGCGGCGCTGACGCGCCGACAACTCACAACTTCAACGAACTCATCCCCATCAGCCCCAGAACGCCCATGATGATGAGATAAATCGCCACGATGAAATTGAGCAGGCGCGGCATGATCAAGATGAGAATGCCCGCGATCAATGAGACAAGCGGGCCGATGCTGAGTGTGAGCGCCATGGAGTAATCCTTGTAAAAGAAGAGGTGATTGGTCGTTAGTCGGTATGCCGAGGCTAAGGCATACCGAGCGCTGGCCAATGTAAGCCATTGCCCCGACCGAAAGCAGAGGAGCCAAAATGCGCTGCCACAGCTGCTCTGCCCTCGCGTCGCCTTAGACGTTGTACTTTTGGCGAGCCCTGCGCACAAAATCATCGGTGTAGGTGCGCGCCAGCTCCACCTTGGTATCAGCCAGCTCCGGGTATGCACGCGAGAGCACGCGCAACGCGGTGGCAGCACCGTCGTCGGGCATCAGGCCATTGGTGGAATAGGTTTCGCGCACACGGCCAAAGGCGGCCAGATACACCCCCCGGTCGCCCATCAAGAACCCGGCTGGCACGGCCTTCACCAGATCTGCCGGAGCCGCCGTCTGCAGCCACTTGAGCGCATGCACGATCCCGTTGGCCAGTGCCTGCGCCTGCGCAGGCTGTTTTTGCACAAATGCCTGGGGCGCATAGAGGCAGCTCGCTGGCATGTTGCCCCCGAACATGTCTTGCGCTGCCTTGAGCGACCGAAGGTCTCCCACGATGCGCATGTCTGCCTTTTGCTCCAGCAGCGTCATGATGGGGTCGGCGTGGCAAAGCGCATGCACCTGGCCGGAGCGCAATGCGTTCATTGCCGCAGTGCCCGATCCGACGCCCACAAACGACACATCACGGGGACCAATGCCAGCGCGGGCCAGCAGCAGCCCCGCCGCCAGATGGGTCGACGACCCGACCGACGACACCCCCACCCGGCGTCCCGCCAGATCCCCCAGATCTTTGTATGAAGGCAGCGCCCGCATCGACACGCCCAGCGCCAGTTGAGGCGCCCGACCTTGCAGCACCAGTGACCGGTAAGCCTGCCCCTTGACCTGCTGCCGGAGGGTGTGCTCAAAGGCGCCTGAACACACATCGGCCACCCCCTCTTGCACGGCCTGTAACGCCAGGGCACCGGCAGCAAAATCGCGCACCGTGACCTCCAACCCCTCGGCCCGAAAGTAACCCAGTTGGTCCGCGAGCGCCAAAGGCAGGTGATACAGCACCCCTTGACCCCCCACCGCGATGGTGACGCGACCGAGCGCTGCGGGACTGCTGGTCTGTGCCATCAGCCCAGGCGCGCACACCGAAGCCGCCGACAGAGCGGACAAGGTAGCAAACGCGCGGCGGGTGAGCAGAGGAGATGGCACGGAATCAGAGGGAGAGAAAGGGCAAATGCTGCACTGCAACAATCGTGCCTCAATGCACAAAAACCCGCATCAGGGAGAGCCCCTGCGGGTTTCTACGTACCTTGACGGGGAGCGAGAAAGTGTGGCCTGCAGCGTGCAAAAACTGCCGCTTCACAGAGCCGCCAAAGCGCCGCAAGTGCGCAAGTGCCGCAAGTGCCGCAAGTGCCGCAAGTGCCTTAGCGATAACCGAGGAACAGGATGGCGATGTTGACCAGAAATGCTCCCGCCCATAGCGCGCTGCGCGCCGTAGGCATGTCAGACACGTACATCAGGATGTAGAAGATGCGCAACATGACATACAAAAATGCCAGCATGTCCAAAAGTGTCTGGCCTGCGCCCAGCAGGTGCGCAATGATCACCGCGCCGATAAAAAATGGCAGCGCTTCAAAACTATTGGCCTGTGCAGCATTGGCACGCGCCTGCCAGTCGGTCTGCTGCGCCATCCAGGCCCGGGGGTTGCGGTTGTCAAAGCCCCCGTCTTTGCGCGATTTGCCAAAGCTACCGCTTTTGGCCAGCCAGGCACAACAAATGGGCAACAGGGCAGCAACCAGAACGCACCAGTAGGCCACCGTAAACCGTGCAACA
Organism: Acidovorax sp.; assembly: GCA_030692685.1. Classification (GTDB taxonomy): domain Bacteria; phylum Pseudomonadota; class Gammaproteobacteria; order Burkholderiales; family Burkholderiaceae_C; genus Acidovorax. The sequence goes on along the minus strand of JAUXZO010000035.1, from coordinate 114,224 downwards.
TGCATGGTGGTATTCATATTTCAAGCCTTTTAGGGCTCTAGCGCTTGATACACAAGCGCTAGCAGCTATTAATTTGGGAGTATTTTACCCACAGCTGTCGGAACGGCTGTGCACTGCGAGACACCCAAGTGTCACCGGCGATCCACCAGCGCATGGGCAATCGTGCCCAGGTCCACATACTCCAGCTCACTGCCCACAGGCACGCCGCGTGCCAACCGCGTGACGTGCAGACCTCGGCTTTTGAGCGCCTCGCTGATGACATGGGCCGTGGCCTCGCCCTCCGCATTGAAGTTGGTGGCCAAAATCACTTCCTGCACCTGGCCGTTGGTGGCCCGCTCCATGAGCTTTTGCAGGCCAATTTCCTTGGGACCAATGCCATCGAGCGGGCTGAGCCGCCCCATCAACACAAAATACAGCCCCTTGAAAGCGCCCGTGCGCTCCAGCGCCGACTGGTCTGCCGGGGTCTCCACCACACACAAGCGCGTGGCATCCCGCTCCGGGTCCAGACAGGTGCTGCACACCTCGGCCTCGGTAAAGGTGTGGCAACGCGCGCAATGGTGCACCGTCCCCACCGCCTCCCCCAGCGCCCGCGACAACGCCAGCGCGCCCTCACGGTCATGCTGCAGCAAATGAAACGCCATGCGCTGCGCAGACTTCACCCCCACCCCCGGCAGGCGGCGCAGCGCCTGGATCAAGACATCAAGGGAGTTGGTGGCGGACATGGCTATGAAAACAATCGGGAAACTGAGGGAAATAGAAGTTCAGGAGCAGGCTTCGACAAGCTCAGCCCGAACGGTGGGAGGCGTTTCTGGCCTGCCACCATTCACACCAAGTGGGACAAACAACCCCACCTGTCTTTCACGCCCCAGCCTCAAGGGCGTAGCGAGCGGGATCAGCTGCTAGGCGGACGGAGCACAGGAACCGGAACGTACTTGAAGTACGTGAGGATTCCGAGCACCGCCCAACGACGCAGATGGCCCGCGCAGTAGCCAACAGTCAGAAAGGGAATTTCATGCCGCCGGGGAGGCCTGGCATGCCTTGAGTGAGCTTGCCCATCTTCTCCGAAGAAGTCTCTTCCGCCTTGCGCACGGCCGCATTGAATGCCGCGGCCACCAGGTCTTCCAGCATGTCCTTGTCTTCCGCCAGCAGGCTGGGGTCGATGGTGATGCGCTTGACGTCGTGCTTGCAGGTCATCACGACCTTGACCAGGCCCGCGCCCGACTCGCCCTCCACCTCGACAAAGGCCAGCTCGTCCTGCGCCTTTTTGAGGTTGTCCTGCATCGCCTGGGCTTGTTTCATGAGGCCGGCGAGTTGTCCTTTATTGAACATGGTGTGGTTTCCTTTGCTTTCTTTCTGGTTGATCGATTCCCACGAAGGGACAGGGATTCGGTATCCGAGCTGCACAGTATTGTGCTGTGCAATGTCAGCGGCCGTCGAAACTGGCACACGCCAATCCAGTGCACTCGTGGAGCTGGCTTTGCCAGGCCACCGAGTGCGTCCCCCTCCCGCGAAGCGAGAGAGGGGGAAGGCGCCGAAGGCGACTCAGGGGGTACTTCATTTCACGCGGGCTTGATGCTGCCCGGCACGATTCTCGCGCCGTAGTCACGCATCAATGACTGCACAAACGGGTCGTTGTTCACGATTTCTTCGGCACGGCGTTGGCGCTCGGCAGCCGCAGCTGCGTTGCGGCGGGCGGGACTGTCGATCACAACGCCCACCTCCACCGTGATCTGGGCTGCGTGGCCAGCGGCCTCCAAGGCAGCACGCAGGCGCTCACGGGCCGCGGGTTGATTGAGCGACTCACGCTCGACGCGCAGCAGCCAGTGGCTGCCGTCGCGTGCCACCAGTTGCGATTGCAAGGCCAGCTCGCGCACCAGCGCGGTAATGGCTTCTGCCGCCACCATCTGCTGCACCGTGGTGTGCCAGACATCGCCTTCTTCGGTGGGCGTGTAGCGCGCAGAGACAGGGATGGGCGCCGACAGCGGAAGGGGCTGCAAACGCGCCCCAGGCTCGGGCGACTCACGCACAGGGATTGCTACATATTCAGGAGCTACTTGCGCACGACCACCATTCGCTGGAGGCTGATTTCGATCAAATCCATCCGTGGTGCGCACCGGCAGCGCAGTGGCGGTGGGCGCTGCAACCCCCACGGTATCCGGCTCGTCTGAACCCGGCCAGGGAGGCGGCTCGGAGGCATCGGCAACATCGGAGGGCGCTTCTTGCGGCGGAGCAGACGCCGAGGGGGGCGCTTGTTCCGAGGGTACCGGGTTGACCGCAGCAGGTGGGATCGGGGCAACCACCGCTGCGGGCTGCGCCACAAGAGCTGCCACCGGACGAGCCGCCGGTGGCGCAACTGGGGTGACAGCAACAGGCGCAGGGGCAGGGGCAGCCTGGGCGGCCGCAGAACCAGCGGCGGCCTGGCCCGAAGACGCGGTTTCAGGCCGCGTCAGAGTTTTTTTTTCAGCCGGTTCGCTCTGGGGCTTGAAGGCCAGCAAACGCAGCAGCACCATGGTCAGCGCCGCGTACTCATCCGGCGCCAAGCCCAGTTCGGCACGGCCATGCAGGCACAGGCTATAGAGCAACTGGGTTTCGTCGGCAGGCATCAGCGCAGCCAGCCGGGCCGTCTCGGAGGCCTCGGGGTCGTCGGCATCCACGGCACCCGCCATCTGCGGCACCGACTGGAACACGGCCATGCGCTGCAACACGGCGCTCATCTCTTCGAGCGTGGAGGCGGCCGACAGGCCATTGAGGCGCAGCGTGTCCGACGTCTCCACCACGGTCTTGCCATCGCCCTGGGCGAGCGCATCAATGAGGCGGAACACGTAAGAGCGGTCCACCGCGCCCAGCATCTGGCGCACGGCGGCTTCTTGCAACTGGCCGCTGCCAAAGGCGATGGCCTGGTCGGTGAGCGACAGCGCATCGCGCATCGAACCCCGCGCAGCACGCGAGATCAGTCGCAGGGCCTGGGGCTCGGACGTCACGTTCTCTGACGCCAGCACCTGCGTAAGGTGCGACAACACGGTTTCGGGGGCCATGGGGCGCAGATTGAACTGCAGGCAACGGCTCAGCACCGTGACCGGCACCTTCTGCGGGTCGGTCGTGGCCAGCACAAACTTGAGGTACTCGGGCGGCTCTTCCAGCGTCTTGAGCATGGCGTTGAACGCCGTGTTCGTGAGCATGTGCACTTCATCGATCATGAAGACCTTGAAGCGGCCTTGCACGGGCTTGTAAACGGCCTGCTCCAGCAGGCTCTGCACCTCGTCTACGCCCCGGTTCGAGGCCGCATCCAGCTCGGTGTAGTCCGGAAAACGTCCGCTGTCGATATCGGTGCAGGCGGAGCACACACCACACGGCGTGGCGGTAATGCCGCCCTGCCCGTCTGCCCCCTGGCAGTTGAGCGACTTGGCCAGAATGCGAGACACCGTCGTCTTGCCCACACCCCGTGTGCCCGTGAACAGGTAGGCATGGTGCAGCCGCTGCGTATTGAGCGCATTGGAGAGGGCCTGCACCACATGCTCTTGCCCTACCATTTCAGTGAAATTGCGGGGACGGTACTTGCGGGCGAGCACGAGATAGGACATTCGCCAGATTCTACGGGCTAGGCCGGGTGTCCTTTCAACGTCTCGGGCAAGGGGCGGTTCAGAAAAGTGCGCCCGCATCCGTCGTACAATCAGCCTCGACGGGCCTCCCCGCATGGTGAAGCGGCCAACCGGGTCAGGTGGGGAACCAAGCAGCCCTAACTGTGGAGTCAGTGCCGGGGGTAAGGCTCGTCAACTTCTTCTTTTTTGCGCACCTGCGCAAAACCCTCCCCTTCCGTGTTTTTCGCAGCGTGCCATGGCAAGCCTGTTGAGCGCCAAACGCCCGCGCGCCAGGCTCCCCACAGCGCTGGGGCCTGCAAATGCCTGGTCAGTTATGCAAAACCGCTCTTGCTGAGCTCTCCGAAGCCCAACAAGCGCTTTGACGCGCTCAGCGTGAGCGGTTTGTGTACTTACAAAGACAGAGGCCCCTTGGGGTCACTCCTTTGCAGACTGCCCTAGCCACTGCAATGCGCCCTGCCCCGCCGCACGGCCGCTGGCCATGCTGGCAGTGAGCAAATAGCCGCCCGTCGGCGCCTCCCAATCCAGCATTTCACCGGCACAAAACACACCCGGCATGGCGGTGGCCATGAGATGGGGGTCAAGCGCTTCGAAAGTGACCCCCCCCGCGGTACTGATGGCCTCATCCAGTGGGCGCGCAGCCACCACGGTGATGGGCAAGGCCTTGATCGCGTGGGACAGTGCCACCGGGTCGTTCATGCCGTCTTTACCCAGGTGTTCGTACAGGATTCCCGCCTTGATCCCATCCAGGCCCAGGCGGCTTTTGAGGTGGCTTGACAACGACCGGGACCCGCGCGGATGGCGCACTTCCACCAGCACGCGTTCGGGGCTGTGGTCCGGCAAAAGATCCAGGTGGAACGTGGCGTGCCCATGGGCCTCGACCTCGTCGCGCAGCAGGTGCGACACGGCGTAGACCAAACTGCCCTCCACCCCCGCCGCAGTGACCACAAACTCGCCCCGGCGGCTAAAGCTCTGGCCTTGGCTGTCGGTAAAACTGAGCGCTACAGTCTTGAAGGGCTGGCCCGCAAAACGTTCTGCGAAATGCGGTGTCCACCCCACCGCAGGGGTGGGCGTGCGGCCGAACAGTTCCTGCAAGAAAGCGCGGCGGGTTTCGCCAGCCGGGGCGTCCGAGCGCAGCACGTCAAAGCCGCAGTTGGACGCACGCAGCGGCGCCACGGCCACCCCGCGCTGAGCCAGCAAGGGCACCCAGGCACCGTCAGACCCCAGGCGCGCCCAGCTGCCACCGCCCAGCGCCAGCACCACGGCGCGTGCCGTCACCTGCACTTCACCAGCGGGCGCCGCAAAACGCAATGCGCCGTCTTCACCCCAACCCAGCCAGCGGTGGCGCATGTGGAACTGCACACCCTGCGCTCGCAGGCGCTGCAGCCACGCGCGCAGCAGGGGCGCCGCTTTCATGTCGGCCGGAAACACGCGTCCGGATGTGCCCACAAAGGTTTCCACCCCCAGCTCCTGCGCCCACGCGCGCACTTCGGGCCCGCCAAAGCTTTGCACCAGTGGTTCGACCTGCGGCTGGCGCCCCACGTAGCGGCTTGCAAAAGGCGCGTGGGGTTCGGAATGGGTCAGGTTAAGCCCGCCCTTGCCCGCCAGCAAAAACTTGCGCCCCGCCGAGGGCATGGAATCAAACAGATGCACGGCCACGCCCGCCTGCGCCAGCACCTCGGCCGCCATCAGCCCTGAGGGGCCGCCGCCCACGATGACGGCATCGCAGCCCAAAAAGGTGGCGGCGTCTGCTGCCAGGGGGGTGGGTGCATTCATGGGAGAAACCTTTTGATCCATCGATAACAGTCAATTCAGAACAGGGAACCTTGCGCGGAACCGTCGGCGGGGCCCGACTCTGCCACTGGCGCCAGCGCCGGTGCGATTGCCGTGGGCGCAGAGCCAAGCGGCGCGGGGGCGAGAGTATGCCGCACTGGCGGCGCCCCCAAGGCCGACCTCGCCAGCTCGGCATCGATGAGAGGCGCGCCATCACCCGGCACCACAACCATGCGCCCGTCCCCCGTCAGGAAGGCCGCCCGCACACGCTCGCCCGGCGCCTGTCCCATCACCGCCTCGCGGTAGCGCTGCAGCTGGGCCATCAGCGCGGGCTGGCGCTCGGGCTGGGCCGCACTTTTGTAGTCCAGCACCCACCAGCCTGCGCGCTCGGGTGGCTGGATGCAATGCACCAGCCGATCGATGCGCAGGCTTTGGCCCTGGAATCGCAGGGGCGCCTCGTTGATGGTGGTGTCCACCACGTTCGCGTCCCAGGCCCAGGCGCCTTCTCCCGCCAGGATGCGCTGCGCGGTGTGGGCGGCTGCGCGTGCCGCACCCACGGTGATGTCGAAGTCGTGGGCCAACCGCGCTACGCGCGCTGCAGGCCAGCCGTGGGTACACAGGTCGGCCAGCGGAGCGCCCGCCACACCGGCCTGCTCGAGCAACTGGTGCATGGCCTCGCCCAGGCGCGATGCAGGGGTAGAAAGCGATGGCTCAGGCTCGGCCGCGTCGAAGGGGTTGAAAGCGTCGGCCACCGCGTCCACGGCCCGATGCGCGGCCCGCAATTCGGGGGGAAGCACCGGCAACTCGGCCAGGGTGAAATGGTCGTGTGCGCCGTCTTGCACACCCACCGCCTCGCCCCCGTCGGCCAGGGCCGCTTCGCCGGGCACCGGCGCATCGGCCAGCAGCGGCGCAAGGCGGTTCCACCAGCTGCCCGGCGCAGACACACTGGGCAATACAGAAGACAACGCCAGGCAGTGCTTGGCGCGCGTCATGGCCACGTACAGCATGTTCAGCTCTTCGCGTTGGCGGGCCTGTTGCTCGGCGGCCAGGGCGGCTTCTGCGCTGGGCGGCGGGTTCGATTCGCTGGCCAGAAAAACGAAGCCGACGGGTTCGGTCTTTTCGCCCGGCCAGTCCACCAGCACCCCCATGGTCTCGGCCTTTTGCGGGCGGGTGTCGGTGTCCAGCAGCAGCACGCAGCGCGCCTCCAGCCCCTTGGCACCGTGCACGGTAAGCAGGCGCACCGCCTGAGCGTCCACCCGGCCTGGGGCACGCACACCGCCTTTTTTCATGGCCCGCACAAAGGCGTAGGGCGTGAGATACCGGCCCCCGTCGTGCTGCAATGACGCCGACAGCAAGGCACGCAGATTGGCCAGTACCGCCATGCGCTGCGCTGCCGGGGCGGCTGCGGCAAAACGGGCCGGTACGTCCGCGTGCTGGTAAATGGCATGGAGCGCATCGTGCGGCGGAAAAGCGTCTACCCAGCTCTTATATAGAGCTAAATTGGCACCTAGCGCTTGTCTATCCTGCGCTAACAGCTCACTTATTTGTAGCAAATCAAACCAGCTGCTGGCCGCATGCGCTGGCTGGCGGCGCAGTGCAGCCAAGGCCACCAAGGCCTCGTCGCCCAGGCCAAACAGCGGTGACTTGAGCGCACGGGCCAGCGAGAGGTCGTGCCCGGTAGACACCAACACATCCAGCAGCGCCACCACGTCCTGCACCTCGGGCGCGTCGAACAGGTCGGCTTTTTCAGGCTGCACACATGGCAGGTGCACGGCGCGCAGGGCGTCTTGCATCGCAGAGAGGCGGTCGCGCTTGCGGGCCAGCACCAGTACCTCGTTGGGCGGGGTGCCTGCGGCGATTTGTTCTGCCACCCAAGCCGCGGCCTGGGAGCACTCGCGCACGCGCTGGGTTTCCTCGGCCTCGTGGCGCGGCTCGGTCAGGCTGTCGCGCCAGGCGAACGGGTCGATGCCGCCGCCACCGTCGCTGTCGGGCGGCAGGATGGCGGGCAAGCGCAGCAACACGCCGGGGTCTTTCGATTCAGTGGTGTGGTCGCGAAATCCGCTCGTCTCGTTCTGCGCCTGGGCCGCGCCCATCACATGGTTCACCGCGGCAATCACGCCCGTGGCATTGCGGCGGGTGTGGTCGCAGCTGAGCAGGTCGCCCCCCAGGCCATCTCGCACAAACGCCTGCGCGGCGATGAACACCTGCGGCTCGGCACGGCGAAAGCGATAGATGCTCTGCTTGGGGTCGCCCACGATGAACACGCTGGGCGGCTTCTGGCCACTGGCGCCGCCGCCAGAGCCTGCGTACCCCGACAGCCACGCATGCAGCGCCTGCCATTGCAGCGGGTTGGTGTCCTGGAACTCGTCGATCAGCAGGTGGCGGATGCGCGCATCCAGCCGCTCTTGCACCCAGCCCGACAAGATCGGGTCGGCCAACATGACCTGGGCAGTGCGCTCCACATCGTTCATGTCCACCCAGCCATGCTGGTGCTTGACGGCAGCAAACGCAGCAATCAGGCAACGCGCCAGGCGGGCCATGCGCTGCTGGTGTTGCCAGGCTTCGTGCTGGCGGCGGGCAATCAACAAGCGCTGAAGCTCGGGCTCGGCCTCTTGCGCGGCGGCAAACTTTTCGAGGTTCTTCGACAGCCGGTCTTCCTTGGCCACGAACATGGCCTTGCGCAGCATGTCAAGGCGCTGGTTCAGGTCGTCACAGGCCAGCGCGTCGATGATGGCGTCGGCAGCCTTTTGCGGCGTCTTGTTGGCCTCGGCCCCGAGTGCTTTGGCGCGGGCCAGCCAGCGTGCGTGACAGGCGTCACCCCGCAGGGCATCGGAAGGTTCGTTGCAAGCAGCCAGCTCCGGGTAATGCACCTGAAATGGTGGCACTGAGGCATCGACCACCCCTGCCGCATCGGCCAAATCAAATTCAACCCGCTTGGACAACGCCGCCGCCAGCGCCTTGTGGGTTTGCGAGCGGCCGTGGCGGGCCACGACGGCCTCGTAGTCCGCCCGCAACATGGCATCGGTCGCCACGGTGTGCAGGAACGGCCCCCACACCTCGCGCACTGCTTCGGCGTCGTCTTCGAGCAGCTCAAAGTGGGCGGGCAGGCCCTGGGCCTGCAGCAGCGCCAGCGGGGCCGTGCCCAGCAGCGCGGCAAACCAGCTGTGAAAGGTGCGAATCTGCGCCGGGCGGCCGCTGGTCAGCATCTGGCGGTATAAATTTTGTAGCGCCTCGCGCTTGTCCAGCGCGCGCTCGGGGCTGATTCCTCTTGCAATTAGCTCTTCAGTCAAGGTATCCAATGGGGCCTGGGCAAACGTCTCCAGCCATTCCTGCAGCCGCTGGCGCATTTCGCCTGCGGCCTTTTTGGTGAAGGTGATGGCGAGAATCTCGTGCGGCGCGGCCCCGTCGAGCAAGGCGCGAAGCATGCGCGAGACCAGCATCCAGGTTTTGCCCGCGCCAGCGCAAGCCTCCACCGCCACGCTGCGCGCAGGGTCGCAGGCGATGGCGTAGAAGGCCTCGCGCGAGACGGGCTGGCCGTTGTGTTCGTAGGCGGCGTTCATACCCAGAAATCCTTGCGACACAGGCCGCGTGCAGCACAGTAGTCACACACCGCGCCCTCGCCCAGTGCGGGCATCGGCGCGCCTGCGGCCATGCGGGCGAAGTCGTGCTGGATGCCTTCGACCAGAAGGTCGCGAAGACGCACCACCTCTTCCTGTTCGTGCATCTGCGTCTCGCCGCGCTCTCCCACATTTACATAGGCGGCGCGCAGCGTGTCGTGGCTGAGCAAGGCGGCGTAGAACGCAAGCTGGGTGTCTTCCGCCCCCGCACCAATGCGTTTGCGCGTGACGGTGTCGTTTTCGGTCTTGTAGTCAATGACCAGCGGCGTGGGCTCGCCGGTGGAAGAGACGGCATCGATGCGGTCGATGGTGCCTACCAGCTGCAACGCCCCGAGCGGCTGGCTGGCCTGCAACTCTGCCTGCCGAAAGTGCCCCCCGGCTTGTTCGTGCTGCGCAAGCCAGCGCAGATAGCCATCGCGCACCTGTGTCCAGCCTGCCGCGAACGGCAAGAAATCACCCTCGCCCAAGCCTTGCTCCAGCGTGATGGCCTGCGCAGCGCTGTCCATGCGGGCGATGCGGGCTGCTGCGTCTTCGGTGGGGTGGGCCAGCAAGGCCTCATGAAAGTGCTGCAGCACGGCGTGCAGCCAGTTGCCAAAGTCGCGCTTGTCCACTTCGGCGGCCAGTTCATCGGCCTCTTGCAGGCCCAGCTGGCGCAGTGCAAAAAAACGGTAGGGACAGTGCCGCAGGTCGGAATACGCGGTGGACGATAGCCGCACCACAGGCAGCGCCCGCCCGTCGGGCAAGGGCCTGGGCGTAGGGCTGGCAGTCACGGCGCGCTGGGTACGGTCGTCCGCCCCCTCGGTGGCGCCGCCACAGAGGTGCAAGGCCAGCACCAGTGCGCTGGCCAGCAGGGGCTCGCCGCCTTCGTCGCCGGTGCGCCAAAGCACATCCACTGCGGGTGTTTGCAGCGCGTGTTGCCAGGCTGCGCGCTGAGCCGCTTCCAGCGATTCGCGCGTGGGCAAGCCCCAAGCCTGGCGCTGCGCCTGGGTCCAATCGCCTAGCGGCTCAGGGGATGCTTGCAGGCGTTTTTCATCACAGCCGGGCAGCACCAGGGCGGCAAACGGACGTGCCAGCAACTGGGGCAGGGGCAGAACGACAACGGGCGCATCGCCCATCAAAGGGGGCACATATCGCGCGGCCTCCAGCACCTCGTTGGCCCAGCGGGTGAACTCGGCCAGCGACATGCGCTGGCCTGCGCTCTCCCAGCCCTCCAGTTCGGCCTCTTGGCCCTCTTGCAGGCGCAACGCCGTCAGCACGCGGGCTCCTGCGGCGTCGTCTTCGAGCTTGGACCACTGGTCGCTGGCAAGCAACTGGGCGCGCAGGGACTGCAACCACTGCGCGAGCGGGCGCGGAGCACGAAAGGCCTCGCGCCACTCTTGCACTTGCAACACGCAGGCTGCCAACTCGGGCTTGTCGGTCCAGTCGCGCCCGCCAGCGCCCGACCACGTCGCTATCGAAGCCTTGCGCAGGGCCCGCTCCAGACCATTGATCACAGCCGGTTCGATGACCCGTGTGTGTTTGAGCCAGTCCAACACTTCATCCGCAGACGCATTCCACGCGCACGCCTTGAGTGCGGACATCAGCTGTGCAGCAGCCCGGGTGGTGGACAGCGTCCAGCCGTTTTCATCCCGCACCGCCACGCCACAGCTGGCCAGATGCGCCCCGATGCGTCGCGTGAGGGCGCGGTCGTTGGCCGCCAAAGCCACGGGCGTGCGGCCCGCCACCACGTGGGCCAACACGCAGGCGGCGGCACGCTGAGCCTCGTCCTCGGCGTCTTGCGCGGCGTGCAGTGCGATGTGCCCGGAGGGTTGGGCCTTTGTCGCGGCAGGCGGCAACACAAGGGCTGCTGCCTTGTCGCCCCAATGGGCCTGCAGAGCCTGCGCCAGGGGCTCCACCTGAAAGCCTTGCAGCACCACCAGGGCGTCCACCGACTGGCGAACACCCGGCTCAAACAATACATCGGTGGCATGGCGCGAGGCCAGCACCCATTCGAGCGCAATGCGGGCCACCACGGCTTCAAACCGCAGTGCGGAGCCTTCATCAGGCTCAGGTAGCTGGCTACGTGCCTGAAAACCCCAGGCCTCGCGCTGCGCCGGGGCAACTGCCGCCGCAACTACCGCCAGCTGGACGGCAGCCTCTTGCAGGGGCACGGCCAACACGTCGCGTTGCGCCGCGAGACCCGCGCGATCAAGCAGATCGCGTGCGGTAAGCGTGTCGCGCGCCACATCCCCCGCCAAGTCGTCACCCAAAGGCACGAAGGCAGCCAGCTGGCGGGCCCAATTGCGCGTGGTTTCAAAACGGGGCGCAAAACCATCGGTATGGTGCAAAGCCCAGTAGCGCTGTGCCCAGGGCATAAGCTGGGCATAAGGGACCAGCACCACTGTGCGCGCCGGGTGGGCGCCGAGCCCTTGCATGTGCACCTCCACCTGCGCCAGCAAACGCTGCCACAACGCTGCACATTGATCGCTTTTCGCTATGACAGTCATAGCGTCGCAAGGCCCGGCCACACCGGCGAACGTGGGATTGGTTTCTGTCACAATGCCCTGACTTTAAACGTACACCGGTTACCACCCGATCAAATTCAAGGAATCCGCCATGGCCAGCGAACTCATCAAACATGTCTCTGACGCCAGCTTTGAAGCCGACGTACTTCAACCCGGCTCCGCCGTGCTGGTGGATTACTGGGCCGAATGGTGTGGCCCCTGTAAAATGATCGCCCCCATCCTGGACGAAGTGGCAGGCACCTACCAGGGCAAGCTGCAGATCGCCAAAATGAACGTGGACGAAAACCGCGAGATCCCAGCAAAGTTCGGCATTCGCGGCATCCCGACGCTGATGTTGTTCAAGGACGGCCAGTTGGCCGCCACCAAGGTCGGTGCCATGAGCAAGGCCCAACTGACCGCCTTCATCGATCAGCAGTTGGCCTGATCAACACCCACAACCCCGCGCTCGCTCATGCATGCGGGGTTGTTTGTTTTCATGACACATATTGCAGCGCAAGACACAGACCGAATTCGGCCCCCGTGAATCTCCCGCTTTTTTTCCTGTCATAATTCCTTTAGATCACCGGCCTGCACGCATTGGCAGCCGGACCGAGATCCCCGGCGAGCCAGACCTGCAAACAGCAGCCCATCTGGCACCAGCCCTCCTCCCCCAAGATTCATACCAGCTCCGCCAAGGAGTCAATCCATGCACTTAAACGAACTCAAGGCACTGCATGTGTCTGAAGTCCTGAAGCAGGCCGAAGAACTCGAAATCGAAAACACGGGTCGCATGCGCAAGCAGGAGTTGATGTTTGCGATCATCAAAAAGCGTGCAAAGACCGGGGAACAGATCATTGCCGACGGCGTGCTGGAAATTCTGCCCGATGGCTTTGGCTTTTTGCGCAGCCCGGACACGAGCTTCACCGCCAGCACGGACGACATCTACATCAGCCCGAGCCAAGTGCGTCGCTTTAACCTGCACACCGGCGACATGATCGAAGGCGAAGTCCGCACACCCAAAGACGGTGAACGGTACTTTGCGCTGAACAAGCTCGACTCGGTCAATGGAGGCCCGCCCGAGCAGAACAAGCACAAGGTGATGTTCGAAAACCTGACGCCCCTGTTCCCCAAGGAACAGATGCGCCTGGAGCGCGACGTCAAGAGCGAAGAGAACATCACCGGCCGCATCATCGACATCATTGCGCCCATCGGCCGTGGCCAGCGCGCACTGATCGTCGCCCCGCCCAAGAGTGGCAAGACGGTGATGATGCAGCACATCGCCCACGCCATCACGGCCAACAACCCCGACGTGCACCTGATGGTGCTGCTGGTGGACGAGCGCCCTGAAGAAGTGACCGAAATGCAGCGGACGGTCAAAGGCGAAATCATCGCATCCACATTCGATGAGCCTGCAGCACGCCACGTGCACGTGGCCGAGATGGTGATCGAGCGCGCCAAGCGCCTGGTCGAACTCAAGAAGGACGTGGTCATTCTGCTCGACTCCATCACCCGCTTGGCCCGCGCCTACAACAACGTCGTGCCCTCCAGCGGCAAGGTGCTGTCGGGTGGTGTGGACGCCGCCGCGCTGCAGCGTCCCAAGCGCTTCTTCGGCGCCGCACGCAAGGTCGAGGAAGGTGGCTCGCTGACCATCATCGCCACCGCGCTGGTTGACACCGGCAGCCGCATGGACGAAGTGATCTTCGAAGAATTCAAGGGCACGGGCAACTGCGAGATCCACCTGAACCGCCGCCTGTACGAAAAGCGCGTGTTCCCTGCTATCGAACTCAACAAAAGCGGCACCCGCCGCGAAGAGCTGCTGCTGGCGCCCGAGATCCTGCAAAAAACCCGCATCCTGCGCCAGTTCATGTACAACATGGACGAGATTGAGTCGATGGAACTGATGATCAAGAACATGAAGGCCACCAAGACCAACGTGGACTTCTTTGACATGATGCGTCGCGGCGGATAAGCGGTTTAACGCCTCAAAACCAAGGCCCAAAACCCCCGGGCTATAATCGGGGGCTTTTTCTGCGGAAAGTACGCTGAATGTTCCACGGCGCAAAGGTTGCATCGGGTTCAGCACGGCTCCCGCACTTGACAAGGATTGATCATGAAAGAAGGCATTCACCCCAACTACCGCGAAGTTCTGTTCTCGGACCTGTCCAACGGCTTCAAGTTTGTGACCCGTTCGTGCGCAAACACGAAGGAAATGGAAACCTTCGAAGGCAAGGAATATCCGCTGTTCAAGCTGGACACGTCCTCTGAATCGCATCCCTTCTACACTGGCACGCAAAAGTCGGTGGACAACATGGGTGGCCGCGTAGAGCGCTTCCGCAACCGTTTCGGCAAGACCGCAGCGAAGTAATTCGACTTCTGCGTTCCAGCCAAAAAGGCAGCCCGGGCAACCGGGCTGCCTTTTTTATTGTTTTTGCCCTTATTCTCGGTGGCTCTGCCTTGCCGCCCACTGAAGTGTGACTCCACCGACCCCCGCCATCGTTACCCAGAATGCCGTAAGCCCTCTTCCACGCTGGGCGTTGATGCTTCTTTGCATTGCCTATGTCGTTCCGGGTTTCATAGGTCGTGACCCCTGGAAAAGTGCCGACGTGACGGCCTTTGGCTACATGCTGGAGTTGGCCCACGGGCGCACCCCGTGGTTCAGCCCGCTCTTGGGCGGAATGGCACCGGAAACCGAAGGCCTGCTGCCCTATTGGCTAGGGGCATGGGCCATCCAGATCGCACCGGTATGGATTTCTGCAGAGTTGGCTGTTCGCCTGCCTTTTGCCGGGTTGCTGGCCATCACGCTGATTGCCACGTGGTACGCCGTCTACTATCTCGCACGCAGCCCGGGGGCCCAGCCGGTGGCGTTTGCCTTTGGCGGTGAAGCCAATCCATCCGACTATGCCCGCGCCATCGCCGATGGAGGATTGCTGGCCCTGATTGCCTGCCTGGGCCTGGCGCAGTTGTCGCACGAGGTGACCAGTTACCTGGTGCAGTTGAGCTGCACAGCGCTCACGTTCTTCGCCGTGGCGGCAATGCCGCACCGCGCCGTGGCCCCGGCTGTGGCCCTGGCGGTGGGCATGGCGGGGCTCACACTGGCGGGCGCCCCGGCGCTTGCCACCTTGTTGGGTGTCGGCAGCATCGCGGTGGTGGTCTATGCACCCGGCAGCCATTCCGACCGGAGACTGCGCTGGGCGCTTTTCCTGGTAGCAGTCGTGGTGACAGCTGCATTGATCGCCTGGAGCCTGGACCTGTGGCGCTGGCGGATCGTGGGATCCGACGCGAACGGCAAAGAGTGGCAGAGCCTTGCGAGATTGCTGCTGTGGTTTGGCTGGCCTGCGTGGCCACTGGCCGTGTGGACGCTGTGGCGCTGGCGCAAACAGATCATCGGCCGCCCTGGACACAGGCATCTGCTGCTTCCGCTGTGGTTCTCTATCGTGTCCATTGCAGCCACCCTCACCACGCTACCCGCAGACCGCGCGCTGTTGCTGGGGTTGCCCGCAATGGCCTCATTGGCGGCCTTTTCACTTCCTACCCTGCGGCGCAGTGTGGGAGCGTTGATCGACTGGTTCACACTGCTTTTTTTCACGGCGTCCGCCATTGCCATCTGGGTGATCTGGATCGCGATGCAGACTGGTTTTCCAGCCAAACCCGCCGCCAATGTGGCCAAGCTGGCGCCAGGTTTCGTGCCGGAATTTTCCGCAGTGGCTCTCGTGATCGCCCTGGCAGCCACGGTGGGCTGGGCTTGCCTGGTGTGGTGGCGTGCCTCCAGGGACCGCGCACCTATCTGGAAGAGCCTGGTGCTACCCGCAGGTGGTGCTGCGCTGGGCTGGCTGCTGTTGATGACGCTGTGGCTGCCGCTGCTGGACTTTGCGCGCAGTTACGGGCCGCAGGTTCAAAGCGTCATGGTGGTTGTAGGCCAATCTCCAGGTTGCATTCAAACCGTGGGGCTGAGCCGCTCCCAGGTGGCAGCATTGCAGTACCACGGCACGCTCAAGCTGGAGCGTGCGGGACTGCAGGACGAATGCGATTGGCTGATCGCTGACATTGCATCCTGGCCTGCCTCCGAGCGCATGGTTAACACCGTGTTGTGGGAGCTCAAGGCCACCATTCCCCGCCCCACCGACAAAAACGACCACCTTCTGGTGTTCCGCCGCACAACGGCACCCGCAAGCTGAGCGAGTTAAACGCCCGCCAACCATGGCTGGCCATGCGTCACTGGGCGCCACCGGGCGCCGCGTTGCCGATTGCCCCGCCCTTGGCTGGCACCATGCACAGCTCACGGGCCAATGGGGCTCACGGGGAAATATTTAAGTGTTTTTGGCCTGTAGCGCTTATCTAGCAAGCGCTAGCAGCTATCAATTTTGACAACAACACCCCCGTGGCATCTCGCCCACCGCGTTACCGCAGTGCGATCTGTGCGTCAGCCATAGCGAGGCCCCCAGCTTGCAGCACAAAGCCACGCAAGCGGTTCGCCGGGAAGGTGACCGAAAACACCGATCCTTTGCCCAACACGCTGGTGATGTCCAGCGTAGCGCCATGGCGCTGCAGCACGTGTTTGACGATGGCCAGGCCCAGTCCAGTTCCGCCGGTTTCCCGCGAACGGCTGCGGTCCACCCGGTAGAAGCGTTCTGTGAGGCGCGGAATATGCTCAGGCGCAATGCCCGGGCCTGTGTCGTGCACCGAAAAAACGGCGCTGCCATCCTCCTTGCGCAGCCATTGCACCGAAATGGCACCACCCGCTGCCGTATACCGTACGGCGTTGCTGATCAGGTTGGACAGCGCGCTTTGCAGTTCGGTGGGCACGCCGGCCACCTCTCCTTCGGAGCGCAAGACTTCCTGGGACGGGAACCGCAAAACGTGCGCGTGCTGCTGGTTCTGCGTGAGCAAGGAAGAAAGCGCGCGGCCTTCTTCTTCGCACCGCGCGAGCAGCGCCTGCACCGGCGTCCATTCAGCCATTCCCGGGGGCGGACTGCCCTCCAGGCGTGACAGCGTGAGCAAGTCCTGCACCACGCTTTGCATGCGCAACGCCTGCTGGGCCATCATGCCCAGGTAGCGCGAGCGCTCTTCTGAAGTCAGTGGCAGCGTCTGCAGGGTTTCCACAAAACCCGTAAGCACGGTCAGCGGTGTCCGGATTTCGTGCGACACATTGGCCACAAAATCCCGGCGCATGGCATCTGCCTGCTCCAGTGCCGTCACGTCGCGCGACAGCAGCAAAGTGCGGCCGTCCCCGTACGGATGCAGGTGCACCGAGATACGCACAGGCCGTGAGGCAGTGCTGTAGCGCCCCTCAAGGACCACGTCGTCGCTGAAATCCTGCCCCGAAAAATACGCAGTGAACTCTGGGTCGCGCACCAAGTTGCCAATCGACTGGGCCACGTCACGCTGCGCATCAAAACCGAACTGATTGGCCGCCATCTGGTTGCACCATTCGATGCGACCCTGCGCGTCCAGCAGCACCACGCCATTGGGCGTGGCTTGTAGCGCTGCCAGAATCTCCTGCAGCCGGGCTTGGCTGTCGCGGATCAATGCCTCCTGCCTGCGCAAAAGGCGCCGTGCGCGGTCGGCCGCCTCACCCCAAATGCCTCGCATCGAAGGGACTTCGGAAAGGTCTCCCGTGCGCAGCCAGCGCAGCACACGCGCCCCACGCAGCAAGTCCCACACGAACCAGGCCCATGCCGCCAAGGCTGCGCCCAAGGCAGCTCCCCAGGGGCCGCCCTGCCATAGACCCAAGCCACCACCCGCTATCTGCCAGAGCAGAAAATACGAAATACGCCACAGCATGCGGTCAGCAAAGCCTTCTCAGAAAACCGGGGCACAACCGACGGTTGCACCCCATAGAAAACATCAGGCCTGCAGGGTCATGCCTGCAGCTGCACCTGGGGCTGGGCGGTCAACCGGTAGCCCGCTCCCCGCACGGTTTCCACCATGACGGAAGCGGCACCCAGCGCCTCGCGCAGGCGCTTGACGTGAACATCCACCGTGCGCTCTTCGATGAACACATGGTCGCCCCACACTTTGTCGAGCAATTGCGAACGACTGTGCACACGCTCGGCATGCTTCATCAAAAAATGCAGTAGCTTGAACTCGGTCGGTCCCACCTTGAGCGGCTGGCCCTGGTAAGAAACGCGGTACGTTGCAGCATCAAGCACCAACTCGGCAATGGTCACACTGTCGCTCACCTGCTCAGGTGCACGGCGGCGCAGCACGGCGCGAATGCGGGCCAGCAGCTCTTGGGTGGAAAACGGCTTGGTGATGTAATCATCAGCGCCCGCATCGAGACCTGCGATCTTGTCGGGCTCGTCACCCCTGGCAGTGAGCATAAGGATGGGAATGGGCTTGGTGCGACTGTCAGCACGCCATTTGCGGGCCAGCGACAGGCCACTTTGCCCGGGCAACATCCAGTCCAGCAAGATGACGTCCGGCAACACCGCATCCAGCTCGCGCTGGGCAGAGTCACCGTCTTCCGCCCAAAAGGGCTGGAATCCGTTGTGGCGCAGATTGACGGCAATCAGCTCGGCAATAGCGGGTTCGTCCTCGACGATCAGGACGCGTGGGAGCTTTCTCATAGTGGTGCCAAAGCCCTTTCGCTTACAAGACCGCCGACTCGATCTCGTCCAAGGCAGTGTGGCGCACATCCTTGCCCTTGACCAGATAGATGATCAGTTCGGCTACGTTCTTGGAATGGTCGCCGATGCGTTCAATCGCCTTCGCCAGGAACAACAGGTCCAGGCTGGGCGAGATCATGCGCGGGTCTTCCATCATGTACGTAACGAGCTTGCGCACAAAACCGTCAAACTCCCTGTCGATCAGATCGTCTTCTTTGAGGATGTCCACTGCCATCTTGGTATCGAGGCGTGCAAAGGCATCCAGGGCCTTGCGCAACAGGCCCGAGGCCAGCTCGGCAGCCACCCGCAAATCGCTCGATGGCAACGAACGCGGGGCACCGCTTTCGATGATGGAGCGCACCATGCGGGCCATCTTGTTGGCCTCGTCGCCCATGCGCTCCAGATTGGCCGTAGCCTTGGAAAACGCCAGCAGCAGGCGCAGGTCGCGCGCCGTGGGTTGCCTGCGGGCGATGATGGAGGACAGCTCCTGGTCGATCTCGACCTCCATCGCATTCACGCGGGTCTCTATCGACGCCACGGTTTCCACCGCCTCCAGGCTGAACTGCGACAGCGCATATACCGCCTGTCGAATCTGAGACTCCACCAGACCGCCCATCTCCATGACGCGGGCGGAGACGCTGTTGAGTTCGCTGTCGAACTGTGACGAAAGATGTTTATCGGGCATCTGGTGTCTCCTTAGCCGAAACGGCCGGTAATGTAGTCTTCGGTTTCTTTGCGCTCAGGCTTGAAGAAAATCTGCTCGGTGGCGCCGAACTCGATCATCTCGCCCAGATACATGTAGGCTGTGTAGTCACTGCAGCGGGCGGCCTGCTGCATGTTGTGAGTCACGATGGCAATCGTGTAGTCGTGTTTGAGTTCATCGATCAACTCTTCGATCTTCGCGGTGGACAAAGGATCGAGCGCCGACGTAGGTTCATCAAGCAACAACACTGAGGGTTTGACGGCGACGCTGCGTGCAATACACAGGCGCTGCTGCTGGCCGCCAGACAGGGACAGGCCGCTCTGGCTGAGCTTGTCCTTCACCTCCGTCCACAACGCTGCTTTGGACAGCGCCCACTCCACGCGGTCGTCCATTTCGCTCTTGCTCAAGTTCTCGTAGAGCTTCACGCCAAACGCGATGTTGTCGTAGATGGACATGGGAAACGGCGTGGGCTTTTGGAACACCATGCCAATGCGCGCTCGCAGCAGGTTGATGTCCTGCTTCGCATCCAGGATGTTCTGGCCGTAGAAGTTGATGGAACCTTCAGCGCGCTGCCCGGGGTACAGGCTGTACATGCGGTTGAGCGTGCGCAGCAAGGTCGACTTGCCACAGCCCGACGGACCGATAAAGGCGGTGACCTTGTGTTCGGCAATATCCAGGCTCACATTGCGCAAACCTTGGAACTTGCCGTAAAAGAAACTCAGATTTCGCAGTTCCAGCGCATTCTTGGCGACGGAGGCTGGGGCGGTAGCAGTGGCGTTCATTGTCAAATCCTGAGAATGGTGGCGTACGTGTCTAATAAAAAGTGTTCAGACGAGCATCAAACGCGGTTCTTTTCGCGCAAGAACACCCGGGCCACAATGTTGAGAATCAGCACCGATAGCGTGATGAGCAGTGCGCCCCCCCAAGCCAGGCGGACCCAGTTTTCGTAGGGGCTCAAGGCAAACTGGAAGATCACCACGGGCAGGTTGGCCATGGGCGCATTCATGTTGGTACTGAAGAACTGGTTGTTCAGTGCCGTGAACAGCAGGGGGGCTGTCTCTCCGCTGATGCGTGCAACCGCCAGAAGCAAACCCGTCATTACACCGCTGCGCGCCGCCCGCAGGGTCACCATGGTGGACACCTTCCAGCGAGGCGCACCGAGTGCAAAGGCGGCTTCGCGCAGGCTGCCCGGCACGAGACGCAGCATGTTTTCGGTGGTCCGCACCACCACCGGCACAGCAATCAGCGACAGCGCCAGACTACCGGCCCAGCCCGAGAAATTACCAACCGTGGCAACGGCAATCGCATAAACAAACAAGCCCAGCACGATAGAAGGCGCCGACAACATGATGTCTGTCACAAAGCGGGTGAGTTCTGCGGTTTTGCTCTGGTCGCCGTACTCCGCCAGATACACCCCGGCCAGCACGCCCACGGGTGTGGATACCAGCACGGTAAAGCCAACCATCATCAGGCTGCCCACAATGGCGTTGGCCAAGCCACCGCCTTCAGAGCCCGGTGCTGGAGTGGACTGGGTGAACATATTCCAGTCCAGGGCGGCAAAACCGTTGGACAGCAGAACGCTCAAAATCCAGAGCAGCACAAACAAGCCGAGCACCATGGCGCCCAGAGACAGGGTCAGGCCGATGGCGTTGGAGCGCTGCCGCTTTTTGTAGAGTTGTTGATTGAATTCCATGGGGCTTCTCTCAAAAGGGTTTCACGTTCGATGCGAGCGAATGAACACAGGTCAAAGGCCCTTGGCCTTTTCAGCGCGCAGCATCAAAATCTTGGCGGCCGAGAGCACCACAAAAGTGATCACGAAGAGCAGGAAACCCAGGGCAAAGAGGGTAGAGAGGTGGAAGTCTGCCGCCTCTCCAAACTCGTTGGCCAATGTGGATGCGATCGAGGTGCCGGGCGAAAACAATGAGGTGGGCATGCGATTGGCGTTGCCGATCACAAAGGTAACGGCCATGGTTTCACCCAAGGCACGTCCCAGTCCCAGCATCACCCCACCGATGACACCCTTTTGCGTGTAAGGCAGCACCACGCGGCGTACTACCTCCCAGGTTGTGCAGCCCAAGCCGTAGGCTGACTCGCGCAAGATGGGGGGAACAATCTCGAACACGTCGCGCATCACCGCAGCCACAAAGGGCAACACCATGAAAGCCAGCACAATGCCCGCAGCCAGAATCCCAAAGCCGTTGGTGCTGCCGCCAAACAGAAACCCCACCAGCGGCATGGAACCGAGCAGCTTTTGCACCGGCATCTGGAAGTAGTCCGCAAACAAGGGCGCAAATACAAACAGCCCGAACATGCCGTAGATGATGGACGGCACCGCCGCCAGCAACTCCACCGCAGTACCCAAAGGGCGACGCAGCCACACCGGGCAGGTTTCGGTCAAAAACAGGGCGATACCAAACGCCAGCGGCACCGCAATCAGCAGCGCAATACCCGCACTCGCCAAGGTGCCCACGATGGCAATCGCGGCGCCAAATTCTTCATTGATGATGTCCCACTCCACGCGCCAGATGAACTGGACCCCGAACTTGTGAAAGGTCGGCCAGGCATAGACGAACAGCGAAACGATGATGGCCAGCAATGCTGCAAGCACCAGCAAAGAGAGGCTCTGGGTCAGCCGATGGAAAAAGATGTCCTGCAGTCGCTGCCGCCTGGCAATCGACACCATGGACTTTGTGGGGACATCCGCCGTTTTGGCGGATACTGATTGCGAACTCATGGTGGTTCCCACGCTCATGTTGACTCCCATCTGGCTTCTGGAAACCCCACAAACCAGCACCCACCAGCCAGACCGGCTGGCCAATGGGCGCTATTTTGGGGGCAGACTGGCTTACTTCTTGATTTGCGACCAGACTTTGGAGCGGATCTCGGCAGTCAGGCTGTCTGGCAGGGGCACGTAGTCCAGTTCAGCCGCCATGACCTTGCCATTCTTGAACGCCCAGTCAAAGAACTTCAGCACTTCAGCCGACTGGGCCTTATCTGCCGGGTCCCTGTACATCAGGATGAAAGAGGCCGTGCTCACGGGCCAGCTTTCTGCACCCTTGGCGTTGACCATGGAAACGCCCATTCCTGGCACGCTGAACCAGTCTGCACCAGCTGCTGCTGCTGCAAATGTCTTGTCGTCAGGACTCACGTATTTGCCGTCAGCGTTTTGCAGCTGCAAGAAGTTCATGTTGTTCTTCTTGACGTAGGCGTACTCGACGTAACCCACAGCACCCTTGACACGCGTGACGTTGGCGGCCACGCCTTCGTTGCCCTTGCCACCCACGGAGGAAGGCGCAGGCCATTTGACCGCGGCACCCTTACCGACCGTGTCGGCCCAGTCTTTGCTTACGGCCGACAGATAGTCTGTCCAGTTGAAGGTGGTGCCAGAGCCATCAGCGCGGTGCACCACGGTGATGTTTTGGTCAGGCAGTGTCTTGCCGGGGTTCAGAGCCGTTAGCTTGGGATCATTCCACTTGCTGATCTTGCCCAGGAACATTTCGGCCAACACAGGGCCCGTCACGCGCAGCTCACCGGGCTTGAAGCCCTCCAGATTGATCACGGGCACGGTGCCACCAATGATGGCTGGGAACTGAACCATGCCGTCCTTGTCAAGGTCAGCGCCTGACACCGGCGCATCCGTGGCACCAAAAACCACGGTCTTGGCACGGATCTGGCGAATACCGCCCGACGAACCGATCGACTGATAGTTCAGACCCGTGCCGGTTTCCTTCTTGTAGGCTTCAGCCCACTTGGCATACATAGGGAAGGGAAACGTAGCGCCAGCGCCAGTGATGTCTGCCGCAAAGGCACCACTGCCGACGGCCATCGTGGCCAATGCTACTGCGACGGTTTTGAGAAATGTGCGTTTCATTCGATACCTTTCAGCTAGGGTTAACAAGAACTCCACGAACTCTAGGGGGGCAAGATGACAATTCGGTGACACAAAGGACCTGTCGCACAGATCTGCCATGAAAGATTTCAAACCCAAGGCTTCGTCATTCTTTTGTCACAAACCAAGCACACACTCCGCAAGCCAATATGCAGATCCAGCTCATTCCCGCGCGGATTGACTACATGCCTTGCAGGTACGCCCGCGGTACGATGCCGGACAAATCTCCACCAAGAACTACATGCAGAACGGCACACGCCTCGCCGCGGTCGACCTCGGCTCCAACAGCTTTCGCCTTGAAATCGGGCGCTATGAATTCGGACACATCCAACGGGTGGAGTACCTCAAGGAAACGGTGCGCCAGGGAAACGGCCTGGACGAAGACCGCAATCTGACCCGAGAGGCCATGGAACGCGGCTGGGCGTGCCTGGCACGCTTTGGCGAACGCCTGGCGGGGTTCCCCAATGCACAGGTGCGGGCAGTTGCCACCCAAACCCTGCGGGAAGCGCGAAACAGAGACGAGTTTCTGTCCCGCGGGCGAGAGGTGCTGGGCTACCCCATAGACGTGGTTTCAGGCCCAGAAGAGGCCCGTCTGATTTACCAGGGCGTGGCACGGCTGCTGCCGCAGTCGGATGAGCGCCGCTTGGTGGTGGACATCGGCGGGCGCTCTACGGAGCTGATCCTGGGCCAACAGTTCACCCCCAACGCAGTCGCTTCGTACCGCGTGGGCAGCGTCGCCTGGTCGCAACGCTACTTCGCCAAGGGTGAATTCACTGCCCAGGCCTTCCTGGCCGCTGAAATTGCTGCCAAAGCGGTGCTGGATGAAGCGCAGGAAACATTCAGGCCCGAAGCCTGGGATGTGGCCTATGGATCGTCTGGCACAGCGGGTGCTGTGGGCGACGTGCTGGCCGCCGCAGGCGGGCCTGAAGGGCTCATCACACGCGAGGGGTTGAACTGGTTGCAAGACAAAGTGCTGCGCGCCCAATCGGCAGACCGCCTGCGCATGGACGGCCTCAAGGAAGAGCGGCGCGCCGTCATCGGCGGCGGTATCAGCGTCTTGCGTGCCGTTTTTGACCTGCTGGCCATTGACCAGATGCAGGTAGCGCAAGGCGCCCTGCGCCAGGGCGCCCTTTATGACCTTCTGGACCGCGAACAACCCGGCACCGACCTGCGTACCACCACAGTCAACGGATTGATGCACCGGTTTGGCGTAGATATGGAGCACGCCGAGCGGGTTGCACGCACAGCATGCGCACTGTTTGACCAGGCCACGCCACCCGCCAGTGAGCGCGCATCCCGCAAGCTGGACTGGGCCGCGCGGTTGCACGAGATTGGCTGCATCGTCTCTCATAGCGACCACCACCGGCACGGCGCGTACATCCTCGACAACACCGACGCCGCGGGCTTTGCCCTGCCCGAGCTCCATCGCCTGGGGGTGCTGGTGCAGGGGCAGCGCGGCAAGGTTCGCAAGCTCGAAGTGGACCTGGAAGACCCCCTCTTCGTGCTGCAGCTGCTCAGCCTGCGATTGGCTGTGGCGCTATGCCATGCCCGCCGTGATCCAGACTCTAAAGGGTTGCTGCTGCGGCGCGACAACAGGCGCTTTTACATCAGCGCCCGCGCAGGCTGGAGCGCCGCCTACCCACAGTCCGCACACCTGTTGAGAGAAGAGATGCAGGCCTGGCAGAAAACGCCTTGGGAACTGGTGGCAGAGCTGCCTTGAAAAGCGGCCAAAAACCGTATAAACTGTTTATACCGTTTATTTAGAAGCTGCCATGACAACAACTCCCACCCCTGTTCCCACTGCCGCTGCTCCCGCAGCCACGTCGCCCGCAGCCGCCAAATCTGCAAAGCCCGCCAGTGCGCTGAAGACGACTGCTACTGCGGCGGCCAAGTCGCCGAAGCCCGCTCCAAAGCCAGCCACCAAAAAGACGCCTGCAGCCAAGAAAGCCGTACCGACGAAGCCTGCCAAAGTAGCAGCGCCCGTTGCCGCCAAAGAAGTGAAGGCAAAAAAACCAAAACTGGTGCGTGACAGCTTCACAATCCCCAAAGACGAATACGCGGTGATCGAGACCCTTAAGCAGCGTGCGTCCGCATTGGCCCAACCCGTTAAAAAGAGCGAACTCCTGCGCGCTGGTTTGAAGGTGTTGGCAACGCTGTCGGACAGCGCACTGCGCACGGCCCTGCAGGCGGTACCATCTATCAAGACCGGACGCCCAAAAGCCGAAGCGGCTGAGGCACCCAAGGCTTCGAATGCCAAGGCGCCCGCCAAATCCACCCGCAAGTAAAAGTCACCCCGTTTCTGGTGCCCACAGTACCAAGGCGGGAGAGCGCGAAGCCCAGAGTCCGATCGTTTTAGAGGAACTCTGGTGACTGAACAGTGATAAGCACGGTTTCACTGTGTTCAAGCCGCTGCCTTTGGCGCAACCACCAAACTGACCCCTTGCGTACGGAGCATTCTGGCGCTTTCAGCCCCAGAAGCTCGGCGATGGTCTGGCCCAGAACAGGCTGATGCCCCACGATCAGTACCGCGCCCTTGGAGCGCGGCCATTGGGCCAGCTCCAGCAGATCTTGCGGGGTGGCGCCAGGCAGTAACTCGGCACG
This sequence comes from Acidovorax sp., assembly GCA_030692685.1. Lineage (GTDB taxonomy): Bacteria > Pseudomonadota > Gammaproteobacteria > Burkholderiales > Burkholderiaceae_C > Acidovorax. The sequence goes on along the minus strand of JAUXZO010000035.1, from coordinate 88,957 downwards.
CATCTTGAACTTGCGTCCCAGCGCGCTGGCAGTCTGCTCGGTGCGACGAGCGGGGCTTGCCAGCACGCGCAAACCCTCGGGCAACTGGCGATCAGCCAAGCGGCCATTCGCGCGGCCTGCTTCTCGCCACGGGCGGTCAATGCGCGATTGAGGTCGTCGCTGCCGTCCTCGAGCTCCTCTGCCTCTGCGTGACGCCACAGTATGAGGTCCATCATGCCGTTCCTTGCTCGAGGCGGGGCGCGGACACGGCGGCTTTGGGGCCGTAACGCACCATCAGAGCGTCCTGGGCACCCAGTCCGTCACTCGCACGCGGCGCGCGGTCGTAGGTGCCATGGGCATTGAGGGTCCATGCATCGCGGTCGTCATGGAGGTATGCCACCAGGCATTCATCCACAATTTGCTGGCGCAGGCCCGGATCGGTAACTGGCCAGGCCAGTTCCACGCGGCGCATCATGTTGCGATTCATCCAGTCGGCACTGGATAGATAGAGGTCTTCCTCAGCACCGCTGCGGAAATAGAAGACACGGGTGTGCTCAAGGAACCTCCCAATCACCGAGCGCACCCGAATGTTGTCGGTCACGCCGGGCACCTGGGCCGCCAGCATGCAGGCGCCTCGCACGATGAGATCAATGCGAGCCCCGCGCTGGCCAGCCACGATGAGTGCTCGGATCAACGCCTCATCCGTCAGCGCATTCATTTTGGCAACGATGCGCGCATCTTCGCCGCGGCCAGCGGCCAGCCCAACCTGCTCGATCTTTTCGATCATGCGGCGGTGCAAATGAAAGGGTGCCAGCATCAGTTTGCGCAGCTTGGGCGGGCGGTTCTGACTTGCCAGGTGGTTGAACACCCCATCCATGTCCGCGGTTGTTTCTTCGTCAGCAGTCAGGTAGCTCAGGTCGGTATAAAGCCGGGCCGTGCGCACGTTGTAATTGCCAGTCGAAAGATGTCCATACCGCCGCAACTGGCGCCCTTCCCTGCGCGTAACCAGGAGCATCTTGGCGTGTGTTTTCAACCCAACAACCCCGTACACCACCTGGGCGCCAATCGACTCCAATGCTTCTGCCCAGTTGATGTTGGCCTCCTCGTCGAAGCGCGCTTTGAGCTCGACCACAGCCATCACCTCCTTGCCACGGCGCACCGCCTCAGTCAGAAGGTCCATCAACTCGGAGTCTGCCCCGGTGCGGTAGATCGTCTGCTTGATCACCAGCACCTGCGGGTCATTCACCGCCTCGCGCAAGAATGCCAACAAACCGTCAAAACTCTCAAAGGGTTGGTGAATCAGCACATCCCTTTGGCGCAACTGCTCCATGATGGACACGTCGGACTTGAGCTGCCGGGGCCAGGCGGAACTCCATGGAGCAAACAGCAGCGCAGGGTCATTCACCAGGTCCACCAACTGCGTCAGCCGAACCAGATTGACGGGACCATGGACGCGGTACAGCGCCGCCGAGGGCAAGGCGAATTGCTCCAGCAAAAAACTGGCCAGGAACGGCGAACAACCCGCCGACACCTCCAGCCGCACCGCCTGCCCGTAGTGGCGATGCTGCAAGCCTTGCCGCAATGCCGTGCGCAGGTTGCGCACGTCTTCTTCATCCAGAGCAAGATCAGAGTGGCGGGTGACGCGGAACTGCGAAAACTCCGTGACCTCTCGGCCCGGAAACAAGTCTGCCAAATGCGCGCGGATGATGCTCGACAAGCTGACAAAAAGTGACTCTTTCGGAGCCACCTTGGCGGGCATACGCACGAGCCGGGGCAATGCCCGAGGCACTTTGACAATGGCGATTTCGTTTTCGCGACCAAAGGCGTCGTGACCCTTGAGGCGCACGATGAAATTCAGGGACTTATTGGCCACCTGGGGGAAAGGATGCGCGGGGTCCAGCCCCACCGGAATCAGCAAGGGGCGCACTTCCTGCACGAAGTAGTCGTGCACCCACCGCTTCTGCGCGCCTGAGCGTTCTCCGTGCGATACGATCCGGATTTTGTGCTTGGCGAAAGCAGGCACCAGAACGTCGTTGTACAAGGCGTACTGCCGCTCCACGAGGTCGTGGACCTTGGCTGACAGCGCCTCGAAAGATGCTGTGGTGTACACGCCTTTGGTTTCCCCCTTTTTGGCCGCCGTGATGTGCGCCTCCGCGCGCACTTCAAAGAACTCATCGAGGTTGGAAGACACGATGCACAGGTAGCGCAGGCGCTCCAACAAGGGCACATCAGTGCGCACCGCCCAGTCGAACACCCGCTCATTGAACGCCAGGATGCTGTGGTCACGGTCCAGAAACATGTGAGACTGGGGGCTGGGCAAACCCGATGCGCCAAGCTCATTCACCTGCTGTGTTGCCAGCGCAGGAGATGAAGCCCCCCCGCTGGACACGTCACTGTGCAGCGGCACAACATCTTGGGGGGGCGAGGGCAACATGGATACGGGGACACTACAAATGCACGATGGTTCCAGTATTTAACGCTCAGATGACAATGATGTGACAGACTTTGTGACAGACACAAAAGCAGGGTCGCTTGCATTAACGGAAACCAGATACTGCTCAAACAGCCGTGCAGCCTGTGCCCATGTGAAATCCATGGCCCTGCTACGCGCCTGCGACCGCGGCACGGCAAGCGCTTCCTGCGTGGCCAACAGCAAGTTGTCATAAAGAACGCCACCGCGCGGTGGGCGTCCGGTGTGCGCCCCCAGCACTTCCATGGGGCCATCCACCGGGAACGCGGCCACCGGGGTACCGCAGGCCATGGCTTCCAACATGACCAGCCCGAAGGTTTCAGAGCGGCTGGGGAACACAAATACATCGGCCGCCGCATATACCTGCGCCAGGGCCACCCTGTCCAGAATGCCCAACCACCGCACCTGGGGGTACTTTGCTTTGAGCCGGGACTCCAGCGGACCCACGCCACAGATGACTTTGGTACCGGGCATTTCCAGTTGCAAAAATGCTTCTATGTTCTTCTCGTATGAAACGCGCCCCACATACAACGACACCGGGTGCGCCACAGCACCGATGAGTGGACTGGGGCAAACTACACCGTGAAAAGGAAAGACTTGGGTATCAACACCGTGCGTCCACTGCTTCAGGTTGCGAAAGCCCCGCTCCTCCAGCATCTGCAAGACACCTTGCGTGGGCACCATGACCCCTGAAGATGGCCGATGAAAGTGCCGAAACAGCGCATAGCCCCACGACAACGGGATCCGCAAAGCGGCATAGAGAATTTCAGGAAATCGGGTGTGAAACGCGGTGGTGAAAGCCAGCCGACGGCGCAGGCAGTATCGGCGCCCCGCCCAGCCCAGCGGGCCTTCGGTCGCAAGATGGATGGCGTCAGGCTTCATCGCATCGAGCATTTCACCGACCCGCTTCCCCGGCCGCACCGCCAGGTCGATGCCTGCATACCCTGGGCAAGGCCGGGTGGCAAACAGCCCGGGCTGCACCACATGTACCTCATGCCCGGCGGCTTCCAGTTCACGCACCAGCTCCAGCAAGGTGGTCACCACCCCATTGACCTGGGGCAGCCATGCATCGGTGATCAAAGCGATTTTCATGCGGTGACCTCTGTGGTGGCGCGTGGTGAATGTGTTGTGCGCGCGTCTGGCCAATAAAGCAACTCCAGCCTGCCGTCCAGGTGCTCAACCAGCGCAGTGTGGCTCTCCACCCAGTCGCCATCGTTGCAGTACAACGTGCCGCCAATCTCGCGCATCTCGGCCCGGTGAATGTGTCCGCAGACGACACCGTCATGCCCACGCCGACGCGCCTCGGCAGCCACCGCGACCTCAAAGTCAGTCACATAGTTGAGTGCCGTCTTCACCTTGCCTTTGAGGTAGGCAGATAGCGACCAATACGGCAGCCCGATGCGTGCACGCAGGGTGTTCAGATGGCGGTTGAGCTTGAGCGTGAACTCGTACAGGTTGTCGCCCAGATACGCGAGCCACTTTGCACACTGAATCACGCCGTCGAAGTGGTCACCATGTGTCACCCACAGGCTGCGTCCGTCGGCTGTGGTGTGCACGGCGTCAGCCACCACCTCGATGCCTCCGAAAGAATGCCCGACAAAGGCTCGCGCAAACTCATCGTGGTTGCCTGGCACAAACACCACCCGGCAACCCTTGCGGGCGCAGCGCAGCAGCTTTTGCACCACGTCGTTGTGCGCCTGGGGCCAGAACCATTTGCGGCGCAGCTGCCAGCCGTCGACGATGTCCCCCACCAAATACAAGCAATCGCTGGGGTGGTGTTTGAGAAAGTCCAGCAGTGCCTCGGCCTGGCAGCCTGGTGTTCCCAGGTGCAGGTCGGATATGAACACCGCACGATATCTGCGTGCCCCCGGGGGCTGGGCATGCACTTCGGCCCCCGTGTCTTCGGGTTCGATGGATTCGTTCATCCACGGGCCGAGTGCGTCGAACGCGGCGCGCATCACGCCCCCAGAAAGTGCTTGCGATAGCGGGGGTGCAGATCGGCCAGCCGCATGAGCATCGGCAGGTCAGCGGTATTGAAATCCGGGTCCCACGCGGGAGCGCCCAGCACGCGCGCGCCGAGGCGCAGATAACCCTTGATGAGAGCAGGCGGCTCTACCACAATGGAGCCGTCCAGTTGCTCCACCGGCAGTGGCAAACGCGGAAGCACGTGGTACTCGATGGGTGCCAGATGGGTTTGGCGCACCTGCTGCCAGATGCTAGCGGCTGCATCGCCGCTAACCACCCCGTTGTAAAGCATGGGAATGCTGGCGCAGCCGATCATCGTGTCGAGCTGGTTGCGCACCATGAAGTCGGCAAGCGCGCCCCACAACGCCATGATCACGCCGCCGTGCCGGTGGTCGGGGTGCACACAACTGCGGCCCAACTCCACCATGCGGGGGCGAAGTGTGCGCAGCCGCGTCAGATCAAACTCGGTGTCGCTATAGGTTCCACCCACCCGCTTCGCCTGCGCGGGCGTGAGCACCCGGTAAGTCCCAATGACTTGCTGGCTCTGTGCGTCACGCACCAGCAGGTGCTCGCAATAGTCGTCAAACAGATCGACGTCGTGGCCGGGAATGGGGGTCGTCAATCGAGCGCCCATTTCAGCCGCGAAGACGTCAAACCGCAGTTTTTGTGCCTGTCGAACCTCATCCTGGTGCCGGGCCCAGGACACCTGAATAGCACCACGTTCCGGTGCTGGCATTGCAGCCATAGGCAAAACGCCCGGGTGGTGCAATGCATTGCCAGAAACGGTGTCGGACGACAAAGGCAACGACAGGTTGGGCAGCTTATTCATGGTGCAACATCTCCTGGTGTGGGGACGGCCTTCGGCCAAAAGGCCCAACCGCCGACGGGAAACCGTTTCCCTCGGTCGGAGTGTGGAATTGCCACGTGACGAGAACGTGTCCAAACCATGTCAATGCGATGACGCTTGTCGCTAGCCACAGATGCGATTCCAACGCTCACGGCCTGCATAATTGGTTCAGGAATTTGCCAAGTGCCCACCCTCCCTGCCCTCCCATTGTTTCGGCCTGTCACCGCATCCCTGGCGGTTTTTGTGCTGGCAGCGGCGTGCGCCGGGGCTCTGGTGTGGACGCTGGAGCGGCAGGACCGCACGCAGCAACGCACCCAGGTGGCCGATATGGCAGGCGACCATGTGCAGACCTTGCAGCGCGCCATCGGACTGGCACTGTCCGCCAACAACGCGCTGGTAGCGCTGGTGCGCCAAGGCCAGGGCACAGTCTCCCAGTTTGAGGAGATCGGCACGCAAATGCTGCCGTTCTATCCGGGCATTGCCGCCATGGCGCTCTCCCCTGGGGGAGTCATCCAGCAAGTCGTGCCGAGGCAGGGCAATGAAAACTCCATAGGCTTCGATCAACTCAACGATCCACGGCAGGGCAGCGAATCTGCCCGTGCAAGGGAGTCCGGTCAGCTCACCCTGGCAGGCCCCTTGGAGCTGGTGCAGGGCGGCCTGGGCGTGGTGGGCCGCCAGCCGGTTTACCTCGAAGACGCTCAGGGTCAGCGCAACTTCTGGGGCTTTACCAACGTCACCATCCGCTTGCCCGAGGTGCTGGCTACCGCCCGCTTGCCTCAGCTGACCGAACGCGGCTACCACTACCGGCTATGGCGTGTTCGGCCCGACAACGGCGAAGAGCAGACCATTGCGGCCTCCGTGCCCGCACCCGGCCTGGACCCCGTCAGCCGGTCGCTGACCTTGCCGAACGGGCAATGGACCCTCAGCCTGGCACCTACAAATGGATGGGGCAGCACGGGGGTACTGGCATCACGCTGCGCCATGGCGTTGCTGTTTGCGCTGTTGATGGCCTACTTGGCGCGTTTGTTGTTTGCGCTGAAAGCCCATGAGCGCGGGCTGGCCGACCAAGTTGCACAGCGCACCTCTGAAATACAGGCCACGCAACAACAATTGCGCGCCACCATCGACGCCATTCCCGACCCTCTATTTGAGATCGACCAGGACGGCCACTACTGCAGCGTGCACACGCAGCGCCCCGAACTGCTGCCCGAGCCAGCCGAGACGCTGATCGGCCGCAATGTGGCAGATGTGCTGCCTGCACTGGCTGCAATTGCAGTCATGGACGTGCTGCAAGAAGCGCAGGTGCAGGGCTGGTCTACCGGACGGCAGATCATGCTGGCTTTGCCTGAGTTGGGGACGACCTGGTTTGAGTTGTCTGCAGCACGCAAGTCCACACCGCACGGCGTCACGCCGCGCTTTATTGTGCTGTCGCGCGATATTTCTGAACGCAAGCGTGCCCAAGAGCAATTACACCTGACGGCCCAAGTTTTTGACCAAAGCAGCGAAGCCATCGTGATCGCCGATGCGTCCCACACCATCGTGCGCATCAACCGCGCGTTCACGCGCATCACAGGGTATGACGAGGCCCAAGCCGTGGGCCAGTCCCTGCGCCTGCTCACGATGGCGGAGTCCACCCACAACGTTGACGCAGAGCTGGTCTACAACCGCTTGGCAAAAGACGGCCACTGGGAGGGAGAAGCCTGGGGGCGTCGCACAGACGGCTCGGCCTACCCCCAGTGGCTGTCGGTGAGCAGCGTGCGCGATGGCGATGGTGCCATCACACACTCCATCACCTTGTTTCGTGACATCACGCAGCAGCGCGAAGCGCAGGACCGCATCCAGCGCCTGGCGCATTTCGACCCCCTCACCCATCTGCCCAACCGCGCGCTGCTGGCCGAGCGCGCCCAGCGCCACATCGCCGACGAGCAAACGCGCAGCGGCACGCTGGCCATGTTGTTTGTGGATCTGGACCACTTCAAAAACGTCAATGACTCTCTGGGCCACCGTATTGGCGACGTTCTGTTGGTCGCGGTAGCCCGGCGACTGGAGTCGCTGCTGCGCCCGCAGGACACCGCATCGCGCCTCGGTGGCGATGAATTCCTGCTGTTGCTGCCAGCCACTACCGCCGCGCAGGCGGCAGAAGTGGCCACCCAGTTGCTCACGGCCATCGCGCAGCCGTTTCAAATCGACTCGTACGAGCTCTCCACCACCTTGTCGGTGGGCATTGCGATGTACCCGGCCGATGGTGACTCGTTTGACACGCTCTACCAGCGCGCGGATGCAGCCATGTACCGCGCCAAACAAAGCGGACGCAACCGCTATGGCTTTTTTACCGCCGACCTAGAGGCGCGCACAGCACGCGCCCTGCAGATCGAAAACGCGCTGCGCCGCGCCCTGGAGCGCAACCAGTTCACGCTGCACTACCAGCCGCAGGTGTCGCTGGCCACGCGCCAGGTGGTGGGTGCCGAAGCGCTGCTGCGCTGGCACCACCCCGACCTGGGAATGGTGTCGCCCGCAGAGTTCATACCGGTGGCCGAAAGCAGCGGAATGATCGTGGCCATCGGCGAATGGGTGCTCCACACCGCCGTGCACGACGCCAAACGCTGGCTGGACATGCAATTGCCGCTGCGGGCCGTGTCGGTCAACCTGTCTGCCGTGCAGTTTCGCCACCCCCAATTGCCCGAGATGGTGACGCGCATCCTGCAGCTGGCCGGGCTCCCTGCGCGGCGGCTGGAGCTGGAACTGACCGAGGGCGCCGCGGTAGACGACCCTGCGGCAGCGCTGGCCATGATGGACCAGTTGCACGACCGCGGCGTGCGGCTGTCGATGGACGACTTTGGCACCGGCTACTCGTCGCTGAGTTACCTCAAACGCTTTCAGATCTACAAGCTCAAGATCGATCAATCGTTCGTGCGCGACCTGGACGACGACGCCAACGACCGCGCCATCGTGAGCGCCATCATCCGCATGGCACAGGCATTGGGCATGCAGACCACGGCCGAAGGGGTAGAGACCGACGGTCAACTCGAATTTCTGCACGAACAAGGGTGCGATGAGGGGCAGGGCTATCTCTTCAGTCGCCCCCTGCCCGCTCCTCTTTTTGAAGCCTACCTGCGGGAGCATCTGAACGGTGAATCCCCTCACAGTGCCCTGCCAGGGGGATAGCGCCAGAGGGGCTTGTAAGCTTCGACTGCTACAATTTGCTACAAATTACCCAGGCCGTATGGCCCTTTCGCCCGTACCGGTCTCCATGTCTCCCCCGTATAGCACTCCGGAATTGCAGCGTCCGGCAGTCGCTCCCGACACCCCCCTGCAACGCACCCTCCGTGAACAACAGACCCTGCTCGACAGTGCGGGTGTCGGTATCGTGTTTCTGCGCCAGCGCAGCGTGGTGCGCTGCAACCAGCGGTATGCCGAGATTTTTGGCTACCCCAGCGCTGAACGCCTGGTGGGACTGAACACCGAAGCCTTCTACCCCAACCGCGACGCGTTCCAAGAGCTGGGCCGCAGTGCCTACCCGGTGCTGGCCCTGGGGCAGTCGTTTCGTGTGGAACGCCAGCTGCGGCGCTGCGACGGCAGCCTGTTCTGGGGCAGTCTTACCGGTCGGCTCATCAACCCACAGGACACGACCGAGGGCTCCATCTGGATCCTCGACGACATCAACGAACAAAAACGCGCGCAGGCGGCGTTGAATGCCGCGGTGCGCGAAAAACAGCTGCTGTTTGACAGTGCCATGGTGGGCATCGTGTTTTTGCGCAACCGGTATCTGACCCGCTGCAATGACCACTTTGAGCAGATGTTGGGCTACCAGCCGGGCGAGTTGATGGGAAGTTCATCGCGCCGCTGGTACGCCAGCGACGAAGCGTGGGAGGAAGTCGGCCAGCGCTGCTATCCGTCCCTGGCCGCGGGCATCCCCTACGAGGGCGAGGTCGAACTGTGCCGCAAAGATGGTACGCCCGTCATCTGCGAGGTACGTAGCAAGCCCATCGACCCCGCCGCCCCTGCACAAGGCTCCATCTGGATCACGATGGACATCACCGAGCGCAAGCAGGCGCAGGCCGCGCTCGCACGCGCCCACGAAGACCTGGAGCAGCAGGTGCAGGACCGCACCCGCGAACTGCGGGAGACCGTGGACAACCTCCACCGCGAGATCAATGACCGCAAGGCCGACCAAGAGCGTATTTACTGGCTGGCGCACTACGACGCGCTCACCGGCCTGCCCAACCGCGCCCTGCTGTCCGAGCGCGCGGAGCAGGCGATTCGCGTGGCGCAAGAGGGCAACACGCCGCTGGCCTTGATTTTCCTGGACCTGGACCACTTCAAGCACGTCAACGACTCGCTGGGCCACCGCGTGGGCGATGCACTGCTGGTGGAAATTGCCAAGCGGCTGCGCGCCGTGGTGCGCGACAAGGACACGGTGTCGCGCCTGGGGGGCGACGAGTTCATCCTTTTGCTGCCGGGTGCCAATGCCCATGGGGCCGCACGTGTGGCAGGCAAGCTGCAAGAGGCCTCGCGCCAGCACTACCAGATCGACCACCACGAGCTGACCATGGCCCCGTCGATGGGCATTGCGCTGTTTCCGCAGGACGGAGTGGACTTTGACACGCTGACGCAATCAGCAGACGTGGCGATGTACCGGGCCAAGCTCGATGGGCGCAACACGTTTCGGTTCTTCACCCCCGAAATGCAAGCTGAATCGGTGCGCGCCCTGCAGCTGGAAAACGCACTGCGCCGGGCGCTGGAGCGCGAGCAGTTTTACCTGCATTACCAGCCGCAGATGAGCCTGTCCACAGGCTCGGTGCACAGCGTAGAGGCTCTGCTGCGCTGGCAACACCCGCAACTGGGCGGCATATCGCCTGCCGAGTTCATCCCGATTGCAGAGGACAGCGGGCAGATCCTGCAGATTGGCGAATGGGTGCTGCGCACGGCGCTGGCGCAGCTCAAGGACTGGCGTTCGAACGGGTTCCCGCATCTGACGATGGCGGTCAACCTGTCTGCCATCCAGTTCCGCCAGCCCCAGTTGCCCGAGATGGTCAGCCGCATGCTGGCGGAGTTTGATTTGCCGCCGGACTCGCTGGAACTGGAACTGACCGAAGGTGTGGCGGTGGACGACCCCCACGCAGCCGTCGCCACGATGGACCAGCTGCACGCACGGGGCGTGCGCATGTCCATGGACGACTTCGGCACCGGGTACTCATCCCTCAGCCAGCTCAAACGGTTTCAGATCTTCAAGCTCAAGATCGACCAATCCTTCGTGCGCGACCTGGGCAACGACGTCAACGACCGCGCCATCGTCAGCGCCATCATCCGCATGGCGCAAGCGCTGGGCATGCGCACCACGGCCGAGGGTGTAGAGACCGAAGGCCAGCTTGCCTATCTGCGTGAACAGGGTTGCGATGAAGCGCAGGGCTACCACCTGAGCACGCCGCTGCCTCCGGCGGAGCTGGAGGTGTTCATGCGCCAGCACTCGGACATGGTGCAGGCGGTCCACTATAAAAATTAGAGCTGGTAGCGCTTGAATCTATTGGGTTTCAGGTACTTTTTTATTTGAAACCCAATAGCAACAAGTGCTAGCAGCTATCTTTTTAGTAGTTTTTGCGCATTGCGCAGTCAGTGCCCAAGGATCTTGGACAAGAAGTCCCGGCTGCGTTCGTTCTGCGGGTTGTTAAAAAACTCGGCGGGCGTGTTCTGCTCCACGATCTGCCCTTGGTCCATAAAAATCACGCGGTCGGCCACCGCCTTGGCAAAGCCCATTTCGTGCGTCACGCAGATCATTGTGATGCCCTGGTTGGCCAGCTCGATCATCACGTCCAGCACCTCTTTGATCATCTCCGGGTCCAGCGCCGACGTGGGCTCGTCAAACAGCATGATCTTGGGTGTGAGGCACAAAGCCCGCGCAATGGCCACGCGTTGCTGCTGCCCGCCCGACAACTGCAGCGGGTATTTGCCCGCCTGCTCGGCAATGCGCACGCGCTCCAGCTGTTGCATGGCGCGCGCCTCGGCTTCCTTCTTGGGCAGCTTTCCCACCCACATGGGAGACAAGGTGAGGTTCTCCAGCACCGTGAGGTGCGGGAACAGGTTGAACTGCTGAAACACCATGCCCACCTGCTTGCGGACGGTGTCAACGGCCTTGATATCGTCCGACAGCTCGATCCCGTCCACCACCAGGCGGCCCTCCTGGTGCTCTTCCAGCCGGTTGATGCAGCGGATCAGGGTGGACTTGCCCGAGCCCGACGGCCCGCACACCACAATGCGCTCGCCCTTGGCCACATGCAGGTCAATGTCGCGCAGCACATGAAAGTCGTTGCCGTACCACTTGTTGACTTTGTCGAAGGTAATGATGGGTTGAGTCATGGCGAAGTGAGGTTCGGGTGGCATTAGCGCTGGCGGCCTTTATTGGCCTGCTTTTCAACCCAAAGGCTGTAGCGGGACATGGAGAAACAGAACGCAAAGTAGATGAGCGCTATGAACAGGTACCCCTCGATCTTGTAGGGCCGCCAATCGGCATCAGAGTTCAGCGCCAGGCCGAGCGAGCCGGTCAGCTCATACAGGCTGACGATGGTGACGAGCGAGGTGTCCTTGAAGATCGCAATGAAGCTGTTCATGATGCCGGGCACCACAATGGCCAGCGCCTGCGGCAGCACGATCTTGCGCTGCGTCTGCCAGTACGACAGCCCCAGCGTGGCTGCAGCCTCGACCTGCCCCTTGGGAATGGCCTGCAGCCCGCCGCGAATCACCTCAGCCATATAGGCCGCGGCAAAGAGCGTGATGCCGGCCAGCACCCGGATCAGCACATCAATCGTCATCCCCTGCGGCATGAACAGCGGGAACATGAACGACGCCATGAACAGCACCGAGATTAGCGGCACGCCCCGCACCAGCTCTACATAAATGGTGCAGAAACTGCGAATGGCAGGCAGCGACGAACGTCGCCCCAGCGCCACCACCAACGCCAGCGGAAACGCCATCACGATCGATAGCGTGGCCAGCAAAATGGTCAGCGGCAGCCCGCCCCAGCGGTCGGTCTCTACCTTGGTCAAGCCCAAAACGCTGCCGTACATCAGGCCAAAAAAGCTGGCCAGCACCACCGCCCACAACAGCACCAGCCACGGGCGCCAGAACACGCGGGTGCAACTGGCCACCAGCATCGACACCATGAGCACCGTGGCCACCAGCGGGCGCCACTGTTCGTCAAACGGGTAGCGGCCAAAGATGATGAGGCGGTATTTCTCGGCCACCACGCCCCAGCAGGCGCCTACGCCATCTGCACGACAGGCGTCCGAGTCGGGCTGCCAGATGGCCTGGAACAGGCCCCAGTTCAGCAACTGCGGCACATACCAAAGCAGCAATCCGCCAATGATGACGGTGGAGACAGAGGTCTTCCAGTCCGCAAACAAGTTGCTGCGCAACCAGCCCGCGAGGCCACGGTTTTGTACCGGTGCCGGGCGGGGTGCGATGGATTCAAAAGTTTTGGCAACCATGGTGTCAGCGCTCCTTGATCGCGGCGCGCGCGTTGTACCAGTTCATCAGCACAGACGTGATGAGGGACGTGCTGAGGTACACCAGCATGACGATGGAAATGCACTCCACCGCTCGCCCGGTCTGGTTGAGCGCGGTGTTGGAGATAGAAACCACATCGGGGTAGCCAATGGCCACTGCCAACGAGGAGTTTTTGGTGAGGTTGAGGTACTGGCTGGTCAACGGCGGAATGATGACGCGCAACGCCTGCGGCAGCATCACCAGCCGCATTTGTTGGCCGCGGTTAAGACCCAGGGCCGCCGCTGCCTCGCCCTGCCCGCCCGAGACCGATTGAATGCCAGCGCGCACCACTTCCGCAACAAACGCCGAGGTGTAGAACGTCAGCCCCAGCAGCACCGCCAGAAACTCGGGAGTGAGTGCGCCCCCATGTTCAATGGCGAACTCGCCTTTGATCGGCATGTTCAGTTGCCCGGGAGCGCCCCCCACCAGCCAGCCCAGCACGCCCCCCGCCAGCACCACGGCAACAGGGGTCCAGAACAGGCTGCGCACCCGGCCAGTGGCCTCGAACTGCCGCACGGCCCAACGCCGGTAACCCCAAGCAGCCACACATCCCACAAGCAAACCCAAGGCCGCTATGCCGTGGCCAGTGGCCCACACGGGGATCGGAAAGTTGAGCCCCCCCTTACTGAGAAAAAACGGGCCCACCTGCCAGGGCTCGTAGCTGGCGGGCAAAGTTTCGGTCAGCAACAGGTACCAGGTCAGCAACTGCAGCAAGATGGGTACGTTGCGGAACATCTCCACATACGCAGAACACAGCCCCCGCACCAGCGCGTTGCGAGAAAACCGCCCCACTCCAAGCGCCGTGCCCAGCAAAGTGGTCAGCACGATGCCGATGACAGCGACCCGCAGGGTGTTGACCACGCCCATCAAAAAGGCCCGCCAGTAGGGCTCGTTTGAATCAAACGGGTACAGGCCTTCGCCAATGTCAAAACCCGCAGGTTGGGTCAGAAAGTCGAACCCGCTCTGGATGCCACGCACCTGCATGTTGTGCATGGTGTTTTTGGCCAGAAACCAGAGCACGAGGCCAATAAGCCCCACGGCGAGCACTTGGTAGATCAAGCCCCGGAAGGCCTGACTGCGCCAGGACCAGGAACGTTTTTTGGGAGGAAGGCGGGGTGGTGGCATGCCAGCTCAATCAAGGACGATGGAACCCACACGCTCCCCGTCTCCGCGGGAGGTGCAGCCAAGCAAGGCGCCACGCCCATTGGGGGCGGGACAGCCTCGCAATCAATCATGAAATCTCAACGTCTCCCGCAGAGCCCGGAGGCCTGCGGGGGTCATCCATATAAACGGCAGCAAATGCTGCCGTGTGGTGCGTGCGCTGTAGCGAGCTAAGTGCGTTGAGCTGCGATCAGCGGATGGGGAAGGCGTACATCAGGCCTTCCTTGTTCCACTGGTTGTTCAGGCCGCGGGGCAGTGCCAATGCTGACTTGGGGCCCACGTTGCGTTCAAAGATCTCACCGTAGTTGCCGGTGGTTTTGATAGCGCGCGCCATCCAGTCACGCTCCAGGCCCAGCAGCTTGCCCGTGTCTTCGGTGGTGCCCAAGATGCGCTGCACCACGGGGTCGGCGTTGGTCTTCATCTGTTCCAGATTGGCTTGGGTGATGCCATATTCTTCGGCTTCGATCAGGCCGTAGACCACCCACTTGACGATGGCAAACCACTCGTCATCGCCACGGCGCACCATGGGGCCCAGGGGCTCTTTGGAGATGAGTTCGGGCAGGATCAAATGCTCTGCCGGGTCTTTGGCTTCCTTGTTGCGCACCGACGCCAAGCCCGACGCATCGGTGGTGTAGGCAATGCAGCGACCCGCAAAGTAGGCGCCGGTGGCGGCTTCGACCTTTTCAAACACCACGGGCTTGATGGCCAGGTTGTTGGCCTTGGAGTAATCGGTCAGGTTCTTTTCAGTGGTGGTGCCGGACTGCACGCACACCGTCTGGCCCTTGAGCTGCTTGGCGCTTTTGATCTTGCTCTTGGTGGGCACCATGAAGCCTTGGCCGTCGTAGTAGGTGACCGCCGTCTGGTGGAGGCCAAGCGATGCGTCACGCGTGAGCGAGAACGTGGTGTTGCGCGAGAGCACATCCACCTCACCCGACTGAAGGGCCGTGAAGCGCTGCTGTGCGTTCAGCGGCACGTATTTGACCTTCTCCCCGTCGCCCAACACCGCAGCGGCCACTGCGCGGCAGACATCCACATCCAGCCCCGACCACTTGCCGTTGGAGTCCGCTGCCGAGAACCCGGCCAAGCCGGTATTGACGCCACACACCACCTGCCCACGGGACTTGATACCGTCCAGCGTCTTGCCAGCATGCGCGGGGGCCGCTGCGAAAGCGGCAAAGGTAGCCAGACAGGCAGCTGCGATGCGCAAGGGGGATTTATTCATAACGGGTTCTCTCCAAAAAACAAGGATGGAATGCACGACCTTGAACCGCTGCCATGCGCGTTCTTGGTGCCGAACCCGGACCTTAACGACACGCCCCCCAAGGGGCATCGGGGTTTACGCGGGTCGTTGCCAGCCCTTGGTGTGCCTTCCACCGCGCTATTTCCGCGCAGCTGGCAAGGACTTGAGTTGCGGCAGCAGCCAGTTCAATCCAACAATTTTTGCAAGAACTGTGCCTGCCCCATCTGCGGGTCGAGGGCATAGGCCGCGAAGCCTTCGCGCGCATAGGCGCGCAGGGCGCTGTGGTTGCCAGACAGGACTTCCATGGTGAGTTTGCAGGCCCCACGCTCCCGCGCAATACCCTCTACGACCTGCAGCATGCGCTGCGCAATACGTTGACCGCGCCATGCGGGCACCACCACCACGTCGTGCACATTGACGAGCGGTTTGCAGGCGAAGGTGGAGAAGCCTTCAAAGCAGTTGACCAAGCCCACTGGCAACTGCCTGTTCGGTGCTCCAGCATCCTCGGTCCACGCCATCACGCTGAATGCATCTGCGCGCTGGTGCAGCGCCTGGGCAAGACCGCCTTTAACGTCCACGCGCAGGGGCTCGCCGCCGCCCGCAACATCCTGCGCATAACCATCCAGCAGTTCGACCAACGCGGCCGCCTCGTGGGGATTGCCGTAGTCCACACGGCGAATGGCCACATTGGCATGGGCAGCGTTGAGGGGCATACAAGACTGGGACTGAAAGGTTAAAAGATCGAGCCCACTCCGAATGGATGCGTCATGGTGCACCGCAGGGCTCGACCGGACACAGAAGGCGCGCTGGCACGTCAGCCCGCCCGGGCCGCGTCTGCCAACCGCTGCGCACAGGTGCTGGCCACTTGCGCGTCGCGAGCCTCCACCATCACCCGCAGCAAAGGCTCGGTGCCACTGGCGCGAATCAGCACCCGGCCCGATGTGCCCAGTTCCTTTTCGACGGCTTGGGTGGTATCGGCCAACACGCGGTTGGACTTCCAGTCTTGCCCCGGGGGCAGCCGCACGTTCAGCAGGACCTGTGGGTACAACGTGATCTCGGCCAACAGCTGCGCCAGCGTGCGGCCGCTACGCACACAGGCTTGTAGCACCTGCAGTGCACTTACCAGGCCATCGCCCGTGGTGTGGCGGTCCAGGGCCAGCAGGTGGCCCGACCCTTCTCCGCCAAGCACCCACTGGTGGCGCGCAAGTTCTTCGAGCACATAGCGGTCGCCCACCTTGGCGCGCACAAACTTCACGCCGCGCGCCTGCAGCGCCACTTCCACCGCCATGTTGGTCATCAGCGTGCCGACGACGCCCGGCACATGCTCGTCGCGACCCATGCGGTCAGATGCCATGAGGTACAGCAGCTCATCACCGTTGTACAGGCGCCCCGCAGCATCGACCACCTGCAAGCGATCTGCATCACCATCCAGGGCAATGCCGTAGTCCGCATGGTTGGCACGCACCGCCCGCACCAGCGCGTCGGGGTGTGTGGCACCCACTTCGTGGTTGATGTTCAGGCCATCGGGCGCGCAACCTATCGACAACACCTCGGCGCCCAACTCATGGAACACCTTCGGCGCCACTTGGTAGGCCGCACCGTGCGCAGCGTCCACCACAATCTTGAGCCCCTTCAAGGTCAAGTCGTGCGGAAAGGTGCTCTTGCAAAATTCGATGTATCGGCCCGCCGCATCGTCCAGGCGCCTGGCTTTGCCCAGGCTGGCCGAGTCGGCCCATACCGGGGGCTCGCTCAATGCGGCCTCTACTGCAAGCTCCCATGCATCGGGCAACTTGGTGCCCTGCGCGCTGAAGAACTTGATTCCGTTGTCGGGGAAAGGGTTATGGCTGGCACTGATCACCACCCCCAAGCTGGCGCGCTGGGCACGTGTCAGGTAGGCCACACCCGGTGTGGGCAGCGGGCCCAACAACACCACGTCGACCCCCGCAGAGTTGAAGCCTGACTCCAGCGCGCTCTCCAGCATGTAGCCTGAAATGCGGGTGTCTTTGCCAATCAGCACCGTGGGCCGGTCCTCGGTGCGGCGCAATACGCGGCCTACAGCATGGGCCAGGCGCAAAACAAAATCTGGCGTGATGGGCGGCTGCCCCACAGTGCCCCGAATGCCATCGGTTCCAAAATACTGACGTGTCATGTTGTAGCGTCTCCTCGTGTCATTTTCGTTGTTTGTGGTGGGTCACCGGATGGTGCCGTCGATGCATGGGGGCCAAAACGACAGATCGATTGTCAAGAATTCCAACAGCAAGCATTCGGTCGTCAGTCAGTCGGTCAATCCACACGCTGCATGGCCATCCACACGGCCAAAGCAGCCACCGTCTCGCGCACATCGTGCACCCGCACGATAGAGGCACCGCGTTCCACGGCAAGCACAGCCGCTGCCACGCTGGGAACCATGCGATGGTTAACATCCAGCCCCGTCACGGCACCCAGAGAAGATTTACGAGACCATCCAGCCAGCAAGGGGTAGCCAGCAGACTTCAGCACAGCCTGTTTGGCCAACAGCTCAAAGTTCTGCTCGACTGTTTTGCCAAATCCAATGCCCGGGTCCATAACAATTCGAGCCTTTTCGACCCCTAGCGCTTGCAGATCAAGCGCTGATAGCTCCAAAAACGATAGCACCTCAGTGACTACATCGCCCGCCATCGGCGCCATTTGCATGGTCTGAGGATCGCGGTGCATGTGCATCAGGCACACCCCACATCGAGGATGCGCTGCCACCACAGCAGCGGCCCCGGGCTGGCGCAGGGCCCAGATGTCATTGACGATGTCAGCACCCAAGTCCAGGACGGCTTGCATGACCTCGGGCTTGTAGGTATCAACCGAAAGGGGCACCCCCAAGGTGACGGCGTCGCGGACCAACGGGAGCACGCGCGCCAGCTCGTCTTCAAGCGACACAGCCGGACTTCCAGGGCGAGTGGACTCGCCGCCGATATCCAGAATGTCAGCACCATCCTGTAGCAGTTGTTCGCAATGGCGCAGTGCGCTCCCGCTAGAGCCATGGCGCCCGCCGTCCGAAAATGAATCCGGCGTGGCATTGACGATACCCATGACTTTGGGCAGCGTCAGATCGATAGAAAAACGCGCGGTCTGCCAGATCATGAATGCAATGCAAAGGTGCCCACAGCTCCAGCACAGGGCAATGGGCGCGAAGAAAAAACAACGACCAACCGACCAACCGACGAATCGATGGCCCTAACTGATCAATAACCGCGCACGTCCATGAAAAACGGGGCACAAGGCCCCGCTGGAACGGCTTCTACCCATCTGCCTTAAGCAGCGGTGGGTGCAGGGTCCGTTGCGACCGCAGAAGGCGTGCCGCCGCTGGAATTATCCCCACCCGACGGAGGGGGCGTGCGGGGCGTCCAGTCCTTGGGAGGACGGGGCTCCTTGCCAGCCATGATGTCGTCAAGCTGCTCGGCATCGATGGTTTCCCATTCGAGCAAGGCCTTGGCCATGGCGTGCACCTTTTCGCTATTTTCTTCTATCAGGCCGCGCGCCAGCGTGTACTGCTCGTCAATGATGCGGCGAACTTCCATGTCCACCTTTTCCATGGTTTGCTCACTCATCGTGGTGGTCTTGGTCACGGAGCGACCCAAGAACACTTCGCCTTCGTTCTCCGCATAGACCATAGGGCCCAGGGCGTCAGACATGCCATAACGGGTCACCATGTCGCGGGCGATATGGGTAGCGCGCTCGAAGTCGTTGCTGGCACCAGTGGTCATCTGGTTCATGAACACTTCTTCAGCAATGCGCCCACCAAACAGCATGCTGATCTGGTTGAGCATGTATTCGCGGTCATAGCTATAGCGGTCTTGCGCTGGCAGGCTCATCGTCACACCCAAGGCACGGCCGCGGGGGATGATGGTGACCTTGTGCACCGGGTCGCACTTGGGCAGCAGCTTGCCGATGAGCGCGTGGCCGGACTCGTGGTAGGCCGTGTTGCGGCGCTCTTCCTCAGGCATAACCATGCTTTTGCGCTCGGGGCCCATCAGGATCTTGTCCTTGGCCTTTTCAAAGTCCTGCATCTCCACCGTACGCGCATTGCGACGCGCGGCCATCAGGGCTGCTTCGTTACACAGATTGGCCAAGTCGGCGCCACTCATGCCGGGGGTTCCGCGGGCGATGATGCCCGGGTTTACGTCTTGGCTCACCGGGATCTTGCGCATATGCACGTTCAGGATCTGCTCGCGGCCCCGAATGTCCGGCAACGTCACATACACCTGGCGGTCGAAACGGCCGGGACGCAGCAAGGCAGCATCCAGGATGTCAGGGCGGTTAGTGGCAGCCACGACGATCACACCGAGATTGGTCTCAAAGCCGTCCATCTCGACCAGCATCTGATTCAAGGTCTGCTCACGCTCGTCGTTGCCACCACCGAGGCCCGCGCCACGCTGGCGCCCGACCGCATCGATTTCGTCGATGAAAATGATGCAGGGAGCGTTCTTCTTCGCGTTCTCGAACATGTCACGCACACGGGCCGCGCCAACGCCGACGAACATTTCCACGAAATCGGAGCCGGAAATCGAGAAGAAAGGCACCTTGGCCTCGCCCGCAATCGACTTGGCGAGCAGCGTTTTGCCGGTACCGGGAGGGCCAACCAGCAGCAGGCCGCGCGGAATGCGGCCACCGAGTTTTTGAAAGCGCTGCGGGTCTTTCAGGAAGTCAACGACTTCCTTGACCTCTTCCTTGGCCTCATCGCAGCCCGCGACGTCGGCAAAGGTAACGGTGTTGTTGTTCTCATCCATCATGCGCGCCTTGCTTTTGCCAAAGCTGAAGGCACCACCCTTGCCGCCACCCTGCATCTGGCGCATGAAGTACACCCAAACGCCGATTAGCAGCAGCATCGGGCCCCAGCTGACCAGCAAGGTCATGAGCAAGGAGCCTTCTTCGCGGGGCTTGACGTCAAACTTGACGTTGTTATTGATGAGGTCGCCCACAAGACCACGGTCCAGGTAGGTGGCGGTCGTGCGGATCTTGCGGTCGTCATTGGTGACAGCCACGATCTCGGTGCCGCCTTGGCCTTCCTGGATGGTTGCGCTCTTGATGCGGTTGCTGCGGACTTCCTCAAGGAATTCCGAGTAGCCGACGTGGCCTGCGCTGGCTCCAGCACGGGTGTCAAACTGTTTGAACACCGTGAACAGCACCATGGCAATGACCAGCCACACGGCAATTTTTGAAAACCACTGATTGTTCAAGCGGGGCTCCAGTTGCAGAAAACAGAAAACGGACACACTGCCGTCATGGCACGCATGTGCGGCCCATTTTAGGTCTTTCAAGCCAGGGGGCCATCCCTATTCCCCCTATCGGCCATGGAATCAACACGGACTTTGCTGCCGTATTTAACGGAATCTTGACCGTTGACAAGCCTATTCCGGTTGCTTTTTAAGCCCCATGCCCACCAGAAAGGTCTCCGAGGACTTGTCACGCGAGGCCTTGGGCTTCAAGGGTTTAACCACCTTGAACGTCTGCTTGAAGAGCGTCACCAGTTCGGTGTATGCACCGCCGTGGAAGAGCTTGACGACAAGGGCACCGTCCGGTTTCAAATGGTTGCAAGCAAATTCGACCGCCAACTCGACCAGATGGGCAATCCGCGCAGCATCGGCCGAGTCGATACCGGACAAATTGGGAGCCATGTCCGAAACGACCACATCCACCACCTTGCCGCCGAGCGCCGCCTCCAAGCGCTCTAGCACCTCCGCCTCACGGAAGTCGCCATTGAGGTAGGTGACACCTTCAATCGGCTCCATGGGAATCATGTCCAAGGCGATGATGGTTCCGTTCAGCTGACCCGCCGCAGCACCCGCTGGTGACATGCGCCTGCGCAGGTACTGGCTCCAAGCGCCTGGGGTAGACCCTAGATCCACCACGGTGTAGCCGGGTTTTATGAGTCCCAGCTGCTCGTCGATTTCCTTGAGCTTATAAGCCGCGCGCGCTCGAAAACCCTCTTTTTTGGCCAACTTGACATAGGTGTCGTTGACGTGGTCATTCAGCCACGCCTTGTTGACCTTCTTGCTCTGGGTTTTGGTTTTCATTAATTCTTTCGTCCTGCCTCGATAATACGGCCCATGTCCCAAATTCAACTGACTCCCGCCGAGCGCCGGGAACAACGCGCCAATGCCCACCACCTGGACCCCGTGGTTCTAGTCGGGGGAGACGGCCTAACCCCTGCGGTCAAGAAAGAAATTGACGCCGCACTGAACGCTCACGGACTCATCAAAGTCCGCGTGTTCGGCGACGATCGTGCAGCCCGCGAACTGATGTATCAGGAACTAGCGGCCGAGCTGAACGCCGCGCCCATTCAGCACATCGGCAAATTGCTGGTGCTGTGGCGCCCGCAGCCAGTGAAAGAGCGCGCCGTGGACGAGGATCGCAAGCCAGGTCCGCGCGACGTGAAGGTACTCAAATACAGCAAACGCGCTGGTCAGCGCCCTGAAGTCAAGCAACTGCGCGTGCTGGGCAATCAGCGCCTGACGCCTGGCGGCCAGGTCAAACGGGCCAAGAAGCCCAGGCTTACATCCGTCAAGAAGCGCCAGGCCGACTGATGGCTCCAGCGGCAGCATTGGCCAGCACGGCCCGCACCCGCCACATCCTGTGCATGAAATGGGGCACGAAATACGGTCCCGAGTATGTCAACCGGCTCTACGCCATGGTACGCCGGCACCTGACGGGCGATTTTCACTTTGTCTGCCTGACCGACGACAGCGCGGGCATCCGCAGCGAAGTGAACTGCCTGCCCATCCCGGCTCTCGATCTTCCGCCAGGCATCCCCGAGCGGGGCTGGACCAAGCTGGCAACTTTTAGCGCTGACCTGCACGGCCTGACTGGGACGGCCTTGTTTTTGGATGTCGACGTGGTCATCACCGGCAGCTTGGACGGGTTTTTTACCCAGCCCGGTGAGTTTCTGATCATCCACGACTACAAGCGGCCATGGCGCATCACCGGGAACTCATCGGTTTACCGGTTTGAGTTGGGTGCTCACCCCGATGTACTGGAGCACTTTCGGGGTAATTTCGCCGAAATACGCGCGCAGTTTCGCAATGAGCAGGCCTATTTGTCCGATTTTTTGCACAAGCAAGGCAAGCTGCAATACTGGCCTGAAGCATGGTGCCCAAGCTTCAAATACCACGGGATACCGCGCTGGCCCACCAACTACTGGCGGCCGCCGTTTGTACCCACGGATGCCCGTATCGTGGTTTTCCACGGGGAATGCAATCCACCAGATGCGTTAGCCGGACGCCGCAATCGCCGATTTCGCTACATCCGGCCAGCGACCTGGGTCGCAGAGCATTGGCACGAATAGAGAGGCGCAGAGTTGCGGCGCAGCCATGAAAACCGTCTGAGCCCTTACATACCGTATCGCCCAATCAACTGGCTGGTTCGGACTCAAATTCGGACTCGACGCTTTGCAAGGGATCGCGGTGTAGCGTACGCCAGAGAACCGCCAGCGCGCAGCACCATTGCAGCCCATACATCACGGTACCAACGGTGTGCCACAAGCGCAGGTCTTGTCTTGCCACAATGCGCGGCGCTACGCCAAACTGGGTGAGCAGTGCCAGCAGCAAACCACCCAGTATAAAAACCATAGCAGCTTGCGCCCATGGAGCTTGCGCTAGAGCGTATTTTGGCTTGGAAATCAACAAAAGCCCAAGGCAACATGCCACTGCGACCCATGTTTGCGCGGCAAACAGTTTGGCCGCCATGAAACCCGCCAGGGTGGGCGAAGGCAGGTGTACAAACAGAAGAGGGACCACCAAAAACCCAATGGTGGTCAGGCTGCCCCACCACAGGGCGGCGATCAAGGCTGGCAGACGATGGCGCATGCCCGGCTCGCGGTTCAAAGGTAGCTGACCGCCACGACTTCGTAACGGCGAACACCGCCAGGCGCTTGCACCTCGGCTGTGTCACCTTCTTCCTTGCCGATCAAGGCGCGGGCGATGGGGCTGGAGATATTGATAAGGCCCTGCTTCAGGTCCGCCTCATCCTCGCCCACGATCTGGTACGTCACGGTTTCGCCCGACTTGGCGTCTTCCAGTTCAACCGTGGCACCAAAAACAACTTTGCCACCGCCGTCCACGCCGCTGGGGTCAATCACCTGAGCCACAGACAGCTTGCCTTCAATCTCCTGGATACGCCCTTCAATAAAGCCTTGGCGGTCTTTGGCCGCGTCATAGTCGGCGTTTTCACTGAGGTCGCCCTGAGCGCGCGCTTCGGCAATCGCCGTGATGACGGCAGGACGCTCCACAGTCTTGAGACGGTGCAGCTCTTCCTTGAGCTTTTCAGCGCCGCGCTTGGTAATGGGAATGGTGGCCATGGTTGTCAGTCTCCATAAATCAGGACAGCAACAGCGCCAAAGTGCTGCCACCGTTGGGTCCGCCTGCATGGCATCTCGCCAGCCATGCATTTACGACCCTACAAAAGGAAACCGCCGCGCGTTGCCGCGCGGCGGTGTCTGTTCAAGCGAAGATTATGCCGCCTTTACCGGTGCTTACGCCACCAGTTGGGCGTGCAATTCCTGCACTGAATACACGTCCAGGTTGTCCAGGTACTTCATGCCTTCGACGGCCGCTTCTGCACCAAAGATAGTAGTGAAGGTGGTCACGCGGGCCAGCAAAGACGAGGTGCGGATCGCACGCGAATCGGCGATCGCATTGCGGCGCTCTTCCACGGTGTTGATGACCATCACGATCTCGTTGTTCTTGATCATGTCCACGATGTGCGGGCGGCCTTCTGTCACCTTGTTGACCACCTTCACCGGTACGCCGGCAGCGTCAATGGCAGCGGCCGTGCCCTTGGTGGCTACGAGTTCGAAGCCTACCGCCACGAGCTGGCGCGCGATGTCCACAGCGCGGGCTTTGTCCGCATTCTTCACGGTGAGGAACACCTTACCCGAAGTGGGCAGCTTGGTGCCCGCACCGAGCTGGCTCTTTACGAAGGCTTCGCCGAAAGTCTTGCCCACGCCCATGACTTCGCCGGTGGACTTCATCTCTGGCCCGAGGATGGTATCCACGCCGGGGAACTTGACGAACGGGAACACGGCCTCCTTCACGCTGAAGTACGGCGGCGTCACTTCCTTGGTGATGCCCTGCGAGGCCAGAGTCTGGCCGGCCATGCAGCGCGCGGCCACCTTGGCCAGCTGGATGCCCGTGGCTTTGCTCACGAAGGGCACCGTACGCGAGGCCCGCGGGTTCACTTCCAGCACGTAGATCACGTCTTTGCCGTCAACTTCCTGGATGGCGAACTGCACGTTCATCAGGCCCACCACGCTCAGGCCTGTGGCCATGGCGGCGGTCTGGCGCTTGATCTCGTCAATGGTGGGCTGCGACAGGTAGTACGGAGGCAGCGAGCAGGCGGAATCCCCACTGTGCACGCCGGCCTGTTCGATGTGTTCCATCACGCCACCGATGAAGGTGACGCCCGCCGAATCGCGCACGCAGTCCACGTCGCACTCGATGGCATTGCTCAGGAAGCGGTCCAGCAGCACGGGCGAGTCGTTGCTCACCTTGACGGCTTCGCGCATGTAGCGCTCCAGGTCGCGCTGCTCGTGCACGATTTCCATCGCACGGCCACCCAGCACGTAGCTGGGACGCACGACCAGCGGGTAACCCAGGGCGGCGGCTTTTTCCAGCGCTTCGGGTTCGGTGCGAGCTGTGGCGTTGGGCGGTTGGCGCAGGCCCAGTTCCCCCAGCAGCTTCTGAAAGCGCTCGCGGTCTTCGGCCGCATCGATCATGTCGGGGCTGGTGCCGATGATCGGCACGCCTTCGGCTTCAAGGCCAAGGGCGAGCTTCAAGGGCGTCTGGCCACCGTACTGCACGATCACGCCGACCGGCTTTTCCTTGGCAACGATCTCCAGAACGTCTTCGAGCGTGACAGGCTCGAAATACAGGCGGTCAGAGGTGTCGTAGTCGGTGGAGACGGTCTCGGGGTTGCAGTTGACCATGATGGTCTCATAGCCATCTTCGCGCATCGCCAGCGCGGCGTGCACGCAGCAGTAGTCGAACTCGATGCCCTGGCCGATGCGGTTGGGGCCGCCGCCCAGCACCATGATCTTCTTGTTGGTGGTGGGCTCTGCCTCACATTCGGCAACATCCCCATAGGCGGCTGCTTCGTAGGTGGAGTACAGGTAAGCGGTATCGGTGGCGAACTCGGCTGCGCAAGTGTCCACACGCTTGTACACGGGACGCACGTTGAGCGCTCGGCGCGCTTCGCGCACAGCCTTTTCCGTGGTCTTGAGCAGCTTGGCCAAGCGGCGATCGGAGAAGCCCTTTTGCTTGAGCGTGAGCAGCGTGGCGGCGTCCAGCGAAGCGAGTGCGCCATCGCCCTTCTCGGAGGCCAAATGGTCGATGTCGAGTTCAATCTTCACGATCTGCTCGATCTGCACCAAGAACCACTTGTCGATCTTGGTCAGCTCGAACACTTCGTCCACCGACAGGCCCATGGCAAACGCGTCGCCGACGTACCAGATGCGCTCGGGGCCGGGTTCTCCCAGTTCCTTTTCCAAGACTTCGCGGTCCTGGGTCTTCTCGTTCATGCCGTCCACGCCCACTTCCAGGCCACGCAGGGCTTTCTGGAAGGACTCCTGGAAGGTACGGCCCATGGCCATCACCTCGCCCACAGATTTCATCTGCGTGGTCAAGCGGCTGTCGGCTGTCGGGAATTTCTCGAACGCGAAACGCGGGATCTTGGTGACCACATAGTCGATGGAAGGTTCGAACGAAGCGGGCGTGACGCCGCCCGTAATCTCGTTGCGCAGTTCATCGAGCGTGTAGCCCACGGCCAGCTTGGCCGCCACCTTGGCGATCGGGAAACCCGTAGCCTTGGATGCCAGCGCCGAGGAGCGGGAGACGCGTGGGTTCATCTCGATCACGACCATGCGGCCGTCCTCGGGGTTGATCGAGAACTGCACGTTGGAGCCGCCCGTGTCCACGCCGATCTCGCGCAGCACCGCCAACGAGGCGTTGCGCATGATCTGGTATTCCTTGTCGGACAGCGTTTGCGCGGGGGCCACGGTGATGGAGTCACCCGTGTGCACGCCCATCGGGTCCAGGTTTTCGATAGAGCAGATGATGTTGCAGTTGTCCGCCTTGTCGCGCACCACTTCCATCTCGTACTCCTTCCAGCCAAGGAGCGACTCTTCAATGAGCAACTCATTGGTGGGCGAGGCTTCCAGGCCGCGCTTGCAGATGGTTTCGAACTCTTCCGGGTTGTAGGCAATGCCGCCACCCGTGCCGCCCAGCGTAAAGCTGGGGCGGATTACAGTGGGGAACCCCATCAGTTTTTGCACAGCCCACGCTTCTTCCATGCTGTGGGCAATGCCCGAGCGCGCAGACCCCAGACCGATCTTGGTCATGGCGTCTTTGAACTTGAGGCGGTCTTCGGCCTTGTCGATGGCTTCGGGCGTAGCACCGATCAATTCAACCTTGTACTTGTCAAGCACACCGTTGTGCCACAGGTCGAGCGCGCAGTTAAGCGCGGTCTGGCCGCCCATGGTGGGCAGGATGGCGTCGGGGCGCTCCTTGGCGATGATCTTCTCGACCGTTTGCCAGGTGATGGGCTCGATGTAGGTGACGTCGGCAGTGGCCGGGTCGGTCATGATCGTTGCGGGGTTGCTGTTGATCAGGATGACCTTGTAGCCCTCTTCGCGCAAAGCTTTGCAGGCCTGCACGCCGGAATAGTCGAACTCGCAGGCCTGGCCGATGATGATCGGGCCAGCGCCGATGATGAGGATGCTTTTTAAGTCTGTACGTTTTGGCATGGTGCGTCGATCAGTCGATCGTAGGTTCGGCTGTCTGGGAACTAGTCGTCAGGGTGGGCGCGGCCGTATCAGCAGCGGCGCGCCGCTCGGTCAGCTTGGCAAGCAACGCCTGGGCCCGAGCGGGCGGGAGGTTCTTCTGCATCAATTGCAGCAAACCGTCCCCCTGGATGAGCGGGCGCAGGACTTCTTCTTCCGCGTCATAAAAAGTAACTTCCCAATCCTGCAGCAGCTCGTCAAACTCAGCATCTTCCAACGTCTTGCCTTTAGCCACGAGGGTGACCAAAGGCATGGCCTTGTTGTCGATGAATGCTTTTTTGTAGGGCTTTTGCTGCCAACGCTCGCTGAACCACTCGCGGTGGGGCGATGGCAATGTCAAAACGCGCTTGTAAATCGCTTTTTCCAGCGATGCGGCGGGGAAGCTAAACAGTTTCATGACACGGCTCCTTCAGCGGTTTAAAGAGCCTTGGCAACGCGCATGGCGTCGGTAAAGCGCTCGAAGAGGTAGCCAATATCGTGAGGCCCCGGAGAGGCTTCAGGGTGGCCCTGAAAGCAAAACGCAGGCTTGTCGATGTGCGCGAGGCCTTGCAGTGTTCCGTCGAACAGGCTCACATGGGTGGCACGCAAATTGGCGGGCAACGAGTCCATGTCCACGGCAAACCCGTGGTTCTGGCTGGTGATGCTGACGCGCCCCGTGTCCAGATCCTTCACAGGGTGGTTAGCCCCATGGTGGCTGTTGGTCATCTTGAACGTTTTGGCCCCAGCGGCCAACGCCATGATCTGGTGGCCCAGGCAGATACCGAAGGTCGGCATGCCGCTGTTCACAATGGCGCGAGTGGCAGCGATGGCGTAGTCACATGGCTCTGGGTCGCCAGGGCCGTTAGACAGGAACACGCCATCGGGCTTGAGCGCCAACACATCCGCAGCGGGCGTTTGCGCGGGCACAACCGTGACCTTGCACCCACGCTCTGCCAACATGCGAAGGATGTTTTTCTTCACACCGAAGTCATAGGCCACCACATGGAATCGCTGCTCGGTCAGTTCGCCGTACCCGGAACCCAGCGTCCATTCCGTCTGGGTCCACTCATAGCGCACAGCCGTGCTCACCACCTTGGCAAGGTCCAATCCAGCCATGCTGGGAGCTGCTTTGGCCTTGGCAATGGCTTCATCGACCAACGCCTGTGTGACCGACTGCCCTGCGGACAACCCCACGATGGCACCATTTTGGGCGCCCTTGCTGCGCAGCAAACGGGTCAGCTTGCGGGTGTCAATGTTGGCGATGGCAACCGTTTTTTCGCGCACAAGGTACTGCGAGAGCGTTTCGGTCGAGCGGAAGTTGCTGGCGATCAAAGGCAGATCTTTGATGATCAGGCCCGCGGCATGGATCTTGTCGGCTTCGATATCCTCAGCGTTCACCCCGTAGTTGCCAATGTGCGGATACGTGAGTGTCACGATCTGCTGGCAATAGCTCGGGTCGGTGAGGATTTCCTGGTAGCCGGTAATAGAGGTGTTAAACACCACTTCACCGACGGTGGTGCCTGTAGCACCAATCGAATTGCCGATAAAGACCGTGCCGTCTGCAAGCGCCAAGATGGCGGGCGGGAAGGTTCCCTGTAGAGACAAAAGCACTGGGTTCTCCGGATGGTTACGGTCGCCCGGCGCCTGCAGGCCGCTTGCAAAGGATGTTTGCAATCGAGTGCCAGCGGCTGCTCTCAGATGGATTGTTGCTTTGGGTGCGGTCGGGCGACGCTGTTGCGAGAAAAGCCCCCGATTATACCCCTGGCCTCCACAACCCCTTCAAATGGAGCGGGAAGCCACCAAAGCCTGTGACACACCTGTCAAAACCACCGCCAACTGGGCAATCATCAACATTACCGATGAAAACCTGAGTCCAGCCGCTTCAGCAGCGAGCGGAGCGCGTTCAGGACTTGGGGAGTTGACTCAGCCTTCTACCGCCCTGCCCCGCTTTGATGCAGGCAAATCGCCGCCGCTGCGGCCACATTCAGCGATTCCTCACCGCCTGGTTGGGCAATCCGAATCCGCATTGCAGCCCGGTCTTCCAAAGTCGCGGAAACGCCCTGTCCCTCGTGCCCCATGACCCAGGCGCAGGGCCAAGGCAATGTCGCGCGGTGCAGATACTCGCCGGCATGCGAGCTGGTCACCAGCATGGGCAAGTGCAATGCTTGCAAATCGTCTTCCCCAACACCTTCCATCAAATCCAGTGCGAAATGTGCTCCCATGCCCGCGCGCAAGACTTTGGGCGACCAGAGCGCCGCACTGCCTTTGATGGCGACCACCTGGCGAAACCCAAAGGCAGACGCGCTGCGCAGGATGGAGCCCACATTGCCAGCATCCTGCACCCGGTCAAGCACCACGGTGCCCACATCGGACTGCAAAAGGGTGGGCTCTGGCATGTTGAGAATGAATCCCATGCGAGCGGGGGATTCCAGGCCGCTGATGTCAGTAAACAGTGCATCCGCTAGCACTATTACTTTAGTAGCTGCTTGCGCCCATTCCACCTGCGCTAGAGGCCAAAAAGACTCTGAAAAAACAGCCACGGCAGGACGCCGTCCGCGGGCCATTGCGGCACGGCACAGATGATCGCCCTCCAGCCAGATACGCCCTTGTTTTCGGTATGCCGTCGTATCTTGCGCCAAGCGGCGCAAATCTTTCACGAAAGGGTTCTCTCGCGAATGAATGGCAGTGACAGGGGAAGAAGTCATCGGACGGTGCTGCTAGGAAAGGCTCAAGATGCGCTGGGCAACGGGGGCGAAGGAGCGGCGGTGGTGGACGCAGGCGCCATGCTCGCGCAACGCCTCCATGTGCATCGCCGTGCCATAGCCTTTGTGCCCGGCAAATCCATACTCTGGAAACTCTGCGTCAACCTGGGCGCACCAACGGTCACGGTGCACCTTGGCCAGGATGGAAGCTGCAGAAATAGCGGGGATCAGCGCATCGCCCTTGATGATGGCTTCTGCGGGGATATCGAGCATCGGCAGTCGGTTACCGTCGACAAGCACCATCGCTGGCTTGAGCCGCAGGCCCAGTACCGCGCGGCGCATTGCCAGGAGGGTGGCCTGCAGGATATTGAGTTGATCAATCTCCTCCACACTGGCCTGCGCGATGCTGCAGCACAGCGCCTTTGCACGGATCTCGTCGTAGAGCTTGTCACGGCGCGCCGCAGTGAGCTTCTTGGAATCGGCCAGCCCTGCGATGGGATTGAGGTCATCCAGAATCACGGCGGCAGCGACAACGGGCCCCGCTAACGGACCTCGCCCAGCTTCATCCACACCGGCCACCAGACCCGGTGGATGCCATGGCAGGCAGACCTGCTCAGACAGCGGGGGAGAGGATTTTCTGGATCGCATCGGCGGCCAATTGAGGAGTGTTGCGTCGCAGGCTTTCGTGCAGTGCGGTAAAGCGCTGCTCCAAGTCTGCAATCTTCTGAGGATTATTGTGCCGCGCGTCCAACCATGCGAGCGTCGCATCGCAAAGTGCTTGGGGCGTGGCGGCGTCCTGGATCAGTTCTGGCACCACAAAATCGCGGCAGAGAATATTGGGCAAACCAACCCAGGGCTGCAACTGCTTGCGGCGCATGAGCCACCAGCTCAGCGGGTGCATGTGGTAACCGATGACCATGGGGCGCTTGAAAAGCGCTGCTTCCAGCGTGGCCGTGCCACTGGCAATCAACGTGACGTCGCACGCAGCAAGCACGGCGTGCGACCGCCCTTCCACGATCTGTACCGCGTCCCCCAAGCCACACGCATGGGCGACCTGCACGATTCGGTTGCGCAAAGCGGGAACGGCAGGCACTACCAATTTGATAGCTGGTTGCGCTTCAAGAATAAGCGCTGCAGCCCTAAAAAAGGGTTGCGCTATGTACTCGATCTCCGAAGAACGGCTGCCCGGCAGGATGGCAAGCACATCGTCAGACTCCAGCAGTCCAAGCTGCGCCCGGGCCGCCGCGCGGTCTGGCACCGTCGGAATCACACCCGCCAGGGGGTGACCTACATAGGTCGCGGCGATGCCATGCTGCGCCAGAAGCTCTGGTTCGAACGGAAAGATGCACAGCACGTGGTCCACACTGCGCCGAATCTTCTCAATTCTGTCTGCCCGCCAAGCCCAGATGGATGGACACACGAAATGCACCGTCTTGATGCCAGCGGCACGCAGATCCGCTTCAAGGCCCAGATTGAAATCAGGGGCATCAACCCCGATGAAAACATCCGGGCGATCCTTGAGCAGGCGCTCTCGCAGTTGTTTGCGGATTCCCAGAAGCTCTCGCAGCCGGCGCAGCACTTCCATGCTGTAGCCGTGCACAGCGAGTTTTTCGCTAGGCCACCAGGCATCAAAACCACGGTGTGTCATCTGGGGGCCACCAATACCGCAGGACGTCAACCCAGGCCAATGGGCCTGCATCCCGTCGATCAGCAAACCAGCCAACAAATCACCCGAAGTCTCGCCCGCCACCATGGCGACGCGGGGGGGAAAAGTCATGAAACGCCCTCTCAGCGCGCAATGCCGCGCGTGGAGCCATCGATGAAGGCCAGCACCAGGGCAATGTCTGCGGCAGCTTCGGGATGGGCGTCAGGCAACTCGCTCATGGCGGTGCGCGCGGCCTCCAGAGTCAACCCCTGGCGGTACAACAACCGGTGCATCTGTTTGATCCCAGCCACGCGCGCGTGCGAAAAACCCCGGCGTCGCAGTCCCTCCAAATTGAGCCCCCGCACGGCCAGCGGGTTACCGTCCACCATCATGAACGGGGGAACGTCCTGCGAGATATGACTTGCAAACCCCGCCATGACATGGGCACCCACTTTGACGAACTGGTGAATGCCCGTCAGCCCACCGATGATGGCTTGGTCGTCTACCTGAACGTGGCCGGCCAGAGTGGCGTTGTTGGCCAGAATGGTCTGGTTGCCCACCAAGCAATCGTGCGCGATGTGCACGTAGGCCATGATCCAGTTGTCATCCCCGATGGTGGTCACGCACTTGTCTTGCGTGGTCCCGAGGTTAAAGGTGCAGAACTCGCGGATGGTGTTGCGATTGCCGATGACCAGCCGCGTGGGCTCACCCGCGTATTTCTTGTCTTGAGGCGCCGCGCCCAGCGAAGCGAACTGAAAAATGCGGTTGTCTTCGCCGATAGTGGTGCGCCCCTCGATCACGCAATGCGCTCCTACCGTAGTCCCGGGGCCAATCACGACATGGGGGCCGATCACGGTGTAAGGCCCTACAGTGACCGTGGGATCTAGGCTGGCGCTAGCCGCCACCAGGGCAGTGGGATGAATATTGCTCACGATCCAGTCGACCTAGGTCTTGTCAGCACCGCCCACATTGCGCATGGTGCACATGAGTTCAGCTTCACAGGCAACTTCGTCGCCCACGCTGGCAACACCCTTGAACTTCCAGATACCACCCCGCACGCGGTCGATGGTGATGGCGAGGATCAGCTGATCGCCCGGCTCTACAGGGCGCTTGAACCGTGCGCCGTCGATACCGACAAAGTAGTAGATGTTGTTCTCGTCGGGCACCTTGCCCATAGCGTCAAACGCCAGCAGACCTGCCGCTTGTGCCAACGCCTCCAGGATGAGCACGCCCGGCATGACCGGGCGGCCCGGAAAGTGACCCATGAAATAGGGCTCGTTGAACGTGACGTTCTTGATGGCCTTGATACGGGTGTTGCTCTCAAGCTCGATCACCTTGTCCACCAGCAGAAACGGGTAGCGGTGGGGCAGTTGCTTGAGAATTGCGTGAATATCCATCATCGAGTTGTTCTTCCGTTCATGCTGCTTTGAGAGCTTGCTCCAGCGCTTTGATACGCTCGCGCAAGCTGTGCAGTTGTTTGAGTGTCGCAGCGTTTTTTTCCCAGCGCGCATTGTCGTCTATGGGGAACATGCCGGTGTATTGCCCAGGCTTGGTCAAAGATCGCGTGACTACCGTTGCAGCCGAAATGTGGACGTTGTCGGCCAGCTCCAGATGCCCCAGCACAATCGCGCCACCCCCTACCGTGCAGTGCGCGCCAATCGTGGCGCTGCCAGCCACACCAACACATCCGGCCATCGCTGAATGTTTGCCAACGCGCACGTTGTGACCAATCTGGATGAGGTTGTCTAGCTTCACACCGTCTTCGATCACCGTGTCCTGAAGGGCACCACGGTCGATGCAGGTGTTGGCGCCAATCTCGACGTCATCGCCTATACGCACCGCGCCCAGTTGCTCGATCTTGACCCACTGCCCGTTCTCTGGGGCAAAGCCAAAACCATCCGCACCGATGACCACACCAGAATGGACAATGCATCGCGCGCCGATACGGCAATCTTCCCCTACCGTAACGCGGGACTTGAGCACCGTCCCCGCACCAATGTGCGCGCCCCGCTCCACCACACAAAGGGGGCCAATGGTCGCTGAGGGGTGCACCTGGGCCATCGTATCGACCACAGCGGTGGCGTGGACGCCACCGGACAACGCGGGCGCATTGCGCTGGCGCCACAACTGGGTGGCACGCGCAAAATAGACGTATGGGTTGTCCGCCACAATGCACGCGCCGCGTGCCAACGCAACGTCGCGCATCGCGGGCGCCACAATGACACAGGCCGCCCGGGAGGCGGCCAGTTGCTGCTGGTAGCGGGGGTTGCTCAGGAAACTGAGGTCTCCTGAACCAGCGACCTCCAGTGGCGCGATGCGGGAGATGGGAGTGTCATACCCCCCCCCTTCTAGCGAGCCACCGAGCGCATCCACGATGTGCCCGAGTAACAAGCTCACGCGCTACCCTCTCGACGCTGCGAGTTACTTGACGCCAGCGGCGGCATTCAGCGCCTTGATCACCTTGTCGGTGATGTCATGCTTGGGGTTGATGTAGACGGCCTCTTGCAAGATGACGTCATACTTCTCAGCCTCGGCCACCTGCTTGACGACCTTGTTGGCACGCTCCAGTACCTGAGACAGTTCTTCGTTCTTGCGAGCTGTCAGGTCTTCCTGGAACTCACGGCGCTTGCGCTGGAAGTCACGGTCCTGGTCCACCAGCTGGCGTTGGCGCGTGGTGCGCTGGCTCTCAGCCATGGTGGGCGCTTCACGTTCGAATTTCTCGGACGCCGTCTTCAACGTATTGCCAAGGTCCAGCAGTTCTTTTTCGCGGCGCGAAAACTCTTGCTCCAGCTTGGCCTGCGCAGCCTTGGCCGTGTTGGCTTCGCGAAAGATGCGATCGGTATTGACAAAGCCTGCTCTGAACTCTTGCGCTTGAGCAGGCGCTGCGATGGCAAGGGTGCCAAGCAACAGGGCCAAAGAAATATGGCGAGAAAAGGATTTCATTAGAAAGACGTTCCAATCTGGAATTGCAATTTTTGGATTTTATCGCCAGCGAACTTGCGCACAGGCTGCGCAAACGCTAAACGCAGCGGGCCAAGCGGGGAAATCCAGCTCAAACCCAGCCCAACGGAGGAACGCATGTCACTAAGAGTAACCTTGTCGTTCTCGCCGTACACATTACCCACATCAAAGAAGGTAAAGACCCGCAGAGTTCGGTCGTTCCCTGCACCCGGGAACGGAGCAATCAGCTCAGCATTGAGGGTGACTTTCTTCGGCCCCCCCAGCGAGGCGCCAGTCACGTCACGCGGACCCAACGTGCCTTGATCAAAACCACGCACCGAGCCCAGGCCACCCGAATAGAAGTTCTTGAACACCGGGAAGGGACGACCATTCATCCCCTTGCCAATACCGAACTCCCCGTTGAAGGCCACGGTAAAGCGTTTGTTCAGCGGAATGTACTGCTGGTATTGATAGTTGGCACGCACATAACGGGCATCGCCTGCTACCGACCACTCTGAATTAAGGCGCTGGTAACGCCCAGAATTAGGCGCCAAAGCACTATCACGGTCATCGCGCGACCAACCAATGGTCAAAGGGATTGACGTGCTGCTGTAGCCAAACTGGTCGGCATAAGCGAGATAGGTCGCTGGAATATTGGTACCAGGCTTGATCTTGGTCTGCTCCAGCCCACCGCCGAAAAACACGGTATCGGTTTCACTGAAAGGCACACCAAACCGTACCGACGTGCCGGTGGTTACCAGTTCGTAATTGCCGCCCTGGTCTTCATACGGCTTGTCTGTGCGGTAATAAACGTCCAGCGTGCGCGAGATACCTTCGGGGGTGAAATACGGGTTCGTGGTGCTGAAAACCAGCGTACGGCGGTACTTGCTGGTGTTGACATCAATTCCGAGGTAATTGCCCGATCCAAAAATATTTTCTTGCTTGATACCGAACGAAAGCGCCACTTTCTCCGCGCTGGAAAAGCCCACACCCAGTTGCAACGAACCCGTTGGCTTCTCTGCCACGTTGATCACCAGATCCACCTGATCGGGCGAGCCTGGCACCTCCTGGGTTTCTACATTGACCTCGGTGAAGAAGCCCAGACGATCAACGCGGTCACGCGAGATACGGATTTTTTCGCCGTCGTACCAAGAAGCTTCGTACTGGCGGAATTCCCGGCGAATCACCTCGTCGCGCGAGCGGTTGTTGCCACTCACATTGATGCGGCGCACGTAGGCGCGGCGCGCAGGCTCAGCCTGCACCACAAACGTGACGCGGTTGTTTTCGCGGTCAATCTCAGGCACCGCCTCCACCCGAGCAAACGCAAATCCGAACCGCGCAAAATACTCAGAGAACGCCTTGGTGGTTTCAGTCACCTGGTCAGCGTTGTAGGGCTCGCCTGGGCGAATCGTGACCAGCGACTTGAACTCGTCTTCGCGGTCCAGGTAGTTCCCTTCCAGCTTCACGCCAGACACCACAAAACGCTCGCCTTCGGTCACGTTGACGGTGATGGAGATGTCTTGTTTGTCGGGCGAGATGGCGACCTGTGTGGAGTCCACACGAAACTCCAGGTAGCCACGCTGCAGATAGTACGACCGCAGGGTTTCCAGATCGGCGTTGAGCTTGGCGCGAGAGTAGCGGTCTGATTTGGTGTACCAACTGAGCCAGCCGCCCGTATCCTGGTCAAACAGCCCTTTCAGCGTGGATTCGCTGAAGGCCTTGTTGCCCACCAGGCGCACTTCCTTGATGCGGGCCGGATCGCCTTCCACCACGGTGAAAGTCAAAT
Source organism: Acidovorax sp. (assembly GCA_030692685.1). Lineage (GTDB taxonomy): Bacteria > Pseudomonadota > Gammaproteobacteria > Burkholderiales > Burkholderiaceae_C > Acidovorax. The sequence goes on along the minus strand of JAUXZO010000035.1, from coordinate 52,901 downwards.
TGACACGGTTGCGCTCAATGGGCGTCACCGTGGTGACCACTTCAGCACCGTACAGGCTCTTGTTGATGTACTGGCGCTTGAGTTCTTGTTCAGCGCGATCCGCCAGCGCTTTGTCGTAGGGGCGACCTTCGGTCAGCCCAACGTCGCGCATGGCCTTCTTCAGCGCATCCTTGTCAAACTCGCGCGTGCCCGCAAAATCTACATCGGCAATGGTGGGGCGTTCTTCTACGACGACCACGAGCACATTGCCGCTCGCCTCCAAACGCACGTCTTTGAAAAGACCCAGTCCGAAAAGCGCCCGGATGGCAGCAGCGCCTTTTTCATCGTTGTAGTCGTCGCCCACACGCAAAGGCATGGAGGCGAACACGGTGCCGGGCTCGACGCGTTGCAGGCCCTCGACGCGGATATCCTGTACCTTGAAAGGCTCCAGAGCCCATGCCGCATTGGCGGCGAAAATCATGGCTGCAATGGCCGATGCGGTACGCACGCCCAGGCGATTGATGTGTTTTTTCATGAGTGAAGCTGAAGCCGCAATTGCAAGGCAAGCGCGGCAAAAGTGTTAGCCAAAGAGCCGGGTGACATCGTTGAACAGGGCTATGGACATCATGAGAAGCAGCACTGCAACGCCTGCGCGCTGCAGACGCTCCATCCATGCATCCGACACCCCCCTGCCCGTCACTCCCTCCCAAAGATAATACATCAGGTGCCCGCCGTCCAAGACAGGCAGCGGGAGCAGGTTGAGCACACCCAGACTCACGCTGATCAACGCAAGGAAAACAAGGTACTGTGTCAATCCAAGGCTTGCCGACCGCCCTGCATAGTCGGCAATCGTCAGTGGGCCGCTCAGGTTCTTGAGCGACGCCTCACCAATGACCATGCGCCCCATCATGCGCAGCGTAAGAATCGATACATCCCAGGTCTTGACGACGCCCGCCCAAGCGCCCTCAAACACACCATATTCGACCGTGACAAACTCAGGCGCTGCGCCCACGTAGGCACCAATGCGCCCCACCGTAGCACCCGGCTCTGCCTTGGCCTCGGGCAAGACGTCCAGCGTCACCACCTGCCCTGCACGCTCAATGCGCCAGGGTTGGGCCAATGGCTCGGTCCCGCGGACGGACTGACGGATCAGCTCCCGCAGCTGCTGCCCGTCCACCACATCGGTAATACCCAATTTGAGAATCACGTCCCCTTGGCGCAATCCCGCGCGCTCCGCCGCGCTGCCAGACATGATCTCACCCAGAACAGGGCGTGTCCACGGACCCAGGATGCCGATTTTGCGGAACAACTGGGCGTCGGCCTCCCGGGTATCGATACGCGACATATCCAGAAGGATTTCACGGTTGGATGCGCCCGGTTGCGGTTGCACATCCAGCCGTACCGTCACGCCTTCTAGCGCGCCCCGCGTCAGCAGCCAGCGAAGGTCCTCAAAGGACCGAACCGTCTCCATATCGTCCGAACCAAGTGCAGCGCGCGCCACCAGTTCTCCACCACGCAAGCCAGCACTTTGTGCCACAGAGCCCACGACGGGACTGGCCAGCAAGGCCTTGGGCTCTTCCACCCCATTCCAGTTGACCAGCGAATACAACAACACGGCGAGCAACAGGTTGGCAATAGGCCCAGCCGCCACAATGGCTGCCCGAGAACGCAAGGGCTGGGTATTGAACGCCAGGTGGCGCTCTGCATCGGGCACAGGCGCTTCGCGCTCGTCCAGCATACGCACATAGCCTCCCAGCGGAAATGCGCCCAGCACAAACTCTGTGGGCGAACCCTTGGGTCGCCAAGTTAGCAATGGCTTGCCAAAACCCACCGAGAACCGTAATACCTTGACACCGCAGGCTACGGCCACCCGGTAGTGCCCGTATTCATGCACGGCAATCAGAAGGCCGAGGGCCACGATGAAGGCAACAAGGGTCAACAGCATGGGTGAGGGGTTCCGTAGATCAACAATGGCATTCAGCGATGCTCAGGCAGCTAGAAGTCCTGCCGCGTGCTCTGCAGCGCTTCGTGCCTGGGCGTCCAGGTCAAGCAAGGCTTCGAGCGAATCTGGCTTGGAGGGAGAGACGGCGTCCAAAGTTGCAAGGTTGACCGAATGAATATGGTCAAAACGCAGTTTCCCTAGCAAAAAGGCCCCTACAGCTACCTCGTTGGCTGCGTTCAGGACCGCCGTGGTTCCCTCTGCAGCCTTTAGCGCCTGCCACGACAAGTGCAAGCCAGGAAAGCGCACCGCATCAGCATCTTCAAAGGCCAGCGCGGTCAGGGCCGAAAAATCCAGCTTGCTGGCGCCGCTGACAATGCGCTCAGGCCATGCCAGACCACAGGCAATAGGCACGCGCATGTCGGGCGTACCCAGCTGCGCCAAGATGGAGGCATCCTTGAACTGAACCATCGAATGGATGATTTGCTGGGGATGGATGACCACCTTGATCTGATCGGGGTGCAGATCAAACAACCAGCGCGCCTCGATCACTTCGAGCGCCTTGTTCATCATCGTGGCCGAATCGACGGAGATCTTGCGGCCCATCGAAAAATTGGGATGCGCGCAGGCCTGGGCCGGGGTAATGCCCGACAGCGTGGAGGGATCGCGCTGGCGAAAGGGGCCGCCAGACGCCGTCAGCAAGATGCTGTCCACCCGGTCCGCCCAGGTAGCAGGGTTTTCGGGCAGGCATTGGAAAATGGCGGAGTGTTCGCTATCGATGGGCAAAAGCGTCGCCCCACCGTCGCGCACTGTCTGCATGAACAGCCCTCCCCCCACCACCAACGCCTCTTTGTTCGCCAGCAACAGACGCTTTCCCGCACGCGCCGCTGCCAGGCAGGGTGACAGGCCCGCAGCGCCCACAATGGCCGCCATCACCGCATCGACATCAGCGTGAGATGCTATTATTTCGAGAGCATCTTGCGCTTTCAGGACAAGCGTCGGAAGGCAATTTGACTCTAATTTTTCAGCCAAAAGCTGTGCGTGGGGCGCACTGGCCATCACCGCATAGCGAGGACGAAACTGCGCGCACTGCGCCAGCATCAGATCCACCTGAGTGGCAGCGCTGAGCGCAAACACCTCAAAGCGCTCTGGATGGCGGGCCAGGACGTCGAGCGTGCTCGTGCCAATGGAGCCCGTAGACCCCAGAACCGTAATTCGTTGTTTCATCATTGCGCCGTCGTCAGACTCGTAAGCATCATGGCCAGGGGCAGTGTCGGCAACAGGGCATCCACACGGTCCAGCACGCCGCCATGCCCGGGCAACAAACCACTGCTGTCCTTGACGCCTGCGCTGCGCTTGATGAGGGACTCGACCAGATCGCCCGACACACTCATGGCCACCATGAACAGCGCGGCAATCACCAGCAACCACCAGCCCGGCTGCGCCATGCGGGTGTAGAAGCTGGGCACTGTCGCCTGCCAGTGCGCATCGGCAGCCACCCACACAAACGCCATCACCACCACGCCGGCAAGTCCGCCCCACACCCCTTCCCAGCTCTTACCAGGACTAATGGAAGGGGCCAGCTTGCCCTTGGTGAAGCGCAGACCAAAAGCGCGACCTGCAAAGTAGGCAAAGATGTCTGCCACCCAGACGAGCAGCAACACGGACAAGAGAAAATTGATTCCGATATTGCGGGCCTGCACTACCGCAAGCCATGCCAGCCACAGCGCCAGCACCCCGGCAACCAGGCGCACTCCACCAGGGATGCGCCCCCACCCCGGTACTCCGGCGCGCAACAACCAGGCGGTGGACAACACCCAAAGCCCGCCACCCAATACCCAGATCGCTGTCAAGGGCCTGTCCACCCATCCGGCCACCCAAGACCCGGCACACAAGGCCACACACACGGCCCCTACCGCCACAGAGCCGGCCTGACCAAAACCACTCAAACGACCCCACTCCCACGCCCCGGCGGCCATCAGCACCAGAACCACCAGCATGAAAGGCTCGGTCGACGGATAAAAAAGCGCTGGCAGCAAGATGGCCAGCAGGACTAAGGCTGTAATGACGCGCTGTTTGAGCATGGGGCCTTTCAGAACCTGTTCAGGCTCTCAACCCGGCATCGGGTGGGGATGCGCGGACAGGATTTGTTCAGAGGTTTTGCCAAAACGGCGCTCGCGGCGGCTGAAGGCGACAATCGCCTCGTCCAGCGCCGACTCGTCGAAATCCGGCCACAACCGGTCGCTGAAAAAGAACTCGGAGTATGCGGCCTGCCACAGAAGAAAATTGCTGATCCGCATTTCCCCTCCGGTGCGAATCACCAAGTCCGGGTCAGGCACGTGGGACATGCCCATGGCACGGTGCAAGCTGACCTCGGTGATCGGCTCGCCACGTGCGGCCAGCGACGCTGCAGCCTGCGCAATGTCCCAACGGCCACCGTAGTTGAAACACACATTGAGCACCAGGCGCGTATTGTCCGCCGTGGCAGCTTCTGCTTGCGCCAGACCGTCGCGCACTTTGGGCGACAGGCCCATGCGCTCGCCCACAAAATAAAGACGAACGCCGTCCTTTTTGAGTTGTGGCACTTCGCGCGCCAACGCCATCGCCAGCAGCTCCATGAGCCCGGAGACCTCATCGGCAGGACGGTTCCAGTTTTCGGAAGAAAAAGCAAAGACCGTCAGCACGGCCACGCCGCGCTGCACACAGGCGCGTGCGCAGCGGCGCAGTGAATCAACCCCTTGCTTATGGCCCGCCAAACGCGGCAAAAACCGCCGCGTGGCCCAGCGACCGTTGCCATCCATGACAATGGCAATGTGGTGTGGTACCACCGGAGAATCAGACATGTGAGTGTTCAAGCCCTGGGGCTTAAACCGCCATGATTTCCTGTTCCTTGCCAGCCACCAGCGCATCAATCTCCAGAATGCGGCGGTCGGTGAACTTTTGAACGTCGGCTTCGGCACGCTTTTGGTCATCTTCCGATGCGAGCTTGTCTTTGACCAATTTTTTGACCGACTCGTTGGCATCGCGACGCAGATTGCGAATGGCGATCTTGGCGCTCTCGCCTTCATTGCGGGCCAGCTTGGTCATTTCCTTGCGGCGCTCTTCACTCATCGCAGGCATTGGAACGCGGATCAGATCGCCCAGCGAAGCCGGGTTCAAGCCCAGATCGCTTTCGCGGATGGCTTTTTCAATTTTGGCGCCCATGTTCTTTTCCCAGGGCTGTACGCTGATCGTGCGCGAATCGATCAAAGCCACATTGGCCACCTGGCTCAAGGGAACCATAGAGCCGTAGTACTCCACCTGAACGGTATCGAGCAGCGCTGGGTTTGCGCGGCCTGTACGGATTTTCTGCAGGTTTCCCTTAAAGGCCGCAATGGACTGTTCCATCTTGGTTTCTGCAGTTTTCTTGATGTCAGCAATCGTCATGTTTTCTCCTCGGGGTGGGCTCGCATCCGGCGCGGGCCTCAGCCACCATCGTCGTCAAGCGTAAACCAGCGTGCCTTCGTCTTCACCCATCACCACTCGCTTCAAGGCACCGTGTTTGATGATGGAGAACACCCGCACCGGCAGTTTCTGATCACGGCACAGGGCGAAAGCAGTCGCATCCATGATGCCCAGATTGCGGGACATGGCTTCATCGAAGCTGAGCTTCGTGTAGCGCGTAGCCGTTGGATCCTTCTGGGGGTCGGCAGTATAAACGCCGTCTACTTTGGTGGCCTTCAGGACCAGTTCGGCACCAATCTCGGCACCGCGCAAGGCCGCAGCCGTATCGGTGGTGAAGAAAGGGTTGCCCGTACCGGCCGCGAACACCACGACCTTGCCTTCTTCGAGATACTGCAGCGCCTTGGGCCGCACATAGGGCTCGACCACCTGCTCGATGGCAATAGCGGACATCACTCGGGCAATCAAGCCCTGTTTGTCCATGGCATCGGCCAGGGCCAGCGCGTTCATCACGGTGGCCAGCATGCCCATGTAGTCGGCCGTGGCACGGTCCATACCGACCGAGCCGCCAGCCACACCACGAAAAATATTGCCCCCACCAATGACCACCGCCACCTGGACACCCAGGCGGGTGACCTCGGCGATTTCTTCCACCATGCGAACGATGGTCGCGCGGTTGATCCCGAAGGCGTCATCCCCCATCAGCGCCTCACCAGACAGCTTGAGCAGGATGCGCTTGTGGGCTGGTGCAGCGTTGGACATGGGAAACTTCTCCGGTGATGGGTGGGGGGCTTTGGGGATGGTTGTAGGAACGATCAGGCAGCAGCCTTGGCGGCGGCCACTTGGGCAGCTACTTCGGCAGCAAAGTCGTCAACCTTCTTCTCGATGCCTTCGCCGACCACGTACAGGGTGAAACCCTTGACGGTGGTGTTGGCAGCCTTGAGCATTTGTTCAACGGTCTGCTTGCCGTCTGCAGCCTTCACGAAGACCTGGTTGAACAGCGAGACTTCCTTGAGGAACTTCTGCACGCCGCCTTCGATGCGCTTGGCAACGATTTCGTCGGACTGCACGGGCTTGCCAGCGGCCACGGCCACGGCTGCATCTTCGGCGGCCTTGGCAGCGGCTACAGAGCGCTCTTTTTCGATCAGATCGGCAGGCACGTCAGCGCTGGTCAGAGCCACGGGCTTCATGGCAGCGATGTGCATCGCCACGTCCTTGGCAGCCACTTCGTCGCCTTCAAACTCAACGACCACGCCGATGCGTGTGCCGTGCAGGTAAGAAGCCAACTTGGTAGCGCCCGAAAAGTGCTTGAAGCGGCGGAACGACATGTTCTCGCCAATCTTGCCGATCAGGCCCTTGCGCACATCTTCAAGCGTGGGACCGAAGCTGTCTTGCTCGTAGGCCAGAGCGCCCAGGGCAGCCACGTCGGCAGGGTTGTGCTTGGCCACCAGTTCGGCAGCGGCCTTGGCCAGGGCCAGGAAGCTGTCGTTCTTGCTCACGAAGTCGGTTTCGCTGTTCACTTCGATCAGACCACCCGTGGTGCCATCGATGAAGTTTGCGACCACGCCTTCGGCGGTGATGCGCGATGCAGCCTTGCCAGCCTTGGTGCCGAGCTTGACGCGCAGCAGCTCTTCGGCTTTGGCCATGTCGCCATCGGCTTCCGTCAGCGCCTTCTTGCATTCCATCATGGGGGCGTCGGTCTTGCCGCGCAGTTCGGCAACCATGCTTGCGGTAATTGCAGCCATCTTTATTCCTTCAGTGTTCAGTTCAGTCAATTCAGATTCGGGCTAAAAAAAAGGGGGCTCACCAGGGGCCCCGCTTTTGTTCGCGACGGATCGCGCAGCCGGGTGATCAGGCGGCGGTTTCTTGCACTTCCACGAATTCGTCGGTGCTTTCAGCAGTGGCAGCCTTCACGACTTCGTTCACGGCATTGGCGCGGCCTTCGATGATCGCGTCAGCAATACCGCGGGCATACAGCGTCACGGCCTTGGCCGAGTCATCGTTACCGGGGATCACGTAGTCGATGCCTTCAGGCGAATGGTTGGTGTCAACCACCCCGATCAGCGGAATGCCCAGCTTCTTGGCTTCTGCCACAGCGATCTTGTGGAAACCCACATCGATCACGAAGATGGCGTCGGGCAGCGCAGCCATGTCCTGGATGCCACCGATGTCTTTTTCGAGCTTGGCGATTTCGCGCGAGAAGGTCAGTTGCTCCTTCTTGCTCAGGCTTTCAAGGCCAGCTTCTTGCTGGGCCTTCATTTCCTTCAGGCGCTTGATCGAGGTCTTGACCGTCTTGAAGTTGGTCAGCATGCCGCCCAACCAACGCTGGTCCACAAAAGGCACGCCAGCGCGCAGGGCTTCGGTGGACAGGATTTCGCGGGCTTGGCGCTTCGTGCCGACCATCAGGATCGTGCCGCGGTTGGCAGCCAGTTGCTTGGCAAACTTTTGGGCTTCCTGGAACAGTGGCAGCGACTTTTCCAGGTTGATGATGTGAATCTTGTTGCGATGGCCAAAGATGTAGGGAGCCATCTTGGGGTTCCAGAAGCGGGTTTGGTGACCAAAGTGGACACCGGCTTCCAGCATTTCGCGCATGGTAACGGACATAAAAATACTCCAAAGGTTGGGTCTAAAATCCAGCCCCAATATTTGCGCCGCCGTGTTTGACACGAGAGACACAACACCTTGACAGGGCTGGTTTGCGATTTGTTTTGCTTTGTGGCGATACTGAATAACACCGATAACATCGGGTCACACTGCCTTGATGCTTGCGCTTGACGTTTGCGCTACAGCACCCAGCAAAACCCAAAGATTCTAGCACGCCCATGCTCCCAGACCTTCTTGCCACCCGCGACCGCCTCCTCCATGGCGCCACCACTGTGCCCGCCGAGCTGGCGCGCTGTATTGAAGCCGCCCAGGCGCCCGCCAACACCCACAGTTTTGTCCGCCCGATGTTTGACTCGGCACGCTCCACTGCGGTGCAGCCCGGCCTGGCCGACCTGCCGCTCGCTGGTTTGGCGGTATCCGTCAAGGATTTGTTCGACATCGCCGGGCAAGCCACTCCGGCCGGATCCACCGCGCTGGCGGATGCGCCACCTGCCGCTGAAGACAGCCCTGCGGTCGCCCGGTTGCGCGCAGCAGGCGCCACCATCATCGGCCGGACCAACATGGTGGAGTTCGCGTTCTCGGGCGTGGGCGTGAACCCGCACTTTGGGACGCCCGCTGCGTGGGACGCACGTTTTGGCGCGCTGCCCGGTACCCAACAAGCGCCCCGAGTGCCCGGCGGCTCATCTTCCGGCGCCGGGGTGTCTGTTGCCACCGGCGCTGCGTTCATCGGTCTCGGGTCGGATACCGGGGGATCCATCCGCATCCCGGCAGCGCTCAACGGCATTGTGGGCTTCAAAAACACGGCCCGGCTGGTGCCCACGACGGGTGCCGTGCCGCTGTCCACCACCCTCGATACCGCCTGCGCCATGACACGCAGCGTGCGCGATGCCATCGTGGCGCACGAGATACTGGGTGCACGGCGTGTGACACGCAGCCCCGCGCCCCTGTCGCAGTACCGGCTGGCCGTACCTTCGGCGGTCTTCCTGGACGGAATGGATGCCACGGTGGCTCGCGCGTTCGAGCGCACCCTGGCCACACTGCGCCAAGCGGGCGCCATCATCGACACCATCGACCTGCCCGCCGTGCGCGAACAACCCGCTTACGGGTTTGCCGCCCCCGAAAGCTACGCATGGCACCGCGACCTGCTGCAGCGCGCGGGCGATCGCTACGACCCCCGTGTGCGTACGCGCATTGAAAAAGGCGCCACGCTGATGGCCTGGGAGTACCTTGATCTGCTACAGGCGCGCCAGGAATGGATTGCCCGCATGCACACCCAGATGGAACGTTTCGACGCGCTGCTGTCGCCCACCGTACCGATCGTGGCGCCCCTCATCACCGATGTGGCGCCTGGGGCCGAGCGTGATGCCGAGTTCTTCCGCGTCAACAACCTGCTGCTGCGCAACACCAGCGTGGTCAACCTGCTGGACGGTTGCGCGCTGTCGCTGCCATGCCACGTGCAAGGGGAACTCCCAGTCGGCCTGATGGTCTGGCACGAGGCCCTCAGGGATGACACCGTGCTCAATGTCAGCCTGCAGATTGAAAAGATACTACAAAAACAATAGCTACTAGCGCTTTCTGGATAAGCGCTAGATGCCAAAAACACTCCAATTCATGAAGATTGCCATCGTGGGCGCCGGTATCGTCGGCGTCACCACTGCGTATGAACTGGCCAGCGACGGCCACGAAGTCACCGTCTTTGACCAGCGCAGCGCAGCCGCCGAGGAGGCCAGCTTTGCCACGGCAGGCTTGCTGGCCCCGCTGCTGCTCAGCCCCTGGGCCGTGCCCGGTTTCGGCCACGCGCTGCGTCTGCTGGGGCCGCATGCCACCTTGCGGCTTGCTGGCGGTTTGAGCAAAGCCCACATGGCCTGGGTGTGGCGCTGGCGCGCCGCGTCTGCCCACAACAGCGCCCCTGCCGCTGCGCTGGAGCGTCTGGCGCAATACAGCCAGGCCCGCGCCAAAACCATTGCCAGCCAGCACGAGCTGGACTTTGAAAGCAGCGAAGGCAGACTGGTGCTGCTGCGCACCGAGCAAGAACGTGCGGCCGTGCAACCCGCCCTGCAGGTACTCCGCGACTGCGGCGTGGCCGTGAGCGAGATTGACGCGGCCGCCGCCCACAAGATCGAACCCGGTCTGTCGCCAGAAGCACCCTTGGCAGGCGCCATCCACCTGCCCGGTGCCAGCGCGGGCAACTGCCGCTTGTTTGCGCAGCTGCTGCGCCAGGGCACACAGGGCTCGGGAGTGCAGTTTGTTTTCAATACCCGCGTAGACCGCATCAGCAACAACCCCACCGGTTTGGCCGTGCAAGGCGAGCCGGAACTGCGCCGCTTTGATGCCGTGGTCCTGTGCGCAGGCATGGCCTCGGCCGCGCTGATGCCCGCCATGGGCGTGCGCCTGCCGATGACGGCGGTGTACGGCTATTCGGTCAGCGCGCCGCTGCGCGAATCCACCCACGCACCGCGTGCCAGCGTGGTGGACATGGCCCAGCAGATCAGCATCACGCGCCTCGGGCAGCGGGTGCGCATTGCAGGCGGCGCAGAACTGGCGGGTGCTGATGCAGAGCACCACACCCCCACCCTGCAACGCCTGTACCGCACGCTGAACGACTGGTTTCCGGGCGGCGCGCAGCTGTCATCCAACCTGCAGATCTGGCGCGGCGCGCGCACCATGTTGCCCGACGGAGCCCCCGTCATCGGCGCGAGTGGCGTGCCCGGCCTGTGGCTCAACACCGGCCATGGTGCAGGCGGCTGGGCGCTGGCCTGCGGCAGTGCCCGGGCCGTGGCGGACCTGATTGCCCAGCGCGAGCCCGCGGTGTCGCTGGACGGGCTGGGCCTGCGGCAGTTCTGACCGAATCTGGATTCGGCAGCTTTCAGCGCCGGGTGCGGCGCACAATGGCACGAGTCCTGCGCCTTGCAGCACCCACGCCACCATGCACCGCATTACCCCCCACCAGCCCCACGCCCTATTCAACACCGCGGCCACACGCCGCATGGAGCATGCGGCAGCCGCCGCCCTGCCCCCGCACACGCTGATGCAGCGCGCAGGTCTGGCCATAGCCCAGCTGGCCCAGGCGCTCGCGCCGCATGCGCGCACCGTGTGGATTGCCTGTGGCCCGGGTAACAACGGCGGCGACGGCCTGGAAGCCGCCATGCACCTGCAGCGCACCGGTCGCCAAGTGGTGGTGACCTGGCTGGGCCACCCAGACCGAGCCCCCACTGACGCCAAAATTTCTTGGCAGCGCGCGCAAGCTGCGGGCGTGCAGTGGGCCGATGCCGCCCCTGACGAAATGACGCCCGCAGACTTGTGCATTGACGCGCTGCTGGGCATCGGCCTCTCGTCGGCAAACCCCTTAACGACCCCAACATCCCGCCCGCCCGACAAGCGACTGCGCGCATGCCTGGATGCCTTGCAACACAGCGCCGCCACCGTCTTGGCCATCGACCTGCCCAGCGGGCTGGACGCCGACACCGGCCAATTTGCTGCGGGCCTGTCACCCGACACCGTCCGCACCCACCACCACAGCCCAGCACCGGAGCGGCATACGCTGAGCCTGCTCAGCCTCAAACCCGGACTCTTCACCGCTGTGGGCCGAGACGCTGCGGGCCAGGTGTGGTTTGACGACCTGGGGGTGGCGCCAGGTCACGAACCACCCAACGCCTGGATGACCGGCCCCGCCCTGCCCGCCCCCCGCGCCCACGCCAGCCACAAAGGCAGCTACGGGGATGTGGCAGTGGTGGGTGGCGAAGGCCTGGCAGACCGCGGCATGGGCATGGGCGGTGCGGCGTTGCTGGCCGCATCCGCAGCCCTGCACAGCGGCGCAGGCCGGGTGCTGGTGGCCTTGCTCGACAACGGCCATCTGCAATTGGACCTGCAGCAACCTGAGCTGATGCTGCGCCGATTCGACGCGTTGGCACTGGAGGACCTCACCGTGGTTTGCGGTTGCGGCGGTGGCCAGGCGGTTGGCCGCTTGCTGCCCGACGTGATCACAAGGTCCGCCCAACTGGTGCTGGACGCCGACGCCCTCAACACCATTGCCCCCAATGCTGCCTTGCACGCCCTGGTTGTGGCGCGTGGCCAGCACGGTTTGCCCACGGTGCTGACGCCCCACCCGCTGGAAGCCGCGCGCTTGCTCGGCCTGACGACCGCTGAGGTACAAGCCGACCGACTGCGCGCCGCCCAACAGCTCGCCGCGCAGTTCAACTGTGTGGCCGTGCTCAAGGGGTCGGGCACTGTGATCGCCGCACCCGACCGCGTTCCCGCCATCAATCCCACGGGCAACGCGCGGCTGGCCACCGCAGGCACGGGCGACGTATTGGCAGGCATGGTGGGCGCGCACATGGCCGCAGGGGCGGGCGCCTTTCGTGCGGCCAGCGAAGCGGTGTATGCGCATGGTTTGGCGGCCGATGGCTGGCCTGCCCACAAGGCACTCACGGCCAGCGGGCTGGCGCGGCGGGTGCACCGCTGAAGGTTGTCGACGCACGCTGCGCACAGCTCCCTCCTCCTCAGCCGACCACCACCACCTCTTTCAAAGGTTTGAGCACACTCGACGGCGTCATCCCAAACGTCTGGCGGAACATGCGACTGAAATGCGCCGAGTCAGAAAAATCGCCGTGCAGCGCGGCGTCGGTCAGGCGTGGGCTTACCGCCAACCCTGCCAGGGCCAAGCGCACCTGGGACCACACGCGGTAGCTGCGCAAACTTACTCCCATTTCCGCCCGAAACAGGTGGTTGAAACGCGATGGCGACAACTGAACCCCCGACGCCAACCCATCGCGCGCCAGCCTCGCGTCCTGCGGGCTGCGCAGCGCCCGCAGGCTGCGCGCCACGCGTGGGTCGAGCGGACTCCCATCGCCGCAAGGCAGACGCAGCAGCGCCTGCAAATCAAAGTTGCGCAACCGGGCATCCGTGGCACTGCGCGCACGCGAGGGAACGGCCACATCCAGCATGACGCCCCCTTGCCGCGCAAAAAATCCCCGCAGGCTGCGCGCCTCGCGTGAATCAGGCTCCAGGTACATCAGGGCTACGTGCTCCCCGCAGGGGTCCAGAAGGTGCTGGACACCGGCGTCCACCAGCGCGCTGTAGCAGCTCTCTACTGGCCCCGATTCCCAATGCAATGCGAATCGGCCCGACAGGCCCATCAGCAAAACCGGAGCCGCATGGCAGTGCCAGCCAGTGGCTGGCAAATCGCCGACATACAGCGCACGGTCAGCCCCCAAGTGCAAGGTGTTGTGTGATGGCATAGCCCAAACATACAAGTTTTTCCCCACCGTTTTCGATAGCCTTCGTCGGCCCCTGCGTCGCAACCCCGCGCATCAGGGAGCGCTCTTCCAAGCACCTTACAACTACGGAGACCTGTTCTTGAAACGCATCGTCCTTGCCACTGCCGCAGCCTTCGCACTCGTCACCATAGCGCTTTACTACGGAGCACCGTCACTGTTCAAAGAACCCCTGCTGGCGCTCAATCGCAGCCTCTCGGGCCTCGAAGAAAAGACCATCGACGCCGCCATGCACCAGATCCACTACCTGGACAGCGGCCCACCTGAATCGCCTGCAGCCCCTGGCGGCGACAGCACGCCGTTGGTTCTGCTACACGGCATTTTTGCGGAGAAGGACCACTGGGTCGATTTTGCGCGCCCCCTCACCGCCACCTACCGGGTAATTGCCCCAGACCTGCCCGGTTTTGGCGAGAGCACGCGGCACGAAAACCTGCCGTATGACTATTCAGCGCACGTCACTCGCCTGGGGGCCTTCCTGGACACGTTGGGTATTCAACGCGCGCACCTGGCGGGCAACTCGATGGGCGGCACCATAGCCGCGCTGTACGCCCTAGAGCACCCCGAGCGCGTGGCCAGCGTGGCATTCATCGGCGCCCCCCACGGTATCCGGTCACCACAAAAGAGCACCATGGACCGGCTCATCGACGCTGGCCACCGCCCGCTGGTGGCGCACGACGCCAGCGCTTTTGACGCCATGATGGCCTTGGTCTTTGAAAAGCGCCCTTTTCTGCCCTACCCCGTACTGGTTGCAACCGAGCAGGAGGCGCTGCGCAACGCCAACTCCAACACCCGGCTGTGGGATGCGCAGCTCAAGGATCGCTACCTGCTGGACGAACAACTATCGAACCTGCAGCAACATCCAACGCTGGCGCTGTGGGGCACGAACGACCGGGCTTTCGACGTGTCGGGCGCGCAGCGCTTGCAGCGGCTGCTGCCGAAAGCCCGCGTCGAAACGCTGCCCGGCATCGGTCACCTGCCGATGATGGAGGCGCCCGGCGATACCGCTGGCCGGTATGCGGACTTTCTGGTCCCGCTCCAGCCGGGTGCAGGCATCTCCATACAAAAATACAAGTAAAAATAGCCTCTAGCGCTTACCCCATAAGCGCTAGAAGCTATCAATTAATGAGCACCCTATCAAACAGGGCCGCGCAGAAAATCAACTGCGGCGTGGCTTGCGTGCCTTGCCTTTGCTGGACTTGCCCGCCACGGCCTTCTTGACCGATGCTTTGAGCGACTGGATCGGGGAGCGGGCTGCGCGCTCCCGCGAGAGGCCGGCTTGCTCGGTCGCAGAGGGGACCGCGCCCTTGTCTGATTTCCGGCTCGCAGAGCGGCCTCCCGACTTGCGGGCACCCCCGCCAGCACCTTCGGAACCCAGGCCCTTGTCCTTGAGCGCGCGGCCCAGCAGCTCCTCGCCTTCCCGCACCAGGCGGAAGTCGATCTTGCGTCCGTCCAGGTCCACGCGACTGACCTGCACACGCACGCGCGCGCCGATGGCATAGCGAATGCCGGTGCGCTCACCCCGCAGCTCTTGGCGCGCCTCGTCAAACTTGAAGTATTCACCCCCCAGTTCGGTGATGTGCACCAGCCCTTCGACATACATCGCGTCGAGCGTGACGAAGATGCCGAAACTGGTGGCCGCGCTGACCACGCCGCTGTATTCCTCACCCAGGTGCTCACGCATGTACTTGCACTTGAGCCAGGCTTCCACATCGCGACTGGCCTCGTCGGCGCGGCGCTCGTTGGCGCTGCAATGCAGGCCTGCGGCCTCCCACGCCTGGGTGTCACGGGTGGGAGGCGGCAGGTCCTTGCGAGGCTTGTTGCCGGGGGCTGCCACGCGCGCTGCCAGCCGCTTTGCCAGCTTGGCATGGGCTTCGCCGGGCAAAGGCAAGGACGGCAACGCGTACTTGGTCTTGCTCAGAATCGCCTTGATAACCCGGTGCACCAGCAAGTCAGGGTAGCGCCGGATCGGGCTGGTGAAGTGCGTGTACGCGTCAAACGCCAGCCCGAAGTGGCCGCTGTTCACAGGCGTGTAGATCGCCTGCTGCATGGAGCGCAGCAACATGGTGTGGATCTGCTGGGCGTCGGGCCGGTCCTTCGTTGCTTCGGCAATCGCCTGGAAGTCCGCGGGCTTGGGGTCGTCGCCAATCGTCATGCCCACGGCCATCGCCTTGAGGTAGTTGCGCAGGATCTCCTGCTTCTCGGGCGTAGGGCCCTCGTGCACACGGAACAGGCCGGGCTGGCCACCCTGGGCAATAAAGTCGGCGCTGCACACGTTGGCGGCCAACATGGCTTCTTCGATGAGCTTGTGCGCGTCGTTGCGGGTGCGCAGCACGATTTTTTCAATGCGGCCGTTCTCGTCGCAGATGATCTGTGTTTCGGTGGTTTCAAAGTCCACTGCACCACGTTCACGGCGCGACAGCAGCAAGGCGCGGTACACGTCGTGAAGATTGAGCAGATCACCGACCCGGTCTTTGCGCTTGCTGGCTTCGGGGCCCCGCGTATTGGCCAAAATGGCCGCCACTTCGGTGTACGTAAACCGTGCGTGGCTGAACATCACCGCCGGGTAGAACTGGTACGCGTGTACCTCGCCCTTGGCCGTCACCAGCATGTCGCAAACCATGCACAGGCGCTCCACCTCGGGGTTGAGCGAGCACAGGCCGTTGCTGAGCTTTTCCGGCAGCATGGGGATCACGCGGCGCGGGAAGTACACGCTCGTCGCACGGTCGTAGGCATCGATGTCGATGGCGCTACCAGTCTCTACATAGTGGCTCACATCGGCAATGGCTACCAACAGGCGCCATCCCTTGCCGCGGCCGACCTTGGCAGGCTCGCAGTACACCGCGTCGTCAAAGTCGCGCGCGTCTTCACCATCGATGGTGACCAAGGGCACGTCCGTCAGGTCCACGCGGCGCTTCTTGTCTTGCGCCCGCACCTTGTCGGGTAGTTCTTTGGCCTGCGCCAAACACTCGGCCGAGAACTCGTGGGGCACGCCGTACTTGCGCACGGCAATTTCGATCTCCATGCCCGGGTCATCCACTTCACCCAGCACTTCTGTGATGCGGCCCACAGGCTGGCCAAACAGTGCGGGCGGCTCGGTCAGCTCAACCACCACAACCTGGCCAGGCTTGGCGGTGCCGGTGGCGCCTTTGGGGATCAGAACATCCTGTCCATAGCGCTTGTCTTCAGGCGCCACCAGCCACACGCCGCTTTCCTGCAGGAGTCGGCCAATGATGGGCTGAGGGGGGCGCTCAATGATCTCGACCACGCGCCCTTCAGGGCGGCCGCGGCGGTCCTGGCGCACGATGCGGGTGCGCACGCGGTCCTTGTGCAACACCGCCCGCATTTCATTGGGGGGAATATAAATATCGCCTTCGCCATCATCGCGAATGACAAAACCGTGCCCATCACGGTGCCCCTGCACGCTGCCTTCAATTTCGTCCGAGAGATGCGCGGACTGAGCGCCGGGGGTAGATTTTTTGATATACAATCTTAG
Organism: Acidovorax sp.; assembly: GCA_030692685.1. Taxonomy (GTDB): domain Bacteria; phylum Pseudomonadota; class Gammaproteobacteria; order Burkholderiales; family Burkholderiaceae_C; genus Acidovorax. Next base: position 36,172 of record JAUXZO010000035.1, on the reverse strand, counting down.
ACTTTCCTGAAATGCCCAGGTGGCGGAATTGGTAGACGCACTAGTTTCAGGTACTAGCGAGTAACATCGTGGAGGTTCGAGTCCTCTCCTGGGCACCAAGTTTAACGAGAACCTGCCAAGGTTTTCAAAATATCGAAGCCGCTGTAACTACAGCGGCTTTTTTATTTTCCAAAACACCTTGGTAACTTCTCTCGCCAACCACACACCAAAATAACTTCACAAATTTCTCTGCCAACTCATCAAAAGCTCGAAATACTTGTTCTATAATTCGAGGCTGATCTGAAAGCCCAGGTGGCGGAATTGGTAGACGCACTAGTTTCAGGTACTAGCGAGTAACATCGTGGAGGTTCGAGTCCTCTCCTGGGCACCAAACACATAAAAAGCCGTTGCATTTGCAACGGCTTTTTTGTTTCTCATCTGTCATAAACCACCTCAACGAGAGACGGTTCGGTTTGCGCCCAATGCAGGGGGCTGCAAAAGATGACTACGTGCTGAGCACCTCGGGGCATGCATGTTCGCGGCTCTGCGCAGTCGCACCAGAGCGCAACTGCCACCCAATGGTCGGCGGCCCACAAAGTGCGCCGCCGCCGAGCACTTGGCTTACTACTTGCGCAGCAGGGTTTTCAGCGCATTCTGCAAACGCCGCGCATTTGCGCTGTCGCTTGCACTGGCCAGCACACGCGCCGCATCCTGGCCCCAGGTTTGCTCTGGCGCCGGATCGTTGCGGCGGGTCAGCAACTGCAGTTGCAGCATGCGTCGTGCCGAAATGTGCTCTGCAGGCGTGGGCACCTCAGCGGCCATCTCCAGGCGCAACAAGGCTTCCGACGCATCACCCTGTGGTGAGGAAGACAAGGCTTGCGCCCAAGCTCCACGCACCTGGGCCGTCACGCGCCCACCCAGGTCTTGCGTGCCAGGGACCTGTTCCGCATCGCGCTTCTCCCACGCGGTGAGCAGCTGGGTCAGCGCTTCGCCGTGCGCCTGAGCCGCCAGCTTCTTCAATGCCAGTTGCGCGTGCTCCAGCGCATCGCGCTGCGCACGGAAGGCCGTGTCGCCCAGGCGAGGCCCGCGGTCTTCGTAAGCGGGACGATCTGCAAAACGACCGCCTCGGTCATTGCGATCGCCAAATCGCGCATCGGCACGCGGTGCACGGGCTGCATCACGGTCTCCAGGGCGGCCATCACGGCGCTCGCCAGGGCGACCACCGCGACCCGGAGCGGCTGGTGCATCTTTTTTCATACCGGGGCGGTCATCGCCGCGTACAGCCACTACGGGGCGAGCGACAGGCTTGGGAGCGACCGGCGCTGCTGCAGGTGACTCCACAGCGACTACGCCACCGTCTTCTGCAGGTGCGTCTGCGCCTGCATTCGCTTCATTTTCCGTAGCATCTTGGGCAACATCCACGGGCGCCACAGCCTGATTTGGCTCTTCTTTTTGGGCGGATGCCACCGCCTCGGCGGCTTGGGCCTGACCGCGCAAGGCAGCCTCCAGCGCCTGCATGGCAGAGCGAATCTGCTGCGCGTCGCCGGTTGCGTTGGCAGTTTCGAGTGCCTTGGAGGCATCCAGCACGACGCGGTCATGCGAACTCAGCTCGGTGACAGCGCGCTCGCGGTCCGCCGACTTGCGGTTGAACGCTTCGTCGATGGGCTTGCGGAAAGCGTCCCACAGCTTTTGCTCATGCTTGCGATCCAGAGGCACGGTTTGCGCCTCGGCCTGCCAACGCTGTTGCAATGCCTTGACGGCATCAATGCGCAGCATGGGGGCAGCGCCAAGTGACGTGGCTTCTTCGATCATTGCGTGGCGCCGGGCCAGGCTTTCTTTCTGCGCAGCCTCCAGTGGGCCCGCAGCCAGTGCGATGGCCTGCTTCCACAGCGGCTGGAGTTCGGCAAACAACTTCTCGCCCACATGGCCGCCTTCGCGCCAGCGGTCGCCAAACTGGTACAGCGCACGGTTGATGGCCTTCCAGTCTCCAGACGCAGCATGCTCGTGGGCCCATGCCTTGACTTCTTCGATCAAGGCCAGGCGCTGGGCCTTGTGTTCCGCGGCTTCAGTGCGAATCTTGTCCAGCCACGCTTCGACAACCTTGTGAGCGGCGTTGCACGCCTCATCAAACTTCTTCCACAGCGCGTGGTTGGGTGCTCCGCCTTGGTCAGCCTGCTTCCACTGCTCGCGCAGGTTGCGCAGCGTCTCCTGCATCTTGCGGCCACCCAGGCCCTGGCCCTCAGGTCGGTTCAGCAGTGCCTCGGCCTTGGCCACCAGGTCTTCACGCACCTGGTCCGCGCTCCAGCGCTGCCATCCTTCGAGTTCACCGGCAGCCACCAAGGCCGTGTGCACCTGCTGCTCCAGCGCATTGTCGATGTGTTTGCCCTGCACCTTCAGCACGGCGCGCAGCGCAGCAGCTGCACCAGCGCTGGCTTTGCCGTGGCCCTCGGCCGTTTCTTTTTCGAGCGTGGCCAAGGCTTCGCGCACTACTTGAGCCGCTTTTTCAGCGACCTCAGGTGCCACCTTGGGTTTCACAACACGTGCAGGCTTTGCCGCCGCTACGGCAGCGGCGGCTGCGCCTGCCTCGGTGGGCAGGCCACGTGCAGAACGCAATTCGTCGGCCCACACAGGCACAGGTGGCAGCGGCGCGTTGGCGTCTTCAGCGGCAGCGGCAGCTTGCGCGATGGCAGGCTGGAAAGCTTCCCACACCACCAGCAACTGGCCACGCGACGCATCCAGCAGCGGAGGGAAACGTGCTTCCACGCTTGCCCAGCTGGCGTCGCTGGTCAGCTCCTGCGCTTGCTCTTGCCAGCGTGCCACATCCACGCGCAGCAGTTCGAGAGCCGCATGCGCGTCGCGCCAGGGCTTGGTAGAAAGCACTTCAATACGCTGAGCCAGCAACACCGCGGCCTCGCGTTGCACCTGTACACGGTGCTGAAGGTCTTCAATCACCTTCACGCGGTCTGCGACCTGAACTTTCAGCAAAGAAAGCGGTTCGCGCGATAAAGGCGCGCCTGCTTTGGCGGCATCACGCTGCCAAGCCAAGGCGTCGGCGATGTTGAGTTTGGGAGCCGAGAGCAGCGCCTGGGCCTTTTCAGCCCACTCGGCGGCAATGACTTCTTGGCCCTTGGCGCGGCGAATCTCGTCCAGGCGCTCGCGCACGGCGCGGGCCGCGCCCTTGTCTCGTCCGCTGAGATCCTTGAAGACCTCCTGCAACTGCTCTGGCGCGGGCTGCGTGGCCAGCCAGTCGCGGATGCGGGAGGCGCGCTCGCCGGACGTGGCGGCAGAAAAGGCGCCGCCGGTCAGCGCATCGAGTGGATGCGGCTCGTGGGTTTTGGCCGGGGCCGGATTCACTTCAGGTGCGTCGGACATTTTGCTGCGGGAAAAAAATGGAAACATGGATCCAATGGATAACAAAAGCCCCCACAAAGCGCATTGCTTAAGGGCCCGCCATGGCAGTTGCACTTACAGCGCACCATGACGAAAAAGGGCAATTTTCAACGGGTTCGGCAAACGGACAGCAGCTTGGCGCAGCACCTAACCTGGGAAGGTGATCTGGTACAAGGCGTGGTCAGACAGGCTGGCACGCTGCGAGCCCCGTCAAGGAGCCCGAGGCTGCGGACGAATCGCCGCCGCTTCTAGGGAACAGCCCCCATTATCTATATATAAGCACCAACAGCCCAATTGTCTTGCTGCGGCACAAACAAGAAAGCCCGGCCGACAGTGCCTAAAGGCCTGCCTGCCGGGCTTGACGGCTGACACAACGGTCTTTGCCATCGGTCGACATGCGGAGATAAAGGTCCACATGACGAGGAGGCAAGAGATTGCCTCCAAGGGTTGCCATGGAAGCGGCGTCTGCTGCACCTCGGCACTCATTGCCCTCGGCGGGAGATTTCGCTTCGTCTGGCGATGCCTGAAATTGACAGGCAACTGCACCTTATCAAAGTCCCCTTCACAACTCAAATTGAATTATCAATGGCAAAAAAGCCATCGATTGAATTTGACATCCGCCCGTCACAACGTGAACGGCTGCAGCCGGACAGGATGGCGCAAAAGCCCCCAAAACCTGTGCTTTTTTACATACTTTTCATAACTTAAATATCTTAAAAATAGTTTTGTTAGTATTGACTAAGCATTAAGTGAACTTCTAGAATCCGCCAGCCCCAAAAACAGGGCTAGTAAAAACCCCAACCCGCTGCCGAACCCGGCTAAGTCAAAACAGGGCGCCAAGCACTCCAAAGACGTGCAGCCCACTTGATGGCGTACCAATCCAGGCGATTTGCCGGGCAAGCGCAGTCCTCGACGACTGTTCTGCTCTCCGGCCCGCCTCAGAAAGGAAGAGCTATGACAGCGTCAGGAAAAATAGTCTCCGGCGTGCGGACCTTCGTGGCCGACGTGACCGAAGGTTTTCTTGAAATCACCCACAACAGCTTTGCCCTCATCGGGCTGGCCGTTGCCTTCGTCGTAATTGCGCTCACCGCCCGTCCCGATCTGCGTCAGGCCGGCGAGGAACAGCTGATGGACTGGCTGCGTGCGCGGCAGGTCCAGATGCTTGGCATGCCCGTAGAGCCCGAGGCCAGCGAGCGCGCGACTGCTGCCAACCCGAAGGATCTGCCCAAGGAGCAGGCAGCTGTGGCCTTCTGGCTCAGCAAAAAGTACCGCGTGGCTCCAGAGCCGCTGAGCGTGCTCGTGGCCGAGGCCTATGAGATCGGCGAACGCGCCAAGATTGACCCCACGCTGATCCTGGCCATCATGGCCATTGAATCGAGCTTCAATCCATTTGCGCAAAGCTCGGTGGGCGCTCAAGGTCTCATGCAGGTGATGACCCGCGTGCATACCGACAAGTACCAGAGCTTTGGTGGCCACTTTGCAGCCTTTGACCCCGTGAGCAACCTGCGCGTCGGTGTAAAGGTGCTGCAAGAGTGCATTGCGCGCGCTGGCTCAGTAGAGGGCGGACTGCGCTACTACGTGGGCGCCGCCAATCTGCCGGACGATGGGGGCTACGCCGCCAAGGTGTTGGCTGAACATTTCCGGTTGCGCCAGGTGGCCGGTGGCCGGGCGATGCCCACCAACCCTCCTCCTTCGCTGTCAACACAAGCGCCAGTTCAGGTGATTCCCGTGGTGACGCCACCGCCAGCCCCTACGGCTGCGGCAGACAAAGTGGCCTTGCTCTCAGGCCTGTGATTTCAGCCCTGTGACTTTCGCCTGGCACCAACACGCGGTGCCGGGTGGGTCCAAGCAAACTGTCGTCAACAGCAGTCCGTTCCCGTCAGCTACACTAAGCGGGTACGCAACTGGCGATAGGCGCGCCACCCCGCAACAGGGTGTCGCCGCTGACGTGGAAACCGGCAAGGGCTTGCCTCTTGTGAACCACTGGGGAGCGTGCCGCAAGGGTCACAACCTTCGCGTTCAGCCGTTCGCCTGGGCAGCCCTTGTTTCAAGGGACACAAGTTCATAGGACTGCCAATCATGTACGACCGCAATATTCTTGTCGAACAAACCGACCCCGAGCTGTTTGCCGCCATCCAGGCCGAAAACGCGCGCCAAGAGCACCACATCGAGCTGATCGCCAGCGAAAACTACGCGTCTCCCGCCGTGATGTGGGCGCAGGGCACACAGCTCACTAACAAGTACGCCGAAGGCTACCCAGGCAAGCGCTACTACGGTGGCTGCGAGCATGTGGACGTGGCCGAGCAATTGGCTATTGATCGCGTCAAGCAAATTTTCGGCGCTGAAGCGGCCAACGTGCAACCCCATTGCGGCGCATCGGCCAACGAAGCCGTGTTTCTGGCTTTCCTCAAGCCCGGCGACACCATCATGGGCATGAGCCTGGCCGAAGGTGGCCACCTGACACACGGCATGCCGCTGAATATGTCGGGCAAGTGGTTCAACGTGGTCTCTTACGGCCTGGATGCCAACGAAGCCATCGACTACGAAGCGATGGAAAAGAAGGCCCACGAGACCAAGCCCAAACTGATCATTGCCGGTGCATCGGCCTACAGCCTGCGCATCGATTTCGAGCGCTTTGCCAAGGTTGCCAAGGATGTGGGCGCCATCTTCATGGTGGACATGGCCCACTACGCGGGCCTGATTGCCGCTGGCGTGTACCCCAACCCTGTGCCGCACGCCGACGTAGTGACCTCGACCACCCACAAGAGCCTGCGCGGCCCCCGTGGCGGCATCATCCTGATGAAGGCGCAGCATGAGAAGGCCATCAACAGCGCCATCTTCCCTGGCCTGCAAGGCGGCCCGCTGATGCACGTCATTGCCGCCAAGGCCGTGGCTTTCAAAGAAGCACTGCAGCCCGAGTTCAAGACCTACCAAGAGCAAGTGGCCAAGAACGCCAAGGTGGTGGCCGAGACGCTGACCGCGCGCGGCCTGCGCATCGTCTCCGGCGGCACGGAAAGCCACGTGATGCTGGTGGACTTGCGCGCCAAGGGCATTACCGGCAAGGAAGCCGAGGCCGTGCTGGGCGCCGCCCACATGACCATCAACAAGAACGCGATCCCCAACGACCCTGAAAAGCCGATGGTGACCAGCGGTGTACGCATTGGTACCCCTGCCATGACCACACGCGGCTTCAAGGAAGAAGAAGCGCGCATAACGGCCCTCCTGATCGCCGAAGTGCTGGACAACCCGCGCGACGAAGCCAACCTTGCAGCGGTTCGCGCCAAGGTCAACGCGCTGACCGCACGTTTCCCCGTCTATCGTTGATTTCGGTTCTCCCCACAAGCGCCCATGAAGTGCCCCTTCTGCAGCCACCTCGAAACGCAAGTCGTTGAAACACGGGTGTCTGAGGATGGGGTCTTCATCCGCCGCCGTCGCCAGTGCGGTGCCTGCGAAAAGCGCTTTACTACCTACGAGCGGCCAGAAGTCAGCTTCCCGGCCATCGTCAAGAAAGACGGACGACGCATTGAATACGACCGAGGCAAGCTGCTCGCATCGTTCAACCTGGCGCTGCGCAAGCGCCCCGTCAGCACCCTGCAGATTGATAGCGCCATCGAACGCATCGAAGAAAAGCTGCTCAACCTGGGCCAGCGCGAAGTGATCTCCAGCCGCATTGGCGAGCTGGTGATGCGTGAACTCAAGAAGCTCGACAAGGTGGCCTATATCCGTTTTGCCAGCGTGTACCGCAGCTTTGAAGACATCGACGACTTCCGCGCGATGGTGGATGAAGTGCGCAAATAGCCTTCGCCATCAACGATGGCGAGTCACAACCACTAATTTCAAGCCTTTTTGGCTCCTAGCCGTTATCCACCAAGCGCTAGCAGCTATTAATTGAGTAGCATTCAATTGGTGAGTGGATTAGCGATGCCCCCAGCAGACGGGGCCTGTCACCCAGGCTACACAGAAAATACTCCCAAATTAATAGCTATCAGCACTTACTGGATAAGCGCTAGAGCCCTATTTGCCTAAATATTTGACACTTCGGATGCCAGCGCACTCTGCGCCGGTGCCCGACAATGCGCCCGGTGAAAACCCGTCATTTCCTGCAGCTAGTGCTGCTGTCTGCCCTCTGGGGCGCCTCGTTTCTCTTCATCCGCATTGCCAGCCCTGTGCTGGGGCCCAACGTGATGGCGGCGCTGCGCATTGGCCTGGCCACGCTGACGCTGATGGGCATCATGCGAGTGGCCAATGAGCCATGGCCCTGGCAGCATTGGCGCGAGCTGTTTGGCCTGGGCACGCTGACCGTGGCAGTGCCTTTTTTGCTGTACGCCTGGGCCGCCCTGCATCTGCCCGCGGGTTACAGCTCACTGCTCAACACCATGGCCGTGCCGTTTGGCGTGATTGCCGCCGCGTGGATGAAGGAAGACACCCTGAGCACCCGCAAGTGGATGGGGTGTATCTGCGGTTTTGCGGGGGTCGCGCTCATCGTGCAACTGGGGCCGGTAGAACCCACCCCTGCCCTGCTGATGGCAGCCGCTGCCTGCGTAACGGCATCCGCCTGCTACGGCATCTCCACTACCTGGATGAAGCGCGCCACCAAACGCATGTCGCCGCTGGCGATTGCAGCCGGCATCCACGGCGCCGCGCTGGTGCTGCTGATGCCCGGCGCCGCGTGGAGTCTGCCCGATGCCCGTTTCACGCCCGGCGCCCTTGCGGCGGTGGCGGTGATGGGTATCGTGACCTCGGGCCTCGCTTACTGGCTCAACCTGCGGGTGTTGACGCATGTGTCTCCGGTCGCGGCAATGAGTTCAGCCTTCATGATCCCGCTGTTTGGCGTGGCATGGGGACATATATTCTTGGGTGAGGCACTTGGCCCCGGGATGGTGTGGGGCGGCACGCTTGTGCTGGTGGCCACGGGACTGGTGACAGGTTTCAACCCCCTGCGGTGGCTGGCGGCGCTGCGGTCGCGAAACGCTGACTAATTTGACCGGACGGGGATGAGAGAGCCGATCCGGGCCGAAATCGGTGGGGACAACCAACGCGGGTCAGCGCTCCACCCGCGTGATGCGGTTCGCAGCGGGCGGAGACACCGGGCTTTGGGCGCGAAAGTAGGCCTCCAGCGCATCGACATCAAGCATGCCCACGCGGCGATCCCGGCCCTGCGCCAGCACCGAGAAGTTGTCGCCCCCGCTGTCGAGATAACTGCTCATCACCACACGCACCTGAGCATCGGGCAGCAACGGTGCCCCCTGCAGCACCATGCCGCCGATGCGCGCGCCGGGCGGCTGGGCAAGGTCGTAGCGGTAGGCAAAATCCTTGGACACCGAAAGCACCCGAGGGCGTTGCACGGTGTTGCTGCCACTCGCAAACTGCTGCTCCAGCGCATCCTTGATCTGCGCACCGGTCAGGGTTTTGACGACCAGCTGGTTGCCAAAGGGCTGCACCCCAAACAATTGCCCAAAACGCACCAGGCCTTGTTCGTCCGGCACCAGATCGGCCCGCAGCCCGCCTGGGTTCATGAATGACAGCTGCGCACCGCCGTGCTCGGGAGCGTGGGTGGCCAGCCATTGCGCATCGGCAATCAGGTTACCGAGCGCACTCTCCAGCGACGCAGCAGGCACGCGCCGCACGGCCGCAGTCGCTTGCCCCACGGGCCGCTGGGCCAGTGGCACCGCCGCGGCGCGGTAGGTGTCGATGATTTTCTGCACCTGCGCATCCGCTTCAAATGCGGGGAAAGCAGCGCTCACGGGCACGTGCCCTTGGCTGCCGGTAAACGCCTGGCTTTGCACCACGAGGTTGCGCGCGGTCTTGCTCACCACGCGGCGCGTCTGGGTGTCCACACGCAGCTGGATATCGGTCAACAAGGTTCCGTATTGGCCCGCGCTGGTCAGCAAGAAAGGTTTGGCCGCGTTGACCCGGCCGTAATCGCACACGTAGGCCTGGTGGGTGTGACCGGAGACCACCACATCAACGGCAGGGTCCAGCCGCTCCAAGATGGGCAGGATGTCACCGCTCAGGCCCGCGCAGCTTTCCTCCAGGGGCCCTGCAGAGGTCCGCCCGCCTTCGTGGATGACCACCACAATCACGTCAGCGCCTTGGGCTTTAAGCATAGGCACCAGCGCATTGGCAGTCTCCACTTCATCCTCAAACCGCAGCCCTGCTACACCCGCCGGGGTCACCATGGCCGGAGTGGCTTTGAGGGTGAGGCCGATGAAACCCATCACCACCGTGGCGCCGCCTTGCGTAAACCGTTTAAGGCCGGTGGCTGGTAACAAGGTACGCCCATCCTCGTGCAGTGTGTTTGCCGCCAGAAATCCAAACTGCGCACCCGCAAATGGCTGGCTGATTTGGCAGGGCTGGCGGGCGGTGTGTTTTTCGCAGCCGCCGTGCTGCAAGCGCAATAGCTCGCGCCAGCCGCGGTCAAACTCGTGGTTGCCGACGGCATTGAAGTCGATCTGCATCTGGTTCACGGCTTCGATGGTGGGCTCATCCAGAAACAGCGATGACACCAGCGGAGAGGCCCCCACCATGTCCCCGGCCGACACCACGGCATGGTGCGGCCCGCGTGCCTTCAGGGCGGCCACGGCGCTGGCAAGATAGGCCATACCTCCGGCGGGCACCGCCACAGGGCCTGCGGGCCCTGGCACCGTGAGCGCTATGCCGGGTGGATCCAAATGGCCATGCAGATCGTTGAAACCGATCAAGGTGATGTCAATGTGCGGAGGCGCGCTGGCAGGCGCGAGGGCATGCCACGCGCTGCTGCAGCCTGCGAGGGCGACGGCGGCCAAACCGATGGCGGCCGCCCACATCATGCGCTGCAACCCTCGACCTTGGCGAAGCCCTGCCGATCTTCCAGACATGCTGCGTGTCTTTTAGTTGGCGCCGGGCCGTCGAAAAGCCTACAGAAACGAGGCCTGGATGGGTGGCACGGGTTGCACCACGTCGGCACACTGGGCCCGGTGGCGCAGGGCGTGGTCCATGACCACCAAGGCCAGCAACGCCTCGGCAATCGGCGCGGCACGAATGCCCACGCAGGGGTCGTGGCGGCCTTTGGTGATGACCTCGGCGCTCTGGCCGTGGATGTCTATGGATTCGCGCGGGGTGATGATGGAGCTGGTGGGTTTGATGGCAATGCTCACCTCCAGGGCCTGCCCGGTGCTGATGCCGCCCAGCACACCACCAGCGTTGTTGGTGCGAAAGCCCTGGGGCGTCATCGAATCGCCGTGCATGGTGCCCCTGTGCGCGACGCTGGCAAAGCCCGCACCGATCTCAACACCCTTCACCGCGTTCAAGCCCATCATGGCGTGGGCGATATCGGCGTCGAGCTTGTCATACAGCGGCTCGCCCAAGCCCACCGGCACGCCCGTGGCCTGCACACGGATGCGCGCACCGCAAGAATCCCCGGCCTTGCGCAAGGCGTCCATGTAGTCCTCGTACTGCGCTACGTCGGCCACCGGGGCAAAAAACGGATTGCTGCGCACATGGTCCCAGCTCTCGAACGGGATGGAAAGCTCGCCCAGTTGCGTCATGCAAGCACGAAACTGAGCGCCGTACTGCTGGGCCAACCACTTCTTGGCTACCGCACCAGCAGCCACCGTGGGCGCGGTAAGGCGCGCAGAAGACCGGCCACCGCCACGCGGGTCGCGGATGCCGTACTTGTGCCAATACGTGTAGTCGGCATGGCCCGGGCGAAAACTCTCGGCGATGTTGCTGTAGTCCTTGCTGCGCTGGTCCGTGTTGCGGATCAGCAGCGCAATCGGCGTGCCCGTGGTCTTTCCGTCGTACACGCCGGACAGTATCTCCACCGCGTCGGGCTCGTTGCGCTGTGTGACGTGCCGGCTGGTGCCAGGGCGACGCCGGTCCAGGTCGGACTGAATGTCAGCCTCTGACAGCGGCATGCCAGGCGGGCAGCCATCAATCACGCAGCCAATGGCCGGGCCGTGGGATTCACCAAAGTTGGTGACTGCGAATAGGGTGCCGAAGGTATTGCCGCTCATGGAGCGGGATTATCCCAGAGCTGGGGACGCAGGCTCCGTATTGCCACCACCGGGATAGCATTGGTTAGCTCACAGGGTCGAAAGCACAGGCTGTGCATAGATCGCCGCCGCATCCGCGATATTGCACTTGGCAGCGAAACACGCACTTGATAGCATGGGCAGATGACCACTGGGACATTCATGCCCGTCTCTGCACCGCCTTCTTTCGGCCCCTCCTTTTCACCGATACCCTCCCTGCCAGCGCCCGTGGCTGACGCGCCTTTGCGCCGGGCGCTGGATGCCAGCGATGACGCCATCGTCCTGAGCGATCGGTCGCGCCACGTGGTGTACATCAACGAAGGCTTCACTCGCCTGTTCGGATTCGGGCCCGAGGAAGTGTTGGGAAAATCCCTCAGCACCGTGCTTTTTGGGGCCCATACCGACCCAGGACTGCTCGATAAAATCCGCGAGAACGTCACCGAGCAAGGCTGCTGTCGGGTGGACACCTTGCTTTACAGCAAGAGTGGCCAGCCATTGTGGATCTCCATGGTCATCAACGCCTCCAGTCAAGCATCGGGAGGGCCCGGAGGCACCATCACGGTGCTGACCGACATCACACTCACCAAGATGCACGAGGTCTTGCAAAAGCGCGTGCTCGAAGGAATGGTCAACGAACTGCCGTTGCCCAACCTCATGGCCTTGGTCTGCCGCGAGGTGGAACGTATTGCGCCAGAGGTAACAGCCTCCATTCTGGGAGTGGATGACCAGGGCCGATTGCATCCGCTGGCTGCGCCCCGGCTGCCGCCCGACATCTGCGCTGCGCTGGACGGTGCTGCCATCGGGCCACTTGTTGGATCGTGTGGCACGGCGGCGTTTCTGGGCGAGCCCGTGGAGGTGATCGATATCTCCACTGATCTGCGGTGGGCAGATTACCGGGATCTTTATGCAACCAGTGGTCTGAGGGCATGCTGGTCGAGCCCCATCCTTGATCACCGCGGCAAGGTGGTGGGCACTTTCGCTTTTTACTTTCGCGAACCACGCGGCCCCAACGCATTGCACCGCCGACTGGTGGATGCCTGCCTGCATCTGTGTGCGCTGGCCATCGAACGCGACACAACCCGCCAGCGCATTCACCAACTGGCTTTTTTTGACGTGCTCACCGGATTGCCCAATCGATCCATGTTCTGCAGCAGCGCAGAGCGCATGCTGGCGAACATCGAACGCAACGACCAAACAGGGGCCCTGTTGTTTGTAGACCTCGACCGGTTCAAGCAAGTCAATGACACCCAGGGCCACAATGCCGGCGATGCGTTGCTGTGTGAGGTGGCAGACCGGCTCACTCAGTGCCTGCGGGCGCGTGACCTGATAGGCCGCTTGGCTGGCGACGAGTTTGTGATGCTGCTATCTGAATGCGCCACCGAACAAGCCATACAAATCGCGCACGGCATGCTCGCGGCTATTGCACAGCCCATGGACATCCTCGGGCAAAACTACGTGCCCCACGCCAGCATTGGCATTGCGATGTTTCCAGACGATGGTGAATCTATCGATACCCTGCTGCGCCACGCAGACCAGGCGATGGTCCAGGCCAAAAGCGACCACCGGCACAGCCTGCAACTTTTCAGTGCCGAGATGAATCGACGTGCGCAAGAACGTGCTGCACTGGAACGCGCTTTGCGCCAGGCCCTTGCAGAGCGCAGCCTCACCCTGCACTACCAGCCCCAGGTGCTCAGCAGCGCGCCGGGTGGTTTGCATGGGGTAGAGGCGTTGGCGCGCTGGAACCACCCTGAATGGGGCTCTGTGCCGCCCAGCGAGTTCATCCCCGTGGCCGAAGAAGCGGGCCTCATCCACGATCTGACACTCTGGCTGCTGGACGAGGCCTGCGGCCAGTTGGCAGCATGGCGCACAGCGGGCCATCACGTGCCCTGCGTGGCCGTCAACCTGTCAGGCCGCAGCTTTCATCAGCCAGAGTTCGCCCAGGCAATCAGCCATGCCCTCAAAAAACACGGCCTTCACACCAACGACCTGCTGCTGGAGATCACCGAGAGCGTGATGATGGATGCGCGGCCCGTCACGCTGGCCAACATCGAAGCGCTCCACCGCGAGGGCTTCAAGCTGTCACTGGACGACTTTGGCACGGGATATTCGAGCCTGAGCTACCTGCACCGGCTTCCCATTTCTGAACTCAAGCTGGACATGGCCTTTGTCAGAGATCTGACCAGCAGCCCCACAGCACGAGCGCTCACGGTTTCGGTGCTGAGCATTGCGCAGAGCTTGGGGATGATGGTGGTGGCCGAAGGCGTGGAGACCAGTGGCCAACAGCAGTGGCTGCAGTCCCAGGGGTGCCCGGTAATGCAGGGCTATCTGTTTGGTAAGCCAATGCCAGCCAACGAACTGGAGGCCTGGATACGTGGTCAGTTGCCACCGGGATGATTGATTGCGCCCTGCCAGCTTGGCTTGGTAAAGAGCCCGGTCTGCGAGTGCGTGCAGCACATCGGTAGTGCCTTCTGGTCCCTTTATCCCGGCCGTTCCACACGACAGCGCAACCAGTCCAGCAGGGCTGTCGGCATGCGGCACCTGCTTGCGGCACCGCCATACGCACATTTGACCTAGCGCTCAGTAGTCTGCAGCGTTCAGACAGAGGTCTCAGGGACGAGACTCGTCTTCAGGCCAGTCGCGAATGTAGGCCTTGAGCATCTTGTTCTCAAAATTCTGACTGTCCACCACGGCCTTGGCCACGTCGTAGAAGCTGATCACGCCCATGAGCATCTTGCGGTCCATCACGGGCATGTAGCGTGCATGGCGGTCCAGCATCATGCGGCGCACTTCGTCCATGTCGGTTTCGAGCGTGCAGGTCAAAGGCGCATCGTCCATGGCTGATCGAACCAGCATGGTGCCCACGCCTCCGCCGTTTTTCACCACGGCCTGAATCACCTCGCGGAAAGTGAGCATGCCCACCAGATCTCCGTGCTCCATCACGACCAGCGACCCGATATCGCGGTCGGCCATCAGGCTCACAGCACCGGCCAGCGGCTCGTCCGGCGTAGCGGTGTAGAGGGTGTTGCCTTTGACGCGAAGGATGTCGCTGACTTTCATGGTGCGGAGTCTCCGGGAGAGCGGGAAGTGAGTGCGTGGGCCCACGGGCACATTCACACCCGCTTCGGGGGCTCACATGCTGTAGGCCATTTGCCGGCAAATATAGCCCACAATGCCCGCCTGCATTGACAACATGGGAGACACAAGATGCCCGGTTACTCCGACCCTGGCTTTGACACGCTGGCGCTGCACGCAGGCGCCAGCCCCGACCCCGCCACCGGCGCACGCGCCACCCCCATCCACCTGACCACGTCGTTTGTCTTCGAATCGAGCGACCACGCGGCCTCGCTGTTCAACCTGGAGCGCGGCGGCCACGTGTACAGCCGCATCAGCAACCCGACCAACGCGGTGCTGGAGCAGCGCGTGGCGGCGCTCGAAGGCGGTGTGGGCGCCATCGCCACCGCCAGCGGCCAAGCTGCGCTACACCTGGCCGTGGCCACGCTGATGGGCGCGGGCAGTCACATCGTTGCCAGCACCGCGCTGTATGGCGGTTCGCAGAACCTTTTGCACTACACGCTCTCGCGCTTTGGCATCGAGACCACCTTCGTCAAGCCTGGCGACATCGACGCCTGGCGCGCCGCCGTGCGGCCCAACACCAAGCTGTTCTTTGGCGAGACCGTGGGCAACCCGGGCCTGGATGTGCTGGACATCCCCACAATAAGCGCGATTGCACACGAAGCCGGTGTGCCGCTATTGGTGGACTCCACCCTCACATCGCCCTGGCTCATGAAACCGTTTGAACACGGGGCTGACCTGGTCTACCACTCGGCCACCAAGTTCCTCTCGGGCCATGGCACCGTGGTGGGAGGCATCGTGGTCGATGGCGGCAGTTTTGACTGGGATGGCCCGAAATCCGCCGGCAAGTTTGCCGAGCTGACCCAGCCCTACGACGGCTTTCACAACATGGTGTTCACCGAAGAAAGCACCGTGGGCGCCTTCTTGCTGCGCGCACGCAGAGAGGGCCTGCGCGACTTTGGCGCCTGCATGAGTCCCCACACGGCATGGCTGATCCTCCAGGGCATCGAGACCCTGCCCCTGCGCATGGAGCGCCATGTGCGCAACACTGAAAAGGTGGTGGAATTTCTCGCTGCGCAGCCTTTCGTGTCACGCGTGGGGCACCCCATGCTCGCATCCCACCCCAGCCATGCGCTGGCGCAAAAGCTGCTACCGCGTGGCGCGGGCTCGGTGTTCAGCTTCGACCTCAAGGGCAACCGAGAGCAGGGCAAGAGGTTCATCGAGACGCTCAAGGTCTTCAGCCACCTGGCCAACGTGGGCGACTGCCGCAGTCTGGTGATCCACCCGGCCAGCACCACGCACTTCCGCATGAGCGACGAAGCGCTGGCGGGCGCAGGCATCAGCCAGGGCACGATCCGCCTGTCGATCGGCCTCGAAGACGCCGACGACCTCATCGACGACCTCAAGCGCGCGCTCAAGGCAGCCGAGAAAGCGGGGGCCTGACCATGCACATTCAAGTTAACGGCGCTGCCACGTATTGCTACACCGGCGGCAAGGTATTGGATGCCGCCAAGCCCACCGTGGTCTTCATCCACGGCGTGCTCAACGACCACAGCGTGTGGGCCCTGCAAAGCCGCTACATGGCCCACCACGGCTGGAACGTGCTGGCCATCGACCTGCCCGGCCACTGCCGCAGCGGCGGCGACGCGCCCGCTACGGTCGAGCAAGGTGCCGACTTCATCGGTGCGCTGCTTAACGCGGCGGGCTTGCAAGGCGCCGCCTTGGTGGGGCACAGCTGGGGATCGCTCATCGCCATGGAAGCGGCCGCACGGCTCAAGGACCGCATCAGCCACCTGGTGTTGGTGGGCACGGCGTTCCCGATGAAGGTATCGCCTGCGCTGATCGAAGCATCACAGACCAACCCCGAGCAGGCAATGCGCATGGTCAACGTGTTTTCGCGAAGCACATTGTCGGCACCCCCCTCCGCCCTCGGCCCTGGCACCTGGGTGTTTGGCGCAGGCATGGCCCTGGGGCGCAAAGTGCTGCGCAGTAACACAGCAGTCAACGTGTTTCATCGAGGCTTTGTGGCGTGCGACAGCTATGCGGGGGGCGAAGCCGCCATGGCGCAACTCACCTGCCCGGTGCTGTTTGCACTGGGCGAACAAGACCAGATGACATCACCAAAAGCCGCGCAGGGCCTGATCAATGCGGCACGCGCAGCGGGCAAAACGGTGCAGATCGGCCACCTGCCCGTAGGGCACAACCAGATGACCGAGGCGCCAGAAGAAACGCTCGCCGCCATCCGGGACTTCCTGGTGCTCTGATACCGAATGACCAGCAAACCCGGCGCGCTGAGAAGCCCGCCGGGTTTTTTGTGCACAGACCTGCTGGCGACAGCACGCCCACACTCCCCCGCTGGTGCGCCCCGTGGCTACGGCGTATAACGCGGGCAGAGCCCCAACGCCGCCAGGAGACACGCCATGACCACCCACACTGCCGCCCCGCCCCCCAGGCCCAGCACAGACCCACAGGCCTTCAAGCGCTTCGCCGATTTCTACCCGTTCTATCTGAGCGAGCACGGCAACCGCACCTGCCGCCGCCTGCACTTCGTAGGCTCAACGCTGACATTGGTCTGCCTGGCCATGCTGGTGGCAACGGGCAAGCCTCAGTACCTGCTTTACGGCCTGCTCTGCGGCTACGGATTTGCCTGGATAGGGCACTTTGGCTTTGAGAAGAACAAACCCGCCAGCTTCAAGCGACCGCTCTACAGTTTCATGGGTGACTGGGTGATGTACAAGGACATCTGGACGGGAAAAGTCCGGTTATGAACCAATCACCGCCAGGGGCGTGGGGCGGAAGACGCAAGACACGCGTTCAATGATCCAGCGGCAATCCAGCGGTTTCCACAGGAAGCAAGCGGCGCGTTCCCCGCATTCCTGCTGGCGTGGTGATAAGAGGTGGGACCAGATCAGCTAGTGTCACGCCGTCCAGCACCGCCAGATAGGCATCCATCGCCCGGCCCAGCACCCCTTTCAAATGGCAATGGCCGCTCAGACGGCATTGGTCGGTAGCGGCGTCAAAACACTCGACCAGGTGGAAGTCTGTCTCGGTGGCCCTCACCACAGCCCCCACGTTAATGGCAGATGCTGGCCGCATCAAACGCATGCCGCCGCCGCGCCCGCGCGTGGTCTGCAACAGTTCCTGGGTCGCCAGTTGCTGCACGATTTTCATCAAGTGGCTGCGTGAAATTCCATAGCCCTCGGCCACCTCTGCGATGGTGACAGGCTGCACACGCCCCTCGGTCGCAGCGCAATACATCAGCACACGCAGCGTGTAGTCAGTCCATTGGGTCAGGCGCATGGCGTTTGCTCTAGGTCAATTAAAAGATTCTAACCATGCGAATTTTATAAGTTAAAATATTCACGCAATATGAATCTTTAAAGGACTGCCATGAACGCTCGCATAGACCACTTGCAAACTTCGGTAGAAACCCCCTCAACACCGCATGCAACGCTGCACGCAGACCAGCAGATCGGTCAGATTGCCGTGCAACTTCCGGGCGCCACGGCGGTGTTCCGCCGACTCAAGCTGGATTTCTGCTGTGGCGGTCAGGTCAGTTTGTCCAAGGCAGCGTCGGACAAGGGCTTGGACGCCGCGGTGGTGTTGAAGGAACTGGCCGCCCTGCAGCGCAGCGACAGCGTGCCCGAGACCACATCACCCAGCGCGCTCATCGACCACATCCTGGCGCGCTACCACGAGGTGCACCGCCAGCAACTGCCCGAACTGATCCGAATGGCCCGCCGCGTCGAGGCCGTGCACCGCGACAACCCGCAAGTCCCGGCCGGGCTGGCCGACCATCTTGAATCCATGCACGAGGAATTGCTTTCGCACATGCTCAAGGAAGAACAGGTGCTATTTCCCATGCTCAAGACGGGCGGCAACCCATTTGTGGGTCAGCCCATTGGCATGCTGCGCGCGGAACATGTGAGCCATGGCGAGGCACTGGACAAACTAAATGCCCTTACCAATGACGCCACGCCCCCTCAAGGCGCCTGCAATACCTGGCGCGCGCTTTACGCAGGCATTGCACAACTGGGCGACGACCTGATCAACCACATCCACCTCGAAAACAACGTGCTCTTCCCGCAGTTCGAAGCCAGCCCGACGTCTTCGCAAGGCTGCGGCCCGTCAGGTTGCGCGTGCAGCGACGCAGCTACCCAGCAGGCATGAATCTGCCAGCAACTGCACTGCCCGGCCCCAGCGTGGAAAGCATCACGCAGCTCGTGCACGGCTTCTATGGTGATGTGCGCCAGGACCCGTTGCTCGGGCCGGTGTTTGAACAGGCCCTGCAGGGCCAGTGGGACGCACACCTGCAACGGTTGGTGGATTTCTGGAGCACGGTCGTGCTGGGTACACGCAGCTTCAAGGGTGATGTATTTGGCAAGCACATGGCGCTGGAGGGCGTCACCCCTGCCCACTTCGCCGCGTGGACCTCTTTGTGGCAGCAACACACCCACCGGATATTTACACCAGAGGTAGCACAAGACCTGCAGGTGGCAGCGCATGGCATTGCGCGCAACTTGTTTCGCGGTTATTTCGGCAGTGACCCGGCGTTCGCTGTCTCGCGCGGCGAGTGACCGAACTCACCGCCCAGGCTCGGTTTCGTCGCTGAGCGCTAAGCGTCGACCTCCGCGGTCAAGCTTTGTTGAAGAAATACCGACTATTTCCCCTTGGAACCAGGCGTGAAAAACAGGGCCACGCCGACCGCAATCAGCGCCACAGGCCACCACACTCGCAACAGCTCTCGCAAGCTGATGCTGATGAGCCCCAGGTTGGTGAGCAGGAAAAATACGCCCAGAACCACCAATACGATCGCAGCAATGTTGCCCTTCATGTGACTTCCCTCTGTGTTGTTGTTCGGTATTGGACGCGATTTTGGCCGAAATCGCCATGTAGCCACCACGCAGAGCGCATCATCGCCCTCGCAGCGGCTTCAATAGATCAGAAAGACCGTTGTGATCGATTTCGTGCATCAATGCCAGCAGTTGCCCCAGTTCGCCTTTGGGGAAACCCTCGCGCGCAAACCAGTTGAGGTAGTTGCCGGGCAGATCGGCCAACACCGTTCCCTTGTATTTGCCATACGGCATCTGCAAGGTGACAAGGCGCTGCAGTTTGTCCGGGTCCATGAGCGTCATCGGTTCACCCACCCGCACGCTTGACCTTGTGGCCCAGCTTCTGCAGTGCGGCCATCACGCGTTCTACATGGTCGCCCTGCACTTCGATCACGCCGTCCTTCACCGTGCCGCCGCTGCCGCACGCGGCCTTGAGCTGTTTGCCCAGTTGCTCCAGGGCCGATGCGTCCACAAGCACGCCCTTGACCAGCGTGACAGCCTTGCCACCACGGCCCTTGGTTTCACGCGACACACGCACGATGCCATCGCCCGTGGGCAACGGTCGGTTCTGCTTGCAGGTGCACTGCGCTATGGGTTGTCGGCAGTCGGGGCACATGCGGCCTGATTCGGTGGAATACACCAAGCCGCCCAGGTCTGCGAGCGACTTCATGGTGTTTTCCCCTCCACCTCTTTTTGCAGCATGTGAAAGTTGAGTAAGCGGGTCGCCAGAAGGGTCTCCGTCAGAAAACACACGAGGGCCAAAAGAAACGAAACGACCCCGGCCAGAAAGCCCGCCACGGCCAACCGGTTGGACTGGAAGTTGGTGGTTTCCCCCAAAAACAGCAAGATGATGGTGATACCAATCAAGAACGCGCAGAACGTGAGCAGCCCGATGCAGCCATTGGCCAGCCGGCCGCGCAGACGCAAATCGGCCAGCTCACTGTAGGCGCGGGCCAGAAACTCCGGTTCGGTGTTGGCACGGGCGCGGTCCTCCACCACGCGGGCCCGGTCGATGATGCGGGCCAGTCGGCTGGCCACCGCGCCGATCATGCCGGACACGGCCGTGAGCAAAAACACAGGGGCCACCGCCAGCTGGATGCCGTGGGTGATGGCAGAGGAATCAAGGGTGAGGGCCATGGGCGCTTTGAAAGAAGAATGAGCTACGGCAGAAACCGCACGGGGTCCAATTATCGGTGGCGATGAAGCCGCGCAAAAGCGCCTCTCAACGGCACCCCACACGTCCAGGTCTATCCGTATGGCTCCCAAGCCCGCCCGCCGGGTGGCACCCCCGAACGGACGACCGTGTCCCGTCACAGGCAACTGCGGCGACAATCCTGCCTATTCTTTTCCGTTTGCGCTGCCTTGCGTGCCCTCTGCGCGCCGCTTCAGCGCCCTGCCCATGCCCTTTGCCTCCCTCGGTCTCTCCCCTGCCCTCGTCCACGCTGCAGAAAAAGCGGGCTTTGCCGCGCCCACGCCCATTCAGGCCAGTGCGATCCCCGCCATCTTGCAGGGGGGCGACCTGTTGGGCGCCGCGCAGACGGGTTCGGGCAAGACGGCCGCCTTTGCCCTTCCTTTGCTGCAGCAATTGCAGCTAAGCGCGCCCGGTGGACCACGCCGGGTGCGCGCACTGGTGCTGGTGCCCACGCGCGAACTGGCGGCCCAGGTAGGCGAGGTGCTGCGCAGCCTGGCACAGCATCTTCAGCAGCCGCTGAAGGTGGCTATCGTGTTCGGCGGCGTGTCGATCAACCCGCAAATGCTGGGCCTGCGGGGCGGTGCCGACATCGTGGTGGCCACCCCAGGCCGCCTGCTAGACCTGGTGGAGCACAACGCTTTGCGACTGGGCTCGGTGGCGCACCTGGTGCTGGACGAAGCCGACCGACTGCTGGACCTGGGCTTTACCGAAGAGCTGACGCGCGTGCTGGCGCTGCTGCCAGCGCAGCGGCAAAACCTGTTCTTCTCTGCCACCTTCCCTGCCGCCGTGCAGGCCCTGGCCGACGGCCTGCTGAAGAACCCCGTGCGCGTGGAGGTGCCCCACACACCCGGCAACGAGCCCTCCATCGAGCAACGCGCCATTGCCGTGGATGCGATCCGTCGCACCCAGCTGCTGCGCCACCTGATCAAGGAACACAACTGGTCGCGTGTACTGGTGTTTGTCGCCACCCAATATGCTGCCGAGCATGTGGCCGAAAAGCTGTACAAGGCCGGCATTTTTGCGACCCCTTTCCACGGCGGCCTGAGCCAGGGCGCGCGCAAGCAGGTCTTGCAGGAGTTCAAGGACGAACGCTGGCAGGTGGTGGTGACCACCGATCTCGCATCGCGCGGTATCGACATTGCGCAGTTGCCTGCGGTGGTCAATTACGACCTGCCCCGCTCTGCGGTGGACTACGTGCACCGCATCGGCCGCACGGGCCGTGCGGGCGAAAGCGGCGTGGCGGTAAGTTTTGTGATGGCGGATGCCGAAGCGCATTTCCGCCTGATCGAAAAACGCCAGCATCTGAGCCTGCCACGCGAACAGATTGTGGGGTTTGAGCCCACCGAGGCAGCCCCACCGGCGTCGGCCACCGACCCGCAGGGTACAGGCGGCGTTAAGGGAAAGCGCCCCAGCAAGAAGGACAAGCTGCGCGCCGCTGCACCCCAAACCCCAGAAGGCGACCCAAGCGCCTGACAAAATCGCCGGGAACAGTCGCCAAGCGTTGACTGGCGGCGCAGCGAAACCTCAGACCTCGTCGTCGTCTCCACCCAAATCGTCACCGGCGTCGCTGTGGTCTGCCTCGCCCGCGGGGCGTGGCGTGCGTTTGCCGGGCTTGGCGATGATTTCTACGTAGATCTGCGGGCCGTCTTCGGCGGCCACCTCGTTGATGAGGCCGGTCAGCGCAGAAAGGTGGGCCACCTGGGCCACTTCTTTGGTGCGGCCAAACTGGCAGTCAAAGTCCCAGAAGTCAGCGCCTTCGGGGAGATCGCGGCGGCGCTCGCGCTTGATGTATTTACGGATTTCGTGCTTGACGGCCTCTAGAACGCGATCGCGGTTCTTGCCTTCAACGTGGAGTGGGAAAATTTTTCTCATGGGCGATGGTAGCGCTTGTGACAGAACTGGATTCCCAGCAGCACACCAAAGTGCCACAATGGTGCATTACTTTTGGTTACCACCAAGCCCCATGCTTCACGACCTCCGTCTGCTGCAAGCGCTGCCAGCGGCGGTGCTCGTTACGCAAGCGGGCGCCATTCGCTTTGCCAACGCTGCCAGCATGGAGCTGCTGGAGGCACCCAGCATCGACAGCCTGATTGGCCGCATGTCAGGCGATTTTGTGCACCCGATGGACCAGGTGCGCTCCACCAACCGCATCCAGGCCGTGGCCGTGCCCGAACAGGGCGGGCGGCCCAACAAATCGTCTGAATTCCGCATCCGCACTGTGCGCGGCAACTTGCGCATGGTGCTGATCAGCAGCGTGGCGATGGAATGGGACGGGGCCCCCGCCGTACTGATGTGTGGCATGGACATGACCCACCAGAGCGAGATAGAAGCCCAGTTGCGCGAGAGCGAGCAGAATTTTCGCCGCCTGTTCGACAACATGCAGGACGTGTACTACCGCACCGATGCGCTGGGCATCGTTCAGCACGTGGGCCCGGGAGTGCGGCGGGTGCTGGGCTACGAGCCGCACGAGATCGAGGGCCGCACCGCCGAGTCGTACTACCCCCACAGCGCCGACCGCGACGCGTTCAAGGTCGCCATCATGGACAAAGGCGAGGTGTCCGACTTTCCGGGCCAGATGGTGCGGCGCGATGGCACGGTGATCGACATCTCCATCAGCAGCCACGCCCTGTACGACCATGCGGGAAATTTTGGGGGTGTTGAGGGCGTCTACCGCGACGTGACGCAGCGCAAAAACCTGGAGCGCGAACTGCAGCGGCTGGCCACCACCGACATGCTCACCGGCATGGCCAACCGGCGCGCTTTTCTCGAATGTGCCGAAGCCGTGTACGAGCGCTCTCGCAGCAATGGAGAGCCGCTGACGCTGCTGATGCTGGATTTGGACCACTTCAAATCGATCAACGACCGCTTTGGCCATCTGGAGGGCGACCGCGCGCTGGTGGAGTTTGCCCAAGCCGTCAAAAGCCAGTTGCGCGCCAGCGACGCCGTGGGGCGCCTGGGCGGCGAAGAATTTGGTGTGCTGCTGCCACTGACCGCGCTGGCCGAGGGCATGGAAGTAGCCACGCGCATCATGAACAGCATCCGCGCGTTGCAGCTGACGGACGATGCGGCCAACCCCTACCGCATCACCTCCAGCCTGGGCATGGGGGCCTTTCGCCAATCTGACCGCAGCTTGCGCGACATGCTCGACCGCGCCGACCAGGCGCTGTATCTGGCCAAGCGCCGGGGGCGCGACCAAATCGCTTCGCTAGACCCGGTTGACGAGTAACGGCGCGCGCGGCCGCCCTAAAAACGCCTGCAACCCGGGGAGCGAGAGCCGCGAGCCAAGATCCGGTGTAAAGGCGTGCGTCCCACCTGCCACGGCACAATGCCCAGCATGACGGCATCCCCTCCTCCTCCGCAAAACTCGCCACCGCACCCGCAGCACCCGCGCTCCGGGCAGCTCCCCACCCCAGACAAGGACCAGATCGCACTGCTGGAGCCGTTCGAGCGCCTGGGCACTGACCGCATCACACTCGTCGCCACCGCTGAGCAGGCCGACAAGGCCTGCACTGTTTTGGCGGCGGCCAGCGCCTGGGGGTTTGACACCGAATCCAAACCCACGTTCGTGCAGGGCGAGCAATCCGACGGACCCCACATCGTGCAACTGGCCACGCTCGACACGGCCTGGGTGTTCCAGCTGCACGACCCCGGTTGCCGCGCCCGCGTGGCAGAACTGCTGGCGCTGCGCGGCGTGACCAAGGCGGGCTTTGGCCTGGGGGACGACACCAAGCGCATCCAGCACAAACTGGGCGTGCAACCGGCCGACGTGCTGGAGCTGAACACCGTCTTCCGCCAGCGCGGTTACCGCAAGGACATGGGCGTGAAAGGCGCGGTGGCCGTGTTGTTCAACCGGCGCTTCCTCAAGTCCAAGAAGGCCGCTACCTCGAACTGGGCCAACGCCCGGCTGACCGAGGCCCAGTTGGTCTATGCAGCAAACGATGCATGGGCAGCGCTGCGGGTGTTCAACGCCCTGGAGCTTGCCACCTGACGTGTTGGGAAGATGGAATGCAGGGAAGCCGCAGAGCTATCAAAAAAGGAGCTGCTAGCGCTTTAATATAAAGGGTTTCAGATATAAAACCATTTGAAACCCAATAGAATCAAGCGCTAGCAGCTCACTTTTTTAAGTACCTGCTCAACAACAGGGCGCTTTCTGCACACCGTGGCTGTCCATCCCGTGGCGGCTCTTACAGCCGTGCCGCCAGCCGTGCCGCCTGGTCGATGGCGCGCTTGGCGTCCAGCTCGCCCGCCTCCAGCGCCCCGCCGATCAAGTGCGGCTTGTGGCCCTGGGCTTGTAGCGCCTGCGCCAGGCTTGCAAGCGGCACCTGTCCCGCGCAGAGCACCACGGTGTCGCACGCGATCCAGGTGGGGTCTTCGCGCTTGTCGCCGTATGACACAAGCAGGCCCTCGTCGGCAATGCGCTCGTAATTCACGCCGCTCACCATCTGCACGTCTTTCATTTTGAGCGTGGTGCGGTGAATCCAGCCGGTGGTCTTGCCCAGGCCCGCACCCAGCTTGCCCTTCTTGCGCTGCAGCAGCGTCACCTGCCGCGCAGGCGGCGTAACCCGTGGGCCGCTGGGGTCCAGGCCGCCGCGCGCGTCAGCCGGGTCGGTGATGCCCCACTCGGCCTTCCACGCGGGCAGGTCGAGCGTGGTGGAGGGGTGGTCGCCATGCGTCAGAAACTCGGCCACGTCAAAGCCAATGCCGCCCGCGCCGATGATGGCCACGCGCTCGCCCACCGGCTTGCCGTGCCGCAATACGTCGATGTAGCTCAGCACCTTGGCGTGGTCCTGGCCGGGGATCTTTGGGTCGCGAGGCAACACACCCGTGGCGATGATCACCTCGTCGTAGCCCGCCAGGTCAGACGCCGCTACCGTCTGGTTCAAATGCAGGTGCACACCTGTGTCTTCCACCCGCGTGGCCAGGTAGCGCAGCATTTCGTGAAACTCTTCTTTGCCTGGCACCACCTTGGCCATGTTGAGCTGGCCGCCGATGGCTGCTGCGGCATCGAACAGGTGCACCTCATGCCCGCGCTCGGCGGCCACGGTGGCGGCGGTGAGGCCCGCAGGTCCCGCGCCCACCACGGCAATGCGCTTGCGCGCCGCTGGCGTGGCAATCGGCCGGTACACCAGCTCTGTCTCATGGCAGGCACGCGGGTTCACCAGACAGCTGCTGGTCTTGTTCTGGAACACATGGTCGAGGCAAGCCTGGTTGCAGGCAATGCAGGTGTTGATGCGGTCGGCCCGGCCCAACGCAGCCTTCTTCACAAAGTCGGCATCGGCCAACAGCGGGCGCGCCATCGACACCATGTCGCCACAACCATCGGCGAGCACCTGCTCGGCGACCTCGGGCGTGTTGATGCGGTTCGACGCGACCAGCGGCGTTTGGATACCCGCCGCCGCAAACTCGGCCTTCATCTTCTGCGTGACCCAGGCAAACGCCGCGCGCGGCACGCTGGTGGCAATCGTGGGTACCCGCGCCTCGTGCCAGCCAATGCCGGTGTTGACGATGTTGGCCCCGCCCGTGGCCACGGCCTTGCCCAACATGACGATCTCGTCCCACGCACTGCCGCCGGGCACCAGGTCGATCATCGACAGGCGATAGATGATGATGAAGTCCTTGCCCACAGCCTCGCGCATGCGCGCCAGGATCTCCACCGGCAGGCGCATGCGGTGGCTGTAGTCGCCACCCCAGGCGTCGGTGCGCAGGTTGGTGGTTTGCGACAAAAACTGGTTGATGAAGTAGCCCTCCGAGCCCATCACTTCCACGCCGTCGTAGCCCGCCTCGCGCGCCTTCACGGCGCAGTTCACAAACGCGCGGATCTGGCGCTCCACCCCGCGCGCCGACAGCGCAAATGGCGTGAACGGCGAAATGGGCGACTGCAACCGCGAGGGTGCCACAGCCAGCGGGTGGTAGGCATAGCGGCCCGTGTGCAGGATCTGCAACGCGATCTTGCCGCCCGCCCCATGCACCGCATCGGTCACCACCCGGTGGCGCCTGGCGGCGCCCGAGGTCGCCAACGTGCCCGCAAACGGCTTGGCCCAGCCCGCGATGTTGGGCGCGAAGCCGCCCGTCACGATCAGCCCCACGTCGCCCTCAGCCCGCTCGCGAAAGTACGCCGCCATGCGCGTGAGGTCGCGCCCGTCCTCCAGCCCCGTGTGCATCGAGCCCATGAGCACGCGGTTCTTGAGGGTGGTGAAGCCGAGATGAAGCGGCGCGAGCAGGTGGGGATACAGCGCGGCGCCGGGTGCGGGCAGTGTGGATGTAGCGGGTGCGGGCGCAGTGGTGGCGGAGGAATTCATGGCATCTCGCGTGAGTAGAAAGTTTTTCTAGAACTTTATTCTAGAATCTGGCTCCATGGCAAGCCGAATTACCCCCAGCCCCTGCGCCACCCCTGCCGAGGCCCCTACCGACCGCCGCCAGGACATCCTCAACGCAGCCCTCGCCTGCGCGGCCGAGGCCGGAGTGGACGCCGTCACCATCGACGGCGTGCGCGCCCGCTGCGGGGCCAGCGTGGGCAGCATCTATCACCACTTTGGCAACCGCGACGGCATCGTGGCGGCGCTGTTCTTCGACATATTTCACGACCAGTCGCGCAGCGTGCAGGCGCAGCTCGATGCAGCCAAGGGTGTGGAGGCTGGGGTGTTGGCCCTGGTCACGGGCTATCTGGACTGGGTAGTGGCGCAGCCCGAACAGGCGCGTTTTCTGTTCCAGGCCCGCGGCGCCGTGGCCGCTGGCCCGCGCACGCCCGATCTGGCCAACGCAGCGAGGCGTCGCAACCAGGCGCTGGTGGACTGGTTCGAGCCCCACCGTCAAGCGGGGGCGCTGCGCGACCTGCCTTGCGAGTTGATGCCGTCGCTGGTGATGGGGCCCGTGCAGAGCTACTGCCGGGCATGGCTGTCGGATCGTTCAGGCAAGGGTGGTCTGCCCTCGCCGGACATCTACCGCAGCGAACTGGCGGCTGCGGCGTGGCGCACGGTGCGGGCCTGAAGCTCAGTCAGCCTCAACACCGCGCCTGCGGGCAAAAATCCGGTGCGCCAGCCAGAACAACGACGCTCCCGCCGGCCCAATGGCAACCAGGTTCCACAGCGGCATGAACAGCAGGCCGAGCGCAGCGGTCGATCCCTTCGGGGCGACAAAGACGGTGTAGTGCACGAACACATCCGCCGCCAGGCATGCTGCGGCAGCCCCCAGCCCCCACGCCGCCCAACGGCTCCATGCCAGCACCGCAGCGATGGCGTAAGGGGTGCAAGACCAGAGAAACAAGCCGATGAGAAAGGCGGCGGCGCCTGTGCCACCCTCCGCCTTGAAAAAGGCGGTGTAGAGATGCAGTGCCACGCCCGCTGCGCACAGAGACAGCGCCGATTTGTGAAGCGTGTGAAATTGCATGGGCAGCCTCGGTGCGATCAGCGCGTGTTCGGTGGGCGAACGTTTTTTCTCTTCAATAATGCGGCGGCAATTCATCGCGCAAATTGCGCGAACCATTCGATCCACCCTCGGGCGCCTGCTGCCGCAGCTGGATGACCTCGTGCGTGAGCCGGTCGATCAGTTGCTGCTGCTGGTAGATGGTCATGTTCAACTGGTCCAGCAGGTCTTCAGTGAAGCTGGCCTTGATTTCGAGGCTTTCGAGGCGCTGGAGGATGTTGGCGGTGTCGTTGACGTCTGACATCGGGGCGTCAGAGGGCCTGCCCAAGGCGTGCCACACCTTCACGGATCTTGTCCACATCGGCGGTGGCAAACGACAGGCGGAAGGTGGCGTGATCCGGGTTGGCGCAGAAGAAAGGCGTGCCGGGCACAAAGGCCACGCCCTTTTCAATCGCCCGCTTGGCCAGCACGTTGCCATCGGCCACCTTGCCGCCCGCGCCCGTCAGGCGTGCCCACACAAACAGCCCGCCCTGGGGCTGCACAAAATCGATGGCGTCGCCCAGTTCTTTGCGCAGCGCGTCGCCCATGGCCTGGGCGCGCTCGGCGTACACCTTGCGCACATTCGCCAGCGTGGCGGGCATCCGGCCAGCCTTGAGGTATTGCGCGGCCGTGGCCTGGGCAAAGGTGCTGGTGTGCGCATCGCTGAACTGCTTGCACATGGTGGCTTTGGAGAGCAGCTCGGCCGGGGCGATCATCCAGCCCACGCGCAGGCCGGGAGACAGCACCTTGCTCAGGCTGCCGCAGTGCACCAGCAGCTCGCGGCTGCCCGGCACGGTGGCCGACAAGTTGAGCAGGCTGGGCGGCGGCGCCTCGCCAAAGTACAGGTCGCCATAGGGATCGTCCTCGACGATCAGCGTGTTGTGCTTGACGGCCATCTCCAGCACCGCCTTGCGGCGTTCCAGGCTCAGCATGGCGCCGCTGGGGTTGCCGAAGGTGGGGATCAGGTACACAAATTTGGGCTTGTGCTCGGCAATCAGCTTTTCCAGCTCGTCGGTCTTCACGCCGCTCTCGTCGATGGGGGCGCTGATCAGCTCGGCACCGTACAGGCGAAAACACTGGATGGTGGCCAGAAACGTCGGGCCTTCTACGATGACCTTGTCGCCGGGGCTGATGAGCGTCTTGCCCAGCAAGTCCAGCGCCTGCTGGCTGCCGGTGGTGACGATGAGGTTGTCGGCCGCCACGTCTTTGGCGCCCTTGCTGGCCATGAAAGCGGCCAGTTGTTCGCGCAGCGGGTTGTAGCCTTCGGTGGCGCCATATTGCAGCGCCGCGCCGGGCTCTTCCGTCAGTGCGGCGTTGCTGGCGTCGCGAATGCCTTCCACGTCGAACATGGCGCTGTCCGGGAACCCACCGGCAAAGCTGATGATGCCGGGCTTGCCCAGCAGCTTGAAGAGTTCGCGGATGGCGGAGGTTTCTACATTGTTCAGGCGGTCGGCAAATTGCATGGCGTGGGCGGGGAGTTGGTTGGCGACAAGCTTTGCATTGTCGCCAATTGCGGCGCAGGTTTCCTGCTGCGTCATTAAACTGGCCCCTCTTCAACGCCGAGACACGCCATGCCCCTGACGATACGCACCCTGCCTCGCATGCGCCTAGCCGCCATGCGCCACACCGGCGCCTATGCCCACCCCGCCCTGACCGAGCTGTGGGATCGGTTTGGCGCCTGGTGCGCAAGCCACCGGCTGACAGACCCACCACCCAAGTTCTACGGGTTCAGCCACGACAACCCCGCCTGCACCCTGCCTGAAGAATGCCGGTACGACGCTGCAGTCCAGATCGGTGTAGGCCTGCGCACCGGGCCGGACGTGCAGGTGATGGACTATGAAGGGGGCGACTATGCCTGCCTGCATTTCGTCGGAACCGGGCCTGAGATCGCTGCGGCCTGGGCCAAGATGGCTGAGCCAGACCAGATTCCTGAAGGCTGGAAACTCCTTGAAGGCGAGTCGCCCCGCGCCGCGCTGGAGATTTACGACGAGGACTTTGCCGTGGACCCGGCCACGGGGCGGTTTCCATGCTGGCTGTGCGTGCCGGTGCAGCGCAGCCACTGACCGGCCAACAAACCGCACAGCGCCCCAGGGCGTTGCTCTGCTGCTCCCGATACCGATAAGAAAACCCCATGAAAACCGCCCAGATCGAACCCTTTTTTGCCACGCTGAAGGCGGCTAACCCCATGCCCAACACGGAGCTGGAATACACCACCACTTTCGAGCTGCTGGCCGCCGTGCTGCTGTCGGCCCAGGCCACGGATGTGGGCGTGAACAAGGCCACGCGCAGGCTTTTCCCGGTGGCGGGAACGCCCCAGGCCATTTTGGACCTGGGATTGGGAGGGCTGGAGGGCTACATCAAGACCATCGGCCTGTACAAAAGCAAGGCCAAGCATCTGATGGAGACCTGCCGCATCCTGGTGGAAGAGCACGGCAGCGTGGTGCCGCGCACCCGCGAAGCGCTGGAAGCCCTGCCCGGCGTGGGCCGCAAGACGGCCAACGTGGTGCTGAACGTAGCGTTCGGCCAGCCCACCATGGCGGTAGACACCCACATCTTTCGCGTGAGCAACCGCACGGGCCTGGCGCCCGGCAAGAACCCGCTGGCGGTGGAACTGCAGCTGATGAAGCGCGTGCCTGCAGCCTATGCGGTGGACTCGCACCACTGGCTCATCCTGCTGGGCCGCTATGTGTGCCAGGCACGCAAGCCGCGTTGCTGGGAGTGTGTGGTGAGTGAGTACTGCGACTTCAAGCCGAAGACGCTGGCGGCTTGATAGGGCGAGCACATTTACTCCTGGATTTATAGCTACTAGCGATTGATGGACAAGCGCTAGATGCCAAAACCACTCAAATTTTTATATCCGGGCTACCGTGTGTTCCCGCAACCATGAGGCGAAGGCTTCTTCTGTGATATCGCCTGCGGCAACGGCGAGCATGGTCAGGGTTGCGTCTGCTTGGGTGGCTTGCAAACGCAGACCATTCAGGTACAAAAACATACCCACCGCTAGAAAGGCAGCACGCTTGTTGCCATCCACAAACGGATGGTTCTTAGCCAACCCCACGCCATAGCTTGCGGCAAGGGCGGCCACGTCTGGCGGGCTATCGGCGTCTGCATAAGCCACGATGTTTTGCGGTCGCATCAGTGCGGACTCCAGCAAGCCTTCGTCACGCATGCCCTCACGCCCGCCGTGGGTGGCAAGGCTCTCGCCATGGAGCAAAACAAGCGCCTGTTTACTGACCCAGCGCCAGCTCATTTGGCCAATTGGTGAAACGTGTCGCGAAAGTCATGCATAAACTCACGTCCCGCCTTGATTTCCTCTTCCAGGCTGGGGTCGTAAGGAGTCAGGGCATAGCCATCGGGCGTCTCCATCAAAAAGATGGATTCCCCTTTACCAAGCTTCAAACGGGCCAGTGCTTCCTTGGGCAGGACAACACCCACAGAATTGCCGATCTGAGTAAGTTTGAGCATGTGCACGGGATACCTCCATGTAATTACATATGTAATACTAAACTCGCCGCACAGATCCGTCAAACTGCTGCGCTCGTCCCCAACACCTTCATCTCCCCCGACACCCCCGCCCACGCCACATCGAAACCCGGCACTTCGCGCTCTGACGGCACAGGGTGCGCACGCAACGCCCAGTGGGCGCCCGCCACCACGCTGTCGATCACCGGCACCGGCACCTGCGGCTGCACTGCGGTGGCCATGCCGGCCAGCCCCGCCCCGCCCAGAATGACCGCCTGCACGCCCATCTGCCGCACCACGTCGCGGCAGGCCTCTACCAGTAAAGCGCGGGCTGCCTCTGGGTCTGCCGCCAGTTGGGCTCCCGTCGGCGCCACCGTATGAATGCCCGCGAGCCCATGCGAGTGCCCCAGCGCCTGCGCCAGTCGCTGCAGCATGGGGCCCCAGCGCTCGCCGCCGGTGACGATGGCATAGCGGCCGTGGCGGGCGGCTTCGATGAACGATGCCTCCGCCAGGCCGGTAACAGGCACCGGGCTGCTCTCGCGCAGCGCCATCAGGCCGGGGTCGCCAAAGCAGCCAATCAGCACCGCATCGGGCTGCGGCTGGGGTTGTGCCAGGTCGTGCGCCCAGGCGTCTAGCGCCGCGTGGGCGGCCACCGCGTAGCTGGCCTCGCACGCGATGTAGGGCGCACCAAAGCGTGCCGTCGCCGTGCGCACCACCACATGCGATCCCGCTGCCGCTTGCACATGCTGGTGCAACAAAGCGCTGACGCTGGATGATGTGTTGGGGTTGATGACGAGCAGCTGGCGCATGGCAAAGCGTGAGGAAAGGAATCAAGTGCCCAGCAGTTGGACGAGGTCGGGCGCGTCAGCGGCGGGTGGGGTGAACTCCAGCTGCGTTTCGATGCGCGCCAGGTGCGCCAGCATGAGGCGAGCGGCCTCGCGTGCATCACGTAGGCGAATCGCGTCGATCAGCGCCCGGTGTTCGCGGCAGCCGCAGGCAGTGGCCTCTTCGCGTTCGCGGGCATGGCTGGGGCTGTAGGTCATCAGGATGAGCGATGTGCGCGATACCAGCTCACGCAGGATGCGACCCAGCGTTTGGTGCCCTGCGGCGTGCGCAATGTGCAGGTGAAAGTCGCCAGACAGGCGGATGGCGCGGCGCATGTCGCCGCTGGCGCGTGCGGCCTCTTCGTCATCGATGCAGGTGCGCAGCGCGGTGATGTGAGCGTCGGTGGCATTGGCGACAAAAAGCTCTACCAGGCGTGGCTCTAGCAGGCGGCGGGCCTCAAACACCTCCAACGCCTCCTGCGGGCTGGGCTGGGCGATGGACGCGCCCCGGTTGGGCGTGAGCGTGACGACTTGTTCGTTTGCCAAGCGCACCAGCACAGGCCGCACGCGAGTGCGCGACACGCCAAACGCCGCTGCCAACTTGTCCTCCACCAGCTTGGTGCCGGGCGGCAGGCGGTGGTCGAGGATGGCCGACACCATGCGGTCGTACATGTCGTTGTCGCTGATCTGGCCCGGTACCTCAGGTGGACCGGTCGGCTCCGTGATGGCAGCGCGTGCGCGCCGGGGTTTGGGGGTTGTGGTCGTCATATGGCTGCCGTTTTTAACCCGAACGGCCTTTGCCCCCGCGCCCCAATGCCCACACGAGTGCGAGCGTGATGCCCATGACCACAAAAGACACCACGGTGGTCAAAGTACCCAGCGCGTAGATGGATGGCGTGGTCACGGTACTGGTCAGGCCCTGCAGCTCCAGCGGCAGCGTGTTCACGTCGCCGATAGCCTGCGAGGTGCGGGCGATCTCGTCCCAACTGAGCGTGAAACCGAACATGCCGATGCCTACAACGGACGGCGCAATCAGCGGCAGCACCACGTGCGCAAAACCCTGCCAAGGCGTGGCCCCCAGGTCGCGGGCGGCTTCTTCGTACGCGGGGTTGAAGCGGTTGAACACGGCAAACATGATGAGCAGGCCAAAAGGCAGCGTCCAGGTCAGGTGCGCACCCAGGGCCGAGGTGAACAGGCCGAGCGACGTGCCATAGCCCTCCAGCGTGCTCTCCATGCCCAGCCATTCGAGCACGGCCTTGGTGACGTTGTCGATAAGCCGGAACTCCAGCCCAATGCCCAGCGACACGATGATGGACGGCATGATCAGGCTGGCCACGACGATGAAGAACAGCGTGTTGCCGCCTGCCAGCCGCTTGCGAAATGCCAGGCCCGCCAACACCGACAACACCACGGTGCACAACATCACAGCCACCCCGAGGCCCAGCGATCGCCACAGCGCCGCGCCGATATCGACAACGCCCAGCCCTTCGGCAAGTTTGTAAAACCAGTGCAGCGACACGCCGCGCATGGGGAAGGTCAGCCCGCCCTCGGGCCCCTGAAAGCTCAGGATGAAGATGACCAGCATGGGCCCGTACATGAACAGCACGAACAGGGCAAAAACAATGGCCAGGGGCCAAAAGCTGGCGGGTCGGGATTCTCGAATGGACATGTCAGAGTTCCTTTCGGATATCAACCAGGCGCGTGAGGCCCCAGATGATCATCAGCACCACGGCCAGCAAGATCACGGCATTGGCCGCAGCCAGCGGGAACTGCAGGTACGAGGTCTGCACCTGGATGATCTTGCCGATGGAGGCGATCTGCTGCCCACCCATCACGCCGATGGTCACGAAGTCGCCCATGATGATGGTGATGACGAAGATCGAGCCGATGATGATGCCGGTGCGCGACAGCGGAACGATCACATTCCACAGCGTCTGCCAGCCGCTGGCACCGCTGTCACTGGCCGCCTCGATGAGGCTGCGGTCGATGCGCATCATGCTGTTGAAGATGGGCACGATCATGAACATGGTGTACAGGTGCACAAAGGCCAGCACCACCGAAAAATCCGAGAACAGCAGCCACTCGATGGGCGTTTCGATCAGGTTCATGCCCACCAGCGTCTGGTTGACCAACCCGTTGCGGCCCAGCAGCGGCACCCACGAGATCATGCGGATCACGTTGGACGTCCAGAACGGAATGGTGCACAGCACGAACAGCAGCGTCTGCATGCCCGATGACCGCACATGGAAGGCCAAAAAATAGGCCACGGTGAAGCCAATCACCAGCGTGATCAGCCACACGAGAAAACTGAACTTGAGCGTGGAGTAATACGTCTTGAGCGTGACGCACGGGCCCTCCGACGCATCGCCACAGCCCGCGAAGATCGACACGTAGTTCTTGAACGTGAAGCCGGGCAACAGCTCGTATTCGTTGAAGTCCCAGAAGCTGACCATCACGATCAGCGCCAGCGGGATGAGGAAAAACAGCGCGAACACCAGCGTGAGCGGCGCGGCTTGCCACCAGGCGGCAATGCTGCGGCCGGGGACCGCCGCGGCGGGCAAGGTCGGGGAGGTAAATGTGCTCATGGTGTTGCAATTCAGAGATTCAGGTCTGCGGGTCGCCGCGAGCCGTGGAAACTGGCGCTATCCAATGCCAGTGCCCACGTGCAAGGGCCGCCCCGCCGCACCGGGGGTGTCCCCCTCCCGAACCGCGCAGCGGGTCGAGAGAGGGGTGAAGGCGCGCAGCGCCTCAGGGGGTGCAACCTTCTATGCGGCTACAAACTCGTTCCACTTTTGAACCATGTAATTGTTCTCGTCCATCAAAGCATTCCAGCAGGCAATGCCGCCCATGCGCGACTCGTAGCTGCCGCCATCGCGCACCGCGCCGGTCTTGGCCAGCACATCGCCGCCCGGGCTCTTGATGTCCTGCGTGGCGGGCTTGCCTTCCATCCAGTAGGCCCACTCGTAGGCTTCCATCTTGGACTTGGCGGTTTCCAGCACGGCGCTGTAGTAGCCCTGGCGGTTGAGGTACGCACCCGCCCAGCCATCGAGGAACCAGTTGATGAACTCGTAGGCGCCATCGAGCTTGCGGCCGCTCAATGTGGCGGGCAGGCCAAAGCCCGCAGCCCAGGCGCGATAGCCCTCCTTCAGCGGCTGAAAGTTGCAGGCGATGCCCTTGGTGCGCACAGCAGTCACGGCAGGGCTCCACATGGACTGGATTACCACTTCGCCCGATGCCATGAGGTTGACCGACTCGTTGAAGTCCTTCCACAGCGCGCGAAACTGGCCCTGCTTCTTGGCCTCGATCAGGGTTTTGATCGTCAGATCAATCTCCTTCTTGGTCATGTTGCCCTTGTCGGGGTACTTGTAGATGCCCATGGCCTCCACCACCATGGCGGCGTCCATGATGCCGATACTCGGGATGTTCAAGATCGCGGTCTTGCCCTTGAACTCGGGGTTGAGCAGCTCGGCCCAGGAGTTGATGGGGCGCTTGATCAAATCGGGGCGAATGCCCAGCGTGTCGGCGTTGTACACGGTGGGGATGAGCGACATGAACTGCGTGGGCGCCGTCGCGAACTTCTTGGATTTTTCACCTTCCAGGTAGATCACCTTCTTGGGCGCCGTGCCCTGGTCGCCCACGGCCTTGCCGCCCACCATGCCGTTGGTGAACAGCGTGGTGATCTTGTCGGCGTTCTTGATGCGCTTGGTGTCGATGCCCTTCAGGTTGCCCGTGGGCACGATCTTTTTCAGCGAGAAGTATTCGGTGTCGATCAGATCGAAACTGTTGGGGGCAGTCACGGCGCGCTTGGTGACGTCGTCGGTGGTCACGGCCACGTACTGGATCTCGATGCCGGTGTCGGCCTTGAACTTCTCGGCAATCGCCTTGTCCTGGTTCACCGCTGTGCCCAAATAGCGCAGCACGATCTTTTCTTGCGAATGGACGGCTGGAAACATGCCAGTTGCCAGGATGCCCGCCGTGCCCTTGAGCAGCGAGCGGCGCTGCACGCCG
>JAUXZO010000032.1 GCA_030692685.1 Acidovorax sp. | reverse complement strand
CGGCGCCGAATCCATTCAAAAGGAAAAACGCCTGGAACGCATGGCCCACGCCATGGGCCTGGCCGCCGGCAGCGACGTCGCCGACGCGGTGCGCGACATGAATACCCGCCTCGGCCTGCCCACCGGCCTGGCCGCCATGGGGGTGACGCGTGAACAGTTCCCCGCGATCATCAAGGGCGCGATGGCTGACCACTGCCACAAGACCAATCCGCGGATTGCGACGGCGGAGGAGTATGAAGCGATGTTGGGGGACTCGCTTTAATCAAGGGTTCGTAGGCAACGGGAAGTGAACGCTCGACTTTGGAACGGCAATATATTCCTCTGAGCAGGCACTTGATGTTAGTGACACACGTTATAGGCGATTGCCCTGGATGCGGTGCAGAGAACAGCTATGGCAACGTATCCGTCCGCGACCATGTTTTACGTGGTTGTATGCACTGCGAGTACCAGTCATTGATTTGGCTGCCTGATATTCGAAAAAAGGTTATCTACCTTGATCAATTTTTTTTGAGCCACAGCTTCAGAGGTGGAGACCCGCGCTTCTTGGTTGCTGTCGAGCGAGTAAAGCGCATATCGCGCTTTCAATTGCTCGTCGCTCCCTACTCATCGGTCCACGAAGATGAAACACACCAGTGGCGCGGTTACAAGGATAAAAGTCACGACCAGCTCATGGAGTTCATCAAAGCGACGGCTCGCGGCGCCGAGTTCAACAAAGATTACAACGTCGAAAGAAAACAAGTCTTAAAGGCTTGGGGCGCCTTTTTAAAGGGTCAATCGACGGCGTATGTTTTTGAGGTGCGTGATGCCATTAGCGGCACTCTTGACGAATGGGACGACTACTACCGCATCGACGTTGGCGGCTATAACCGTGACATCGAGTTGAAGCGAACGCTCAAAACGCAAGCTGTCAATGAATTGATAAATGTGTTTGACCAATGGCAGGCGTCAACGCAGACGTTTGACCAAGATGTGGCGCTTGAAGTCAGGGAAGCTGGCAAGAACTACATGAACACCTATTTAACAATGGTCAAGCGTATCAGCCAAGGCGACTTCAAGGCGGTCATCGATTCCCCCCTTGTGGCAAAAGTGGTAGAGCACATGATGCATTGGCTACCGGACGAACAATCCCCTGCCGACAGATTGCGGCGCTGCGCGGAATTTTTCGCTTCGGACTATTTCGCCCAAGTGCCCAAGCTCTGGGTCGAGGCGAGAATGTTCGCAACGCTGAAGGACATGGTTAAACGCGGTGCATACGCGAATCGGGATGCCGCGCGCAAGCGACTTAGCGGAGTCTTTGATGACATCAAACACATTTCACTCTATGCGCCCTACTGCGACGCCTTCGTTATGGACACACCGATGGCTGATTTGGTTCAGCAGCCCACTGTCGGCCTTGAGCAGCGATATGGGGTGAAGATTTTTAGCTTAAATAATTGGCATGAGCTTCTCGCTTGGCTCGACGCTCTCGAAGAGAATATGAGTGCCGAGCACAGAGCTGGTCTCGCAGCTGCATACCCAGAATGACTGATCGCGTCGGTACAGATGTGCCGAGTCAAAAAGCCATTGTTGGTCATGCCACCCCGCGTGTTTCAGAGCAACGGTGGCTTCACGCCACCGAAGCACGCAGCCGCAACCCCAGCGCCTGTGCGACCTTGAGAACGGTTGCAAAACTGGGGTTGCCGTTTTCGCTCAAGGCCTTGTAGAGGCTTTCGCGGCTGAGGCCGCTGTCGCGCGCAACCTGCGTCATGCCTTTGGCGCGCGCCACGTCGCCCAGGGCGCGGGCGATGCCGGCTGCATCGTCGGGCGCATCTGTAAGCCATGCGTCCAGGTAAGCCGCCATCTCTTCGGGTGTGCGAAGTTGCTCGGCCACGTCGTAGGGGACGGTTTTGGTTTTTGCGGATGCGGTATTTGAAGCGGTGGACATTTCAACAACTCCTAAAGATTTCTGGCAAGCGCTAGCGCGGAACGGATGTCGCGCTGCTGGCTGGATTTGTCACCACCAGCCAGAAGAACAATCAATTCGCCATTGCGCTCCGTGTAATAAACCCGGTAACCTGGGCCGAGATCGATTTTCAATTCCGATACGCCGTCGGACAAATGCCGATGTTGACCAGGGTTGCCATGCGCCAGGCGGTCAACACGCACCTGGATACGTGCGCGCACTGCCTGATCCTTGAGGGCGTTGATCCATGCCAGGTAAACCGCAGTGGTCTGCACGTTCATAAGAAATTGTATCCTATGGACTACATCGGTGGCAACTGTTTGAGCGGCCAAGGCATGCCGCCTCAGATCGCCCCAACCCGCCCCATATCCGGCCGCAACAGCCACTCCTGCAACTCATCCACCAACTGCGCGCTCGCGCTGACCGCGCCGCGCCAGACTTTCATGCGGCCGGCCAGGTCGGTGCCGTAGCGCAGGAAGTCGTTGCGGTCCGGCAGCTTGCCGTTCGGCAGGCCCTGGATCCAGGCCGGGTCCGGTGCCAGCAGCACCATGCTGTCGAGGAAGTGCGTCGCGCCGTGGCGCCACTTCAGGCCCTTGTCGAGCCAGCCGGGCACCACGGCTTTCTGGAAGTGCGGGTACAGCACCAGGCCCGCCGTTTGTGAGTCATTTTGACCTGTAGCCCCCGTCCCAACTGCGTTATCCGCTATCAAATCAGAAGCATAGTTGAGGTGCAGATGGTAGTCGGTGATGCCGCCGTCCCAGTAGGCGCCGGGCGGCGCACCGGGAATGTCGCGCACCGAGCGCAGCATGAAGGGAATCGAACAACTGGCCTGCA
>JAUXZO010000029.1 GCA_030692685.1 Acidovorax sp. | reverse complement strand
GTCAGCCTCTCGGCGCGCCTCAAGGAACTCAAGCTGCCGCAGGCCCGGCTCAAGACCGGCACCCCGCCGCGCATCGACGGCCGGTCCATCGACTTTTCCCAGTGCACCGAGCAGCCGGGCGACGGCATGCCCGGCGGCATGAACGAAGGGCAGGGTGTGCCCGTGTTCAGCTTCATGGGTAAGGCGTCCATGCACCCGCAACAGATGCCCTGCTGGATCACCCACACCAACGAGCGCACCCACGAGATCATCCGCTCCGGCATCGACCGCAGCCCCATGTTCACCGGCAAGATCGAAGGCGTGGGACCGCGTTATTGCCCCAGCGTCGAAGACAAGATCAACCGCTTCGCCGACAAGGACAGCCACCAGATCTTCCTGGAGCCCGAGGGCCTGACGACCCACGAGTACTACCCCAACGGCATCTCCACCAGCCTGCCTTTTGATATTCAGTACGACCTGGTCCGGAGCATGAAGGGCCTGGAGAACGCCCTCATCTTGCGTCCCGGTTACGCCATCGAGTACGACTACTTTGACCCGCGCTCGCTCAAGAGCAGCTTTGAGACGCGCCAGATCAGCGGCTTGTTTTTTGCCGGGCAGATCAACGGCACCACGGGTTACGAAGAAGCAGCGGCCCAGGGCCTGTTCGCCGGCATCAACGCCGCGCTGCAGTGCCGTGGCGAAGGTGCGTGGTTGCCCGGCCGCGATGAGGCCTACCTGGGTGTGCTGGTGGACGACCTGATCACCAAGGGCGTGACCGAGCCGTACCGCATGTTCACCAGCCGGGCTGAGTTTCGCCTGCAGCTGCGAGAGGACAACGCCGACATGCGCCTGACCGAAGCAGGGCGGAAGATGGGGCTGGTGGACGATGCGCGCTGGGATTCTTTCAGCCGCAAACGCGACGCTGTTTCACGTGAAACAGAGCGCCTGAAGGCCACCTGGGTGAACCCGCGCAACCTGCCCGCCGCCGAATCCGAGCGGGTGCTGGGCAAGAGCATTGAACATGAATACAACCTCTTCGAGCTGCTGCGCCGCCCCGATGTGAATTACGCCAGCCTGGTGTCGATGGACGGCGGCAAGTACGCATCCCCCGATGTTTCACGTGAAACGCTGGGCGAACTGAGTGAGCCGGTGGTAGAGCAGGTAGAGATTGCCGCCAAGTACGCAGGCTACATCGACCGCCAGCGGGACGAGGTAGTGCGTGCTGCGCATTTTGAAAAGCTGCGCCTGCCCGCCGAGCTGGATTACATGCAAGTCACCGCCCTGAGCATTGAAGCCCGCCAAGTGCTGACACGCCACCGCCCGGAGACCCTGGGCCATGCGTCTCGCATCACCGGTATTACGCCTGCAGCCATTTCGCTGCTGATGGTGCATTTGAAGCGGGGCGGGTTCAAAGAGTTTGCGCTGACGCCTGCCAAACCAGCGGCGGTAGAAGGGGAAGTGGCGGCATGACGACGGCAGTGAACAACGACAGCTTGCGCCAACAGCTGCAGGCCGGAGCCGATGCTTTGGCCCTGGGCTTGCACGATGATCAGATCACCCTGTTGATGGATTTTCTGGTGCTGCTGCAAAAGTGGAACAAGGTCTACAACCTGACCGCCGTGCGCGACCCAGAGGAGATGATGACGCACCACCTGCTAGACAGCCTGGCCGCCGTAGCGCCGTTGCGCAGGCAGGTGGCGGCCCTGGGGCAGGGCGGGGCGGCAGTGCCGGTTCGGTTGCTCGACGTGGGTTCGGGCGGTGGCCTTCCCGGTGTGGTCTTTGCCGTTTGCTGTCCGGACGTGGACGTGAGCTGTGTGGACACCGTGGGTAAAAAAGCCGCGTTCATCCAGCAGGCGGCGGTGGCGCTGAAACTGCGCAACCTGCACGGCATCCATGCGCGGGTCGAGACGCTGGCCACGCCGTTTGACATCATCAGCTGCCGCGCGTTCGCCTCGCTGCCTGATTTTGTGACGTGGTCACGGGCTGCGCTGGTAGCGCCGCACGGGGTCTGGCTGGCCATGAAGGGCAAACACCCCGAGGACGAAATCGCCGCCTTGCCCGCCGATGTGTCGGTGTTTCACGTGGAACAGCTTGCGGTGCCGGGCCTGGATGCTGAGCGTTGCATCATCTGGATGAAGCCGGTCTGACCGCCAGCCAGCGACTCTTCAGCGGCCAATGCAGGGTGGTCGCTTAAACTCGGCCTCTCACATCGGGTGCACTTGCTGCACCCATCCAGCGCACCGGGAGAACTCACATGTTTGGCATCGCAGATTACGGCGCATTCGTCGCCGCCATTGTGTTGTTTCTGGCCATTCCAGGCCCCGGCAATCTGGCGCTCATCACCTCGACCAGCAAGGGCGGCGTGCGTGGCGGGCTGGCCGCCACCATGGGCGTGATCGCAGGTGACCAGGTTTTGATGTGGGCCGCAGTGGCCGGTGTGGCGGCGTTGCTGGCCACGTACCCCACGGCCTTCAGCGCGGTGCAATGGGTGGGCGCTGCCTACCTGGCCTGGCTGGGTTTCAAGATGCTCACCGCCAAACCCGGCGCCAAGCCCATTCTCAATATTGAGCCCCGCCATTACTTCAAGCAGGCCGGGCTCATCACCTTGCTCAACCCCAAGGCCATCGTGTTCTACATGGCGTTCTTCCCGCTGTTTGTAGACCCGGCCCGTCACCAGGGGCTGCTGACCTTTGGCGTGATGGCGGCCACGGTGGCGGTGCTGACCTTCATCTACGGGCTGGTCGCGGTGCTGCTCACGCACCACTTGGCCGAGCGTATGCGCGCCAACCCGCGCATTAGCCGCGTGCTGGAAAAAGTGGCGGGCGTGTTCCTCATCGGCTTTGGCATCAAGCTGGCCATCTCCAAATAAAACCTACTCACCCATATGCATACGAACGGACAAACCAGTTTTGCCGCCGGGCCGCCCCAAGGCAAAACGCGGCCCCCTCGGGGGGCAGGGAGTGACACAAAGTGCACGACCGTGGGGGCGACATTCTGATGGCCAAAATTTTCTGCGTTGCCAATCAAAAGGGTGGCGTTGGCAAGACCACCACCACCGTCAACCTGGCTGCAGGCCTGGCCAAAATTGGCCAGCGCGTGCTGATGGTGGACCTGGACCCCCAAGGCAACGCCACCATGGGTTCGGGCGTGGACAAGCGCAGCCTGGAGCTGACGGTGTACGACGTGTTGCTCGAGTCCGCCTCGGTCAGAGAGGCCGCCGTGCTGTCTGAAAAATGTGGCTACTGGGTGCTGGGCGCCAACCGCGAGCTGGCCGGTGCCGAGGTGGAGCTGGTGGCGCTGGACCACCGCGAAAAACGCCTCAAAGCCGCGCTGGCCGAAGTCGATGCGGACTACGACTTTGTGCTCATCGACTGCCCGCCGAGCTTGAGCATGCTCACCCTCAACGGCCTGTGCAGCGCGCACGGCGTGGTCGTGCCCATGCAGTGTGAATACTTTGCGCTCGAAGGTCTGACCGACCTGGTCAACACCATCAAGCAGGTACATGCCAACCTCAATACCGACCTGCAAATCATCGGTCTGCTGCGCGTGATGTTCGACCCGCGCATCACCCTGCAGCAGCAGGTCAGCGACCAGCTCAAGGGCCACTTTGGCGAGAAGGTGTTCAACAGCGTGATCCCGCGCAACGTGCGTTTGGCCGAGGCGCCCAGCTACGGTTTGCCGGGCGTGGTGTTCGACCCGGCGGCCAAGGGCAGCCAGGCGTTTGTGGAGTTTGCGCAAGAGATGGTGGACCGCGTGCAGAACATGCCCGCTGCAGCCACTTCTATAGCCAAAATGGCCTCTAGCGCTTGATGAATAAGCGCTAGCAGCTATCAATACAGTAGTAATGAAGGCTTCCAACATCCTCCTCCTCCCCGGCTGGCAGAACTCCGGCCCCGACCACTGGCAAAGCCGCTGGGAGGCCCAGCACGGTTTCCACCGCGTGGAGCAACACGACTGGATGCGCCCGCTGCGCGGCGACTGGTCGGCCCGACTGGAAGAAACCGTGGTCGATGCCGACGGCCCGGTGGTGATGGTGGCGCACAGCCTGGGTTGCATCCTCACCGCCTGGTGGGCTGCCCATTCGGCCAACGCCCATCGCGTGGTGGGTGCCTTGCTGGTAGCGCCGGGCGACGTGGAGCGGCCTGACATTGCCGCGCAGATCCACGGCTGGGCCCCGATTGCGCGCCAACCGCTGCCGTTCCCTGCCGTGCTGGTGGGTAGCCGCAACGATCCGTACTGCAGCTTTGAGCGGGTGCAAGCCCTGGGCGCGGCGTGGGGGGCGCGTTTTGTGGACTACGGCGAGCGTGGTCATATCAATGCTGAAACCGGGCTGGGTGACTGGAATGAGGGGCGTGGCTGGTTGATGCAGCTGGCGGGGCTGAAATGAGCCGCTGCCGACCTGTAGCGCGGGGAGCGCCTTCTGTCGCAAGCGCACTGACTTCTGATGGAACCTAGCCATGGCGAAAATCCAACTTTCATCGATTGCCGATGGACTGCCCCTCGCATGGAACTCCACCATCGTGGGCCAGGCCGCTGGCGCCAACGTCAAAGTGCTGCGCATGGACTCCGGTGCCTATCCCGACGAGTCGCACGACTTTGATGAAGCGCTGCTGGTGCTGGACGGCTGCATGCGGCTGGACCTGCAAGGGAAGGTCACCGAGGTGAACGCGGGCGAGGTGTTCATCGTGCCTGCGGGCGTGTCCCACTCCGTGGCGCCCGGCAGCCATGGCACGCTGGTCATCATCGACCGCTGAAGATATCCCTTCCCCCCCCCATTCCTTTTCGCGAGAAGCATTTCATGGTTACCAAAAAACCCAAGGGCCTCGGCCGCGGCCTCGAAGCCCTGCTGGGCCCCAAGGTCGAAGAAAAAGTGGAACAGGCCCAGGCGGCCGAGGCCGGGTTGCCCAGCAGCCTGCCTCTGAGCGAACTGGTGCCGGGCGTGTACCAGCCGCGCACACGCATGGACGAGGGCGCGCTGTACGAACTGGCCGAGTCCATCAAGGCCCAGGGCATCATGCAGCCGATTCTTGTTCGTCGCCTCAGCGACGAACAAGCTCGGCTGCGCCGCCAGGATCGAGCATCGCAGGGGCCCTCCCCTGCGATG
Source organism: Acidovorax sp. (assembly GCA_030692685.1). Taxonomy (GTDB): domain Bacteria; phylum Pseudomonadota; class Gammaproteobacteria; order Burkholderiales; family Burkholderiaceae_C; genus Acidovorax. The sequence goes on along the minus strand of JAUXZO010000029.1, from coordinate 21,915 downwards.
GGCGCCCTCAGCCAAGAGGGGGCGTTGTACGAAATCATCGCGGGCGAGCGGCGTTTCAGGGCCTCGCGCCTGGCGGGGCTGGCCGAGGTGCCGGTGCTGGTGCGCGATGTGCCTGATGAATCGGCCGCCGCCATGGCGCTGATCGAGAACATCCAGCGCGAAGACCTGAACCCGCTGGAAGAAGCGCACGGCCTGCAGCGCCTGGTCAAGGAGTTTGGCCTGACGCACGAGCTTGCCGCGCAGGCCGTGGGCCGCTCGCGCAGCGCCGCCAGCAACCTGCTGCGCCTGCTGAACCTGGCCGAGCCCGTGCAGACCATGCTGATGGCGGGCGACATTGACATGGGCCATGCGCGTGCGCTGCTGTCGCTCGACCGTGCCGCGCAAATCACGGCGGGCAATCAGATTGCGGCCAAGAAGCTGTCGGTGCGCGAGGCCGAAGCGCTGGTCAAGAAGATCGGCGCCGAGTTCAGCCTGGTGCCGCAAAAGCCCCAAAAGGAAAAGTCGCGCGACATGAAGCGCGTGGAAGAAGAACTGTCGGACCTGCTCATGGCCGAGGTCGAGGTGCGCGTGAAAAAGCGCGTCAAGCGCCATGGCCGGGTGGAGGACATGGGCGAGCTGGCGATTCAGTTCGGCTCGCTGGAGGCTTTGAACGGGCTGATCGACCGCCTGCGGGGTTGACTGGAACCCCCCCTGAGTCGCCTTCGGCGCCTTCCCCCCCAGGGGGACGACGCCCTCGCTGCAGGGCGGCCCTTGGCTTGCCGTCTCTCGCTTCGGCCGCGCCGGTTTCAAGGGTTGCGCCTTGTGTATAGAGGGGGGCTGTAAATCTTGCCCGAAGGTCTGGCGTGAAATAGCGCACATAAACGGTTTCCACAAGTAACTTGCGCAGGCAAAATGCGTCTGTGCGGGGCCTACACTGCGCTGCGTTCAACACACCCGGGTTGATTGCAAGGCTTCTTCACAGGGCGGCGAAAACGCTGTTCTGCGGCCAAGGTGGTTCGCCGGGTGATCGATGTGTCTCCTGGAGCTGACCTGCATGACCCCTTTGCATTTTGTTCTGACCCCCGCATGCCCTCTTGCAGGCCGAACAGGCCGAACAGGCCTAGCAGGCCTAGCAGGCCTAGCAGGCTTTTTCGGCCTGACTAGCCGCTAGGCGCCTGGGTACCCCTCACTTATGGCTTTGCGCATGCCCTGGCCCCTGCCCGCACTGGTGGCGTGGGCATTTGCGTGGCTGATCTTCGTGTTGGTGCAGCGGGTGCTGCCGCCCGTGGCAGCGCTGCTGGCGGCCTGTCTGCTGGGCACGGCGGCGAGTGTGTTGGGGGGCAACTGGTGGCGACGGGGACTGATTGCCATGGGCTTCCCCTTGTCCCTGGCCCTGTTGGGGGTGGTTAGCTTGCCCACCTGGGCCTGGTTGGTGCCACTGTCTTTGCTGCTCCTGGTCTACCCACTGAATGCTTGGCGCGATGCGCCGCTGTTCCCCACGCCACGCGGCGCACTGCAGGCGCTGGCGGTGCAGGCGCCGTTGCCGTTGGGCGCGCGGGTGCTGGATGCCGGTTGTGGCGTAGGCGACGGATTGAAAGCGCTGCGCCATGCCTACCCCGCCGCCCAGCTGGATGGCGTCGAATGGAGCTGGCCCTTGCGCCTGCTGTGCGCGCTGCGTTGCCCCTGGGCTTTTGTTCGGCGTGGCGACATGTGGGCGGCCGACTGGAGCGGCTACCGCATGGTGTACCTGTTTCAACGGCCCGAAAGCATGGCGCGTGCCGCCGCCAAGGCCGAGGCCGAGATGGCCGCTGGCGCTTGGCTGGTGAGTCTGGAGTTTGCGGTGCCGGGCGTGTTGCCCAGTGCACAACTGCGCGCACCGGGCGGGCGGGTGGTCTGGCTGTACCGCATGCCGCTCAAGCGGGTAGAGGAATGACATGCGCTGTGTATCCACCTGTTTCGGCAGCACTGCGCGGTTACAGAAAAGATACAAGCTTTTGTTACATTGCGCCCCAGGCTACAAACCTACACAAAACAACCAAGAAATACACAGCCTGAGGGGACTGCCAACAGCACGTGAATGCGCCGGGAGGGAGCGCACGGGTTGCCAACACTCCCTTCATCCGGGTTTCGACCACAGCAAGCAGCAGCATCCAGCGCGAGGCACCATCTTGACCAACGGTGTGTCTGCGACAGGGTGCGGCCGCCCGCGTGGTCAGAGCCAGGAGTTTCTGGTGCGCAACCGACCGATCTCCAAGGAACATTCATGACCGCCTTTCCATCCCGTTTCCGCCCGCGCCTGCTGTGGGTGCTGGCCCTGAGCGCCGCCCTGACCGGCTGCGCCACCATGCAAAGCCACGACAAGGTGGCTGGCGACATGCAGACCGCCGGGCGCACGGGCGGCATTCCTGCTGCACTGGCCAGCCTTGAAAGCACGGCCAAAACCGAAGACGAAAAAACCGCGCTGCTGTTCAACATGGAACGCGGCGAGTTGCTGCGCATGGACCGCCGCTACCCCGACAGCACCAACGCCTTTTTACTGGCCGACAACAAGGTCAAGGAATGGGAAGAAACCGCCAAGACCAATCCGTCCAAGCTGATGGGCACCGTGGGTGCAGCGCTGATCAGCGAGCGCCTGAAGGTCTACGAAGGCCAGGATTATGAAAAGGTGTGGCTGACCACGCGCCTGGCCCTGAACCGCGTGGCCGTGGGTGACTTTGAAAACGCCCGGGTCGACATCAAGCGCACCCATGAACGCGAGGCCGTCATTGCCGAGTTCCGCGCCAAGGAGACCCTGGCTGCGGAAGAGGAAGCCAAGTCCAAGGGCGCTACGGCGGGCGGCAAAGAGTTGAACGGCTACCCCGTTGAAACACTCAACGACCCCGAGGTGCTGGCCCTTAAAAATGGCTACCAGAACGCGCTGTCGCACTACCTGGCGGGCTTTCTGTACGAGATGCTCAACGAGCCCGGCCTGGCAGCCCCCGGCTACCGCAAGGCCATCGAACTCAAGCCTGAAACCGCAGTGCTTGAAGAAGGCCTGCGCGGCCTGGATACGCGCACCGGCTTTACCTGGAAGCGCCGCCAGCGCATGACCGACGTGCTGTTTGTGGTGGAGGCGGGCGATGCGCCTGCCCGCAAGCCCAAGGCCTTCACGCTGCCCGTGCCCACCGGCCGCGGCATGGTCACGGCCAGCATTTCGTACCCTGTGATTGAGCCGTCTACCGATCCGCTGCTGACCAATCTGTCGGCCGCCGGCACGGACTTCAAGCTCGAAAAAGTCGTGGACGTGAACGTGATGGCGCGCCGTGCCCTGAAGGACGAAATGCCCGGCATGGTGCTGCGCGGCTTTACCCGCGCCGTGGCCAAAGGCGTGCTGCAGAACGAGTTGCAAAAGCGTGGCGGCCTGATCGGCGGCCTGATCGGCGCGGCCGCCTCGGTGGCGACGGAGCAGGCCGATGACCGCCTGTGGCGCATGTTGCCCGGCCGCGTCTACGTGGCCCGTGGCTACCTGCCACCGGGCGAACACACCATCACCATCAATGGCCGTGCGTTGCCCGTGCCGATCAAGATCGACGGCCAATATGCGCTGGTGCCGCTGCGCCTGTATGAAAACAGCGTGTTGACCGGTGACGTGGCCATGCTGGGCCAGCTGCCGACCGTGGCGGCTGCGGTGATCGAACCCCCCGCTGCGGCACCCGCCCCAGCCGCCCGCAACAACCGTTCACTTTCGGTGCCACGGTCTGCCGTGAAGCCCACCGTGGCAGCGCCCGCGCCGGCCGCCAAAAAGTGAACCCAATCCACCCATTTCCGACATTGTCGAAGGAACCTCTGGCATGAGAAACCGTTTTTTAACTGCTTGTGTACCTGCCGCCATTCCTGCAGGGGTGTGCGCCGCCTTGATGACTCTGGCCAGCGGCGCCAGTGCCCAGCTGCACGACCCGGCCACGCCGCTGGCCGTGGCCTCCAAAGTCGCGCTGCGCGGCGAAGCCAACAGCATCGCCGTGCGGGAGATGCGCATCGTGCGCAAGAACGACATCCTGGTGGTGCAGGCCGACATGTCCAACATGGGCCGCACCGACCGCACCGTGTTCTACCGCTTCAAGTGGCTCGACAACGTAGGCAACCAGGTGGGTGATGGCGAGTCCTGGAAGCAGATGAGTGTGCTGGGCCTCGGGCAGCAGACCGTCAAGAGCGTGGCGCCAACTTCTGCGGCTGTTGATCTACGCCTGGAAATGAATGTCGAGCCGCGCTGACCCAGCGCTTCAACCCAAGATTGAGTGAGGAGTTAAGAACCATGACTAAAAACACCATCCAGCGCACTGCGCTCATCCTGGCCTTCGCGGCCAGCACCCTGGCCCTTTCGGCCTGCCAGAACCTGTCCTCGCCCACTGTGCGTTTTGACCGCCAGGTCAACTACGGCGACGCCAAGGCGGTGGAGCTGGTGACCAACGAGTTCGGCTCGACCGACCTGCAGATGATTGCCGAGAAGATGACCGGCGGTTTGCTTGAAACCGGCATCTTCCAGGGCCGCCCCACGGTGACCATTTCTACCGTGAAGAACAAGACCAGCGAATACATCGACACCACCAACGTGATGAGCTCCATCCAGACGGCGCTGGTCAAGTCGGGCAAGGTGCGTTTTGTGCGCTCGATCAACGAAATGCAGCAGGGCGTGGACGAGCTGCAGCGCCAGAACCAGAGCGGGCTGTACAAGCAGGGCACTACCGCCAAGGTCGGCCAGATGACGGCCGCCAAGTACACGATGGAAGGCGAGCTGACCAGCATCGTCAAGCAGAACAACGCCACCAAGGACGTGTACTACAAGTTCACGCTCAAGCTGTTTGACGTGCAGGAAGGCACGATCGAATGGCAGGACGAAAAAGAAATCAGAAAAACCAGCAAGCGGTGACGCAGGACACCCCCTGAGGCGCTGCGCGCCTTCCCCCGCTCTCGCTTGGCGGGCAGGGGGACGACGCCCTCGCTGCGGGGCGGCCCTTGCTCGGCGTCCCGCCCCTGGGTCGTGCCAGTTTCACGCGGCATGGGCGAAAGCCCGGACCGTTTGATTTATTTTGAATTCCCGTTAGCTCACAAGGAGCACACCATGCAACGCAGAACCACCTTGAACGCAGCCCTGGCCGTGATTGCCGCCACCGCCATGGCCTGGGGCGCTACCGCCCAGGCGCAGCAAAACGCCGCGCCCAAAATCGCCGTTACCGACCTCGCCTACGCCCAGCGCGTGTCCGAGTTCTTCATGGCGGGCACCTACCAGCGCAGCAGCCAGATGAGTGCAGGTGGCAGCCATAGCGGCGGCTACAGCCAGGGGCCCTACGGTGGCTCGGGCTCGCAATCGGGTAGCCACTCCATGCAAGCGTCCGAGCAGGCCAGCGGCACCTATGTGGCTGGGCGCTACAGCTACATCGAGCAGCGCGAGCTCGGCGGCTACACCAACGACATCAAGGGCGCACTGCTGCAAGGCACGTATTTCCGCCTGGTGCAGGGCAAGGGCTTTGACGCGGGCAAGCCCCAGCCGTCCAAGGCCGAGCAGGTGCTCAACCAGGTGCAAGGCGGCAAGATGGCCACGCCCCAGGCGCAGCCCGAGGTCGGCAACGTGATTGCGCGCATCAAGAAGGGCGAGTTCAGCGGCGCTGACTACGTGCTGTTTGGTGTGGTCTCCAGCATCGACTTCACCGATGCGCTGTCGCCCCTGCAAGGCACCACCAGCGCCACGCGCCAGTACGGCCTGCAGCTGCTGGCCGACTTCTCGCTCATCAACACCAAGACCTACGAGATCAAGGCCGCGTTCTCCGCCCAGGGCGAAGGCAACGACACCAAGATCTTGTCGATCCGTGGCGACATCGCACCGCCCAACCGCGCCAAGGTGATGCGCGAAACCTCGCTGTCGCTGGCACAGGACGTATACGCGCAGCTCGCCACGCAACTGGGCTACACCGATGCCCACCTGGCCCGTGGCGTGCGTCCACCTGTGGTGTACCAGCAGGGCGGCCAGCCCATGCCTGTGCCACAACCGCAGCAGCCTGAGCAGGTACTGATCCTCAAGTGATGACGCACCCGTGCCCGCAGTGACGCGCTCGTCCGTCGTCGCCCAGCGGCACTCCAAGGCCAGCCTCGTGCTGGCCTTTTTTCCGGCTGTTGCTGTTGCATCCATGTTGTGCGGCTGCATTGCACCGCTACCGGTTGAGCAGACGCCGCAGTCTTACGCAGCGGCGCCTGCGCTGCCCGAAAACGCACCGGCGGCGACAACACCGCGCCTTGCACAGGGGTTCGCGCCGCGGCCCCTCCCAGGGGCCGATGGCGCTACCCTCCAGGCCCTGCAGCGCAGCGAGCGCACCGCACCGCTGCGCTACCGGGTGATCGTCGTCCCGGGCTCTGGCTGTGCGGGCATGGGGCCGATTGCAGACCGGTACTTTGCCGGCCTGCTGCATGCCCAGTTGTTGGTGCTGCACAAGCCGGGTGTCGATCCCCAGGCGCGCACTGCGCCTGCTGACTGTGCGCGCGACTTCGTGCAGCAAGACCGCCTTTCCACCTGGCTTGCGCACGCCCGTGCTGCATTGCAGTTCGATGCAGCGCAGCGCAAGCGCGAAGGCGCGCCCGCGCTGCCCCAGCTTCTGGTGGGCATCTCCGAAGGGGCAGAACTGCTGCCCGCTTTGGCGCCCGAGGTACCTCAACTTGCCGGACTGGTGATGCTGGCTTCCAGCGGGCTGGACCCGCAGGAGGCCGGTGCGTTGCAAGCAGAGCGCCTTGGCGCCCAAACCGACTGGAAGGCCCTTGGCCAACAGGCTCAGGCCGGGCGCCGCGCCGACAGCGCAGTGCTGCAGGGCCGCAGCCTGGGCTACTGGCGCGATCTGTGGAACTGGCCGTTGACCCTGCCGCTGGTGCAAAGCCCCTGGCCGCTGCTGCAGGTGTGGGGCGGAGACGATGCGCTAGTGCCCGCCGCCGCCTACGCGCGTTTTGCAGAGCTCGCCTCTGTGCGCACCGTAGCCTATTGCGCACGGCCCATGGAGGGCGCCGACCACGGCCTGCAGCGCCGCATGGCCAGCGGGGAGCGTGTGGACGGCGTGCAGCAGGTGTGGGTGTGGACCGAACAATGGGCGCGTCAACCGTCCGCAGGTCTGTGCGCGCCGCTGCACCCGTAAGAGGGCGTGTAGATCAGTTGCCCGGGGCCGCTGGCGGCGGCCGCCGAATCAGCGACACCACCAGTGTGATCACCGTGATCGGAATGACAAAACCCATCATCACGGACGAATACGTTTGTAGTGCATCGTGTTCTTGCGCGGCCAAGATGAGGTAGCTGACGTAGGCTGCGTAGTAGCCGACAAACACGCCCCCCTCCCACCGGGCGATCTCGCGGCCCGACAAGAAGATGGGCAGGCAGGCCAGCGCCACAGCCAGCATCACCCACATGTCAAAGGCCAGCAGCGCCGGTGCCACCACCAGGCCCGCGCTGCCCGACAGCAGGCCCGACAACCCCAGGCATCCCAGGATGTTGAAGGTGCTGCTGCCCACGGCATTGCCCACGGCGATGTCGCGCTCGCCCTTGAACGCTGCGGCCAGAGACGTGGCCACCTCGGGCATCGATGTGCCTGCCGCCACGATGGTGAGGCCAATCACCACATCACTCACGCCCAGTGCCTTGGCAAACACCACCGACGCGGTCACCAGCCAGTCTGACCCCACCACCAGCAGGCCCAGGCCCACCACGATGAGCACCAGTTGCACCCACAGACGCGAATCCCACGCGCCTTGTTCGGCGGGCTTGAGTTCGGTGTCGAACTCGTTGGGCGCCGCGTGTGCGGCCAGCGCGGACCGCGTTTCGCGGCGCGACTGCACGATGAGGAACACGGTGTAAGCGATGAGCAGCCCGAACAGCAGTGCCCCGTCGAGCAGGCTCAGTCGGCCATCCAGACTCAGCACCAGCAGCAGCAAGGTAGCGCCAATCAAGATGGGAACCTCTTGCCGGATGAGCTGCATGTTCACTACCAGCGGCACGATCAGCGCACTGGCACCCAGCACAAAAAGCACATTGAAGATGTTGCTGCCCACGACATTGCCCATGGCCAGATCCATCTGGCCGTTCAGCACGGCCCCGGCAGACACCGCCATCTCGGGGGCGCTGGTGCCAAAGGCCACGATGGTCAGGCCCACCACCAGCGGCGATATGCCAAACGACAGGGCCAGCTTTGACGCGCCCCGCACCAGCACATCGGCACCGGCCACCAGGGCTGCCAGGCCGGCGGCAAATATCAAAAAGTTGAGCACAAAGGAACCTCGTCTAGGCAGGGTTAATAACGGGAGCCGCAGTGTGCCTGCGCCCCCACAGGCCCTCACTGTGTGGGGATTTGCGTTGGTTTACAAGCCCTCAGCGCGGCCGGTGCATCTTGAACAATTGCTCCGGCCCCACCGTGAAGTAGTCGGCCGGGCCGCCGCCGCGCAGGATGTGGCCTGCGGCCGCTGTGTCGTACACGCCGTTTTTCAGCAAAACCTGGTCGATGTGCACCGCCACCACTTCGCCCAGCACCAGCCAGGTGTCCACCTTCGCGCCGTCCACGCCGTGCAGCTGCAGGATCTGCGTGCTGCGGCATTCAAAGGTGACGGGGCTTTCGGCCACGCGCGGGGGGCGCACGCGGGTGGAGGGCAGGGGGGTGAGGCCGGTCAGTTCAAACTCGCTCACCTCGGGCGGCACGGCGGCGCAGCTTTGGTTCATGACCTCGGCCAGGTCGCGCGTGGCCAGGTTCCACACGAACTCGCCGGTCTCCTGCACATTGCGCACCGTGTCTTTGTAGCCAATGCTCGCAAAACCCACGATGGGCGGCACGTAGTTGAAGGCGTTGAAAAAGCTGTAGGGCGCCAGGTTGGTGGCACCTGCGGCGCTCTGCGTAGAGATCCAGCCTATGGGGCGTGGCCCGACGATGGCGTTGAACGGGTCGTGGGGCAGGCCATGGCCCTGGCGAGGCTCGTAGCTGTGGATGTCGCGGGGTGTGGGGGCAGAGGTCATGGGCGGTAGCGGTGGGGGATGAATACACAGGGTGCGGGGCAAGCCTGCCACCTTAGCGGGGGATGGACTTGGGTGCAGGCAACGGGTATTGGATACAGTTGCTATTAATTAAATAGCTGCTAGCGCTTATTGGATAAGCGCTAGAGCCTGATTTTATTAAAAATTGAAGCGTGGGACGGCTGTTGCGGCCTTCTCCGAGGTTGTCACACCACTGAAGGACAAAGCCGCCCCCTTTTGTCAGAACCCTGACGAAGCCCCTATTACCCGTTCACATTCGGCAACAATGCTCGTCGTACCACCCCCGCACCATGAGCCTGCCCCCTTTGCCCACTGCCGAGCCCTTGCCCCCGTCTATCGGGACGCTGGGCCGTCTGCGCAGCGCGGTACACCAGCTGGCGCAGGCCGAGCGCCTGCAGCGCGCGCTGTTCGCCATTGCCGACCTGGCCGGTGCGGACCTGAGCATGCGCGCCATGCTGGAGCAGCTGCACGCCATTGTGGGCACGCTGATGTACGCGCGCAACCTCTTCATGGCGCTGCACGACCCCGATGCCGACACGCTGGAGTTCATCTACTTTGTGGACGAGGCCAGTGTTGACATCCCTCCGCTGAGCGTGCCCATTCCCATGGCCGATATGCACCAGTCGCTCACCTGGCACCTGGTGCGTGGCGGCAAAACGCTGCGCGGGTCGATGCAGGCCCTGGTGCAGCAGATGGACGGCCAGCTCAAAGCCCTGGGCGCCTACGCATCCGACTGGCTGGGCGTGCCGCTGCGCGACGGCGCTCAGGTGCGTGGCGTGCTGGTGGTGCAAAGCTACGACCAGCCCGGGCGCTATGGCCCTGAGGACCAGGAGCTGCTGGAGTTTGTGGCCAGCCACGTGCTGACCGCGCTGCAGCGCAAACAGGCCCGCCAGGACCTGGAGCGCGCCGTCAGTGTGGGTACCGCCGAGCTGGCCCGCACCAACCAGGCCCTGCAGGCCGAAGTGGCCCGCCGCCAGAAGGGCGAACGCCTGCAGGCGGCGCTGTACCGCATTGCCGAGCGTGCCAACGACCTGGGCCCGGTGCAAGAGTTCTACCGGGCGGTGCACCACAGCGTGGGCGAACTCATCAATGCCCGCAATTTCTACATCGCGCTACTGTCCGAAGACGGCGCCGAACTGCATTTTCCGTACTACGTGGACGAAAACCAGGTGGGCACCAAGTCGCGCCCGCTGGGCAACGGGCTGACCGAATACGTGCTGCGCAAGGGCCAGCCGCTGCTCACGTCGGCCGACGAGATCGAGCGTTTGGACGCTGATGGCACCATCACCAAAAGCGGACCCCAATCGCTCTCGTGGGTGGGCGTTCCGCTGGTGATCGAGGGCCGCTCGCTGGGCGTGGTGGCCGTGCAAAGCTACCAGCCCGACGTGACGTACACCGAACGCGACCGCGATCTGCTGGGCTTTGTGTCGCACCAGATCGCCAGCAGCCTGGAGCGCCGCCGCACCACCGCATCCCTGCGCATCGCCAATGCCGAACTGGAGCAGCGTGTGGCCGAGCGCACGGCCGAGCTGCAAGAGCAGATTGGCGTGCGCCGCCGCGTGGAAGCGCAGCTCAAACACGAGGCGCTGCACGACGCGCTGACGGGCCTGCCCAACCGCAGCTACCTGCTGGAGCGGCTGGACTGGCTGCAAACCCGCCTGCACCGCCAGCCCGACCAGCGTTTTGCGGTCATGTTCATCGACGTGGACCGCTTCAAGCTCATCAACGACAGCATGGGCCACCACGCGGGTGACGCCGTGCTGCAAGAGATTGGCCGCCGCCTGACCAGCGTGCTGCGCGCGCCCGACATGGTGGCGCGGGTGGGTGGCGACGAGTTTGCCGTGCTGGTGGCCGACGCCCCCGCAGCCGACCCCGTGGTGCGCATCGCGCGCCGCATGCTGGAGGTGCTGGACGAACCCATGCTGGTCGAGGGCAAGCGCCTGTTTGCATCGGCCAGCATCGGCATCTCGCTGTGCAACCGCGACCAACCCCAGGCGGCCGACCTGCTGCGCAACGCCGACACCGCCATGTACCGCGCCAAGGTCAATGGCCGCCGCCGTTTTGAGCTGTATGACGAGCACCTGCACAGCGACGCGCTGCGGGTGCTGGACCTGGAAAACGCGCTCTGGGTGGCCGTCAAAGAAAAGCAGTTTGAACCCTACTTCCAGCCCATCGTGTCGCTGGTGGATGGCCGCGTACTGGGCTACGAGGCCCTGGCCCGCTGGCGTCACCCCACCGACGGGTTGCTGGCACCCGGCGCCTTTGTGAAGGTGGCCGAAGACAGCGGCAGCATGGACGCCATCGACTGGCAGATTTTTGAGCAGGCCTGCAGCACCATGGCCCGCATGACCGACTTTGCGGGCTACCTGAGCGTGAACGTGGCCCCGCGCCACTTTCGCAATCCCGTGTTCTGCGAGCGCATGCTGCAGCTGCTGGCCGATGCCGGGCTGCCGCCGCAGCGCCTGTGCCTGGAGATCACCGAAGGCGCCCTCATCGAAGACCCCGAACACACCAGCGCCGTGCTGCACACGCTGCGCGGTCACGGCATGGCCCTGGCGCTGGACGACTTCGGCACCGGTTATTCATCGCTGGGCTATCTGCACCGGCTGCCCTTGGTCACCCTCAAGATCGACCGCAGTTTTGTGGAACCGCTGGGGGCCAGCAGCAAAGCCGATAGCGACAGCGACAGCAGCATGCCTGGCGGCAGCGCCACGCCCCCCAACCCCAGCGCCGCCGTGGTGCGCGCCGTGCTGGCGCTGGCCGGATCGCTGGGCCTGAGCGTGGTGGCCGAGGGCATTGAAACCCCCGAACAACAGCGCGTGCTGATGGAGCTGGGTTGCACCCAGGGCCAGGGCTATCTGTTTGGCCGCCCCGCGCCGCTGCAGCTGGCGCCGCATATTCCCATCGACTGATGGATTTGCTATTTTTATGATAGCTATTAGCGCTTGATAGATAAAGGCCAGCGGCCGAAATGATGCATTTTTGATGCTTGGGCAGCCCTGGACGGCGCCAGCGGCGGCGCTGCCACCGGAGGGCTCAGCGCCCGCCGCCTTCGGTGGTGCAGATGCCTTGGCTGCGCGGCGGCACGGTGCACGCCATGCGAAACCGCGCACTGAATTCGTCCTTGCCCATGCTGGAGCTCGAGCCCTCCAGCCAGGGGAGCTGCGTGCGCACGCGCTCCAGGGCGGCCTGTGCGTCGGCTTCGCTGGCGCGGCCTTTCACCAGCACCCGCGTGGCATCGCTGGCCAGCTCGATCTGCGCGGCCTGCACTTCGGGCGCCAGCACAGGCCGCAGTGCGGCCTCGATCTGCTGCTGCGTGTAGCTGCTGCCAGGCGCCGGCAGGCACACGCTGCGCTCGCCCGGCGCGGCACACAGGAAGTTCACCATCACGCGGTATTCCGCCACGCCGGATTCGTTGCGCTGGATGCGGGCCACCTGCGCACTGCGCACCTCGCCCGACTGCTTGAGGTCCCGCGCAAATTCGCGCACAGCCACCTCGTCCGGCGCGCGGCCCTCCAGCGCACCGCCGCCGTTCCACAGGTCCACCTTGCCCAGTGTCATGCCGGGCCGCAGCAGCGGCTGCAGCACGTCGGCCACGCGCTGGCGTGTCGACACAGGTTCGCCGCCCACGGCCCGCATTGACGGTGGGGGTGCCGCCGCGTCGGGCGACGGCAGCACGGGCGCGGGGCCGGCGCTGACCATCACCGCCAGCCGCAGCGCCAGGGTTTCGTCGCGCAGCGCATTGGTCAGGGGCATGGGGTTCAGCCGGCCCGCAGGCACTTTCAGCGCCTCCACCGGGCCGTCGATCCAGATGGGGTACTCCAGCGCAATCGGGCCGGGCGCGCGGGCAGGTTGGTAGTACCCCGCATCGGTGTCTTTGCCGATGCGGACGGAAAACCGTGCTCCGGTGGTGAGCGCGCTCACACGGGCATGGCGCGCGTCCATGTCGTGAAACAGCAGTGCGCTGGTGCGCTGCGTGCTTTCCAGTTGCAGCCACTCCACCTGGCCCGTGCCGCCAGCACCCGCGGCTGCGTTGACCGCCAGGCTCAGCATGCCCATGCGTACGTCGTGGAACCATAGCTTCACGCTGTGGCTGGGGTTGACGTACATGCGCAGCGCCGGAAGCTCCACGCGATCAAACAGCACCGTCAGCCGGTCGCCACGCAGGAGCATGTCGTGTGCCGTGGCCAGTTGCAGCGTGAAGCAGGGGCCATTCGCGTCGGCCGGCAGGCGCGGAATCGCCGACACGGCAGGACCGGGTGCAATCGTCACGTCGCGCACTGGGGGCCGGTTCTTGCCGTTGCGGTCCGCCATCGGGGTGTCCTCTGTCACGCTGAAGGCCGCGCCCCGCCCGAGGAAGAGCCGGTTTTCAGCGCCAGAGACCACGCGCACCGTGCAGCCGTTGGCAATGATGTGGACATGTCGCAGGTTCCCCAGCCGGCCCGTGGCCGGGTCCCACGGCTGCTCGCGCGCATCGCGCAGCAGGTTGGCGCGCTCGATGAGTGTGGCGGGCGTCACGTCCAGCGGCGCGGCGTTGGCGTGCACGGTGGTGGCGCAGAGCAGGGCGCCGGCCAGGAGGGAGCGAAGGGGGATCATGCTGGAGCCTATGGTACGGGCAGGCCCGGGCAGGGCGCTCGTCAGAGCACGGGTGCGGACTGCTGCTGCCCCAGAAACCGCCCCGGCGGCTGCCCCACGGACTTGCGCACCATGGCGCTGAAGGCGCTGGCGCTGTAGCCCAGCTCGGCCGCAATCTGGCCCATGGGCATGCGGCCCGCGGCGAGGGACACCGCCTTGGCCAGGATGACCTGCTGGCGCCACTGCGTGAAGGTGCTGCCCAGCTCGGAGCGGAACAGCCGCGCCACGGTGCGCGGGCTGGCGCCGGTATCGTGGGCCCAGTCGGCCAGCGTGGCGTGGCGCGTGGGGTCGGCCAGCACGGCTTCGCACAGGTGGCGCAGGCGCTTGTCGTGGGGCAGATCTACGCCCAGCTTCACGGCGGCGGCGCGGGCCAGCTCGTCGCGGATGAGCGCGGTGAGGTGCTGCTCACGCAGCAGTGCACTCAGGTGCTGCTCGCGCAGCAGCGCGGCCGCGGCGGGGGCGGTGTCGCCATCGGGTTCAGTGGGCATCTCGCGCACCAGGGCGCGCAGCAGGTCGGACACCTCCAGCACCCGGCACTGGCGCCAGGCGTCGCTGCCCGCCCCGTCGTGGCCGGTGGCCGCGCTGGCCTTGCCATCGTGGCCCGTTGCCGTGCTGACCTTACCATCGTGGCCCGTTGCCGTGCCCAGTGCCTGCGGCCCGCACTGGCCCGTCGGCTGGTGGAAGTACAGCGTGCGCAGGTCCGCGTCTTCCACCATGGTCACCGCGTGTTCCACGCCGGGCGGTATCCACAGCGCGCGCGATGGCGGCACGATGAAAGTGCCGTTGCTCACCGTGAGGCGGATCACGCCCGTGGTCGAGATGGCCACCTGCGCCCATGGGTGGCTGTGCGGCAATACCTGCGTGTCGGCTGCCAGCATGCGCAGCTTGGCCCGCACGGGGCGCGCAGGCGTGGGCACAAACAGCTCGGGCGTTAGCGAGCCCACGTACGCACGCTCGCGCCGCGCCGGTGGCACCACATCGGGTGCAAAGTGCTGGGGTAGGGGGGTTGGCATGTTTGCGACAAAGTTTGGCTGTCTATCGTAAACCTGCCGGGGCGTGGCTGCCTAAGATCAGGCGCATGAATGCTTCTCACCCCAGCAGCGCCAGCGCTGTCCCCCTGCGGCAGGACGCGCGCACCATCGGCCTGGTCGGGCTGGCCCATGGCAGCTCGCACTTTTTTCACATGCTGCTGCCGCCGTTGTTTCCGTGGCTCATCGGCGAATTCGGCTTTTCCTATTCCGAGCTGGGCCTGCTGGTGTCGGTGTTCTTCGTGATCTCGGGCGTGGGGCAGGCGCTGTCGGGCTTTCTGGTGGACCGCGTGGGTGCCCGGCCTGTCATGTTCTTTGCGCTGTCGTGCTTTACCGCGGCGGGTGTGGCGGCAGGCACGGCGCAGGGCTACACGGGGCTGCTGCTGGCGGCGGCGCTTGCGGGGCTGGGCAATGCGCCCTTTCACCCGGTGGACTTCACCATCCTGAACAAGCGCGTGTCGCCCCAGCGGCTGGGGCATGGGTTCTCGGTGCACGGCATCAGCGGCAACCTGGGGTGGGCGACGGCGCCGGTGTTCATGGCGGGCATTGCCACGGCCACGGGTTCATGGCGCACGGCCTGCCTGTGCGGTGCTGCGCTGGCTGCCGTGGTGCTGGCCATCATGGTCTGGAACCGTGATCCGCTGGACGACCGCCAGGGGGCCTGGGCGCACCAGACCAAAGGCGGCGCAGGCGCGGCAACGCCCGAACACCCCATGGCCTTCCTCAAGCTGCCCTCGGTGTGGCTGTGCTTTTCGTTCTTCTTCTGGAGCACCTGCGCGCTGAGCGCCATCCAGAGCTTTGCCAGCCCCGCGCTGCAGTCCATGTACGGGCTGCCGCTGAGCCTCACGGCCATGGTCGTCACGGGCTACATGTTGTGCGGCGCGGCGGGCATGCTGGTGGGCGGTTTCCTGGTGGGGCGCGTGCAGCGGCTGGAGAAGATCATCTCGGTGTGCCTGCTGGGCTCGGCAGCGCTGCTGGTGGTGGTGGCCTCGGGCGTGCTGCCCGGCGTGGCCGCGCTGGTGGTGGCTTCGGTGGCGGGCCTGGGCACCGGGCTGGCCGGCCCCTCGCGCGACATGCTCATCAAGCGCGCCGCGCCGCCCGGCGCCACGGGCCGTGTGTATGGCACCGTGTACTCGGGCCTCGACCTGGGCTTTTGCCTGGCCGCCCCGGTGTTTGGCGCCATGCTCGACAAGGGCATGACCGCAGGTATCTTCTACGGCTCGGCCTTCACGCTGGCGCTGAGCGTGGTGTCGGCCGCGCTGGTGGGCGTGGGCGTGGCGGCACGGGCGTCACGGCCGGTGCCATCGGCGGCCTGAAGGCAGGTCACGCCACGCCCTGCGCGGTTGGCGGCGTTGTGTTGCAATCGCGCGGCGCCTGCGCTCCGCGTGGGCACTGCCACTTTTTCTTCAGGAACCACCCCCCATGACCTCCGCCACCTACAACGCCAGCATTCCCGTGTTCCGCCAGATGCTGGGCTCCCTCAACGACGTGCTCGCCAAGACCGAGGCGCATGCCACCGCCCGCAAGATCGAGCCCGACGCGCTGCTGCAGGCGCGCCTGTTCCCCGACATGTTCCCCCTGGCCCGCCAGGTGCTGATTGCCTGCGACTTTGCCAAGGGCGTGGCCGCGCGCCTGGCCGGTGTGGAAGTGCCTTCGTTCCCCGACACGGATCGCCCCGGCTTTGCCGACCTGACCGAACGCATCGACACCGTGCTGGCCTTCATCGAGGGCCTGCCCGCCGAGGCCTTCGCCGACGCCGCCACGCGCCAGATCACCATCCAGCCCGGCACGTCGCGCGAAAAGCAGTTTGCGGGCGAGCACTACCTGCTGCACTACGGCCTGCCGCAGTTCTTCTTCCACGTGAACGCCACGTACGCCATTGCCCGCCACAACGGCGTGGAGCTGGGCAAGCGCGATTACATGGGCAAGTACTGAGCCCGGGCGGCGGCTGCGCATTCGCGCTGCGTCGCCGTTGCTGCTGCTGCCGTTACCACCGGGCCTTTTGCGCCGCCGGCTACTGTGCGTAGCTCAGCGGCAGCGCGGTGGTGAACTTGATCTCTTCCATCGCAAAGCTCGAGCTCACATCCGACAGCGCCACCGCTGCCGTGAGCCGCTTGTACACCGCGTCGTACGCGCGAATGTCGGGCACCACCACCCGCAGCAGGTAGTCGACATCGCCGCTCATGCGGTAGAACTCCACGATTTCGGGGATGCCCATCACCACATCGCGCAGGGTCTCGAACCACTGCTGGTGATGCTGGTTGGTTTTCACGGCCACGAACACCGTTACCCCTACATTCACCTTGTGCGGGTCCACCAGGGCCACATGGCGCGTGATGTAGCCCTTCTCGCGCAGCCACTGGATGCGCCGCCAGCACGGCGTGTTCGACAGGTTCACCGCATCGGCCAGTTCGGCCAGCGGCGTCTCGGCGTTTTGTTGCAGCAGATGGAGTAGCTGGCGGTCGATGGAATCCAGATTCTGTTTCACGGTGATTTGAAGAAACGATTTCTCTTATTGGGCGCGAAACGGGGAATAAAAGCAAAACGATTTTCATCACTTGGTCACATACTTGATTGACCTGCAAGCCCGCGTGCACCCATCCTCGTGCGGCGGGCAAGGCCCCTTGCCAAACCCGGCCCGCACGGTTTTCACCAACCCTTCAAGGATCTTCATCCATGAGCGCTTCTGTCTTTCAACGCAAACCCTTCCTGATGGGCCTGAGCATCGCGGCCCTGGCCGTGCTGGCAGCCTGCGGCGGCAACGATGGCCCGGCGACCCCCGTGGCTATATCCGAGCCGCCTGAGCAGTTCGTGCCGCCCGAGCCGCCGTCGGGCTACACGCCCAAGGCCATCACGTATGCCAACAAGGACATGGTGGCCGCGGCCAACCCGCTGGCCGTGAAGGCCGGTGTGGACATCCTGGCCAAGGGCGGCACGGCCACCGATGCGGCTATTGCGGTGCAGATGGTGCTGAACCTGGTCGAGCCGCAGTCCTCAGGCATCGGCGGCGGCGCCTTCATGCTGCATTACGACAAGGGTGGCAACAAGCTCCTGGCCTATGACGGCCGCGAGACCGCGCCCAAGGCGGCCACGCCCAACCTCTTTATCGGGGCCGACGGCAAGCCGCTCGCCTTTTTGGCGGCGGTGGACGGCGGCCTGTCGGTGGGCACGCCTGGCGTGCTGCGCATGCTGGAAGCCGCGCACAAGGCCCACGGCAAGCTGCCGTGGAAGGACCTGTTCGAGCCCGCCATCAAGCTCAGCGAAGACGGCTTTGCCATCTCGCCACGCATGAGCATCTCGATTGCCGGATCGGCCGCGCGCATCAAGGCCCAGGGCGAGCCGGGCGCGACCTACTTCCTCAACGCCGACGGCACGGCCAAGGCCGCAGGCACGCTGCTCAAGAACCCCGAGCTGGCGGCCACGCTGCGTGCCATTGCCGCTGGCGGTGCCGACGCGTTCTACAAGGGCGACATCGCCCGCGACATCGTGGCCAAGGTTGCCAAGCACCCCACCAAACCCGGCAAGCTAGGCCTGGACGACCTGAGCGGCTACACCCCCAAGGTGCGCGAACCCGTGTGCGGCGTGTATCGCGTGCAGTACCGCGTGTGCGGCATGCCTGCGCCCAGCTCGGGCGGCATTGCCGTGCTGCAGACGCTGGGCATGCTGCAGCAATTTGACCTGGCGGGCATGAAGCCCAACACGCTCGATTCGGTGCATGTGGTGTCTGAAGCGTACCGCCTGGCGTACGCCGACCGCGCCCTGTACGTGGCCGACCCCGACTTCGTGAGCGTGCCGCAGGTCGGCCTGATCAATGCCGACTACCTCAAGGAGCGCGCCAAGCTCATCAGCATGCAAAAGACCATCGGCGTGCCGGTGGCGGGTACGCCACCCGGGGTAGCGGCCGTGCCCGGCAAGGACACATCGCTGGCCCTGCCATCGACCACCCACCTGTCCATCGTCGACAACGCGGGTAACGCGGTGTCGATGACCACGACCATCGAAAACGGCTTCGGTAGCCTGCAGATGGTGCGCGGCTTCCTGCTGAACAACCAACTCACCGACTTCTCTTTCACGGCCACCGACGCAGCAGGGCTGCCGATTGCCAACAGCGTGCAGGCCGGCAAGCGCCCGCGCAGCTCCATGGCGCCCACCATCATCTTCAACGCATCGACGGGTGACGTGGAAGGTGTGATCGGCTCGCCCGGCGGCAGCGCCATCATCCAGTACACGACCAAAAGCATTCTGGGCATGACCGACTGGGGCCTGAACGTCCAGCAGGCCATCAACCTGCCCAACTTTGGCGCGCAGACCAACGCCACTACTTCGATCGAAAAGGGCTCGCTGATCGACACCGCCACTATCCGTGATGGCCTGAAGGCGCGCGGCCACACCGTGGCGCAGTCCGATGCGTTCACCAGCGGTCTGCATGGCGTGATCTACAACGGCCTGCGTGCCGATGGAAAGTCAGGCCTTCTCTCGCGCAACCCCGGCGCAGGCACGTACGCTGGCGGTGCCGACCCGCGCCGCGAAGGCACTGCCCAGGGCAACAACTGACCCGCGCGCAAGGCGCTGCGGTGAAGGCGTGGGCGGGTTTCCGTCCACGCCTTTTTTTGTTTCCGGCCGATACTCGTGCGGCGGCCTTGATTGGCCGCACGTGCCCGTGCCCGTGCTGCGGGTTACCGGCAACGCCGCCGCATCATCCACACCCCAGGAGACTGCCCATGCCCCAATTCCCGTTGCCAACTGCACGCCCGTCGCCCGTTGCCGTGACCCGGCCGCGCGCACTGCTGGCCCCCTTGGCAGCTGCAGCGCTTGCGGGCTGCGCATCGGTCCCGCCAGCGCCCGCTGCACTGTCTGCGGCGACAGCCCGGGCGGAAAAAGCGATGGAAGCGGCACCGGTGGCGGCACCCTGCCCCCAAGACCTCTCGGCCATCGCCCGGTGCCTGTCCGGCCAGGACTCCGCGGGTGCTTACTACCTCATCGTGGTGCCACAGGCATGGAACGGCCATCTGGTGTTGCACGCCCATGGCGGCCCCACGCTGGGCGCGCCCCATGCCGAGCGTGCGGTGGAGGATTTGCAGCGCTGGTCGATCATGGTGCGCGCAAGGTATGCGTGGGCGGCCAGCACCTTCCGCCAGGGCGGCGTAGCGGTGCGCGCAGCCGCCGAAGACACCGAGCGTTTGCGGCAGATTTTTGTGCACCATGTGGCCCAGCCCAAGCGCACCATCCTGCACGGCCAGTCGTGGGGTGCGGGCGTGGCGGCCAAGGGGGCGGAAATGTTCCAGCGCACTGCGGACGGCAAGCGGCCGTATGACGCGGTGCTGCTGACCAGCGGCGTGCTGGCCGGGGGCTCGCGTTCGTACGACTTCCGCACCGATCTGCGCGTGGTCTACCAGCACCTGTGCAACAACCACCCCAAGCCCACAGAGGCCGCCTACCCGCTCAACATCGGGTTGCCCCGCGACGCAACGATGACGCAGGCCGACCTGCAGGCCCGGTTGGACGAGTGTCTGGGTCTGAACAAACCGGCGGCCGAACGCACGCCCGAGCAGCAACACAAAGTGAAGACCCTCGTGGACGTGATTCGCGTCCCCGCCAGTTCGATCCGCAGCCACATGAACTGGGCCACGTTTCACTACCGGGACGTGGTGCAGCGCCGCACCGGCGGCGCGAGCCCCTTTGGCAACATGGGTGTGCAGTACAAGGGATCGCAGGACGATGCGGCACTGAACGCCGCCGTGCTGCGCTACCGCGCAGACCCCGCTGCCGTGGCCCGGTTTGCCGAGGACACGGACCTGACAGGGCGCATTCCGGTGCCCGTGTTGACCGTCAAAGGGGTGGACGACCCGACCGCCCTGGTCGAACTCGACGCGTACTTCAAGACCACCATGGAGCGCGGTGGCAGCGCCGCCCGACTGGTGCAGACCTTCACCCAACACGACACCCACAGCTACCTGAGCGACCCCACGTACCCCACGTTGATGGCGGCCCTGCTGCGCTGGGTGAATGAGGGGATCAAGCCCACATCCGAAGGGATTGCCCGGCAGTGTGCAGGAATGGAGCCCGAGTTCGGCAAAGGCTGCGCGTTCTTGCCGGACTACGTGCCTGCTGCGCTGAACACCCGCGTGGCAGATCGCGACCGGCCCTGATCGGCTGTAAAGCCAACGCGCTATCGAACACACCCTTCAATAGCTGAACAGGGGCATGAAAAAGGCCCCGACATGCGGGGCCTGATGAAAGTGCGAAAGGAGAAGGTCGCTTACGCGGGGACTGCTTTCAACGCCGTGTTCAGCGTCTGGCTGGGGCGCATCACAGCGTCCAGCTTGGCAACGTCGGGCAAGAAGTAACCACCGATATCGGCAGGCTGGCCCTGCACCGCAGCCAGCTCGGCCACGATGGTCTGCTCATTGTCCGTCAGCTGCTGGGCCAGCGGTGCGAACAGCTTGGCCAGCTCTGCATCGTCCGTCTGTGCCACCAGCTCTTGCGCCCAGTACATCGCCAGGTAAAACTGGCTGCCACGGTTGTCGAGCTGGCCAGTCTTGGGCGAGGGGTTCTTGTTGTTGTCCAGGAGCTTGCCGGTAGCCGCGTCCAGCGTCTTGGACAGCACCTTGGCTTTGGCGTTGCCGGTCTTCAGGACCAGGTCTTCCAGCGACTCGGCCAGCGCCAGGATCTCGCCCAGCGAATCCCAGCGCAGGTGGTTTTCTTCCACCAGTTGCTGCACGTGCTTGGGGGCCGAGCCGCCCGCACCGGTTTCGTACATGCCGCCACCGGCCATCAAAGGCACGATGGACAGCATCTTGGCCGATGTGCCCAGTTCCATGATGGGGAACAGGTCGGTCAGGTAGTCGCGCAGGATGTTGCCCGTGGCGCTGATGGTGTCCTGGCCGCGGATGACGCGCTCCAGCGTGTAGCGCATGGCGCGCACCTGGCTCATGATCTGGATGTCCAGGCCCACGGTGTTGTGCTCGTGCAGGTACATCTTCACCTTGGTGATGAGTTCCTTTTCGTGCGGACGGTACGAGTCCAGCCAGAACACCACGGGCATGCCTGAGTTGCGGGCGCGGTTGACGGCCAGCTTCACCCAGTCGCGGATCGCGGCGTCCTTGACCTGGCACATGCGCCAGATGTCGCCTTGCTCCACGTTCTGGCTCAGCAGCACCTCGCCGGTGGCCAGGTCGGTGATGTTGGCCACGCCGTCTTCGGGGATCTCGAAGGTCTTGTCGTGGCTGCCGTATTCCTCGGCCT
>JAUXZO010000020.1 GCA_030692685.1 Acidovorax sp. | reverse complement strand
TACCCATGAAACCGCTAAGTTGGGTAGCTTTAGGGCTGTTGCTCTTGGTGGTCCTAACCGGATGCGGGCCGACCACCTATAAACCTAAACCGGATTACCCGGATCAGGCCGGCGCCATTAATGTTCCGCCCAGCTGGTATGGCCATGATCCAAACATGGCGCAATGGTATACCCCACGCTACTTTGCCCCCAACAACGGGCCCTGAGGGAGCTGGGCATGGATGGCACCGGCCCCGGGAATAGCCGCTGCAGACCAAATAAGGGGTCTGGGGTAACAGGGATGAAGGTCTGGATTGGCATTCTCCGGTTCAAACCTTAAACCGCATTAAGAGGAGATAGTTATTATGCGGGCCGTATTTCTGATGCTGTTGCTGGCCATAGTCGCGGTCCCAGGGATAGCCCTGGCCCAGATGCATGGTCAAGCCGGCGGGCAACACATAAAGGGACATGGCATGATGGGCCAGGGCCAGGGGATGATGGGTCAAGGGATGGCCCAGAACCTGGGTATCATGTCCAACATGATGCGGGATATGCAGCAGATGATGGGCCAGGGGCAAATGAGTCCTGAGCACCAACGGCAAATGTTGGACTTGATGAATCAGATGGGGGGGATGATGCAGGAAATGTGCGGCCCCCAAGGCGCGGCCAGCCAACCGCAGCATCAGCAACAGCTTCAAGGGATGCAGCAGCGCCTGGAGTCCTTGAAAAGCCAGACACAGCACAAACACTGATAGCCCATCGCCAAAGGTCAGTAAAACACGGCAGTGATGGTTGTCTTGGGTTCAAGGGACTTACTTTGTGACTGGATCTTGGAGAGCCCGGATGCGGAAAAGTAAAATAGCCTGGTTTACCCTGGCCGGGATGGTCTCCGGATTTCTTTTGGTACATCCTTTCGCCATGATGGCCTATACTTTAACCCCCCAGCATGAGAGATTACCCCTGGACCTGTCTTTCTGGGTTCGGGAGTTGCGCCTCGCCTTCAGCCCCGGCATGCTGCACATGGGTTTGGCCTTTATTCTCTTAGGAGGGGTCACTGGAACCAGCCTGGGGGCCTGGTATTTGCAGAAAGAACGCCTGGCCGCGGCCAAACTGGAATCTCAACAGCGCCTGGCAGCCCTTAACACCTTGAGGGAGGTGATGGTCACCCTGGCCCACTATATCCGCAACGCCAATGTGGTTATCGGGGGCTTCAGCGTCAACCTTTTGAAGCAAGTCACCGACCCTGAACTCAAGAATCGACTCCAACTGATCCACCAGGCTTCCCGGCAGATCGAGGCGGTAGTCGCTTCTTTGCAAAATCTTACCGAGATCAACACCGTGCCATATACCGCCGACGGCCAGGCCCGGATGATCGACCTGAAAAAGGAGTTGGAGGCTCACCTGGCGGCCTCCAAACTTCCCGATAGCCGCCATGATCCCTGAATCCGGGCAACCCATCCCCCTGGAACTTCCGGCCCCCCGGCGCACTTATTTATGCTCCCATTGATCCCCGGCAATCTGCGGACCACCGCCATGGCCATCTTGCCCCACGAGGAGGTGGAGCCGGCCCTGAAATTGGCCCTGTCCCTGGACATCCCCTTCTGGCCCCAGCTTCCCCACCTGAGTTACTACGAAGATATGTATGTCCAGGCCGCGGAGCATTTCCCGGGCATACTCCTTTTTCCTGAAGAAAACCGCATTCGCTTCGACACCGGCAAATTTTACGAGGAATTGCCCCAAATGCTGGAGCATTGGGAGGACCTGGTCTATTTTGACCTCTCTGAGCAATATAGCGCGGTC
>JAUXZO010000018.1 GCA_030692685.1 Acidovorax sp. | reverse complement strand
TCCGGACCAAAAGCTAGAGGGCGAAGCACGCTGGCGGGTCATCGGTGACGCAGCAGCCGAAGTCGGGCCAGCGTTGTTTTTCTCGCTGCTGATCATCACTTTGTCATTTATCCCTGTCTTCACGCTTGAGGCGCAGGAAGGTCGGCTGTTCTCTCCACTGGCGTTCACCAAGACCTACGCCATGGCCGCGGCTGCAGGTTTGTCGGTCACCCTGATCCCTGTGCTGATGGGCTACCTGATCCGGGGAAGGATCCCGGACGAAAAGTCCAACCCCCTGAACCGGCTGCTGATTGCGATCTACCGGCCCATGCTGGAGGTTGTGCTCCGTGCCCCCAAACTGACATTGGTGGCTGCCGGGATTGTTCTGGCGATCAGCCTCTGGCCGCTTCAGCACATCGGCGGTGAATTCATGCCTCGCCTGGACGAAGGCGACCTGCTGTACATGCCTTCGGCCTTGCCGGGCCTTTCGGCAGGAAAAGCCAGCGAGTTGCTGCAGCAGACCGACCGGTTGATCAAAACGGTGCCCGAGGTGGCCAGTGTCTACGGCAAGGCCGGCCGCGCGGAGACCGCCACTGACCCGGCGCCTATGGAAATGTTCGAGACCACCATCCAGTTCAAGCCGCGCGATCAATGGCGAGCTGGCATGACGCAGGACAAGTTGGTGGACGAGCTGGACCGCATCGTCAAGGTACCAGGCCTGGCCAACATATGGGTGCCGCCAATTCGCAACCGCATCGACATGCTGGCCACCGGCATCAAAAGCCCGGTCGGGGTGAAGGTGGCCGGTACCGACCTGGTCACGATTGACCGGCTGACAGGCGAAATCGAGCGCGCCTTGAAGGACGTGCCGGGCGTCAGCAGCGCGCTGGCCGAGCGACTGACCGGCGGGCGCTACGTGGATGTCAACATTCGACGCGACGCGGCAGCCAGTTTTGGTCTCAACATTGCCGACGTGCAGTCTGTCATCAGCTCGGCAGTGGGCGGCGAGAACATCGGCGAGACGGTGGAAGGCTTGCAGCGCTTCCCGATCAACATGCGTTACCCCCGCGAGCTGCGAGACTCCCTGGAGAAGCTGCGCAGCCTGCCGTTTGTGACGGAACGCGGCCAGCGATTGGTTCTGTCTGATGTGGCCGACGTCCGCATCACGGATGGCCCACCCATGCTGCGCAGCGAAAACGCACGCCTATCCGGCTGGGTGTATGTCGATATTCGTGGCCGCGATTTGCGCTCGGCCGTGCAAGACATGCAAAAAGCCGTCACCGAGAAGGTCAAGCTGCCGCCCGGCTATTCAGTCTCCTGGTCGGGCCAGTTTGAGTTCTTGGAACGCGCCACGGCCAAGCTGAAGGTGGTCGTGCCATTCACCCTGCTCATCATCTTCGTGCTCCTCTATCTCACTTTCAAGCGATTCGATGAAGCGTTCCTGATCATGGCCACCTTGCCATTCGCCCTGGTGGGTGGAATCTGGTTGCTGTACATCCTGAGTTACAACCTGTCGGTGGCTGGTGCGGTAGGGTTTATCGCCCTGGCTGGTGTGTCTGCGGAGTTTGGGGTGATCATGCTGCTGTATCTCAAGACAGCCTGGGATGAGAAGCTCAAGCAGGGACAGACCAGTTCCGCTGATTTGCTGGAGGCAATCCGTGAAGGCGCTGTATTGCGCGTACGGCCAAAAGCGATGACGGTAGCCGTCATTCTTGCAGGTCTGTTTCCGATCATGTGGGGGACCGGAACAGGCTCAGAGGTTATGCAACGGATTGCAGCTCCCATGGTCGGAGGCATGATCACCGCACCCCTTCTTTCGATGTTCGTGATACCGGCGGTCTACTTGCTAATGCGGCGCAGTCACAACACTTGAGCACACAGCAAGCAGCGGCAGCTCTACACAGCCCCAGCGGGAACCCCGGCACAGTGCTTTTTTATCCCTCAAACACCTCAGAGTTCGCAAAAAAAAGAGGCGACCGTCCTGAAGTGCAGTACGCGCCTCAGGTTGAACGAGCCTAATTAAATACGTGAATACGGCGTTTTGCCCTCTGCAAGACTCCATGGCGGCAAAGGGCGGTATGCATTAGTTGGCTCCACCCATCAAAACCAGCTTCCTCGTATTGACCGCATGGGTCCAATTAAAGCCCAGACAGATCAGCGAAGCCAACAGCATGAACTGCGAGACCAGAGGGATGAGGGTCAACAGCATGCAAGCGCAAAAAGCCAGCATCGATTTAGAAACAGCATCCGTCTTCAGAGGTATTCGCCCATCCTGATGGAGACGTGCCAGCGCGGTTTTAAGGGAAAGCGCCAGCATGACGTAGAAAATTACGCCGATGACCGGCACAAAAATCAGGAACGGCAGGTTTGGGTTGGTGGTGATGTACTCGGGCCCGATGGCCTCCAGCAACGATTTATAGGTCTTGGCATACAGGTACACGCCAATCAAAATCCCGCCGATGACCAGGAGTATCAGGAGATGAAAAATACTAAAAGAGTTCATGGTTAGTCCTTGGTTGAAATGAAGGGACACACTGCTGGTGTGCCGTTGAAGTTGTGAGGTAAAAATTCCTGGTCTAGAGCATCCGCCAGGAATATGCGTGAGAGCGACGACAGGACCACGCCCACGATGGCAAGGCCCCGGCCCTCCCCTGCGCTAGTGCAAGTCCATTGATCAATGGGCCGCAGCTGCGGAAGAATGGCGGTGGTCGGTCCCGCCGCTTTGCGCTCAAGACGCCTGTTTGACTTCGCAACCGGTCGGGATTTTCTCTCCGCACGTGATGGGAAATGCCTCCAGCACCTTAGAAGTCTCCGGGTAAAACGCTAGCCTATTCCGCCGCGCTACCATCATTACTTCCTGGAGCGCCTTCGGGTCAAGCAGCGCGGCTACAAAGGAAATCAGATTAACGGACTCGGGCGGCCGACCGTCATAGGTCCAGGTCGCAGTCTGAGGGGCTACAGGAAATTTCTTGCTGACAAGGAAACTGACATTCATTTCCAGCTTTTTGTCCCTTTCGGCTTTCAGAAAGTCCTCCGCACGCTTCAACTCACGAACCTCCATTTCCTCAATTGCGGCGTGGTACCTCTCTTTCCACGACAACATCCCCTCGATCATCTTCTGGTAATCCTCAGCGCTTGGCTGTTGACTGAGATGTGGATACTGACGGTTCGTGTCACTCGGGTCGCTTTGCGCAGCGACTACTGTTGCTAGCCGGTGCTCTACAAGTGCAAACTCCCGCTCAGCTCGCTCAATGGCCAGTTGTCTTCGTTCTTTACCCATCGTTATCAGCTGAGGGGTATAACCACTGCGTCCGTGACCGATGTACTCTTGAGGTGAACTGGCAAGAGCTTGATTTAGTTTTTCTTGGGCCGCTTTGAGCTGAACGTTGCCGTCTCGAAGTTTCAACTCATTGTTTGCTCGCCCCTGGACAATTGCGCCTGCGATAGAGTCCTTACGCTTCTCCATCTCATTCAACGACCGCTTCCAGCGATCGTCAAGAAGCTTGGAGATTGCTTTGACCGAGGCAGCGGCGCGTTGCTCAGCAACGTCCACGAGTGCCTGGGGCGTGTCAACAATGCACGAGTACTGAACCAAGGCGCGACCGTTTTCCTCACGGCTTTCCCATGACGTCGACTTGCATCCCTTGGCCTCGTCGAACACCTCTCCGAACGTGTAGTCACTTTGAGCCACTGAGGCATTTTTGACCTCCGTAATGCTTGCGTCTGTGCAGCCGCCCAGCGCAGCAAAAGTGAGGATTGCAAGGAGCGTTGCGCTTCCATTTAGAAATTTCATTGGTTGTCTTTCGTGTGGGTGTGTGTGTGACTCGCGAGCTGTGCAGCCAAAAGCTGATGCGAATGTGTTTGAAAGGCGTGTCTCAGCTCATAAAGCTGCATTTGAGTCTCCTTTTAGCCGAATTCTATATTTAAAGAGCTTCAAACACCGTGGTATTAAAAGCCTCTTATTTAGAACATAAGCGGCATGCCCAAAGCCGCGACTCTCTCCCTTCGTCAGGTGTTTGCCCGAAATATCCGCCTGATGCGTATTGACGCAGGGATGTCCCAGGAACGGCTAGCCGATGAGGCCGAACTCGACCGTACCTTTGTGGGCACGCTGGAACGCGGCCTGCGCAACATCTCAATCGATAATATCGAGCTGCTCGCCAACGCCTTGGGAACACCCGCAGGGGAACTCATGAACCCTGACCTTCCCCGTGAACGGGGCTTGGACGTCACGGTGACAAGATCCCCTCGCACGGCCAGACCCTATCCGGTCAGGAAACGCTAAGGCGACAGTTGCTGCAGCGAGCCCGATCCGTTTGCTGGGCGCATCACGATCAGACTGCGCAAACGCACAGCACAGGCCTCCCCCGTCAAGTGCCGACAATTGAGCGGGAATCCGGGACTGGCCCGCACCGCCTTGCCGGCCGTAGCCTGCAGTTCGACCCTGACGTTGTGCGCGCACGCCCAAGGGCGGCTTGCGCTGGAATCAAGCAACAGCAGCGCCCGGCTTTCACTCTTCATTCCAAACGCCTCATCCTTGCTGTCCAGCTCAACGCCTGTCACCATCGCCCACCGGCTGGACCGGGCTGATTCGAACTGCAACAGGCCGACCTGCCCCGCCCGCAGCGCGCGGTGGGCGACCATTCCCAGATCGCCACCACTACCGGACATGTGCACCTCCGCACGGGCTGTGCAGAGGGCCTCGATGATCGTCATCAAGCTACCCGGAGTCACCTCGCCCTGCTCTTGGCGCCCCCTGGGCTGGTCGCGTTGGATCCAGAGTCTCCGAGCAGCTCGGCTTAGATCCTTCACCTCCCTCACGGGAAGGTGGCCAAGCACGGCAATGCATTGAGTCAGGCTGGAAAGCGCGCAGGTTTGAGGTGAGTCCGACTGGCAGATCGGCAGGTTCTCATACGCCAAGGTTTCATAGTGGCGAGCCAGGTACTGGATCTCGGTATCAAAGCGCAACCCAGCAGCAAACAGGTGTTCAAGATGGACCATGGCCACTGCCCACCGCTGTTAGCCGCGGTGTCAACAAAGCGGCTGGCGGCGGCTCGTTTAACTCGACATAACGCCAGAAGTGGCGCTCCCGCAGAATCAGTTGCTTAATCAGGGGCTCGTCACGCTCTACACGGTGGATCTGCAGTTCCTGGCCGCACATCAACACGGCCATGTCAGCAGCAGAGGCACCCGTGACTGCCAACAGGTGCTGGACGTTGAGCCGCAAGTGTGCCGGCACGCCCTCCCTCCACCAAGGCATCTCGTTTTCCCCGACACTCAGGCATTGAAGGATCTGTGCTCCTGGCGCGTCCATGACTTCCCAGCCCATGTGGGCCTGCATCCAGGGATGACAGGGATGGCACAGCACGTTGTTGACGCGCCTGAGTCGATGGCCCGTCCGCTTGGTGTACACCGCTGCAAGCAGAGGCTCCAGCAGAGTCCTCCAGTAGCCAGGATGGGTTTCGTCGTGCGGGGCTGGGTCGGGATGCTCAGGCTGTCTGCCTGTTTTCTGGCGCCAGAGGTCCATAGCGGACCTGGTGGGGTCACAGCCCACGGCTGCTGCGGCCTCCGACGCGGTGATCCCTGCCTGCCCAGTCACCACCTGCTCTACAAAAGCGGGTCGACTTGTGTTGACCAGTTCCAGGGCAGGTCTTGCCTGCTCCGGCCGTACGGTCGCAAATGTGTTGCGCATGTGAACTCCTTGAAGTTGAATTGTTTTTTCTCAAATAGGAAGCCCCCCGCCCGATGTGCTCGGGCGGGGGCTATGACGTGATGACGAAACACGGCCAAGGCGAAGGTGTTTGCCCAAGCCGGTCATCAATCGACCATTGCCAAGGCCTGCCCAAGAGCCCTCTCTTTGAGCAAGGCGCCAGCGCCAAACCATGCAGAATCCAGGCGGTAGTCCTGGCTGCGGGCACGCCGCTCGTGGTCTACAAACTGCGTCACCGCATTGAGCAGACCCCAGGCCGTTCCTTTGGCGGACGTCAGGTCAGCGCCCCGGCCCTCCCCGGCAAAGAGACCCTGGACGGTTTTGAGGGCACGGGCCTGACTGAGGCGTTCGTTTGCGCTGACGGGTGCGTCGGTCTGGCAGATCAGCTTGCGCAGGAATTTCTCTGCGGCGGCGTCATTGACCTTGCATTCAGTCAACTCTTTCATCCTGGCCATGAAGCCGTCCCACTGGGAGACGGCGATGCCGAGCTGGGACTTGACTAGCGCCGGCTCGAAGGTAGTACTGTGGGGCACCTTGACAGCGCCTCGGGCGTTGTCCAGGGCGACGGCCAGGGTATTGGCACACACGACACGCACGGTGGTGTGCGTAGCGACCGTGGCCAAGGTGCCATCGCAGGATGTGGCCAGCAGGATGTAACCCTGGACCAGATCGTTGCCGCGGAGCTTGGTCTCCTTGCCGGTGCGGGCCAGCGCCCAGAACTTGCGCCCTTCCTTGAGCACCCCTGCTGTCTCTAGCTCATAACCGGATGCCTGGGTGAGATCTCTGTAGAACTCCAGGACGGCGCGGGGCTGGACGACTTTGTACCGCTTCGAGACGACGGACAGGGCTTTGTGGTTGTCACTGCGGTAGAGGACCTTTTGGTCTTCGAAGGCCAGCGTGCTGCCTTGACCGTCTGATTCGTCGTGCTTTTCGGCAGCGACGAAGCGGACTGGGGTTTCGCAGATTTTCCAGTCCATGCCTGCTTTCTGGGCCCAGACCTCCAAGGGTTGTTTGGCGGGCAAGCGGCTGCCGAGGGCGTGCCAAGGGGTGCCTCCGACATAGGCCATTTGTTCAATTTGGTGTGCCATGCGTTGCTTTCATTAATTTCAGGCGTGACTGGGCCTCTGCGGTCAGGCAGATTCAGAAACGACTGGTGTTGGTGGGGAGTGAGAAAAGGGGGAAAACAAAGGAGGAGCAGACCGACGCGCCCCGGCAGGTGTAAGCCGGTTCAGCTGGGGCGCTGAAGCCCTTCTGCAGTTCAGCCAGGAAGCGGCGCGGCGTCCGGGAATTCCTCGTCAAGATCCGGATCATCGTCACGCGACCCCACCGGGTAATGGGGTGTGTTGGGCCATGGCGAATGGTTCAGGCGTCTCTGGGAGCCCACGTCGTGGCCATGCGGGAAGCCGCAGTGCTTACACCGGTCGGACTCCAGGACGTGGTGGTCGATGAGACCGCCCAGCGACGAGCCAATTTCGCAGCCGATGGTGCCACCGATGATGCCGCGCAGGGTTGCGGCGGCGAGGCCCGTCATCACGGAGCCGACCGGGCCGGCGATTGCACCGACGGTCATGCCAAGACGGGCCGCGCTCAGAATGCCGGCGACACCGGCCGCTGTCCCGGCGATGCCACCGACGGTCCCGCCTACGCGACGAGCCAGGTTGCGGTTGCGTCCGTCCTCATGGTTGCAGTTGGGGCAGATGGAGGCCAAAGGCCTGGTTCTGCGATTGAAGAATTGGAAGTAGCTCATTGAGGTTTACCTGGAAGTGAGTTGATGGAGGGGAAAGTGCGTGGAAGGCGGAAATGAGAAGTGAAGATCAGACGGCGGTGTAGCCGCGACGCGCGTCTTCGCGGACGTAGCGGCCGTAACGGACAAGGCCCAGGCCGCAGACGATGCCGCCAAAGAAGGCGATCGCAAAGGCAGCCAGGGTTTCGAGTGCAGAGCTGTTGATGAGCATGATTCCTTGCTTAAAAATAGGGATGAGATACGGAATGAATGGAGGCAAGCGGACGGGGAAAGAGGTGCTGACTCAGTGCCGGGGGTAACCCATGCCCTGGCTGGCCATCTGATTCGCCAGGACATGGGCTGCCTGACGACGGCCTTTGATGGTTTTGGTTTGCTCGCCCTGCAGCCAGGCGTGGCAAGTACCCAGCAGTGCAATAGCCTTGCCCAGCTGGTCGCGCAACGCAGCCGCCTCCTGTGTCAGCCCGCTGATGGCGGCCTGGACGTCCTCACCCAGACCTTCGAGCTTTCCGGCTTCGAAGGCTTGGGTTTTGAGGACATCCTGGTTGTTAAAGTAATCGAGATTTTGCTGTTCAAGATCGTCGACCGTTTCCGCCAGTGCGGCTGTCAGGCCATCGCCGGCAAGGAAGGCGTAACGTTCCAGCTCCTGGTGGCTGAGGTGGAAGGCGTATCTCACATTGGGTCTCCTGGGTTGGGTTGGGTTGATTGGATTGCTGGTGGTCGCGGACGTGACTTGGCCTCCGCCGGGGCGCAGATTCAAGGTGGTACTGAAGGAAAGAAAGCGTGAAGGGGACATGCCGGCCATTGCGGCGCGACGAGGAAAGGTTTGCCAACCACTGGGGCTGGGCGGATTACAAGTGGGGAGTCGCCAAACCTTGTGCCTTGCGCGCGGAGCGGAGGATCTGCCGCATTAGGTCGCCAAAGCCTTCGGCCTGCGCCCAGACGGGAAAGTCGGCAATGGTTTCGATGTGCCCGACCTCCAGGTGCAAGGCCACGCTCCAGAAATGCGGATGGGCGTCCGCGGGATGTTCATTGGCCTCAAAACGCTCGATACCGCCCTCGCCTTCCACGCAGGGATACACCTCGACGGCGTCGTAGTGATGCAAGGGCATCTGGGGGCTGGTTAGGCTGAAGTAGTCGCCTGCTGCCTTGTCAGTTGCTGGAGGGAGGCGGTATGGCAGTTGGGGCTGCAGAACGGTGGCGCCGCCGGTTAGCTGGTGGTATTCCAGGCCCAGGCCGGAAAGTAATGCATGGTGTTGACGATCGGAAATGGCGAAGTTGTTGCGGGCCCAGCAGACGGCGCCAATGACGGCTGGGGTTACCAGACCTCTGGGGTTGATGCGCCAGCAAAGATCACGGTCTACGGCCAAAAGGCCAGCGCCCTCGTTAGGCGGGACGTATGGATTGAAAGTCATGATTACCCCTTAAAAAAATGGAGGTGAGGGCTCCCTGAATGGAATGGGTGAATGAGGAAACGGCATAAACCGACCTAGCTTGCGCCAAGTCGGATAATTGGTGTTTACGCATACCCGCAAAAGGGCAGTGCGGGCTGCTCCGATATGAAGACGGAACAGTGTTGCCTGCATCGACGAGTACGAGCACCCCAATGCATACAACCTCGGGTCAACCGGGAGCGCTATTACCCCTACTCTTGCTGGTTATATAGGGCTGAAAAAATCTGCAATGCAGCTATTGCGAT
This sequence comes from Acidovorax sp., assembly GCA_030692685.1. Classification (GTDB taxonomy): domain Bacteria; phylum Pseudomonadota; class Gammaproteobacteria; order Burkholderiales; family Burkholderiaceae_C; genus Acidovorax. The sequence goes on along the minus strand of JAUXZO010000018.1, from coordinate 9,504 downwards.
GCGTCAAGCGAGAGATCATTCAATGAGTTCAACGTAGCCACTTTCTAAATCGACTCAACAGGCTTTCCATGCTGACAGGTCACTGAATGCGATCGGCAGGTTGAGCGAGAGAACCATCAGATGCGTGAGAGTGCCTTGAGTCCGAATTCCTGCACTTCCGTTGCATCGAATAAAAACATGTGGCAAGATGCTCATCAAGGCATCCGGCCCCACCTGTCCTCGGGTGAAAACGGAGTTATCTGAATTTCGCTACCCGACGCCTTCCGTCTGGGCTGGCGCGTAATCGAGGAACGCTGGCTCGTAACATGACTGGAGTGCCGTCAATGGCTCAACCTGCCCCTTCGCGTGCATCTTCGCGCGCCCCCTCGTCCGCAGCCGACTTTGAAGCTTCGCTGCGACCCCTCAAGAATCGCCTGCTTGCGCGGTTTCCCACCGTCAAATCGTCGCACCTGACCGAAGCTCTGGCAGCTGGTTTGGGCTTCAACAGTAACGCGGCTCTTCGTGCCTCGACGATGCCGATGTCTGAGATGCTGGCACTCGCCAGTTTCGAGCCCGAGCGTTTACACAAGCGTCTCATAGACTTCGAATACGAGATACAACCCGACATCCAGGTTGGCGCACCCTCAGAAGCTCCAACGCCGCCAGCGCACTACTTGGACTGGTTGCAGGAGCTGCAAGAACTCGAAAAATCCCCGGACCGGGTCTGGCCTCGCATCAAAGCGCTGCGCCGCGCCTGTGCGGACGAGTTCGCCAAGACCTTCGAACTCGGTCATCGTGAAGACCGCGAGGACAAGTCCGTGGCGCTACGCTGGGGCCCCGGGGTCGACCACGACGGCTGTTTGCCGAACTGGGGCGCCAAGGTAAACGCACACGACCGTTACATCGATTTCCCCGGAACTGACCATCCTCAGCGCTTTTGCCAGGCGCTGCCCCTGGCAAACGGGAAAGTCGTCGAGTACGAGAGCGCCATGGCTTCGATGCCGTACGTTGCAAGTAACGAGCTCCCTCGGGAGCACGAGGTAGCGGCCCGGATTGCTGGCCGCCTCGGCTGGACCTGCAGCGTCCATAGCGAGTGGTCCTGGTACGCGGTTGGCAATACAACCCTAGTTCTGTTCAAACGCACCACGCCGCGCGCCTCGATGAAGCGGGCGTGGGACAACTCGTTTAAACGCTGGATGGTCGAGAATCGTTCGCGGCTCATGAAGAGCGCCAGCGCTACCCGCCGGAGAGTGATTGAGGACATCGTGTCCTGCCAGCACCTGCCCTTGGATGTCTCCGACTTCGATGATTGCCGCGAGCGGTACTTCAAGGAGTTCGCCCTCAGCATGTACTACGCCGAAGACCCTGGAACGCTGCTCGTGTTCAAGCGGTTGATGGAGAAATGGGCCGATGAGACTGACGCAGGCCGTTAACCGCAACTGCGGTTGGAAACCCGACGACGCGCTTAGGGCTTCTCGGTGCCGGAAACCACTCCTTGGCTGAGGTACTCATGCACTTTGCGCACGCAGCCGACGGCTCAATCGTCGATGTGACTGAAGTGCCCCGGGGTTCAGCATGTGCCTGCGTCTGCCTGGGGTGCGGTGCCCCCTTGGTGGCGAAACAGGGCAAGGCGAACACCTGGCACTTCGGGCATGCTTCAGGCGCATCCCACCGGGCCTGCGCTGAAAGCGCTTTGCACTTGGCGGGAAAAGAGCTTCTCCGCGAATTGACTGAAGTCCTCGTGCCCAAGGTTTCCTGCACCGTGGCGGCTTTCGATATCCTCCAGCGTGAGCACACGCAGACAGTTGAAGCGGCAGCCTCTGCCTTTGAGTTCACTTCTTGCGTCTTGGAGCACTCGTCCGGCACGCGCCGGCTTGATGCCCTGCTCGAGTCCCCCGACGGCCGCCGCTTGGGCATCGAGATTTTGGTGACCCATAAAGTTGATGAACAAAAAGCCCAGGACCTTGCGAGCTTGAATGCGTCTGTACTGGAGCTTGACTTGAGCTCATGGGTTGGAAAACCTCTGGACCATGAAATTTTGAAGGCAGTTTTAGCAGCGGGTGCCCCTCGCGCAATTGTTGCGGGGGCACAAATACTGCTCGAGTCCAAGGTGTCCAAATTAAAAGCAGCCCTCGAACAGCGCCTTGAGAAGACTGCGGAAGCAGCACAGGCCGTATTGGCGCTATCTCCCGTCGAATTGCTGGAAGGTCAGAAGATAGTTGACCGCATGGGCCTGCCTGCCACGCCTTGGCCGCAATGGCTGGACTGGGACGGATGGCTCAAGGGACAAGATATCAATGAGCTCCCCCAAAAGTTGTTCGGCCTTCACCATACCGTTTGGCAGGCTGCGTGCGCGGAGTTTGTGCAGACCCGACCAGGCGGCAGACAGTTCACAGTGCAAGAGGCGCTGGAGGGGGTAGAGCAAAATCTTTTTGGAATGCCAGACGGTTCCGATGATGCCCGCTTCACCGCGATTTCAGACTTTCTGGGAGAACACCTTGTGAGCAAGGGGCTTATCCGATTTTGCGGCAACGATGACCATGGCTGGGGCGACGCCCGGTACCAAGCAAAAACCTGGACGCCCCGCATACTAGCCTCCGCACTTGCGGTTGACCGAAGAAGAAATAAGCCGCCGGGCAGTGAGCAGATGGGGCTATTTTGAAGACCGGCACATGTCGGCTTTTAGGTCACCAGATAGAGGTGGCCGAGTGGCTCCGCTTGGCTTCCGCCCGGGATTACGAGCGTCGGCATCAGCCAGACCAGCTTCCTCAGCGAATTTTGAGGCCCATGCGGTTGACGACGCCAGTGGCCACGGCGCCAATGGACTGCGCGCTGCTCCTGGCCTTGGCTCGAAGCCATCGAGCGCTCTAACTCTTCTGCCAACCGCCGGCCGCAAAGGTGCACCGGGGTGAACCCCATCGCAGCGAGTTTTGACTGAATGCGGCGTTGCTCGTTGCGGTTATCCGTCTTGCCCAACTCCTTCAAGAGGGTCGGCGGGGTGTTGCCTGGCCACTTCGTCTCCACGTCCTTTGGATAGGCCGTCAGGTAGGCGAGTGAGTTCACGATGAGCTTCAGCATTTCCAGGTAGCACTTGTGCTCTGGCTCCAGGGAACTGAGCTCTTGCCTCGCGCGGTCAGCCTGTGCGGATGCGATGGTGATGCCATGGCTTGCAGCGAGCTCCTGCACTTCTTTGTCTTCAAGCCCAGGCATCGTGCTCGCCTGCGCCTCCTTGCGTAGTCGAGCCATCTTTTCGGACAAGACTAGGTCCACGGCGTCCCCTAGTGGCATTCTCATGTGTTGCCGGTCAAACGACTGCACGTAGACCGGCTCAATGTTCACTTCGAAATCGCGGTACTTTTCCAGGTCCGACGGAGCAAACGTCACACAGAACTGCAGCACGCGGTCGCCGTCGACCTCGCTGCCCAACTCTTGGACGTATGCCCCCTCCGGCGTCCACTCAAGGTCAAACGCAAGGTCGGGTTTCGGGCCGAAATGCAGGTAAATGCCCGGATACGGCACCTTAATGCTTTCTGCCGTGATGTCGTCAACGTCGGTACGCCGGAACATCTCGCCCAGCTGTGGGGGTATGTCAAAGATTTGCCGACTATGGGCTGCGAAGGCCGCGTGAAAGACCAGTAGTTCAACAATTCGCGTGAGGCGCCGCGAGTTTCGGCTCGGGCTGTACACCCGAGCCCGGAGAGGCCGGTCAGCACAATCCTCCTCCGCCTCGAATCTAGCCTCAGCGAGTGCGTTCATCGCGTCCGTGTCGAGGTTTCCTTTGTGCTCTCGACCGATTTGCGCCACACGCCCGGCGAACGGCATCACGCCTTTGAAGCGCTCCGGATGGTACTTCCAGGTCAAGTGGGGGCGAAGCGGTACTACCTCCCCGAGCCATTTTTTGTCGTCCAGCACTTCGGCCATAGGCAGCCCCATCCCGTTTGCCGTATCAAGTAGGCCTTCGTACTCGCCGCGGCTTAGTCCCTCGACCTCCCATCGATCCCAAAGGAGTACGTGCATCCCCGAAGAGGGGCAGTTCGTCCACCACAAGTCAAATTGCGCGCGGCCGCTCGTGGGCTTCGTCTCGCCCGGAAGCGCCGCTATGTCGGCCGCGCTACGAAAGCAGGCCCTTATTCCAACTTCGGGTTCTTCGCTAGGACCGGTGCCGCTCTTCGTGTGCTGGCGGAGTTCCTGGTATCGGGAACGCAGGGTCGCTTCAAAAAGTGATTTTTCGACAATTTCGTTTGGCATCAGGGGTTAGCGGCTGGCTGTATTTCCCTACAGTGTGCCGCGCCCTGGCCACCGAAGCAACGACTATTCCGAGAGCGGAGCTCCCGCCAATCAGCGCTAAACCCCTCAGGCGATGCCGTCGAAGCTAACCGTGACCACCGTCTCGGTAAGGTCCGCGATGTCAGCAACAATCTCTGGCAACAATTCGACTTGGAGCCCCCCGGCTACTACGGCAACGCGGAAGAAGTCCCCGGGCTTGGGCGTAAAAAGGCGATTGAGCCCAGTCAATGAGCCCTTTGGGTAGACGCGTGCCAAACCAAGCGCTTGACCATCTCCGCCCTGAACTGCAACGCGTTGGCCAGCAAGCCCTTTTCGAAAGCGCTCCGGCACGTTGTACTGCTCGGTTCTCAGAGCGGCTTCCGTGACACGGAATACGAACTCGTTCGGCTTTGCATCCGGGAACGGGGTAGCCGTATTCTGGGCAGCCATAGAGCGCATGCGGGACCTGGCGGCGGCCACCGCGGCATCTCCAATCCGCCGGCCTATAAGTCGATAAAGTCCATGCTCCAAGCGTGTGACGATGGGCGAGCTGCCAAGCATCACGCTTACTGCCATATTGGAAATGTGCAGCTTGTCTTCAATTGCTTGGCGCAATTCAAACCGGCACGCGACTCCATCGTACTGCTCCATTACTTGAACTGTCACCTGCTCGGCCTCGCCCAATACGCCGGCGCGTTCGAAACATTCGCTCGCCGCAAACCGGCCTTTTTGGACCACCTTCAGCCATGGCCAAGTACAAAAGAGCTCGCGAAGTACGTGCACCGGCGGAATAGCGAGCCCGAGGCTCTGCGTCTCCCGGTATATGAGCTTGTCGTCGCTTGCCAATGCGGCTGCGATTTCGTCGGCGCCGACGTGGTCATGCACAACCGCCATGATTTTCCGAACACGAGTGGCAACCGAGCACCCGTCCGTGTCACCCAATGTGAACCACCCGGTCTCCTTGTCCAACCAGCGGAACAAGGCGCTACCTTCCAAGACTGCTTCGATGGCTTCCTGGCCCGGCGCCACGCCTTCCTTGATTGCAAGAAGGCCAGCTATCCGGATGATATTTGTGCAGCCGAACATTGAGGTGTCCCGGCTGACATGATTGATAAGAGGCTTGACCCACGGAGCAGTTTGCGCACGCTCTACAACCGTGGTGTCCACAACCTGTCCTCGAAGTGGTCTGCGCACCCGATGACACTTTATGGAGACGTTCTTCTGTCCTAACGTCTTCGCCCATGCAATCAAGCATTCGACGCCGGCTCCTTCGCCTATAAAACGCGCAAGTTGCTGGTTGGCCTCGTCAACTCCACAGGGGGCAATGCGGGCAATGGCCGCCAAAGCCCTATCGAGCGACGGCGTGACCGCCTCACCTTTCTGAAGAACATCTTCGAAGGCCTCGCAGATTTGCCGGATGCGCTCGCGCGTCAGCCCGTTTGCGTCACCGACTTCGTTGAGAGTTTTTCCTGTGCCCTCGGGAGAGAGGTGTCGGGCCAGAAACATTTTTGGCCAACGCTCTGCAGCTTCGGGGTTCGTCCGCGGAAGGCACTCCTCGCCAGCGGCCATCGTCAGGGCGCGCACTTCATCGGCCGCCGACAGCTTGGCCGCGTCATCAAGTTTCTTAAGCAGGCTTGCTGCGTCGGCGGTCACCCGGTCTTCGGCTAGCTGCTCATCAATCCACTCCGGTAGAGTGCTCTTCCCGCTGAACCCAAATCGAAGGTCCTGCGGCGTGACCCTAACCAGCCAAGGCAAAGCGAGTACACGGTCCGCCAGGTCCTGGAGCTCACTCCGCAGTACGGGCTCAGCGGATTGGGGCGCCACATAGACGCGCGGCCGCGGCGCAGGCCGTGGTGGAGGGCTCCAGTACAGGGCCTCAAGTCGTGCAAGCGTGGCCAGTTGCCGCTCAAGTGGGGCGCCATACGCCCGACGAAACTCGCCGAGCGTAAGTTGCTCGAGAGACCTGTCTGGATAATGAGCGAGTACGGTCTCGATGGCTCGGATATCGGTAGCCGTCAAGCGGTCCCGCCAGCCATCGACCAACCGCACGCCGAGAGTCTGTGCCCAGAGCCAGTCTGACTTGGGGCGCAGGCGCTTAATTACGGCTTTGCGCAGGTCACGCTTCGCAGACTCGGCCAAGTCAGCCAGGCGCTCCCAGCGAACCAACTCGCCAGGAGCCACTGTACCTGCCCAGCAATCCAGGGTGCGCGATATGCCGGGCAGGACGAAGCTTGGAACAACCTTCGCATGCCGGGCTGCGGCCGGCGCAGGAGGAGCTGGGTTAGCGAGTTGTGACTGCATTGGGTTTGGCGCGCTCTGCAAGGAGTTCAGTCACCCACTTCGTCCGCTCGACGGCGTTTTTGACTGCACTCGGCGTCACGCGCTTCTGGTCCATCAGTTCTGAGAGCTCGTCCTCGGCGCGCAGCACTCGACCGTCGCGCATCATGGCAAGGACGGCAGAGAACTTGTCATCACCGAGGGGCTCGCGGCCGTCAGGGATGTACATGTCTGCAAGACCGACGTTGAGCTTGGCTGTCTTTAAGCGCGTAACAGCAAGGATGGCCACTAGCGTGGCCAAAGCCTCCTTAGCCTGGTCCGAGCCCCGGTAGCGGAGTCCGCTGAGAAACAGGTCGTCCACGCTACTGCCGTAGGCACCGCCGATGAACAAGACATCATTCCCGTACTCGACGAGCACCTCACCATCCGTGTAGGTGGGATTGATGACCATGCGTCGATACCCAAGAGAATAAGCGCTTTCGATGGACGGCAAGAACGGCAGCGCCTTAGTGGCGTCTGGCACGTTCCAGTCCTTCGCGGGTGTGCTCCGATGCCGCGGTTTGATGCGGGCCGCTGGTCCAGCAAAATCCGTGAGCGGCAGAAGTGCGTTCACCAGTTCCACAGCCCAGTGCTCCTCGATTTCACTCGACCCGACCAGCAGCAAACCAGTTTTTCGGCGCTCGAAGGCGTGCTGCAACAGCGGCAAGGACTTGAGCGGCAACGCTTCTAGCGGTGCGACGGAGCGCTGCGCTACCGGCGCCGGAAGCGGGGTAACGAAGGGAGAGCGTTCGACCAAGTCGCCGGCCTCGGTGACGATGCCAGTCAGGGCCTCGTGGGTGTCGTCTCCTTCCGGCTCTTTCATGCGAACCAGGACGTCGAGGTCGTGGAATAGAGTGTTCGGGCTATCCGTCTCAACAAGCACAGCGACTCGGTGGCCTGAGACCTGAACGTGCAAGCAGGCCATTTCGAGGCGTGTGGCTGCGTCGCCCCAGGACTGCTGGTTTAGATTAACCGGTCCCACAACCAAGAGCGTCCCACTGGGTAAGCGCTCCATACCCGCGGACCACAGGCCGTCCTCCCCGAGGTCGATGCTTCCTTGCCAGTGATTGCCGGCGCGTTCGGCGTAGACCAGGTGCCCGTCAGTGGCTTCGTCGTACGACGCCAGCAGAGCGTTGAGGTGTTCCTGACTCGTGGTCACGTATACGCCTGGCTTCGGACCAGCTGGCCAAACCTGTGGCAGGAGCTCCTCGCGGGTAGCGCTCGCGGGCGGTCGTAAGGCATCCCAAAGCTCCTCCCGCGACAGCTGCACCGAGTGGTGCCTTTCCAGGCGGTATGCCAAACGGCCTGCCGCGGCAAGGTCGAGCTCCGCTGCTGAGACCCGGGCGGGGAACGCCTGCACCTCAGGCCAGTTTCGAAGGCCCACCAGCGCACCAGAGAGGTCGAGCGCCTGGCTGTGGGAGACGGTAACGTTTGCGTGCTCTAGCAGGCCGCGAATGCGTCCCGCCAGCAGCTTCAACTGCTGAACATCCATGTTTCACTCCTCGGGCGTCAGTGCCGGTGCACGCTTTGCGGGCCGCCCGTGGGTAAACAAGGATGGGTGGTTCGCGGAAGGGAAGCGCTCGTTTTCGTCGTACCCCGAGGGGCGCGTGCGGCAGGCAGCGAGTGGGCCGGCACCATGATACTTCCCAACCACTGTGGAAAGCAACAGGCATCGCGACGCGGATGCGTGCGCCATCGCGGCCGGCCACAGCGCTGAAGTAGCCAGGAAGCATGTCTAACAGGTCGAGCGCAACAACTTTACTTGGGCTGGCAACAAGCCTAAAATGGCCGATTGCTCTCGCTCTCTCAAAGGGATGGCGGTGCCGGACGGGACCTGATGCTCAGGCGCCCAATTCGCACCCCCAGGTTCGATTCCTGGGTCTTTGGCCAGCGCCCGGTTTCCGGGTGCCCTCGCGTCCAACGCTCCTGTTGTACGCATTTCATAAGAGAGCAAACATGAAAAAAATCCACTTCGTCGAAACGCACCACAGTTACCGGTTGCTGGACCCCTCCCGTGGCCTGTACGAAACCGGAGACTGGGTCTTCGCCCTGAAATCCGTGGCCGCCACGGTTGGGGCCGAACTGCACCTGCACCAGCGCCAAGCAGACCCTTCCTATCTAGCCGGTCACGTCGTAGGCTGGCGTAAGGTTCTCAGGACGGGGTTCTTCCAGCGGTACGCCCTGGAGTTCATTGTCGACCCTGCCGCTACTGGCGCCATCACCGACCGCGGTGGCTGGCGCCGCGAGCGCAAAGTCGTGCGCTAACGCTGCTGGGTGTGGGCTCCGGAAGCTCAGGGTGGGGGCATGCGTCGCTAATTTCGTCTGAGAGTATCACCTGCGTGATACGGGAATCGGCCGCCAGGCCTTATCTGGCGCGGGTTTGCGCCATTTTTGGGCCATCAGCTGATTAACACCCCTATCCCAAAAAAAGCCACCCGTCGGGTGGCTTTTTTGCTCTAAATCAACGCCTTAGAAAATCGCATGGCGGAGAGGGGGGTGAGCCGAAGCCGGCCAAGCTGGCGAGGGATAACGTTAAGCACGTTTGAGGAACGTCCACTCAAGTTCACTTCCATGGGCGCTTATATGGAAACACTCGTGAGTTGGGAATGTAGAGTCTAAATCGTGGATTTTTCCATTGTGCTGCTGGCGGGAATCGAATCTACGAGCGTTGGCTTCGGAGTCCTCTTATCAGACCCGCTCTTCAGAAAAGCAGCAAATACCTATGCGCTCGTCACCAGGATATTGGTAGAAGCGATGGTAGAGGAAATAAAAAAGCACCTCGAAAGGCGCTTGTTTATTGGCTTACTGGCGGAGAGGGTGGGATTCGAACCCACGGTACCTTGCGGTACGCCTGATTTCGAGTCAGGTACATTCGGCCACTCTGCCACCTCTCCTAAGTCGAATCGCAATTCTAGCAGGCCGGCCGTCGCCTCACTTCGATCA
>JAUXZO010000015.1 GCA_030692685.1 Acidovorax sp. | reverse complement strand
ATGGCCTGCCTGGCCATCGTGCAGCAGGAGCAGGGTTTTGTCAGCGTCGAGAGCGAGGTCGTGATTGCCGAATACTTGGGTATGGCCCAGATAGCGGTGCACGAAGTCACTACGTTCTACAACATGTACAACCAACAGCCGACGGGCAAGTACAAGCTCAATGTCTGTACCAACCTGCCTTGTCAGCTGCGCGACGGCCAGAAGGCGTTGCACCACCTCGAAAAGAAGCTGGGCGTGACCATGGGCGAGACCACACCCGACGGCCTGTTCACCCTGCAGCAGTGCGAGTGCCTGGGTGCCTGCGCCGATGCGCCCGTGATGCTGGTCAACGACCGCACCATGTGCAGCTTCATGGACAATGACAAGCTCGACCAGCTCGTGGACGGCCTTCGCGCCGCTGAGGGGCACGCATGACCACCGCCGCAGAGAAACTCCTTTCGCAGTTCCAGGCCACGGGCGTACAGACCTGCTTCCACGACCGTCACATTACCCCGCAGATTGTTGTGGGCCTGGACGGCACCAACTGGGGCATCACGGACTACGAAGCGCGCGGCGGCTACGAAGCCCTGCGCAAGATCCTGGCACAGGGCGAAGGCGCAGGCCTCACCCAGGACCAGGTGATTGCCACCGTCAAAGAATCGGGCCTGCGTGGCCGCGGTGGTGCGGGCTTTCCCACTGGCCTCAAGTGGAGCTTCATGCCCCGCTCGTTCCCAGGCCAGAAGTACCTCGTCTGTAACTCGGATGAAGGCGAGCCGGGCACGTGCAAGGACCGCGACATCCTGCAGTTCAACCCGCACATCGTCATCGAAGGCATGATCATCGCGGCCTACGCGATGGGCATTTCCGTGGGCTACAACTACATCCACGGCGAAATCTTTCAGACCTACGACCGTTTCGAAGTGGCGCTGGAAGAGGCTCGCGCCGCTGGGTACCTGGGTGACAAAATCCTGGGCAGCAACTTCAGCTTCCAGCTGCACGCGGCGCACGGCTTTGGCGCCTACATCTGCGGCGAAGAAACCGCGCTGCTCGAATCGCTCGAAGGTAAGAAGGGCCAGCCGCGCTTCAAGCCGCCGTTCCCTGCAAGTTTTGGCCTGTACGGCAAGCCCACCACCATTAACAACACGGAGACTTTCGCTGCCGTGCCGTGGATCATCCGCAACGGTGGCCAGGCTTACCTTGAATGCGGCAAGCCCAACAACGGCGGCACCAAGATTTTCTCGGTCTCGGGTGATGTGGAAAAGCCTGGTAACTATGAAGTGCCTATGGGCACGCCGTTTGCCAAGCTGCTTGAACTCGCCGGTGGCGTGCGCAAGGGCCGCCAGCTCAAGGCCGTGATCCCCGGTGGCTCGTCCTCTCCTGTACTGCCTGCGTCCATCATGATGGAATGCACGATGGACTACGACTCCATCGCCAAGGCCGGCTCCATGCTGGGTTCGGGCGCCGTCATCGTGATGGATGACTCCCGCAGCATGGTCGAAAGCCTGCTCCGCCTGTCCTATTTTTATTCGCACGAGTCCTGTGGTCAGTGCACGCCATGCCGCGAAGGCACGGGCTGGATGTGGCGCGTGATTGACCGAATCCAGCATGGACAAGGTCGCGATGGCGACCTGAATCTGCTCAATTCGGTGGCGGACAACATCCAGGGGCGCACCATCTGCGCACTGGGTGACGCAGCGGCCATGCCGGTGCGCGCCATGATCAAGCACTTCCGTCCGGAATTTGAAGCGCTGATCCGCAAAGACACCCCTCAGGCTTCTGCCTCCGCCTGATCGCGAGAAACGCATATGGTTGAAATCGAACTTGACGGGCAGAAGGTAGAAGTCGCCGAAGGCTGCATGGTGATGCATGCAGCTGAAAAGGCCGGCACCTACATTCCCCATTTTTGTTACCACAAGAAGCTGTCCATTGCGGCCAACTGCCGCATGTGTCTGGTGGATGTGGAAAAGGCTCCCAAGCCCATGCCCGCCTGCGCCACGCCGGTGACGCAGGGCATGATCGTGCGCACCAAGAGCGACAAGGCCATCAAGGCCCAGCAGTCGGTCATGGAATTTCTACTGATCAACCACCCGCTTGACTGCCCTATCTGCGACCAGGGCGGCGAATGCCAGCTGCAGGATCTTGCCGTTGGCTATGGCGGGTCTTCCTCGCGCTATGAAGAAGAAAAACGGGTAGTGCCTGTCAAGGATGTCGGCCCGCTGATCTCCATGCAGGAGATGAGTCGCTGCATCCATTGCACCCGGTGCGTGCGCTTCGGCCAAGAAGTGGCCGGCGTGATGGAACTGGGCATGATCCACCGCGGAGAGCACTCCGAAATCACCACTGTGGTGGGTGACACGATTGACTCAGAACTGTCGGGCAACATGATCGACATCTGCCCCGTGGGCGCGCTCACCAGCAAGCCGTTCCGCTACAGCGCCCGTACCTGGGAACTGTCGCGTCGCCGCTCTGTCAGCCCGCACGACTCCACCGGCGCCAATCTCATCGTGCAGGTCAAGAACCACAAGGTCATGCGCGTGGTGCCCTTCGAGAACGAAGCAGTTAACGAATGCTGGATCGCCGATCGTGACCGCTTCTCGTACGAGGCGCTGAACAGCGATGAACGTCTAACCCAGCCTATGCTCAAGCAGGGCGGTGTCTGGAAGACGGTCGATTGGCAGACGGCGCTTGAGTACGTTGCCAATGGTCTGAAGAGCATCAAGGCCGACCACGGCGCCAACAGCATTGGCGCGTTGGTCAGTCCGCACAGCACGCTTGAAGAACTGTACCTGGCCTCCGCCCTTGTGCGGGGCCTCGGCAGCGACAGCATTGATTATCGTCTGCGCAACGCGGAATTCGCGGCGCCGGAAGGCGTACGCTGGCTTGGCACATCCATTGCATCGCTTTCTACGCTGCAGCGCGTGCTGGTGGTTGGATCGAACCTGCGCAAGGACCATCCGCTGTTCGCGCTGCGTGTACGCCATGCTGTGCGCCATGGTGGCCAAGTCAGTGTGGTCGACTCTTCTGTTGGCGACTGGGCCATGCCTATTAAGCACCGGCTGGTGCAAGACGCGAACCTGTGGGTGCAGTCTTTGGGTGCAATCGCTTCGGCCATTGCCCAGGAAAAGAACGTCGCTGCTCCCCAGGGGGCTGCCGAAGCCTCGGAGGCCAGCTTGGCCATCGCCCGATCGCTGCTGGGTGGGGAACGCAAGGCGGTGCTGCTGGGCAATGCGGCTGCGCACCACGGCAAGGCCTCAGAACTGTTGGCCTTGGCCAACTGGATCGGCGAGCAGACGGGTGCAACCGTCGGTTACCTCACCGAAGCGGCCAATACCGTGGGTGCCCAGTTCGCTGGCGCTCATCCTGTGGGCAGCGGTTTTAACGCGGGTCAGATGCTGTCTGGCGCTCTGAAAGCCGTCTTGCTGCTCAATGCTGAGCCTGCGTTCGACGCGGCCAACGGGGCCCAGGCTAGCGCAGCCATCGGTAAGGCCCAGATGGTCGTCACCATGAGCCCGTTCAAAGCCAACATGGACCTCAGCGATGTGCTGCTGCCCATCGCTCCGTTCACCGAAACCTCGGGCAGCTTCGTCAACGCTGAAGGGCGCTTGCAAAGCTTCCACGCCGTAGTGCGCCCCCTGGGCGATACGCGTCCCGCCTGGAAGGTGCTGCGGGTCTTGGCCAACGTGCTGGGTGTGCCAGGCTTTGATTTCGAGACATCGCAGGACGTACTTGCCCGCGCCACCAACGCCTCCGCAGGCACGGTGACCATGCTGCCAGCCGAACAACTGTCCAACGCTGTGGGTCATGTGCCTCAGGGTGGGGCTGATGTAGCGCAGCCCTCAGTCGCTTCAATCTACCAGCTGGATGGCCTGGTGCGCCGCGCTACCTCGCTGCAATTGACCGCCGATGCACGTATGGCTGCTGGTGAAGGAGTGGCAGCATGATTGATGCGCTGTACAACGGCGGGCTGAACCTCCTGCCGTTCGGTTGGTGGATGGGTATGGCCTGGCCTGTGTTGTGGATCTTGATCAAGATCGTTTGTATCCTCGCGCCGTTGATGGGGGCGGTGGCTTACCTCACGCTTTGGGAGCGCAAGCTGCTGGGCTTTATTCAAGTGCGCCATGGTCCGAATCGCGTAGGCCCATTCGGTCTGCTGCAGCCGATTGCTGACGCGCTGAAGCTGCTGACCAAGGAAATCATCCAGCCCACAGCTGCTAGCAAGGGGCTCTTTGTGCTGGGGCCAGTGATGGCCATCATGCCTGCGCTGGCTGCGTGGGTCGTTATTCCTTTTGGCCCTGATGTGGCTCTGGCCAATGTCAATGCCGGTTTGCTGCTGGTGATGGCCATTACCTCGATTGAGGTCTACGGTGTGATCATTGCGGGTTGGGCATCGAACTCCAAGTATGCCTTCCTGGGAGCCCTGCGTGCCTCGGCCCAAATGGTGAGCTATGAAATCGCGATGGGCTTTTGTTTGCTTATCGTGATCATGGTGTCTGGCAGCATGAACCTGACCGAAATCGTGATGGGACAGAGCCGTGGTATGGCGGCCGACAAGGGGTTGACCTTCCTGTCCTGGAACTGGCTCCCGCTGCTGCCGGTTTTCCTGGTCTACCTGATTTCTGGCGTGGCAGAGACGAACCGCCATCCATTTGACGTTGTGGAAGGCGAGGCCGAAATTGTGGCGGGTCACATGGTGGAGTACTCCGGCATGGGGTTCGCCATCTTCTTCCTGGCTGAATATGCCAGCATGTGGCTCGTGTCGATCCTGGCCGCACTGATGTTCCTCGGGGGGTGGTTGTCGCCCATCGATAACGCCTTGTTCAACTGGATACCTGGTTGGATCTGGCTGGGCCTCAAGACCTTTGTGGTTGTGTCCATGTTCATCTGGATTCGTGCGACCTTTCCGCGTTTCCGTTATGACCAGATCATGCGTCTGGGCTGGAAGATCTTTATTCCGGTCACGTTGGTGTGCCTGGTCGTTGTGGGCGGGTGGTTGCTCTCGCCTTGGAATATCTGGAAATAAGCGGGGACACCTATGACTGCTGTTGCTGCTGCTGCACCTTTTTCGTTCAAAGATTTTTTCAAGAGCTTCATGCTCGTGGAACTGCTTAAGGGCATGGCCCTGACGGGCCGCTACGCCTTTCGCCGCAAGGTGACTGTGCAGTTTCCTGAAGAGAAGACGCCCTTGTCGCCACGTTTCCGTGGCCTTCACGCCCTGCGCCGTTACGACAACGGTGAAGAGCGTTGTATCGCCTGCAAGCTGTGCGAGGCCGTGTGCCCAGCCATGGCCATCACGATCGAGTCCGATGTGCGCGACGACGGATCGCGCCGCACCACGCGCTACGACATCGACCTGACCAAGTGCATCTTCTGCGGCTTCTGCGAAGAAAGCTGCCCCGTGGATTCGATTGTCGAGACGCACATCTTCGAATACCACGGTGAAAAACGCGGTGACTTGTACTTCACGAAAGACATGTTGCTGGCCGTCGGTGACCGGTACGAAGGTGAGATTGCTGCAGCCAAGGCGGCAGACGCCAAGTATCGCTGAGCGGTAGCGAGCCCTTCCTTCCGCCAGACTTTCTATAAAGACCCGATTCATGGACGCCAAGACTGGTTTCTTCTACTTTTTCTCGGTTGTGCTGCTTTTTGCAGCCTTCCGGGTGATCACTGCGCGCAATCCTGTGCATGCGGTGCTGTACCTCATCCTTGCGTTTTCGCAGGCGGCAGCGATTTGGCTGCTGCTCAAGGCAGAGTTTTTGGCCATTGCTCTGGTGCTGGTGTATCTGGGCGCGGTGATGGTGCTGTTCTTGTTTGTGGTGATGATGCTGGATATCCACGTCGATACCGTGCGCAAGGGGTTCTGGAAGCATTTTCCGCTCGCTGCTACGGTGGGCGCGCTCATTGCGCTGGAGATGGCTGCCGTGCTGATGGGCGGCTTTCGAGGCATGGAGGAACCCAAGGCCGCTGCCGCTGTGGTGAATGCAGCGGGCCAAGTGGTTCAGTACTCGAACACCAAGGCGCTCGGCATCTTGCTCTACACCGAGTATCTGTATCCCGTCGAAATCGCAGCGGTGATTTTGCTGGTTGCCATGATTGCTGCCATTGCATTGACACTGCGCCAACGCAAGGACAGCAAAGCGATCAATCCTTCAGCCCAGGTTCGGGTGCGTGCCCGTGATCGCCTAGAGGTGGTGAAGGTTGCTGTGACCCAAAAGCCCGCGCCAGAAGCGCTGGTGGAGCCTGCTGCCGAGGAGAAAAAAGCATGACGCTGACTTTGGGCCACTTTCTTTCCCTCGGCGCGATGCTGTTCGCGCTGGCGGTGATCGGTATCTTCCTGAACCGCAAGAACCTGATCGTACTGCTGATGGCCATCGAGCTGATGCTGCTGGCGGTCAACATGAACTTCGTAGCGTTCTCCTATTACCTGGGCGATATGCATGGGCAGGTGTTCGTGTTCTTCATCCTGACCGTCGCTGCCGCCGAGTCGGCCATTGGCTTGGCCATCCTGGTGCTCTTGTTCCGTAACAAGGCCAGCATCAACGCGGAAGACCTCAACACCCTCAAGGGCTGATGAGCCACCCGTATTCCCAAGGTTCTCAAGAATGAGTCAAACCCTCTCTGCTTCAACGCTCCTGGCCGTGCCTCTGGCGCCGCTTGTGGGCGCATTGCTGGCCGGCATCTTTGGTACGACCTTTGGTGGTAACTGGATCGGCCGTCGCCTCAGCCACACCCTGACGATTCTGGGCGTGCTGGTCGCGTTCATACTCTCTGCGATGACGCTCAAAAGCGTTGCGGTTGACGGCGCTCGCTTCAATGAAACGCTGTACACCTGGATGGTCGTCGGCGGTCTCAAAATGGAGGTGGGCTTTCTGGTGGACAGCTTGACCGCCATGATGATGGTGGTCGTGACCTTTGTGTCGTTGATGGTGCACATCTACACCATCGGCTACATGGAGGAGGACGAAGGCTACAACCGTTTCTTCGCTTACATCTCGCTGTTCACGTTCTCCATGCTCATGCTGGTGATGAGCAACAACCTGCTACAGCTGTTCTTCGGCTGGGAGGCTGTGGGCCTGGTGTCGTACCTGCTGATCGGGTTCTGGTTCAACAAGCCGACGGCTATTTTTGCCAACATGAAGGCGTTCCTGGTCAACCGCGTGGGTGACTTCGGCTTCATTCTTGGTATCGGTCTGATCGTTGCCTACGCTGGCACGTTGAACTATGGCGAAGTGTTTGCAAAGTCTGGCGAACTCGGTGCCATGTCGTTCCCTGGTACCGACTGGATGCTGATCACGGTGATCTGCATTTGCCTGTTCATCGGCGCCATGGGCAAATCGGCCCAGTTCCCGCTGCATGTCTGGCTCCCCGACTCGATGGAAGGCCCCACCCCTATCTCCGCGCTGATTCACGCGGCAACCATGGTGACGGCGGGTATCTTCATGGTGGCGCGTATGTCGCCCCTGTTCGAACTGTCTGACACGGCCCTCAATTTCATTCTGGTCATTGGGGCCATCACTGCCCTGTTTATGGGCTTCCTGGGCATCATCCAGAACGACATCAAGCGTGTGGTCGCATACTCCACGCTGTCCCAACTGGGCTACATGACCGTGGCCCTGGGTGCATCGGCCTATTCGGTGGCGGTGTTCCACCTGATGACTCATGCATTCTTCAAGGCGCTGCTGTTCCTGGGTGCGGGCTCCGTCATCATGGGCATGCACCATAACCAGGACATCCGCTGGATGGGCGGCGTGCGCAAGTACATGCCCATCACCTGGATTACCTCATTGCTGGGCTCTTTGGCGCTTATCGGAACACCCTTGTTTTCGGGCTTTTACTCCAAGGACAGCATCATCGAGGCGGTGCACTTCAGCCAACTGCCTGCGGCTGGTTTCGCGCACTTTGCGGTGCTCGCGGGGGTGTTCATCACTGCGTTCTATTCGTTCCGCATGTACTTCTTGGTGTTCCATGGCAAGGAGCGCTTCGACCAGAACCCGCAAGCACACCATGGTGGGCACCACGACGACCATCACGGCCATGATGATCACCATGGGCACGATGCCAAACCGCACGAATCCCCCTGGGTGGTGACTGTGCCGCTGGTTCTGTTGGCCATTCCCTCTGTAGTGGTGGGCTTCATGTTCATCCAGCCCATGCTGTTCGGGGACTTTTTCAAGGACGTGATCTTTGTAGATGCGGCCAAGCACCCCGCGATGACCAAGCTGGCTGAAATTTTCCATGGCCCTGTTGGCATGGCGCTCCATGGTTTGCAGACGGCTCCGTTCTGGCTGGCACTGGCGGGCGTCGCAGCCTCGTACTACATGTACATGGTCAACCCGGCACTGCCCGCAGGAATCAAGGCGCGTGTCATGCCGCTGTACACCTTGTTGGAAAACAAGTACTACCTCGACTGGATCAACGAAAACATCCTGGCCCGCGGCGCGCGTGCGTTGGGTGTGGGCCTTTGGAAGGTCGGCGACCAAACCATTATTGACGGTGGCCTGGTGAACGGTTCTTGGAAAGTGGTGCGCGCCGTGTCGGGCGTGGTTCGCTGGTTCCAGTCCGGGTTCATCTTCCACTATGCACTGGTCATGATCCTGGGCGTGTTCGCACTGATGACCTGGTTCGTCTGGGGCGACGTCATCCTGCAGCTCATCAAATAAGGAAAACAACAAAATGGGTCTGTTGAGTCTTGCAATCTGGATACCGATTGCCTTCGGTGTTCTGCTGCTCGCCATTGGGCGGGATGAGCATGCCCGTGCGGTGCGGTGGCTGGCATTGGTGGGGGCGCTGATCGGTTTTCTGGTCACATTGCCGTTGTACGACGGTTTCCAGATCGGAACCGCAGCCATGCAGTTCGTCGAAAAGGCGGCGTGGATTGAGCGCTTCAACGTTTACTACCACTTGGGTGTGGACGGTATTTCGTTCTGGTTTGTGCCCCTCACGGCCTTCATCACGGTGATCGTCGTGATCGCTTCTTGGGAGTCGATCTCCGAACGCGTCAACCAGTACATGGGCGCGTTCCTGATTCTTTCAGGCTTGATGATTGGCGTCTTCTCGGCGCTGGACGGCATTCTGTTCTACGTGTTCTTCGAAGCCACGCTGATCCCGATGTATCTGATCATCGGTATCTGGGGCGGTCCCAACAAGATCTACGCGGCGTTCAAGTTCTTCTTGTACACGCTGCTTGGCTCGCTGCTGATGCTGATCGCGCTGATCTTCCTGTACAACCAGTCCGGCGGCAGCTTCGACATCGCCACCTGGCACCAGTTGCCATTGAGCCGCACGGCGCAGACCTTGCTGTTCTTCGCCTTCTTCGCCGCCTTCGCAGTCAAGGTCCCGATGTTCCCGTTCCACACATGGTTGCCCGATGTGCACGTGGAGGCTCCCACCGGTGGCTCTGCCGTGCTGGCGGCCATCATGCTTAAGCTGGGTGCGTACGGCTTTCTGCGCTTTTCGATGCCTATCGCCCCTGACGCCTCGCGCGAATGGGCCTGGCTGATGATCACGCTGTCGCTGATCGCTGTGATCTATGTGGGCCTCGTCGCCATGGTCCAGAAGGATATGAAGAAGCTGGTGGCGTACTCGTCCGTGGCGCACATGGGCTTTGTGACATTGGGCTTTTTCATCTTCAATGACCTGGGTGTTTCCGGCGGCCTGGTGCAGATGATTGCCCACGGCTTCGTGTCAGGCGCCATGTTCCTGTCCATCGGTGTGCTTTACGACCGCGTGCACTCCCGCGAGATCGCTGCCTACGGTGGTGTGGTCAACACCATGCCCAACTTCACGGCCTTCGCGCTGCTGTTCGCCATGGCCAACTGTGGCCTGCCGGGCACCGCTGGTTTTGTCGGCGAGTGGATGGTGATTCTTGGTGCGGTCAAGGCCAACTTCTGGATTGGCGCGGCCGCGGCCACGGCCCTGATCTTTGGCGCTGCCTACACCTTGTGGATGTTCAAGCGTGTGTACCTGGGCCCTGTGGCCAACGACCACGTCAGGGACCTCAAAGACCTCAACAGCCGCGAGTTCCTTGTGATGTCGCTGCTGGCGATTGCCGTGCTGGCCATGGGCCTGTACCCACGCCCCTTCACGGACGTGATGGACACTTCGGTCGCGGAACTGCTCAAGCATGTCGCACTGACGAAGCTGAACTGACCAGACTGAACTGAGAGATTCGAGATGATTGACAACATCAGCTGGCTAGCGATTTACCCCGAAATTGTGCTGTTGACCATGGCCTGCGTGATTGCGCTGGTCGATCTGGGTGTGCACAGCCCCCGCCGCACGGGCACTTATGTGCTCACCATGCTCACGCTGGCGGTGGTGGCTACCTTGCAGGCGATGTATGCCAGCAGTGGCAACACTTTCTACGGCTTTGGCAATATGGTGGTGAGCGACGCCATGGGCAACTGGCTCAAGTGTTTTGCCACCGTGGCGATGATGATCACCCTGGTCTATGGCCGACCCTATGCGGCTGACCGTGACATGCTGCGCGGCGGTGAGATGTTCACGCTGGCGATGTTTGCGTTGCTGGGCATGTTCATCATGATCTCGGGCAACAACTTCCTGGTGATCTACCTGGGACTGGAGCTGCTGACGCTGTCGAGCTACGCCCTGGTGGCCCTGCGCCGCGACAACGCCACCGCGACCGAAGCTGCGATGAAGTACTTCGTCCTCGGCGCCATGGCCAGCGGCTTCTTGCTGTATGGCCTGTCCATGGTTTACGGCGCCACGGGTTCGCTCGATATTGGCCAGGTTTTCAAGGCCATCAACGCGGGTCAGATCAAGCACCAAGTGCTGGTGTTTGGCCTGGTGTTCGTGGTGGCCGGTCTGGCGTTCAAGCTGGGTGCGGTGCCTTTCCACATGTGGATTCCCGACGTGTACCAGGGCGCTCCCACGGCGGTGACCCTGATGATTGGTGGCGCCCCCAAGCTGGCGGCGTTTGCCATCACCATCCGCCTGCTGGTGGACGGGCTGCTGCCGCTGGCGATTGACTGGCAGCAGATGTTGGCAGTGCTGGCGATTGGGTCGCTGCTGGTCGGTAACCTGGCGGCCATTGCGCAGACCAACCTCAAGCGTATGCTGGCGTACTCGACCATTTCGCAGATGGGTTTTGTGCTGCTGGGCTTGATGTCGGGTGTGATCAACGGCAACGTGGATGCCACGGCGGTAGAGAACGCCTACAGCGCCTCCATGTTCTATGTGGTGACCTATGTGCTGACCACGCTGGCCGCCTTCGGTGTGATGCTGCTGCTGGCGCGCGAAGGGTTCGAGAGCGAAGAGATTTCGGACTTTGCCGGCCTCAACCAGCGCAGCCCGCTGTATGCCGGTGTGATGGCGGTGTGTCTGTTCTCGATGGCTGGTATCCCACCGCTGGTGGGCTTTTACGCCAAGTTGTCTGTGCTGCAAGCACTGGTGGCGTCGGGCCAAACGCTGTACATCGCCATGGCTGTGTTCGCGGTGATCATGTCGTTGATTGGCGCGTTCTACTATCTGCGTGTGGTCAAGGTGATGTATTTTGATGCACCGTTGACCGCGTCTACTGTGTCTGCTCCCTTGGATGTGCGCGTGGTGCTGACCCTGAATGGCGCTCTGATCCTTGGGCTGGGCTTGCTGCCAGGCGGCTTGATGACGCTGTGTGCTGATGCCGTGGTGCGCGCCTTGGGTACTTGAGCAACGTTCAGACCAAACCGCAGCAGTACCCCACCATTCATTCGCTGATCTCGTTGTGTCTCTGACCGCATCCATCTGGCTGGTGATCGTGGCAGCCTTCATCGCTGCCAACCTCCCTTTTGTCAATCACCGCTTGCTGGTGGTGGGGCCTGTGGCCGGCCCACGAAAGGCCCTGGCCGTGCGCTTGGCGGAGCTGATCGTGTTGTACTTTCTGGTGGGCGGCCTTGCGCTGTTGCTGGAGCGCCGAGCGGGCCAGATTGCGCCCCAGGGGTGGGAGTTCTACGCGATCACGGGCACCCTTTTTCTTACACTGGCCTTCCCGGGTTTTATCTACCGGTATCTGCTGCGCCGCCACGGCTGACAGCAGCCATTGGCGACCATTGCGATGAAGGTGCTCGACCTCCAATGTCGGCAGGCCCATGTGTTTGAGGGCTGGTTCGGGTCCGAAGGCGATTTTCAGGACCAGCTGCAACGTGGCCTCGTGCTATGCCCGTTGTGTGCCGATGATCACATCGAAAAGCGCTTGAGTGCGCCACGGTTGAACCTGGGCGCGCGCGAGCCTGCGGCGCCAGCGACCTCGTCGTCACACGAGTCAGAGCCTTCTGGTGCGCTGACTCCTGTTTCAAGATCCTCCTCGCAGACCGCTCTCCCTCTGGATGCCAGCCTGCATGCGCCTGCCATGCAGGCTGCGTGGCTAGACATCGCACGCAAGATTGTGGCCAGCACCGAAGACGTCGGCGGTAGATTTGCTGAAGAGGCCCGGCGCATGCACCACGGTGAAGTGCAAGAGCGCGCTATTCGGGGTCAGGCAACCGCCGAGGAAGCCGTCGAACTGCTGGAGGAGGGGATTGCCGTGTTGCCTCTCGCGCTGCCCGCGGCCGTCAAGGAAACGCTGCAATAAGCCGAGACGTCCGGAGCCTGTGGACAGGCATGTAGCATGAGGCATGGAAGAGATGTTTTTGGTCTTTTTGGCCTCTAGCGCTTTACCAATAAGCGCTTGCAGCTATTTAATTAATAGCGTTTTTGCCTTCCTGCCTTGCGTAGGCTTATGACAGGCCACGTGCCGCTGGGCTTGCCGTCCGTGTAGTTGGCCCGCGCAGACTTACCCTCTTTTCATGCAGTGAACTGCAAGGCAGCCAGCCGCGCATACACACCGTCGTGCGCCAAAAGCGCGGTGTGGGTTCCTTGTTCCACGATGCGGCCATGCTCCAGCACCACGATGCGGTCTGCGTTCTGCACGGTGGCCAGTCGGTGCGCGATGACCAGCGTGGTTCTGCGGCCCGTGTGGCGCTGCATGGCGGTGTCGAGGGCCGCCTGCACCATGCGTTCGCTCTCGGCGTCCAGCGCGCTGGTGGCTTCATCCAACAACAACAAGGGTGGGTTTTTGAGCATGGCACGCGCAATGGCGATGCGCTGGCGTTGCCCGCCGGACAGGCGCACACCACGCTCGCCCAGAAAGGTGTCGTACCCCTCGGGCAAGGCCATGATGAAGTCGTGCGCGAAGGCAGAGCGTGTGGCGGCCATGACGGCCTCGTCTGTCGCCGCAGGGTTGCCGTACCGGATGTTCTCCATGGCCGACGCCGAGAAGATCACCGCGTCTTGGGGCACGGTGCCGGTGTGGGACCGCAAGGTATCGAGCTGCAGGTCGCGGATGTCGACGCCGTTCAGGCGGATGTGGCCCCGTGGAATGCCATCGGCACCCGTGTCCACATCGTAAAAGCGCTGCAGCAGCTGAAACACGGTGGTTTTGCCGGCACCGCTGGCCCCCACAAGGGCGACGGTCTCACCAGGCGCCAGGTACAGCGAAAAGTCATGCAGCGCCGGTTGGTCCGGGCGCGACGGGTAGTGAAACTGCACGTTGACAAACTCCACCTCCAGGCCTTTGTCGGACGTGGGCAACGCCTTTGCCACGGCCGGGTCTGCCACAGGGGAGCGGCTGGCCAGCAGCTCCATCAGGCGCTCGGTGGCGCCAGCCGCCCGCAGCAGGTCGCCATACACCTCACCCAGCACGGCCACGGCGCCTGCGAGCAAGATGACGTAGACCACGGTCTGCCCCAGGTGGCCCGCACTCATCTTGCCTGCCAGCACCGCCTCGGTGCCGCGGTACAGGCCCCACAACAGCAAGGCCGCGTTGGCAATGATGATGAACGCCACCAGCACGGCGCGCGCCTTCGATCGCTTGACGGCCACCTGAAACGCGTTCTCCGTCGCCTGCGCGAAGCGTGCGGATTCGCGCGGCTCAGCGGTGTAACTTTGCACCACGGGCACAGCGTTCAGCACCTCGGCCGCGATGGCGCTGGAGTCGGCCACCCGGTCCTGGCTGTCGCGCGACAGCCTGCGGACACGCCGACCGATCCACATGGTGGGCAGCACCACCAGCACGACGGCCAGCAACACTACCGACATCACATAAGGATTGGTCCACACCAGCATGGCCAGGGCACCAATGCCCATTACCGCATTGCGCAGGCCCATGGAGAGGGATGACCCCACCACCGTTTGCACCAGTGTGGTGTCGGCCGTCAGGCGAGACAACACTTCGCCGGTCTGCGTGGTTTCAAAAAACTGGGGGCTTTGCTTGAGCACGTGGCTGTACACCGCGTCGCGCAGATCGGCCGTCACCCGTTCACCCAACCAGCTCACCATGTAAAAGCGGCCGGCCGAAAACACTCCCAATCCCACGGCCACGGCAAACAACATCTCAAAGTGCCCGCGCAACGCCATCGCCTGCGCGCCCTTGTCGGCGGTGCCCGCCAAACTGCCGTCGATCAGGTTGCGCAAGGCGAGCGGAAACGCCAGCGTGGCCAGTGCCGCCAGCACCAGAAACACCCCCGACAGCGCAATGCGCAGGCGGTAGGGTCGTAAAAAAGGGAGGAGGCCGGACAAGGAGCGGGGTGCGCCCCGGACGGGATTCGGAAGGGTGGATGCCATGCGGCAGTGTAGAGCCCGAGCTTGTCGTTTGCCGGTCGCGGCGTGCGACAGCTGCTGGAGGCCAGAGGGCCCGGCCCGTGTCCAAGGGGCACTGCAGCCAGCGAGATGTAAGCAAAAAGTCAGCGAACGACCGCGCCCCGGCCCTCTGCAAACGGTGCCACTTGGCCCCCGCGCATGCGGCGATATCGAGTGTGGGCGGGCGCTGCAAGGCGGCGCCCGAGCCCTTGTGCGGCGACTGGGGCAAGACCCTTAGGCATTAATACATAGGCATTAGTCCCAGTATCTACCGGCGGGTAGGGGGGCATACCATGCACTGCGATCCAACATGTACCCACCCATTCGCGGAGACCTTGCAGCAAGGCTCCTTTTCTCAGCACCCTACGGAGCGGCCAAGGCGCAATGAGCGACGTCATTCTTGAAACCACCAGCCTGACCAAAGAGTTCAAAGGCTTCACCGCAGTCAGCGATGTGAATCTGTCCGTTCGCCGGGGCTCCATTCATGCGCTGATTGGTCCCAACGGTGCAGGCAAGACCACCTGCTTCAATCTGTTGACCAAGTTCCTTGAACCCACCTCGGGCGTGATCCGGTTTAACGGGCACGACATCACCCGAGAGCAGCCCGCGCAAATCGCGCGCCGCGGCGTGATTCGGTCGTTCCAGATTTCTGCCGTGTTCCCGCACCTCACTCTCATGGAAAACGTGCGACTGGGCCTGCAGCGCAAGTTGGGCACGTCCTTTCATTTCTGGCGCAGCGAGCGCACGCTCAACCAGCTGAACGACCGCGCCATGCAATTGCTGACCGAAGTGGGTCTGGAAGACATGGCCGACGAGGTGACCGTCAATCTGCCGTATG
This sequence comes from Acidovorax sp., assembly GCA_030692685.1. GTDB lineage: Bacteria > Pseudomonadota > Gammaproteobacteria > Burkholderiales > Burkholderiaceae_C > Acidovorax. The sequence goes on along the minus strand of JAUXZO010000015.1, from coordinate 80,796 downwards.
GCCGCAAACGCGCACTAGAGATCGCCACCACGCTGTCCATGGAGCCTGAGCTGATGCTGCTTGACGAGCCCACCCAGGGCATGGGTCACGAAGACGTGGACCGCGTCACGCAGCTCATCAAAAAGGTCTCTGTGGGCCGCACCATCTTGATGGTCGAGCACAACATGAAAGTGGTTTCCACCATCGCCGACTGCATCACCGTGTTGCAGCGTGGCGCTGTGCTGGCCGAAGGGCCGTACGAAGAAGTCTCGAACAACCCCCTGGTGATGGAAGCCTACATGGGCACCACCGACGGCCAACTTCAGGGAGCGCATTAATGAAGCACCCCCTGAGTCGCTTCGCGCCTTCCCCCTCTCTCGCCTCGCTGCGCGATGTGGGAGGGGGACGCCCCCAGTGCACGCAAGCGAAGCGCCGCCTACGCCGCTTGGCGGCCCATGCACGGGGGCACTGGCTTTGTGCGTGCCGGTTTCTACAGACAGCGCGGAACGCAATGGACAACTGAGATGGCAAATCCCCCAATCAAGAACGGCGTGCCTGCGCTGGAAATCAAGAATCTCGAAGCCTGGTATGGCGAATCGCACGTGCTGCATGGCGTGGACATCGTCGTGCAGCCCGGCGAGGTGGTCACGCTGCTGGGCCGCAATGGCGCGGGCCGCACCACCACCATGCGCGCCATCATGGGCCTGACTGGCGCACGCAAGGGCTCGGTCAAGATCAACGGCGTAGAGACCGTGAACATGGCCACGCACCGCATTGCCCACCTGGGCGTGGGCTACTGCCCGGAAGAGCGGGGCATCTTCTCCAGCCTGTCGTGTGAAGAAAACCTGCTGCTGCCGCCCGCCCTCAAGACCGGCACGCCCGGCATGTCGGTGCAAGAGATCTACGCCATGTTCCCCAACCTGGCAGAGCGCAAGAACAGCCAGGGCACACGCCTGTCGGGCGGCGAGCAGCAGATGCTGGCCGTGGCCCGCATCCTGCGCACTGGGGCCAACCTGCTGCTGCTCGATGAAATTTCTGAAGGCTTGGCGCCGGTCATCGTTCAGGCCCTGGCCCGCATGATCAAGATGCTTCGCGAAAAAGGCTACACCGTGGTCATGGTGGAGCAGAACTTCCACTTTGCCGCGCCCTTGGCCGACCGCTTTTATGTGATGGAGCACGGCCGCATCGTCGAAAAGTTCGGAGCCTCCGAGCTGAAAGAAAAGATGCCAGTGCTCAACGAATTGCTGGGCGTTTGACGCACGTGCGCACCCCCCAAGCCTTTCCTTCCCCCGACCGTTTTCTTCCACCACCACACCAACAGGAGACAAATCCATGAAGAAACAACTCAAAGTGCTGGCATTGATGCTGGGCGCCGCAGGCCTGGCCACTTCGGCTGCGCACGCGCAGGACAAGGTCAAGATCGGTTTCATCACCGACATGTCCAGCCTGTACGCGGACGTGGAAGGCAAAAACGGCGCATTGGCCATCCAGATGGCCATTGATGACTTCGGCGGCAAGGTGCTGGGCATGCCCATTGAGCTGATGAGCGCGGACCACCAGAACAAGGCCGACATTGCAGCCTCCAAGGCCCGCGAGTGGATCGACACCCAGGGCCTGACGATGCTGTTTGGTGGCACCAACTCGGGCACCGCACTGGCATCTGCCAAGGTGGCCGCAGAGAAGAAGCGCGTGTACATCAACAACGGCGCAGCCAGCTCGGCACTGACCAATGATCAGTGCACGCCCTACACCGTGCACTACGCCTACGACACAGTGGCCCTTGCCAAAGGCACGGGTTCGGCCATTGTGGACACAGGGGGCAAGAGCTGGTACTTCCTGACCGCCGACTACGCATTCGGTCATGCACTGGAGGCTGATACGAGCGCCGTAGTCAAGGGCAAGGGCGGCACGGTGGTCGGTGGTGTGCGCCATCCACTCAATGCGTCGGACTTCTCGTCCTTCCTGCTGCAGGCCCAAAACTCGAAGGCGCAGATTCTGGGCCTGGCCAACGCGGGCGGCGACACCATCAACGCCATCAAGGCCGCCAAAGAGTTCGGCATTGGCAAGACCATGAAGCTGGCTGGCCTGCTGATCTTCTTGAGCGATGTGCACAGCCTGGGCTTGCGCAACACCGAAGGTCTGCAGTTCACCACCAGCTGGTACTGGGACTTGAACGACGACACGCGCAAGTTTGCAGCGAGGTTCTTCGAAAAGACCAAGCGCATGCCCACCGAAATCCAGGCAGCTGATTACTCGGCCACCATGAACTACCTCAAGGCCGTGGAGGCCGCCAAGACGGTGGATGCCGACAAGGTCATGGCGACCTGGAAGGGCATGAAGATGAACGACTTCTTCGGTTCGGGCCAGATCCGTGCCGATGGCCGTTACGTGCATGACATGTACCTGATGGAAGTGAAGGCACCTTCCGAGTCCACCAAGCCGTGGGACTACTACAAGCTGATCAAGAAGTTGCCTGGTGAATCCGTTTTCACCACCAAAGCCGAGAGCAAGTGCCCGCTCTGGAAGTAAACCGCTGATGGTGCTTCAACAAGCCTGGCCGCCCTTGTGGGCTGGCCAGGTTTGTTGTCACCTTCTGATCTGAACCCTCTCCACTTGCTGCTGCTTCCCATGGAAATCTTTGGTGTCTCATTGCCCGGCCTGTTGAGCCAGCTCCTGTTGGGGCTGGTCAACGGTTCGTTTTACGCAATCCTTAGCCTGGGGCTGGCCGTGATCTTTGGCCTGCTCAACGTCATCAACTTTGCGCACGGTGCGCTGTTCATGACGGGCGCCCTGATCACCTGGATGGCCATGAACTACTTTGGCATCAACTACTGGTTGATGCTGGTATTGGCGCCGCTGGTGGTGGGCTTGTTCGGGGTGTTGATCGAGCGATTGCTGCTGCGCTGGATCTACAAGCTCGATCACCTGTATGGCCTGCTGCTCACCCTCGGGCTCACCTTGCTGATCGAAGGGGTGTTCCGCTCTGTGTATGGCGTGTCGGGGCTGGGCTACGACACACCTGCGTTGCTCGAAGGTGCCACCAACCTCGGTTTCATGATGATGCCCAACTACCGCGCATGGGTCGTGGTGGCGTCGGTGGTGGTGTGCCTTGGCACTTGGTATGTGATCGAAAAGACCAAGCTGGGCGCCTACCTGCGTGCTGGCACCGAGAACCCGCGTCTGGTGGAGGCCTTCGGCATCAACGTGCCGGTGATGGTCACACTGACGTACGCCTTTGGCGCAGCTCTGGCCGCGTTTGCCGGCGTGCTCGCTGCGCCTGTGTACCAGGTCACCCCGCTCATGGGGCAGAACCTCATCATTGTGGTGTTTGCTGTGGTGGTGATTGGCGGCATGGGTTCCATCATGGGTTCCATCCTGACCGGGCTGGGCCTGGGTGTCATCGAAGGTTTTACCAAGGTGTTCTACCCCGAAGCATCGTCCACCGTGGTGTTTGTCATCATGGTCATCGTTCTCCTCATTCGCCCCGCCGGCCTGTTCGGCAAAGAAAAATAAGGGGCCGCCAGCATGAATATCAAGAACCTTGCCTTCATCGGTTACGGCCTGCTTTTGCTGGTCCTGATCGCAGCGCCATTCATGGGCGCCTATCCCATCTTTGTGATGAAGCTCATGTGCTTTGCACTGTTCGCTTCGGCCTTCAACCTGTTGCTCGGCTACACCGGCTTGCTGTCTTTTGGCCATGCGGCCTTTTTGGGCGGCGCTGCCTATGTGGCGGGCCACGCCATCAAGGTCTGGGGGCTGACCCCGGAAGTGGGGCTGCTGCTGGGCACCGGCGGCGGTGCGTTGCTGGGCCTGCTGTTCGGCTGGCTGGCCATTCGCCGCCAAGGCATCTACTTTTCGATGATCACGCTGGCGCTGGCCCAGATGCTGTTTTTTGTCTGCCTTCAAGCGCCCTTCACCGGCGGGGAAGACGGCCTGCAAGGCGTGCCACGCGGCAAGCTCTTTGGCATCATCGATCTGCAGAGCGATCTGGTCATGTACTACGTGGCGCTGGTCATTGTGGTGCTCGCCTTCCTGGTCATCGTGCGCACAATCCATTCGCCCTTCGGCCAGGTGCTCAAAGGCATCAAAGAGAACGAGCCGCGTGCCATCTCGCTGGGCTACGACACGCACCGTTTCAAGCTGCTGGCCTTTGTGCTGTCGGCTGCGCTGGCAGGGCTGGCGGGTTCGCTCAAGACCCTGGTGCTGGGCTTTGCCACGCTGTCGGATGTGCACTGGACGGCCTCCGGCCAGGTCATCTTGATGACGCTGGTGGGCGGCCTGGGAACGCTGTCGGGCCCGCTGATCGGATCGGCTGTGGTGGTGTTGCTGGAGAACAAGATCGGCGAGTTCGGCAACCTGCTGGCGGCACTGACCAGCGTCGAATGGTTCAAGACCCTGGGCGAGTCGGTCACCATGGTCACCGGCCTCATCTTTGTGATCTGCGTGCTGGCCTTCCGCCGCGGCATCATGGGCGAGATCATTGCGTGGATGGCACGTCAACGTACCGGCCACAGGTAGGCTGTCGAACGGTGGGCTGTGGTGGGCGCTGATTTGTAAACGACCCACTACTGTGCATGCGCAATAAGCGAAGTGCGCCGGTGCAAAGCCCTTGTGCCTGCGCAGGCTGCCGCCAACCAATGCGCGGAACTTGCAGCCTGCATGCCCGCTGATTAAAACAATGTGCGCGAGTGGCTGTGCAAGGCTGACTACCGCGATCGGCACCGCGCTGCAGCAGCGCCGTTGGCCGACCCAAACTGCTGAGTGGGTGGACCCAGGGAATTCCACATGCCGATCCCCTCGATCAAGTCCGTAGATTTACTCTGCGGGTTTCTCGGCAGGTTTGCGTGCGCGACTGCGTGGGCGCCCTGCCGCTTTGGCAGGGGCTTGCGCATCGACATCGCTGCGCGTATCCGGGGGCGATGTCTCTTGCGCAAAGGCGGGCGCGATTGCCCCGCTCGTCGCTTCGGCAACGCCGGTACCCTTCGCCCGGCGCGTGCGAGCGGCAGGGCCCTTGTCAGCTTCAACTTGGTTGGCGCCGCTGCGAGCCCGGCTCCGTGGGCGGCTAGCGGGTATCGTTTCGCCCGCCTCATCATTGTGTTGCCCTTGGCCGGTGACCATCGACGCCTGCGCGGCGGCGGCTGCTGTCAAATCGCTCCGCTCAGTCTGCAGCGCGGGGCGGGCCATCTGATAAACCTCTGCATCGGCGGTGGTGTCGCCGGAGGGGGCCACTGGTGCGGCAGCGGCTGAAAAGTAGCGGCTCACGGGTCGGTCGGTCGGCTCTTCGGCGAAGGGCTCGTGTAACTCAGCGCGTAGTTCGTCGCGCCCTGGCATCGTGACCTCTTCCAGGCTTTCTGTACCGACCTCGCGACGGGTATCGGTGTGGGCGTCCGTGCGAGCGTCTGCGCGGCCTGATGGCTCGCCACGGCGACCGCGCGAACGGCCCGATGGGCTGGAGGGCTCGCGACCAGACCGCTCGGGCGCAATCGCCACGGCGTGAAAATCATGCCGCGCAGGCATGCTGTGACCCTGGCGTTCTGCGGGCGCATCCTGCCGCGTGGCGGGGGCTACTCCGGCGCTCTGGCCCATGCTGCGGTACACATACGCGCCTGATTTTTCATCGCGCCCAAACTCCAGCAGGCCCCGAGCCTGCGCTTCTTCGAGCAGATTGCCGAAGGTGCGAAAGCTGTAATAGCCTTCGCTGAAATCTGGCTTGCGCCGCTTGATCGCCTCTTTGAGCACCGAGGCCCAGATCTTGCCGCTGTCCCCGCGCTCGGACAGCAAGGCTTCAAAGGTCTCCACGGCCAGCTCCACACCCTGTGTGCGCCGCTCGTCCTGGCTTTCCTTGCGGTGGCGCTCTTCTTCTGGGCTGCGGCGTGGCGCGGGTGGGTTGTTGCTGCCGAGGTTTTGGCGGCGGGCCTGGGCGCGCTGGTTTTCACGCACCAGGTCGTCATAGAAGATGAATTCGTCGCAGTTCGCAATGAGCAAGTCAGACGTGGACTGCTTGACCCCCACACCAATCACCTGCTTGTTGTTCTCGCGCAGCTTGGAGACCAGCGGAGAAAAGTCCGAATCCCCACTGATGATGACGAAGGTATCCACGTGTGATTTGGTGTAGCACAGGTCCAGCGCATCCACCACCAAGCGAATGTCGGCCGAGTTCTTGCCCGACTGGCGCACATGCGGAATTTCGATCAGCTCGAAGTTCGCCTCGTGCATGGTCGCCTTGAAGCCCTTGTAGCGCTCCCAGTCGCAATAGGCCTTCTTGACCACGATGGAGCCCTTGAGCAGCAGGCGCTCCAGGATGGGCTTGATGTCGAACTTTTCGTACTGTGCATCGCGCACGCCCAAGGCGACGTTTTCAAAGTCGCAAAAAAGGGCCATGCTGATGCTGTCGGTGGGGGATGCCATAACTGCTCGCGGTGTTCCATTGAATGTTGGCACCGATCATCACACGGAACGCAATCGCTCTGGCCACGCTGCGCATTTCAGTGATCCGCATCACTGCGCACTGCCCGCCGCTTGTGACACTGAGTTAGTCAACACGCAAGACGCAAACCAAGGTCGGTGCTGAAATACTTAGGTGGTCTTCCGTACGGTCGGAGCACCGAAACAACAGAGGTCGGTCGGGTGTTTGCGTTTCGCTCGCGTGGGCGCAACAGGCCATCCATTCAAAGAAGCCGCAGGCGCTTCAACCCAGCGCTAGTCGCTTTGCGTACCCGGTCATTTCAAGATAGCCACGCCCGACCACCTTGTCGCTGCCCGCATCGCTGCGGTCGCGCAACTCGCTCAGGCCTTCCCAATAGATCGCGCCGGTGGAGCCCTGGCTGTCCAGCTCCTGCGCGTCCAGCACCGCGTGCACGCCAAAGCGGCCAGCGGGGGTGTCCACCCGCCATTGCACGGGGTAGCGGGCGCCGCTTTGCTGGCTGGTCCACCAGCGCTCGGGGGTGAAGGTGACGGCGCTGGCTTCAAAGATCTCCGCAGCCTGGTCCGCAGTGCGAAACGACCCACCCGCCCACAAGGCCGAGCCATCCGCACGCCGCAGCCGAAACGCCGTCAGCGCGCTGCCGTCGTGCAGGTTCATGCCAATCCAGTCCCAGCCCACCGCCTCGGGGTGCAGCAGGGCCTCGCTCCACTCGTGGTCCATCCACGCATGGCCAGAGCCGGGGGCGACGGCCATGCGCTTGCCGCCCACCGTCACGCTGCCACTCACGGCAAGCTGGGGTTGGCTGTAGTAGTAGCTGGCCTGCGCCGCATCAGGGCCCTTGCGCGACAAGCCTTGCCGGCCCTGCAGCAGCACCGGTTGGGTGCTGTCGAACTGCAGGTCCAGGGCAAACTCCGCTCCCGCGATGCGGGTGGTGTAGCGGCTGCGGGCCAATCCAGAAGGGGCGTTTGCACCAACGTCGCTGCGCACCAGCGTCCAGTCCTGCAGCCGGATGCGTGTGTCCGCCTCACTCGCCTGCGCCACACCAAACCCCGCGCGCGCAATGCGCTGGTCGTGCAGCAGGCGCTGGCCTTGCACGTCCGTCACCGCTGCATGCGCGAACAGCAGCTGCTTAGCCGCAAACGCCGACTGCATGCCTTGCGTGGCATCCACTCGCGAGCGGAAAAACGTGAGCTGAAATCCCCACGGTTTGCCTTGCGCCTGAACATGCCCCGTGATGTACCACCACTCCGTGCGCAGGTCAGGATGGCTGCCATGGTCCCGCGGAAAGGTCAGCGTGCGGGCGGTTAAGGCGTGTGCTGCGTTGGCAAGCAGCAGCGCCCCCGCACCTGCGCCCGCGGCCTTCAACAGCCCTATGCCTATCGGCAGTTGCGCCGCCAGCCCCAGCCATTCGCGGCGCGTGCTGGGTGCGCGGTGCAGCGGCGGTGCCGCGTTGACGAGTGGGAAGGGCGGGGAAGTCGGGAAGAGCGGCATGGTTGGTGTATGCCCGAGTCAGCCAATCAGCGCATCCATCTTTTGCTGCGCTGCAGAGCAGTCACCAAAACACCGCTCCACCCAATCTGCGTCGAAATATGTGGGCAGATACCGCTCCCCTGCATCACACAACAGCGACAAGATAGACCCGCGCTCGCCGCGCTCACGCATCTCGCTGGCCAACGCGAGCATCGCCACAAAGTTGGTGCCGGTCGACGGCCCCACGCGCCGCCCCAGCAATTGCGACAACGCACGCATCGCAGCAATCGATTCCACATCGGGCACGTCCACCATGCGGTCTACCAGCGTGCGGATAAAGCTGGGCTCCACGCGCGGGCGGCCAATGCCTTCGATGCGCGATCCCGGCGCCGTCAGCGTGGCATCGCCCGTGCGGTGATAGGCGCTGAACACCGAACCCGCCGGGTCGGCCACACACACCTCTGTGGCATGTCGTTGGTACCGCACATAGCGGCCAATGGTGGCGCTGGTACCGCCCGTGCCCGCGCCCACCACAATCCAGCGCGGCACCGGGTGCGGCTCGCGCGCCATTTGCGTGAACATGCTCTCGGCAATGTTGTTGTTGCCCCGCCAGTCGGTGGCCCGCTCGGCATAGGTGAACTGGTCCATGTAGTGGCCGCCCGTCTCTGCCGCAATGGTGCGGGCCGCTTCGTACACCGCGCCCGCACTGTCCACAAAGTGGCACCGCCCGCCCTGGAACTCGATCTGCGCGATCTTTTCGGGCGACGTGGTGCGCGGCATCACCGCCACAAAAGGCAGCCCCAGCAGCCGCGCAAAGTAGGCCTCGCTCACCGCCGTGGAGCCGCTGGACGATTCAACGATGGTCGAGCCCTCACGCACCCAGCCATTGCACAGCGCATACAAAAACAGCGACCGCGCGAGACGGTGCTTGAGGCTGCCCGTGGGGTGGGTGGATTCGTCTTTGAGGTAGAGGTCGATGCTGTGCTTGGAAAAAGCGGGCAGACGCAGCGGGATCAGGTGCGTGTCGGCACTGCGCTGGTAGTCGGCTTCGATGTGGGCGATGGCTTCGTGGAGCCAGGGGGAGGGGAGGGTCATGGGGATTTCGGGTAGACCGGATTCATCTTGGTCAATGTTGACGGCTAGGAGCGGCCAGTGACATATAGAAAGCGGGGGCTGAAAGTAGAGTTAATTGGCGCGACGCTGTAGACCACCCTTGTAACGCGGCCCACGAAGAACTGAGTGCTTTACGCTTCCGGACAGAGCAAATATCAGACGTTATTGCGGTGCCTTAGCTTTTCTTTGAACGGCGCGTGCGGTGTGAGCTTAGCTGGGGGCACTGGCATGCGTAACCACCACACGGAACCAGTCACAGCTTCGAGGCGTAGTTCCGATCTGATCGTGTCCCGGAGATCAGCTAGCAACGGATCCCAGTCGACTTTGTACCGGGGCTTGAGAAACTCTTTTACGGCTTCGCTCATGAGCGTCACCTGACGTGGCGTGCCGTAGAGTTGAATCTCGGAAACGAAGGTCTCGATTCGTTCGATCGTTTCACTCGTTAAGGGTCGATTGCTAGATGACGCGATACGCATATATGCGGCCTCTAAAGCGCGGAGACGATCTGCACGCCGCTTTGAGGCGAGTTCGCGTCGTGCAGTAAGTAAGTGAGCAAAGAACCAACCTGCTATGACCAGCACAGAAGGGATTCCGATCGATGCCGCAAGGGTCCAATTGATCGATTTCACGAGCTCACTCCTGACGAAATAGTGATCATGATGCCCAGCGTATAAATTCTTCTCGGGCGTAGGTTGGGCGGTGCATGCAGCTAAATGTTTGGAACAGTCCGCTGTGCAAACTTCCAGGTAAGAAAATTTGGTAATCCTAGCGGCTTCTCCCTGGGAAACTATAGCGTGCGAAGAGGCCCCGCTACCAATCCTCTTTGACCGCCATCACCGCATCCCTCCCCGCCGCCGCCCGCCCCGCCAGCCACGCGGTCACGGTGCCCGACACGATCACCGCTACGCACAGTGCCAGCAGCCGCCATCCGGGCACATTGAGATCCATCGTCCAGTGAAAGCTCTGCGGGTTGACCACGTGCACCAGCACCACCGACACCACCAACCCCAGCAGCACACCTGCGACTGCGCCCACCGCCGTCCAGGCGGCCCCTTCGCCCGCTACCACGGCCAGGATCTGGCGGCGCGTGAGGCCCAGGTGGGCGAGCAGGCCAAACTCTTTGCGCCGCGCCAACACCTGCGCGCTGAAGCTGGCGGCTACGCCGAACAGGCCGATGCCGATGGCCACGGCCTGCAGCCAGTAGGTGACGGCAAAGCTGCGGTCAAAAATGCGCAGCGAGCGTTCGCGGATGACGCCGGAGGAGGCGAATTCGACCAGGGCTTCGTCGGCCCCTGCGGCTCCTGATGCGCCGGGCGACGACAAGCGGCCTGCTTGCGCCGCCGCCAATGCCCGAATCGACGCCTGCAGCGCGGCAAGGTCTGCCCCTTCGCGGGGCCACAGCGCCAGGTCGCTGGTGCGGGCGTCGCCGGTCAGGCGCAGCCACACGGCGCGGTCCATCACCACGGCGCCGGACTGCCGCGCATAGTCGCGCCACACGCCTGCTATGTAAAAGATAGCTGGTTGCGCTTGTCCATCAAGCGCTAGAGGGCTAAAAGACTTAGAAAGTGCAGGCCAGTCCATGCCAGGGCTCAGTCCGTACAGGTCTACCACCGCCTCGCTGATGTAGACGCCCGTGCGGCCTGCGGGCACCAGCAGTGCCTCGCCCACCAGGGGCAGGCCTTGTGCGGGGTCGTCGCCCAGGGGGCGGCTCAGCACCATCAGTGCGGGCAGGGTGGGCGACAACTGAAGCGGGCTGGCGCGCAGGGCCTGCATGCGGTCCAGTCCCGGCAACTGGCCCACGGCTTCGGCAAAACCAGCGGGCAGCAACGCGGCCTCAGTGCCGCCCATGCCGCCTGCGCTGATGGCCGATCGCACGTACAGCGGCGATGGCAGCACGGCGTCCAGCCACTGGGTGACGGAGCCGCGAAAGCTCGACACCATCACCGTCAGCGCCACTGCCAGACTGAGGCTGGCCACCACGCCGCCCACGGCAATGGCGGCGCTGCCGCGCATGCGCCGTGCGCGCTCCAGCGCCAGCAGCGGAAGCGCATGGCGCGCTGCCAGCGGTTGCAGCCACGCCAGCAGTTGGGCCATGGCCCAGGGCAGCAAGGCGATGCCGCCCACCAGCAGCATCCCGATGGCGACATAGGCCGCCAGTGGAATGCCGAACACGGGTGGCACCAGGGTCAACAGTGCGCCGCCGACCACCAGCGCAATGCCCACCGTGCCTTTGTCGGCCTGGCTGGCTGCCGTGCCCAGGCCTTTCAAGGTTTGGGCGGGCGGCAGTAATTGCGCCGCGCGTGCGGGCCACCAGCCGCCGACCAGCGCCGCCCCCACACCCAAGGTGCCGTACACCAGCGCAGCCGGTGCGCTCCACTGCAGCGCGGGCTGCACGCCCGCAAAGTAGCCGCCGCCCAGGTCGCCGCCCAGCAATTGCAAGGCGGTGGCAGCCAGCGCGGTGCCCAGGGCGATGCCCAGCACGCTGCCCACCAGCCCCAGCGCGGCCGATTCGGCCAACACCAGCACCAGGCGCTGCCGTGGTGTGGCCCCCAGCACGGCCAGCAGTGCAAACTGCGGCCCGCGCTGCGCCACGCTGAGCGCCAGCACCGAGAACACCAAAAACGCCCCGGTGAACAGCGCCACCAGTGCCAGTACCGTCAGGTTGACGCGGTAGGCGCGCGACAGGTTGCTGATGCGCTGCGTCGCGTCGCCCGGCTGCGCCAGCACCACATTGGCGGGCCAGTCGGGCTGCGCGCGCAAGTCGCGCTCCCACGCGTTGCGGTCGGTGCCTGGCTGCAGTTGCAGGTCGATGCGTGTCAATACGCCCGCGCGGCCAAACAGGTCTTGTGCCGCCCCGATGTCCATCACGGCCAGCGGCGCGCCACCGGCGGCCACGGTGCCCGCCACTTGCACCGAAAGGGGTTGCTGCAGGCCCACCTGCAGGCTGAGCCGCGGCCATGGCGCCGTGGTTTGTGTCGACAGGCCCAGCGCCTGCAACGCTGCCGCATTGAGGAACACCGTGGCTGGGGCGAACAGCGCAAACCGGTCGGCCCCATCCCAAGGGCGCGGTGAGAGCGCCGGGGCGATGGTGGGCAGCAGCAAGGCATCAGCGCCGAGCACGCGCAGGGTAGTGCTCAGGGGGGTGCGCAGCGGCGTCGTTGCGGACTGCCCGGTAGCGGGGCTGTTGCCGTCAACCGGCCGGGCGACCGCCGACAGCTCCAGCAGCGGGCTGGCGCGCGCCACTTGCGGGTGGGTCGCCATGCGCTCGTACAGCGCTTCGGGCAGGCTGCCCTGCATCGCGCGCAGCTCCAGATCGGGTTGCCCGTTCACGGCGCGCACCGCTTGCGAAAACTCGTCCAGCGCCGATGCATTGATCACATGCACCGCAAACGCCAGCGCCACGCCCAGCATCACGGCTGCTACGGCGGCTGCGCTGCGCCAAGGGTGGTGGCGCAGGTCTTGCCAGGAGAAGGTGCGAAGCAGGGCGAGCATGGGGGTGGGCGGGCGCCGCAGGGCAATGGTTCAGTTCGCCGCGATACCGCTGGACGTGAGCCGCAGCACCCGGTCCGCCCGCGCCGCCGCCGCATCTGAATGCGTGACCAGCACCAGCGATGCCCCGTGCTCGCGCGTCTGCGCCAGCAACAGGTCCATCACGCGGGCGGCGGTGGTGGGGTCGAGGTTGCCGGTGGGCTCGTCGGCCAGCAGCAAGGCAGGGCGGTGCACCAGCGCGCGGGCGATGGCCACGCGCTGCAGCTGCCCGCCGCTGAGCTGCTGCGGCAGTCGCTGGCCCAGGTCAGCCAGGCCCACGGCGTCCAGCATTTGCTGCACGCGGGCCGCGTTGTTCTGGCCCAGCAGCATCAGCGGCAGGGCTATGTTTTGGGCGACGTCCAGGTGCGGCAGCACATGAAAGGCCTGGAAGACAAACCCTACGTGGGCGCGCCGCCACAGGGCGCGCTGGGTGTCGTCCAGCTGGCCCAGGTCGGTGGCGCCCTGTGTGATGCAGCCTGTGTCCCAGGTGTCGAGGCCCGCCAGGCAGTTGAGCAGCGTCGATTTTCCGACACCCGAATCACCCACGATGGCCACAAACTCGCCGGGCGCCACGGTGAACTGCACGTTAGCAAACACCGGCGTGGTGCCGTAGTGTTTGCCCAGGTTGTCTACGTGCAATAGCGTCATGGGGTGCGCTGGTCTAGCCGCTGCTCTAGCCGCTGCAGCACCGCCTGCACCAGGTTGGCGATGGCACCGGGCTGGTCGCAGGCGATGGTGTGGCGCTGCGGCATGCTGCGCAGCCAGGTGATCTGGCGCTTGGCCAGCTGGCGCGTGGCCACTATGCCGCGCTCGCGCAAAAAGGCCATGTTCAGCGGGGTGCCTGCAGGGCGGCGGGCCTGGAAGTCCAGCTCTTCCCAGGCTTGGCGGTAGCCCACGCAGCGCATGGAGGGCAGGTCGGGGTGCAGGTCGCCGCGCGCGCGCAGGGCTTGCACTTCATCGACAAAGCCACTGGCCAGCATCGCGTCAAAACGCTGGGCGATGCGCTCGTGCAGCCAGGCCCGGTTGTCAGGTTCTAAGGAAAAAAGGGCGCTAGCGCTTGCTGGACTTGCGCTGTTAGCTCCTTTTTTTGTAGTGTGAAAGCTCGACAGTGGCTGGCCCGAGACATGCCACACCTCCAGCGCGCGCTGGATGCGTTGGCTGTCGCCGGGTGCGAGGCGGACAGCCGTCACCGGGTCTACCAAGGCCAGTTCGGCATGCAGGGCGGGCCAGCCTTGTTCTGCCGCCTGAGCTTCGAGCTTTGCGCGCACCTCGGGGTCGGCGGCGGGCATGTCGTCAATACCGTCGAACAGCGCCTTGAAGTAAAGCATGGTGCCGCCCACCAGCAGGGGCAGTGCCCCCCGCGCGCGGATCTCGGCCATGAGCCGGGTGGCGTCTTGTACAAACTCGGCCGCGCTGTAGGCCTGCAGTGGGTCGCGGATGTCGATGAGGTGGTGGTGCACGGCGGCAAGTTCGGCCGCCGTGGGCTTGGCGGTGCCAATGTCCATGCTGCGGTAGACCAGGGCTGAATCGACGCTGATGATCTCTACCGGTATGCCTTGCTTGCCTAGTACGGCGGCCAGGGCCAAGGCACCCGCGGTTTTGCCGCATGCCGTGGGGCCTGCCAGGGCGATGGCGGGAAGGGTGGCTTCAGGCGTGCTCACGGGGCGCTCCAAACTTTTGCACCAGTGTCCAAGAGATGACCGCCAGCACCACCGACCAGATCCAGATGCCATTGACCAGCGGCCACACCGTGCCGTCCAGCCGCATGCCCAGCCAACCGCCGATGGCAAACGCGGCCAGCATCATCATGAAACCGTTGAGCGCCGAAGCCACCCCCGCCGCCTTGGGGAACGGCCCCACCGCGCCACTTTGCCCGCAGGGCTGGTGAACGCCGTGCGCCACCATGAACAAGTAAAACGGCAGGATCAATGCCCACGGGTTGTGCCAGCCCATCCACGCCACCAGTGCCATCAGCGTGCCGCCGCTCACGCTCAACGCGCCCGCAATGGCCACCGTGCGCTGCAGCCCATAGCGCACCAGCAAGCTGCGGCACAAAAACGTGCCTGAAAAATAGGCCACGCAGGCCGACGCCATGACCCAGCCGTACATGGTGCGTGTCAGCCCCAGCACGTCAATGAAAACACACGACGATGCCGCCAAAAATGTGAATAGCCCACCATAAGTGGCCGTGGTCTGCAGCGAAAACGCCCAGAAGGTGGGGCTGCGCAGAACGTGTTTCCAGGTGTTGAACAGCGCCTGCGGTTGCAGCGCCTTGGGGTTGCGTTGCGCCAACGTCTCGGGCATGCGCAGGGCCACCAGGGCCAGCGTGATCGCGGCATACACGGTCAGCGCCATCAGCGCCGCGCGCCAGCCCAGCCATTCGCTCAGCACCCCGCCCAGCGGTGCGCAGATACACGCCACGATGCCCAGCCCCGTGAGCGCCTTGGACATGGCGCGTGCACCGTCAAGCGGCGTATACAAGTCGCGCACGATGGCGCGCGCGCACATCACCACCGCGCCCATGGCCGCACCCTGGGCAATGCGCCAGAGGATGAGCAACCCCATGGTGGGCGCCAACGCGCTGCCCACGGAGGCCACGGTGTAGATCGCCAGACCCGCCAGCAGAATGGGGCGGCGGCCAAACCGGTCTGACAGCGGCCCCCACACCATCTGCGAACACCCAAACGCCAGCAGCAGCCCGCTGAGCGTGAGCTGCGCCGCAGACATGGGCGCGCCCAGGCTGCGCGTCAGGGCGGGCAGTGCAGGCAAGTAAAGGTCGGTGGTGACGGGCTGGATGCTGAGCAGCAAGGCCAGCACCAGGATGGCCATGCCAGGATGGATAGAGACAGGGGCGGCCGCAGACGCTGCGGTGGCGGAGGGGGCAGACATATCTGTCTGAGCGTACCAGACAGGGCCTTCGATACCGGCGCGGCCTAGGCCAGGGCAGCAAGCCAAGGTCCGCCCTGCAGCGAGGGCTGCGTCCCCCTGCCCGCAGCGCGCAGCGCTGTG
Source organism: Acidovorax sp. (assembly GCA_030692685.1). Taxonomy (GTDB): domain Bacteria; phylum Pseudomonadota; class Gammaproteobacteria; order Burkholderiales; family Burkholderiaceae_C; genus Acidovorax. The sequence continues at coordinate 65,273 of JAUXZO010000015.1, read as the reverse complement.
AGAGCGGGGGCTGAGCGCCGCGGCTCCAAGCCTGCCTGCGCAGGCTTGGACGGCAGCGAAGAGCGCAGGCCTCTGGCCGACGCACCGAGGCGCGCAGCGCCTCAGGGGGGTGTCTCTACCTCAGCTTGAACAGCGACGCCATCGCTTGCCTATACGCCGGTTGCCCTACCGAATTGGTGTTGTGGTGCGACCCGCCCTCGACCAGCACAAACTGCTTGGGCTCCTGCGCGGCCTCGTACAACTGGCGGCCCAGGGTGGGGCGGATGAGGCTGTCTTCGCTGCCATGCACCACCAGCAGGGGCGAGCCGATTTCGGACACCTTGCGGACAGACTCAAAACGCTGGGTGATCAGGCCCGACACCGGCAGCCAGCCCCACTTGAAGGTGCTCACCACATCCGCAATGCTGGTGAACGTGCCTTCCACAATGGTGCCTTGCTCGTCGGACACCTGGCGCGCCAGGTCGATGGCAATGGCACCGCCCAGCGAGTGACCAAAGATGTAACGTGGTTTGCCGGGTTGCTGCTGGGCCAGCCAGTCCCACGCTGCGCGGGCGTCTTCGCCAGCGGTTACCTCGGACGGCAGTCCGGCGCTGCTCTGGCCAAAGCCCCGGTAGTCGATGGCCAGCACCGAAAACCCCAGTTCTTGCATGCGCCGGATACGGCTGGATGAGCCCGACACGTTCCACCGCGCACCATGCAGGTACAGCAGCACCGGGGCATCAGCGCGCTCTTGGGGCATCCACAGGCCGTGCAGCCGCTCGGCTTTGCTGGACGATTGGGACTGAAAATCGATCCACACGTCCTGCATGTCTGCGGTGGACTGGGCACCGCCCCAGCTGCGGTCACTGGGCTGAAAGATCCACTCGCGCTGTTTGGCGTCGAGGGTGGCGCAGCCAGCGGTCACGGCAACCGCCAGGGCGAGGGAGATCAAGAGCGACGTGCGTTTCATGAGAGGGACAGACTCTGCTTGGTGTCAGAAAGTTCTGACAGGGTAAGCAGAGTCCGTGCCCATTGCGTGAGCGCTGTGTAAAGACGGGTTCGTCCCCAGGCCTAAATCACGCCCTGCGCCAGCATGGCATCGGCCACCTTCACAAAACCGGCAATGTTGGCGCCATCTACATAACTCACCGTGCCATCGCTGCGCTTGCCGTAGTGCAGACAGGCGGCGTGAATGCCTTGCATGATCTGCAGCAGACGCGCATCCACCTCTTCGCGGGGCCACGACAGGCGCGCGGCGTTCTGGCTCATCTCCAGGCCCGAGGTGGCCACACCACCCGCATTGCTGGCCTTGCCTGGCGCGTACAACACGCCTGCGGCCTCAAAAGCCTTGGCTGCTTCGATGGTGGATGGCATGTTGGCGCCTTCGGCCACGCAGACCACGCCGTTTTTGATCAGCACGGCAGCGTCGTTTTCATCCAGCTCGTTCTGCGTGGCGCAAGGCAGGGCCACATCCACTGGCACATGCCAGGGGCGCACACCAGCTTCAAACTTTGCGCCCGTGCGCTTGGCGTAGTCGCTTACGCGGCCGTACAGATGGTTTTTGACCTCCATCAGTTCGGCCAGCTTGTCGGGGGTAAAGCCGTCTTCGTCGACGATGGTGCCGCTCGAATCGGACACCGTGACCACCTTGGCGCCCAGTTCCATGGCCTTTTCGACGGCGTATTGCGCCACATTGCCCGAACCAGAAACCGACACGCGCAAGCCGTCCAGTGAGCGGCCTTTGGACTTGAGCATTTCCTGTGCAAAGTACACGGTACCGTAGCCGGTGGCCTCAGGCCGCACCAGCGACCCGCCAAACGACATCCCCTTGCCGGTAAACACGCAATCGGCCCGGTTGCTGAGTTTTTTCATCATCCCGGCCATAAACCCCACCTCGCGGCCGCCCACGCCGATGTCACCGGCGGGCACGTCCGTGTCGGCGCCCACATGGCGGAAAAGCTCGGACACAAAAGCCTGGCAAAAACGCATGACTTCGCCCGGGCTCTTGCCCTTGGGGTCAAAGTCGCTGCCGCCCTTGCCGCCGCCCATGGGCAACGTGGTCAGCGCATTCTTGAAGGTCTGCTCAAACGCCAGAAACTTCAGCACCGACAGGTTGACCGACGGGTGGAACCGGATGCCGCCCTTGTACGGGCCAATCGCCATGCTGTGCTGAATGCGGTAGCCCCGGTTGACCTGCACGCTGCCGTGGTCGTCCACCCACGACACGCGGAACATGACGATGCGCTCGGGCTCGACCAGGCGCTCCAGCAGGCCGTGCTCGGCGTAGCGCGGGTGCTCGGCGATAAAGGGCCACAGGCTTTCCATCACTTCGGTGACGGCTTGAAGAAACTCGGGCTGTCCCGGGTTGCGTTGGGCGACGTGGGAGAGGAAGCTGCCTGCGGACGCGTGTTTCATGTTTCAAAAGACTTTCTGTATCTGTATCAAAGAAGGGTGGGGCCGGCAATGACGCGCCGCAACATCGAATTATGTTCAAAAGTTATACGTTTATGCGCATGTCTCTGCACAATGGTGGGGAATGCGGCGACTTTATTGCTGCATATTGGTGCGTTTGAAGGGTGATTCACGTTGCCATCCGACGGAAAAATGATCGTCATGGCGTTGTCACAGTCCGCGCACACAGTTCGGCAGTTCTAAACAACAACGAGGAGAAGAGCATGCACATTTCTGGTGCGAAATTGGGTGCGCTGGCCTTGGTGGCCACGCTGGCTGCTTGTGGCGGCAATGATGACAATCGCTATCCGACTTTGAGTGGCGACAAGCCCCTGGTCATTGGCCACCGCGGCGCCAGCGGCTATCTGCCCGAGCACACGCTGGAGAGCTACAAACGCGCCATCGAGTTGGGTGCCGACTTTGTCGAGCCCGACCTGGTCGCCACCAAAGACGGCGTGCTGGTTGCCCGCCACGAACCCAACATCACCAGCACCACCGATGTGTCCACCCGCGCCGAGTTTGCGGGCCGCAAGACCAAGAAAATGGTGGACGGTGTGCAAGAAGAAGGCTGGTTCGCCTCGGACTTCACGCTGGCCGAAATCAAGACCCTGCGCGCCGTCCAGCCCATGGCTGACCGCGACCAGTCGCACAACGGCAAGTACCAGATCCCCACACTCGACGAAGTGCTGGACCTGGCCAAGAGCGAAGGCTCCAAGGCCAACCGCACCGTAGGCGTCTACCCTGAAACCAAGCACCCCACGTACCACGTCAACCTGGGCCTGCAGCTGGAAGACCGTCTGCTGGCCACGCTGGCCAAGTACGGCTACACCACCAAGGCGTCGCCCGTCATCGTGCAGTCGTTTGAGGTGTCGAACCTGAAATACCTGCGCACCAAGACGCAGATCCGCTTGGTGCAGTTGGTGGACGCCGATGATGTGAAGCCCGACGGCAGCATGTCTCTGGTGGCCCCTTACGACAAGCCCTACGACTTTGCCGTGGCCGGCGATTCGCGCACCTTTGCTAGCCTGCTCACCCCTGCGGGCCTGAAGGAAGTCAAGACCTATGCCGACGGCATCGGCCCCTGGAAGCCGTACCTGATCCCCTCCAAGCAGGTGGATGCCAACAACGACGGCAAAGCGGACGACCTCAACGGTGACGGTGTCATTGACGACCGCGACCGCGTAATGATGGCCCCCACCAACGTGGTGAAGGACGCCCACACCGCGGGCCTGATGGTCCACCCCTACACCTTCCGAAGCGAAGCCAAACGCCTGGCGTCTACCTTCAAGGGCGACCCCAAGGCGGAGTACAAGCTGTTCTTCGACTTGGGTGTGGATGGCGTGTTCAGCGACTTCCCGGATACCGCCAAGGCTGCGCGGGACAATTGACGGAACAGCGCCCCGGCACCATCAAAAGCCCGCTGTCGCGGGCTTTTTCATTGGGCAATGGTCCCTGCGTTAAGCCTTTTCCGGTGTGCTGGAGGCTTCTGCCGTGAGACCCTCCCGGGTCGGCAAATCCATCCAGGCCCGCATCAGCGGAGCCTGCTTGCGCAGCCAGTGTGTAGGCATGGCCTGTGTGCCCCACACGGGGATGCGGCCCGCGTATTCGCCCATGATCCAGAAATGCCGCAAGGCCAGGCACGGCGCAATGGCCGCCAGGTCCACGTCTGGCACCGCGCGCACGCTGGTGTACCCGGCCAGGTAGCTGCGCCAGCGCTCCAGCACTACAGTCGATGCGGGTGTTTCCAAGTTGCGTGGCAGCAATGCCCACAGGTACACGCTCAATTCGTAAGCCAGCAGGCCCGGGCCGGAGTCGTCAAAGTCAAAGAACGCGGCCACGCGGTTTTTTTCACCTCTGTCTTCTGGTCCATCGGCCATGAAGTTATTGCTGCCATGGCAATCGCCGTGGCAATGCACACGGGTCAGGCCGGGCAGTGTGGCAAAGCGTTCGTGCAGGGCGGCGGCCAGCGCAGCAAACTCCTGCGCCAGTGTTTCGTCCACCGTGGGCGCGGTCAGCATGCGTTGCAGCGCGCCGTCCAGCAGTTCGGGCACCTCCAGCGCATAGCAGCTGGCCGGGCCTGCGTAGTCCCGCGCGGCGGTGTGCAACTGCGCCAGCCCCCGACCGGTGGCTTCGATGTCCACCAGCGATTCGCCGGGCGGGTCGCCCCGAAGGAAGTCAAACAACATCAGTGCGCGCGGGCCTTCGGGCAGGTCCAGAGCCCTGCTGAACGACCCATCTGCAGTAGCCAACGGCGCTGCAACAGGGATGTCTCGGGTCTTCAGGTGCAGCAGCAAGGCTGTTTCGTAGGCGATATTCGGCTCGCCACGCGGCCTTTCTGCGCTCAGACGTGCAATCGCATGGCGGCCATTGTCAAAACGCAGCTCGTACACCTGGTTGAGCCCACGCCGCATCAGCACGCAATGCTTGACGGACCCAAGCGCCCAAAAAGACATGACGGCCTGCGCAATGGCCGCGCCCGTGGGGGTGGTCTGCGCGATGGATTGGGCGTTGAGTGCAAACATGAAAAGGGCCAGCCAGATGAGTGGGGCGGCCGATTCTGCCCTGGTCTGCGCTTTCAGACCTTAACGCCAGCCAAAGGCTGCAGCTCGATGGCTACCTACCGCCCGCGCAAGAACAGCGCATCCAGCTCTTTCATTGTGAGCTGCCGCCACGTCGGCCGCCCGTGGTTGCACTGGTCCGACCGGTCCGTGGTTTCCATCTGCCGCAGCAGCGCGTTCATCTCGTCGATGGTGAGCTTGCGGTTGGCACGCACGGCGCCGTGGCAGGCCATGGTGCCCAGGATTTCATTGCGGGCGCGTTGCACCACGGTGGTGGCGTCGTGGGTGGCCAGCTCAGCCAGCACGCTGCGGGCCAGTTCCACCGGGTCGCCCTGGGCCAGCGTGGTGGGCACGGCACGCACGGCCAGCGTTTTGGGGGAGAAGGGGACGACCTCCATGCCCAGCGTGGCCAGCACTTCGGCGGACTCTTCGGCTGTGGCCACTTCTTGCGGTGTAGCGGCGAAGGTGGCGGGGATCAAGAGCGGTTGGCTGGCAATGCGGGCGCCGCTGTCTACCTGGGATTTCAGGCGCTCGTACACGATGCGTTCGTGCGCGGCGTGCATGTCCACGATGACCATGCCCTGGGCGTTTTCGGCCAGGATGTAGACGCCATGGAGCTGGGCGACGGCCTTGCCCAGCGGCCAGGCGGCGTCGTTGCCGCCCTGGCCCTGGGGCCAGCTGGCTTCATCGCCGGTGTTGGTGTTGGACCAGGCCGCAGCTCCTTGCGCAGCCGATGGTGTGAACGAATAAGGCGCGATGGGCTGCGGCATGGTGCCCGGCTCAGCGGTGTTGACCGCAGCTCCCCAGTTCACCAGCGGTGCGCTGGCCCCAGCAGGCGCAGGGGTTGCACTGTCTTTCTTGGGACCCCACAGGGCCTGCAGATCGGCCACGTGGTGACCACGTTCTTCAAATTTGATAGCTGCTTGCGCTTGCCAGTAAAGCGCTGGAGGCTGATTTGGCTTGAAATTCTCAAGAATGCCCGGTGGTGCGGCGCTTGGGTCGGCTGTGGCAGCTCCTGCAGCTCCTGCAGCGGCCGCCAGCGCTGCAGCGCGGGGCGCGGCCAGCGCGTTTTCCACCGCGTGGCGCACGGCCTGGTGCACCTCGCGGCTGTCCCGAAATCGCACCTCGATCTTCGTGGGGTGCACGTTCACATCTACACGCGCCGGGTCGATCTCGACATACAGCGCGTAGATGGGTTGCTTGTGGCCGTGCAGCACGTCTTCGTACGCACTACGGGCGGCATGGGTGAGCACCTTGTCGCGCACGAAGCGGCCGTTGACGTAGCAGTATTGGTGGTCGGGGCGCGAGCGGGCCGCGTCTGGCAAACCCGCGCGGCCGGTCACGGTGACGGGGCCTGCGCGGTGCTGTACGGCGACGGATTGCGTGACAAAGTCTTCGCCCAGTACGTCCGACAGGCGGCGGGCCAGCGCGTCTTGCACTGCGTTGTCAGCACCTTGCCCGGGCACAAAGGTGGCACGCCACTGCTCCACCAGCTTGCCCTCATGCCAGATGGCAAAACCCACGTCGGGACGTGCCAGCGCGTGGCGGCGCACCGATTCAATGCAGTGCGCCAGCTCGGTGGCATCGGTCTTCAAAAACTTGCGGCGCGCGGGGGTGGAGAAGAACAACTCTTTCACCTCCACCGTGGTTCCGGTGCTGCGCGCGGCGGGGCGCAGCTCGCCACTGCGGGCGTCCAGCAAAAAGGCGCTGGCTTGCGCAACGGGGCGCGAGAGCAGCGACATCTCCGACACCGAAGCAATGGCCGCCAGCGCCTCGCCCCGAAAACCCATGGTGGCCACGGTTTCCAGGTCGTTCAGGTTGGTGATCTTGCTGGTGGCATGGCGGCGCAGGGCCACTGGCAGCTCTTCTTGCGGAATGCCGCCGCCATCGTCTTCCACGGTGATCAGGCGCACCCCACCGGCCGACAGGCGCACGCTGATCTGCGTGGCGCCCGCGTCCAGAGCGTTGTCCACCAGTTCGCGCACCACCGAGGCGGGGCGCTCCACTACCTCTCCAGCGGCGATCTGGCTGATCAGCTCGTCGGGCAGGTCGCGGATGGGGCGACGGCTGTTGGTGGGAGATGGGGCGGAGGACGCGGCGAGGGAGGAGGGGGTGTCGTTCACCCGGGAGATTTTAGGGCGGGGCCGCGCAGGGGTATCGGGCCGGGGCGAATCGGCCGATGGGGATAATGCCCGCTGTTTTTTCAATGCCCGGCTCAACGTCGGCCTCCCTATGGAACTGGTCACTTTTCTGATCGACTTCATCCTGCACATCGACAAGTACCTGGAGATGTTTGTGCAGACCTACGGCGCGTGGGTGTATGCCCTGCTGTTCCTGATCGTGTTTGTCGAAACGGGTGTGGTGGTCATGCCGTTTTTGCCCGGCGACTCGCTGCTGTTCATTGTGGGTGCGCTGTGCGGCGCAGGAATGCTGAGCTTCCCGTTGGCCTGCACCATCCTGATCGTGGCGGCCATCCTGGGGGACCAGTGCAATTATTCGATCGGGCGCTTTTTTGGCCCCAAGGTATTCCAGTGGGAAGACTCACGCTGGTTCAACCGCCGCGCGTTTGACCAGGCCCACAACTTTTACGAAAAGTATGGTGGCATCACCATCGTGCTCGCGCGTTTTATGCCGTTCATTCGCACTTTCGCCCCGTTTGTGGCGGGCGTGGCCGAGATGGACCGGGCCAAGTTCACGGCCTACAACGTGGGCGGGGCGCTCCTCTGGGTGCTGGGCATCTGCTCGGCGGGTTACTTCTTTGGCAACTTTGCCTGGGTCAAGGAGAACCTGGACAAGATCATCTGGGCGATGATTTTTGTGCCCGGCCTGATCGCCATCTTTGGCGCGTGGCGGGCAGGGCGGCAGGCCAAGGCGGCTTGAGAGAAATTCACCAAGCCTACTATCAAAAAAATAGCTGCTAGCGCTTATTGGTTAAGCGCTTCCAGCCATTTTTATACCTGAAACCGCGTGGTTCGCGGGTTCAGGTACGAGCGATCGGATTAACGGCGATAAGGACGGCGCTGGTCTCGGTCTTCACCGATCTCATGGCCGACCAAGGCGCCTGCGGCAGCGCCACCAATGGTGCCGACCGGGCCGCCGAAAATAGCGTTGCCAGCGACGCCGCCGACCACTGCGCCAACGCCAGTGCCGACTTGGGCATTCGACGGGTTCGATGCGCAACCACCCAAAGCAAGGGCTGCAGTGCAGGTGGTCGCGAGAAGGATGTGACGGATTTTCATGGCAAGAGTCCTTTGTAGTGAGGGAGTCAGGCCTGGGTGTTCAGCCGCAGTTGCGTCTGAAAGTCGACCTGTACCTTCACTATCGTGCGGTCTCTGTGCTGCCGGTGTAGGTAGGCAAGGTTTGAATCTGTAGGACATGCGACCCCGCATCTGGCAGAGCGGACTGGCGCCTATCCCGCATTCAAACCATGCACATCAGGGTTTCCGAGCACTGTGGTGGACGTTGCCAAGCGGGATATGAAGGCAGATGATTTGAAAGGCACCCCCAGCTTACAAAAACCGCCAAAGGACATTCGATGACCAACTCAACACTGGCAGCCGGTGCCTCGGGCACCCGGTTCACCGTGGCCCAGCAGATCGGGCTCATCGTCGCAGTGGCCGTGCTGGCGCTGGTGGTCGTTTTGGCGCTGAGCCTGGTGCGGGTGCAAACCCTGGGCACCACGGTGGACCGTCTGGCCACCGAGCAGGTGGAGCGGTTGCAGCTGGCGCTGCGCTGGCGCAGCAACATTGCCGTCAATTCCACGCGCGTGTTCTCCATCGTGCAGACCGAAGGCGATGACCTGCAGAACTATTTCAAGGACGTAGTGGCGGCCACCACGGCCGACACGAGCAAGGTTCAAAAACGTTATTCAGAGCTGGAGAACAGTGCGGAGGGCCTGCGGATTCAGGAACAGCTTGCGGCCATTCGCAAGCCTTATCTGGAGGCGCGTGACAAAGCGCTGGCGCTGAAGAAAGCCGGAGACATGGCGCAGGCCAAGAGCTTTGCGTTGGCCGACTTTGCGCCCGTGGTGGACAAGTACAACGCCGTGGCCGACAAGATGGTGAGCTACCAGGTGCAGCGTTCGGCCGAGCAGGCGGCCGAGGCAGCGGGGCTCATCCAGTCGTACCGCCTCACCGTCATGGTGGCCGGTTTTGCCGGCTTGGCGCTGTTGATGGTGTTGTCGTGGGTGGTGGTGCAGCGCATTCGCCGGTCACTGGGCGAGGTAAGCGCAGTGGCACAGCGCATCGGTGAAGGCGATCTGTCGCAGCCCATTCACGCCCAGGGGCGCGGCGAGGTGGCCGACATGATGCGCGCCATGGAGACTATGCAGACATCGCTGGTGCGCATTGTGGGCGACGTGCGGCTCAGCAGCGACAGCATTGCCACCGGCTCCAGCGAAATCGCCATGGGCAACGCCGACCTGAGCCAGCGCACCGAAGAGCAGGCCAGCAATCTGGAGGAGACTGCAGCGTCGATGGAGGAGATCACCAGCACGGTCAAGAACAACTCCGAGACCGCCCAGCGCGCCGCGGTGCTGGCAGGCACGGCGTCTGCCGCTGCAGTCAAGGGGGGCGAAGTGGTGGGCCAGGTGGTCACCACCATGCAGGACATTTCGGCGGCCTCCCGCAAGATCACCGACATCATTGCGGTGATCGACGGCATTGCTTTTCAGACCAATATCCTGGCGCTCAATGCAGCGGTGGAAGCCGCCCGCGCGGGCGAGCAGGGCCGGGGTTTTGCGGTGGTGGCCACCGAGGTGCGAAGTCTGGCGCAGCGCAGCGCCAACGCGGCCAAGGAGATCAAAACCCTGATCGGTGCCAGCGTCGAGAAGGTAGAAAACGGCACCCAGCTGGTAAGCAATGCCGGCAAGAGCATGGAAGACATCGTCACCCAGGTCAAGCGCGTGAGCGACCTGATCGGCGAGATCTCCAGTGCCACGGGCGAGCAGACCATCGGCATCAGCCAGGTGGGCGAGGCAGTGATGCAGCTGGACCAGGTTACTCAGCAAAACGCTGCGCTGGTGGAGGAGAGCGCAGCGGCCGCCGACAGCCTCAAGCACCAGGCAGCCAAGCTGGCCGAAATCGTGAGCGTGTTCAGGCTGGGGCGCTGATCAGCCGTGGATCAGCCCTGGATCTGGCGCTCAAGCGCGGTTGCCTACGCTGCCTCGGCAGGCTTCAGGCAGATGGTGACCAGCAGTGACGCGTCTTGCACGGCCTTGAGCGCATGCAGAGCCCGGGGTGCCAAGTGCACAAAATCGCCAGGGTGAAGTTGCTGCACGCCTTCTTCGCTGACAAATTCCACCACCCCTTCGATGCACTGTACGGTGGCCTCGCCGGGGGTTTGGTGTTCTTTCATGGATTTGCCCACCGGCAGCACCACGCGCATGACTTCGAGCTGGCCGGCTTTGAGGATGGCGGTGGTGACGGTGTCTGGAAGGCGGTCGCCGAGGGGGCGCACGCTGACGATTTGGCCGGATTGGGCGTGGGGCAGTGCCATGGCATTTCTCCTTGCGGGCCTTTGCTAGTAGTGCAGTGTTTCACGCTATCTGACACATAAAAAGGCGTCTCTTCGTCCCTGGCGACGTTCCAAATCCTCGCGATACACCTGGTATCGCTTCGGTTTGCGCCTTGCCAGAGCCAAAAATCCATCCTTTTCATTTGTGCCACCAAGCATGCAACACTGCACTAGATGCAAGGGTTGCATGCAAAGGCGTGGGCGATGAAAGCTACTTTGCCTGCACTTGGCAGTCCGCGCAAGGCGGAGGAACCACGCTGAACTGGCTTGGTAAGTCAATCCGTTCTTACACCGAACGGCTGCGTGCCAGCGGCGGGTTCTTTGCAAAGTAGCGTGTGATGCCGCGCATCAGCGCGTCGGCCAGTTGCACTTGGTAGGCGGGGTTGCGAAGGCGTTTTTCTTCTTCGGGGTTGCTGATGAAGGCGGTCTCGACCAGCACGCTGGGGATGTCGGGCGCCTTCAGCACGGCAAAACCTGCCTGCTCGACGCGGGGCTTGTGCAGCTTTGCCATACCGCCAATTTCGCCCAGCAGCACCGCGCCCAGTTTCAGGCTGTCGTTGATCTGCGCGGTGGTGCTCATGTCCAGCAGCGCGCGCTGCACTTGCCGGTCTTTGGACTGCACGTTGATGCCGCCCACCAGGTCGGCCTGGTTCTCTTTGTTGGCGAGCCAGCGCGCTGCCGTGCTGGAGGCGCCGCCTTGGCTGAGCGCAAACACGCTGGCGCCCCGCGCCGTGGGCACTGTGAAGGCGTCGGCATGGATGCTGACAAACAGGTCGGCCTGTACGCGCCGCGCTTTTTCTACGCGCGTGCCAAGGGGCACAAAGTAGTCGCCGTCGCGGGTCAGGTAGGCGCGCATGGGGTTGCCGCCCACGGTGGTGGCGTTGATGCGGTCGCGCAGCAGGTGGGCCACGCGCAGCACCACGTCTTTTTCGCGGGTGCCTGCGGGGCCGATAGCACCGGGATCTTCGCCGCCGTGGCCGGGATCGAGCGCCACGATGATGATGCGGTCGGTTTGGGTGGACGTTGCGCGGTTGGCCGGGCGCGTGGGCTCGGCGGGGGGCGGAGCCGTCGCGATCATGGGCGGCGGCTGGGTCGGGTCAGGGCGCGTGGTGCGCTGCGCAATCAGGTCGCCCAGTGGGTCGTGCTCTGGGCCGGCTGGTGCGCGCGCCGCTGCAGCGGTTGCTGCCGCTGCGGTGGTCAGGGGCGGGTTGGGGGCAGGGGCGGTCCTGGCAGGGGCTTCGCGCATGCGCTCGGCAATCAACGCCTCCAGCGGGTCTACCGGCGCGGCGGGGTACAGATCAAACACCAGCCGGTGCTGGTAGGCGGCCACGGGCGGCAGCGTGAACACTTGGGGCATGGCAGCCTGTTTCAGGTCTACCACCAGCCGCACCACACCGGGCGCGTTCTGGCCCACGCGGATGCCCGCAATGTTGGGGTCGTCGGGCTTGACCTTGGCCACCAGCTCGCGCAGCTCGGGGCTCAGGTCAATGCCTTCGATGTCTACCGCCAGCCGGGGGGGCGTGGTCACAAAAAACTGCTTGGCGACCAGCGCGCCGTCGGACTCGATGGTCACGCGCGAATACTCGGGGGCGGGCCATACGCGCACCGCCAGGATGGTGGCGCCGCGCGCTATCTGCTGCGTGCCCAGCAACAGCACCAGGGTGCCCGCCTGCAGCACAGAGCGGCGCGAGGGCAGGGGGGCGGCAGCGGGGCGGGCGGGCAGGGTGGGTTCGTTCACGGCGTCTCAGAGTGCTTGCAGCAGGCTGCGCCCCGTGGCGGTGTGGGCGTGCAGCGTGACCTTCCTTTCGGTGTCGTCCATTGCTTCAATGTGGATAGCAAGGTCCGCAAGCGGGGTAAGCGCTGCAGCCTTTTCCGGCCATTCTGCCACCTTGAGGCCCGGGTTGGCAAAAATGTCCCTGAAACCCGCGTCTTCCCACTCGCGCGGGTCGTCAAAGCGGTAGAAGTCGAAGTGCCAAATGGCCAAGCCCGGCGCCTCGTGCGGCTCTACCACCGCATAGGTGGGGCTCTTGATGCGCCCCTCGACGCCCAGGGCGCGCAGCAGGTGGCGCACCAGCGTGGTCTTGCCCGCGCCCAGGTCGCCGTGCAGGGTCAGGTAGGCGTTGGCAAGCAGGGGCTGCGCGGCAAGCTGGCGTGCAAAGGCGCTGGTGTCGTCCTCGCTGTGCCAGGTGATCTGACGGGGTGGTTCTGCCGGAGCGGCAGCGGCGCTTTCTACAATCGGGCCGGTATGTGGTGCAACAGTCAACTCGTTCCTCAAATGCAGGAGTGGGCCCGCGAGCTGGGATTTTCCCAAATCGGCGTGGCAGGGGTGGACTTGTCTGCGGCAGAGCCCGGCCTTGAGGCCTGGCTGGCGCAGGGCTTCCATGGTGACATGCATTACATGGCATCCCATGGTTTGAAACGCGCACGCCCGGCCGAACTGGTGCCCGGCACGGTGAGCGTGATCACCGCACGCATGGATTATTTGCCGCAGGGCACCCCCATGGACGTGCCCGAAGGCTGGCAGGCGGTGGAGCTGTCGCGGTTGACTCGCCCTCAAGAGGGCACGGTTTCTGTCTACGCCCGGGGCAGGGATTATCACAAGGTGCTGCGCGCGCGTCTGCAAAAACTCAGCGACCGCATCGCCGAGGCCATTGGGCCCTTTGGCCACCGCGTGTTCACCGACTCGGCCCCCGTGCTGGAGGCCGAGCTGGCCGCGCGCAGTGGCCAGGGATGGAGGGGAAAGCACACGCTGGTGCTCAGCCGTGAGGCGGGGTCGATGTTCTTTTTGGGCGAAATCTACGTGGACATGGCCCTGCCGGAAACCGCGCCCGTCACCGCGCACTGCGGCAGCTGCAGCGCTTGCATTGACGTGTGCCCCACGCAGGCCATCATCGCGCCGCACCGGCTGGATGCGCGGCGCTGCATCTCGTACCTCACAATCGAACACGCCGGGCCGATTCCGCTGGAGCTGCGCCTGCTGTTGGGCAACCGCATCTACGGCTGCGACGATTGCCAGCTGATATGCCCCTGGAACAAGTTCGCACAGGTCAGCCGCCTGCCCGACTTTGACGAACGCAAGGGTCTGGCAGGCCAGCAGCTGGTACACCTGTTTGCGTGGGACGAAGCCACGTTTTTGCGCATGACCGAGGGCGGCCCCATCCGCCGCATCGGCCATGAGCGCTGGTTGCGCAACGTGGCCGTGGCGCTGGGCAATGCGCTGCGGACGACGGGCGATGAGGCGGTGCGTGCCGCGCTGCAGTCCCGCGCACAAGACCCCAGTGATCTGGTGCGCGAGCATGTGGCCTGGGCGTTGGATTTTGAATGAAATTGGCCTCTAGCGATTGATGGATAAGCGCTAGTAGCTATCAAAATAAGAGTATTCGCTGCTGCTTTGATGCTGCATAGATGTAGCAATGGATGCAGCAATGGATGCATGCGTCTTGCTGCTACCGCGCCAGCAGTCCGGCGTCCTTGAGGGACTTCACCAGCCCATGGGTGAACGCCTCGTACCCGGCGGCATTGGCGTGGATCTGGTCGGCCCGGAGCTGCTCTTGCGCCAGCACGCCCGACCAGCCTTTGCTGTGCAGGGCCACTTTCAGTTCGCTGGCGATTTCTTCGTACATCACGTGGTCGCTCAACCGGCCCACGGCCGCCATCATCGTCAGCTCTGGCACGGACACCAGCAGCACCTGAGCGCCGCTGGCCTGGGCGTCGGCGCAGATCTGGCGGATGTTGCTGCGGGTGGTCGCAGCGCTCTGGCGACGCAGAAAGTCATTGCCGCCAATGCTCACAATCACCAGCGCGGGGTTGTGCTTTTGCAGCAGCCCCGGCAACCGTGCCAGCGCCTGGGCCGAGGTGTCGCCCGAGATGCCGCCGTTGACTACCTTCCAGCCCGTCAGGCGCGCCAGCGCTGCAGGGTAGGCGGTGTCGGCCGATGCGCCCACGCCCGAGGTCAGCGAATCGCCCAGCGCCAGCACCGTGGCATCGCGCGGCACGGCCTGGGCGCGGGGAGCCTTGCGCCCGCAGCCCGCCAGCGGCGCAAGTGCCACTGCCGCCAGGCTTGCAATGATTGCCAAGAGGGCGCGGCGCCGTACCAGGGCCAAAGAGGCGGAGCGAAAGGTAATGTGTGAATCGGTCATCGCAGAAATCCCAAGGCAAACGGCAGGCTGACCATGCCCAGCAGGGTAGACAGCGTCACCAGCCCGGCCACATACGGCCCGTTGTAACCCATGCGCGCCGCCAGCACATAACAGGTAGAGGCGGTGGGCAGGGCCGAGAACGCGAGCAGCATGGTGGTCTGCACGGGGCTCAGCCCGAACAGGCGCGCCATGGCAAACGCCAGCAGCGGCTGCACCAGGTGTCGGATGGACAACACCGCCACGCTCAGCGCCTTGCCGCGCGTGAGCAGGCCAAACTGCAGGCCCGCGCCTGCCGCCATCAGCCCCAGCGCCAGTGATGCCGCGCTGATGCGGCTGACCGTGGGGCTGGCCCACTCCGGAATCTGAAACCCGAGCAAATTGGCAATCAACCCCGACACCGTGGCAATGATGAGCGGGTTGCGCACCAGTTCGCGCGCAAAGCTGTGCTGGCCGTGGCGCGCCATGGGCCACACGGCGGCCACGTTGAACAGCGGCACACACACGCCAATCAACACCGCAATCATGAGCAGGCCTTCGGAGCCTGCCAGGCGCTCGGCAATCGCCAGGCCAATGAAGGAGTTGAAGCGGAAGGCAACTTGCGCGCTGGCGGCATGGTCGCGCGCATCGATGCGTTTGCCCAGCCAGGGCCAGTGCGGCAGGCTGTACGCCAGCGCAATGCCCGCAACGCCCATGGTCAGCCCCGCAGCAATCAGGCCCGACGCGGCGCCAATGTCCACCGGGCTTTTGACGATGGACTGGAACAGCAGCACGGGAAAGAGCAGGTAGTACACCAGGCTCTCCACGGGCTGCCACACCGAGCGATTGAGGGCGGTGTATCGGCAGATGAGGTAGCCGCAAAGGATGAGCGAGAAGTCGGGGAGCAGGAGCTGGGCGTAGTTCACGCGGGGAGAATACTTGATCCCTGGCAAGGCTTCGGGTGGCCCTGGAAAGGGTGGCTGGCAGGTGCATGGCGCTTCTCGCAATGGCCCAGTGCTGATCGAAGCTGCTGCCCTCAAGCAGGCGCAGGCCAGCACGAAGGGAGAAAGCCGTCAGCCACTGTTTCTAGGGTTACCCCTTATGTGGAATCCGCAGGTCGTCAAACTTCCCGTTGCGCATACCATCAATCTGTTTGTCACCCACACGAAGGAGAACTCCATGCATCGTCGTCAATGGCTCGCGCTGACCGTACTGGCCGCAGCAGCAGGTACCGCAGCCGCTCAGGGCTACCCCAACAAGGTGATCAAGCTGCAGGTGCCTTTTGCACCCGGTGGCACCACCGACATCATTGCGCGCGTGATTGCTGACCCACTGGGCAAAGCCCTGGGCCAGACCGTGATTGTGGAAAACAAGGCGGGTGGCGGCGGCATCGTCGGCGCCGCAGAAATTGCCCGCTCCGCGCCAGACGGCTACACGCTGGGCGTGGCCACCGTGTCCACCACGGCCGCCAACCCGGCCATCAACCCCAAGACGCCGTACAACACGTTGACGGACTTCACGCCCATCATCAACATTGCGGCCACGCCCAATCTGATTGCCGTGAACCCCAACTTCCCGGCCAAGGACTACAAGGCGTTTTTGGCCGAAGTGCAGAAGAACCCCGGCAAATACTCGTACGCATCGTCCGGCACAGGCGGCATTGGCCACCTGCAGATGGAGTTGTACAAGAGTTTGTCCAACACCTTCGTCACCCACATTCCCTACCGTGGCGCGGGCCCGGCCCTGAACGACACGGTGGCCGGCCAGGTGCCGATCATTTTTGACAACATCCCCTCGGCGCTGCCTTTCATCAAGGACAACCGACTGGTGGCCATCGCTGTAGCCGCGCCCCAGCGTGTAGCCGCACTGCCCAATGTGCCCACGTTCAAGGAACTGGGCCTGGAGCCCGTGAACCGCATGGCCTACTACGGCATCCTGGGCCCCAAGGGACTGCCCAAGGACATCGTTGACAAGATCAACGCCGCCGTGCGTACCGCGCTTGCAGACCCGGCTGTCAAAAAGCGCATCGAGGACACCGGATCTATCGTGGTGGGCAACACCCCTGAGCAGTTTGCCGAGCAGATCAAGGCCGAGTTTGCGGTCTACAAGGAAGTGGTCGCAAAGCAGAAGCTGACGCTGGAATAAGCCCGCGCTGTTTTCTACCTATGCAAAGCCGCCCGTAGCCACGGGCGGCTTTTTTACGTGCTTCACCTTGGGTTAACGTGCTATTGTTTTTGCATGCTCACCGCCAGCCTGAATGCCATTGATACCTTTGTGGATGCCCTGTGGCTGGAGGACGGCCTGTCGCGCAACACCCTGGCCGCCTATCGGCGCGACCTGACACTGTACGCGCAGTGGTTGGCCGACCAGCAGCCTCCACTGGCGTTGGACGATACCGCCGAGCACCACTTGCAGGGCTATTTCGCCGCGCGCCATGCGCAAACCCGCGCTACGTCTGCCAACCGGCGCCTCACGGTGCTGCGCCGCTACTTTCACTGGGCGCTGCGCGAGCGGCGCATTGTGGCCGATCCCACGGTGCGCCTGCAGGCTGCACGCCAACCCCTGCGCGTACCCAAAACCTTGTCAGAGGCCCAGGTCGAGGCACTGCTGAACGCCCCCGACCTGGGCAACCCGCTGGGCCTTCGCGACCGCACCATGCTGGAGCTGATGTACGCCAGCGGCCTGCGGGTGACGGAGCTGGTCACGCTCAAGACCTTTCAGCTCGGCCTGAACGAAGGCGTGCTGCGGGTGATGGGCAAGGGCAGCAAGGAGCGGCTGGTGCCCTTTGGTGAAGAAGCCCGCCAGTGGATGGACCGCTATCTGCAGGAGGCCCGTGGCGCCATCCTGGGCGGTCAGCAGACCGACGACCTGTTCGTCACCCAGCGGGGCAGCGGCATGACGCGCGCAATGTTCTGGGTCATCGTGAAGAAATGGGCCATGGTGGCGGGCATCACCGTGCCCCTGTCACCCCACACGCTGAGGCACGCATTTGCCACGCATTTGCTCAACCACGGCGCCGATCTGCGGGTGGTGCAGCTGCTGTTGGGGCATGCCGATATATCGACCACCACCATCTACACCCATGTGGCGCGGGAGCGGCTGAAGTCGTTGCACGCACAGCACCACCCGCGCGGCTGAATTCGACGCAAAAGAAAATGGCCTGCGACTGCAGGCCATGGAAGCTGGAATGGGCGGGAGAAATGACGCTGAACTTGTCCCGCCTCAGCCCCCACCTCAAAACTCAATCTTCGTTCAGGGTTTCCGCCCAGGTCAGCGCCTGCAAATGCGCCCAGTTCACCTGCCGGTTGGACAGGTGCAGGGCCTCTGCGGCAGTGGCGAAAGCTACTTCGTCACCGCTTTCGCAGGCGATGGTCAGCTCCAGGAACGGCGCAAACACGCCGGTGCGGCGCAGCAGCGCATCCATCACGGTCTCGGGCAGGGCGACGGATTCGAGCGCTTTTTCGAGCGGCACCCCCAGCATGGTGTCGAGCAGGGAGAACACGCCCACCACAAAGGCGTTGTCGCACTCTTCGGGCGGGAGAAGTTCGCCCGCCAACAGTTCCATCAAGCGGCCTCGCACCACGGCTGTCTGGCCCACGGCGGGTGGCGCGCCGCCTGCACGGGAGGTGGTCATGAGCAGAGCCGCCCAGCGGAACAGCTTTTTGAGGCCCAGAATCATCACCGCGTGGCGGAACGAAGTGATCTCGCACGACAAGCCAAAGCCCGACGAATTGATGAAGCGCAGGAGGTTGAAAGACAGCGTGGGGTCTTTCTTGAGCAAATCCTCGATTTCGGCCGTGCTGGCCTGTTTGCGCACCAGGTTGATGAGCTGGATGATCGTGGCTTGCGAAGGGCGGATGGTGGTGGCCTTGACCAGAGACGGCTTGGCAAACCAGTAGCCCTGGAACAGCTTCACGCCCAGGCCGCGCATCAGCTCGTACTGCTCGGCGGTTTCGACCTTTTCGGCCACCAGCGTGGCTGGGCTGTGGGTGGTGGCAAATTTGACCAGTGGTCCGGCCAGCTCGGGCTTGAAGGCCTGCATGTCCAGCTTGACGAACGCAGCCAGCGGCAGCCAGCTGGTGTACGCGCGGCGCAGAGCCGCCTGGTCAAAAGCCAGGCGAAACCCGCGTGTGCGCAGGGCATGCAGCGTGGGCACACGGCCTTCGATTTCTTCGGACGTTGCAGTGTCGGGAAGCGGGGGGACCTCCAGCACCACCTTTTCGGGGTGGATCAACTCCAGGTGACCGCCAGAAAGGCTGTCGTGTGTGCAGTTGATAAACACCGTTTTTTTGCCCACCAGGGCTTCGGTGCCCGCGTAGGACAGGGCATTGAACAGCAGGGCAGCATCGCTGGCGGCGGTGTGCGAATCGGATGCGGTGGAGCGGTCAAACAGTTCGTAGCCATAAACCGCCCGGTTCTCGTCCACGATAGCTTGCCGGGCGATGATGGCAATGTTTTCGTCAACGGCTTCTACCGCGAGGGACGCAGCTTCCGGGGTGTCTTGTTCAGGTGTGCTCGACATGGGTCTGCAGTAGTGGGTGGCGGGGCTCTGCGTTGATTCTAGACCGGTAGGTCGCCAGCGCGAACGAATGGTTTGCACCGACGGGAGCTGCGGTGGGTTACTCCGTCAGTTGGTCTGCCCAGGCCAGTGCCTGCAAATGGGCCAGGTTGATCTGCTGGCTGGTCAGGTGCAGCAAGCCCGCGGTGCGGTCAAACACCGCATCGTCGCTGGATTCACAGGCCTCGGCCAGGGTCAGCAGGTCGCCCAGAAACCCTTCGCGCCGCAGCAGGGCGGCTGCCACCGGTTCGGGCACGTTCAGCAAGCCGATGGCGGATTCCATGGGCATGGACAGCATCACATCCAGCAGCGAGAAGATGCCCACGACAAACGCCTGGTCGGCATCTTCGGGGGGCAGGGTCTCCAGCGCCAGCAGCTCCATCAGGCGCCCGCGCTCCACGGCGGTCTGGCCCACCGAAGACGGCGTTCCGTTGTTTCTCGACGCGGTGAGCAGCAGAGCCGCCCAGCGGAACAGTTTCTTGAGCCCCATCAACATCACGGCCTGGCGGAAGGATGTGATCTCGCGGTTCAGTCCGAAGCCTGCAGAGTTGATGATGCGCATCAGGTTGAACGCCAGCCCTGCGTCCTTCTTGAGCACTTCTTCAATATCGTCGGTGCTGGCCTGTTTGCGGACCTGGTTGATGAGCTCGATGATGCTGGCCTGCGAGGGCGTAAGCAGCTTGGCCTCGACCAGCGAGGGCCTGGCAAACCAGTAGCCCTGGAACAGTTCGACGCCCTGGCTCGACACCATGTCGTACTGCTGGGCAGTTTCCACCTTTTCTGCAATCAGCTCGGCCTTGGAATTGCGCCCGGCATAACTGATCAGCACCGCGAGCTGGTCTGCCGCCAGCACCGACAAATCGAGCTTGATGTAGTCGGCCAGCGGCAGCCAGGGTGCATAGGCCGACTGCAGCACGGTGTGGTTGAACGCCAGGTGAAAACCCCGTGCGCGCAACTCGGCCAGGATGGGCATGCGTGTGGCGACTTCTTCGGCGGCGGTGTGGCCCAGCGGGGGAATCTCCAGCACCACCTTGTCCGGGTCCACCAGTTCCAGGTGTCCGCCCGACAGGCTTTCGTGGGTGCAGTTCACGAAGATGAGCTTTTTGCCCACCAGTTCATCCGTGCCCGCATGCGAGAGGGCGGTAAACACCAGAATGACGTCGGTGGCCGCCGTGTGGGCCGCGCCGCTGCGCGAGCGGTTGAACAACTCGTAGCCCACGACCACTTGCTGGGCGTTGACGATGGCTTGGCGGGCGATCATGGCCACTGAGGTCTGGTTGCCCGGCGGCGCGGGAGGGGTGCCTGGGGCAGAAGATTGGGTCATGGGTGTCATCGTAAAAAAGAGGCAGGCCACACGGGGTGCGCCCCGTCGAGGATTGTAGGAGTCATCGAATTCTTGAGCGTGTCCAACACTTATCGGTGATTCATGCCGTGCAAATTGGGGCGCGGCCCATGCGGGTGCACCCGTGGAACTGGCTTCGCCAGGCCACCGGGTGCGTCCCCCTCCCGCGCAGCGAGAGAGGGGGAAGACGCGAAGCGGCTCAGGCGGTGCTTCATTCCACCTGCTGCAGCCAACGCAGTTCCGCGTCGGTAAAGCCTGCACTACGGCGCGCGGCTTCATTGAACGGTGGCTTCAGGCGCGGGGCTTCGTACTGGCGCGCCAGATTGCTGTAGTGGGTTTCGGGGTCGTGGCCTGCGCGTTCGCACAGCCAGCGGTACCAGTGGTTGCCAATGGCCACGTGGCCCACCTCGTCGTGCAGGATCACATCGAGGATGGCCACGGCGGCTAGCGCATCGGGCGTGCCCACTTGTCGCAGTTTGGCCTGAATCTGGGGGGTGGCGTCCAGCCCGCGCGCCTCCATCGTGCGTGGTACGAGGGCCATGCGGGCCAGAACATCGTGCTGGGTCTTCTCGCACATCGTCCACTGGCCCTGGTGGGCCGGAAAGTCGCCGTAGTCGTGCCCCTGTGCGCGCAGGTGGTCGCGCAGCAGCCGAAAGTGCTTGGCCTCTTCGCCCGCTACCAGCAACCAGTCGGTGTAGTACG
The DNA here is from genome assembly GCA_030692685.1 of Acidovorax sp. Taxonomy (GTDB): domain Bacteria; phylum Pseudomonadota; class Gammaproteobacteria; order Burkholderiales; family Burkholderiaceae_C; genus Acidovorax. Next base: position 44,054 of record JAUXZO010000015.1, on the reverse strand, counting down.
CACGCGGCATGCCGTCAAAGCGCCACACAGCGTCGAGCGCCAGGTTGATGGCGTTGAACTCGATGTGTGCGATGGCGTGGATCAGAATGGCGCGCCCTTGGGCTGTCGCGGGCGAGCGGCGGGCGAGCTCGTTGTGGCGCAGGAGTTCGGGGCGTGCGGGGCGGCCGGGCAGGGCGCTGGGATCTGTCGGGGCCTCTGGCGCGTCAGGCGCTATTGAAAGAGTAGCTGCGTGCGCTTGTAGATCAAGCGCTGCAGCTGCTTTTTGTTCGGGGTCTGCGAGGCACAAGACCTGCAATGCACGGTGGCGAAGCTCCATCCTTACAATTCTAGGCCTTGCCATCGGCTCCAAGCCACACGCTTTGTAACGATTGGCGACCTCTCGGGGCGCGCCGCTGCGCTTGGCCCCTCAACTTTTGCGGAGTGGGTGCATGGCAATTTACGAACTCGATGGCGTGTCGCCGAGATTGGCGGAGTCGGCCTGGGTGGCCGACAGCGCGCAGGTCATGGGCAACGTGGTGCTGGGCGAAGACACCAGCGTATGGTTTGGCACCGTGATCCGGGGTGATACCGAAAGCATCACGATTGGTGCGGGGTCCAACATTCAGGACGCCAGCGTGTTGCACGCCGACATCGGCCAACCCCTGGTGGTGGGCGAGCGGGTGACGGTGGGTCACCAGGTCATGCTGCACGGCTGCACCATTGGCGACGAGTCGCTGATCGGCATTGGCGCCATCGTGCTGAACGGGGCCAAAATCGGCAAAAACTGCCTGGTGGGCGCAGGTGCACTGGTGACCGAAGGCAAGGAGTTCCCGGATGGCTCCATGATCATCGGCAGCCCTGCCAAGGCGGTGCGCGCGCTGTCGCCCGAGCAGATCGACGGCCTGCGACAAAGCGCCCAACACTACATCGACAACGCTCGCCGTTTTCAAAACGGCCTGCACAAAATCGCCTGAAAAAAATGAGGCACCCCCTGAGCCGCTTCGCGTCACCCTTCTCTGTCGCTCCGCTGCGCGGTGCGGGAGGGGGGTGCACCCTGTGGCTTGGCGAAGCCAGTTCTACGGGTGCACTGGCTTGGCCACGCCCGTTTCCTGGGCTGCTGGCGGTGCGCAATGCGATGGATTTCATCTCCTGAGTGCTGGTAATTTTCTGGGAATTTATTGCGTGTCTGAACTCCACAAGTTTCTTTTTGATGGCCTGCCTGTGCGCGGCATGATCGTGCGCCTGACCGATGCCTGGACCGAGATCCTGCGCGTGCGCGCGGGCAACTCTGCCACCGGCGCCTACGCTGCACCCGTGAGCGAACTGCTCGGCGAGATGGCTGCGGCGGGCGTGCTGATGCAGTCCAACATCAAGTTCAATGGTGCGCTGGTGCTGCAGGTGTTTGGTGATGGCCCCGTCAAGCTGGCCGTGGCCGAAGTGCAGTCGGACCTGAGCCTGCGCGCCACTGCCACTGTGAACGGCGAGGTGGCAGACACCGCCCGCCTGAGTGACATGGTGAACGTGGCCGGTGGAGGCCGCTGCGCCATCACCCTCGACCCCAAGGACCGCCACCCCGGCCAGCAGCCGTACCAGGGCGTGGTGCCCCTGCATGGCGACCAGCACGAGAAGCTGGACCGCCTGTCCGACGTGCTGCAGCACTACATGCTGCAGTCCGAGCAGCTGGACACCATTTTGGTGCTGGGCGCCAATGAGGAGGTGGCTGCGGGCCTTTTGATCCAGCGCATGCCCATCAAGGGCGAGGGCAATCTGGCCTCGGGCCTCACGCACCGCGAAAACGAAGACCAGATCGGCCACAACGAAGACTACAACCGCATCGCCCACCTGGCGTCCAGCCTGACCCGCGAGGAGCTGCTGACGCTGGATGTGGACACCATCCTGCGCCGCCTGTTCTGGGAGGAAAAACTGCTGCGCTTTGAACCCCAGCAGGGCGTCATCGGTCCGCGCTTTGCCTGCTCCTGCAGCCGCGAACGGGTGAGCAACATGCTGCGCAATCTGGGCGCAGAAGAGGCCGAGAGCATCCTGGCCGAGCGTGAAAAAATCGAAGTGGGCTGCGAGTTTTGCGGCCAGCAGTACCGCTTTGACGCGGTGGACGCGGCGCAGATTTTTGTGTCGCCCGCAGTGGCGCAGCCCCCGGGCCCCGCGGGCATTCAGTAATCCGGTCGCTGCCGTCGCAGGGGGCATGTGACCCCCGCCTGAGAAGCGCCGTTGACCATCGTTGACAATGCCCCGCGCCAACGCCGCCTAAGATCCGTTCGTCCCCCATCGCTGCCCCTCGCGTGGCTGCGCGCCGGGGAGGAGACCGCAGAGAGTGCGCCACGGGGGCTGCACCACACTGCGGATGGGGCCAACGAAGGGTGTCATGGAGTTTTTTCGCCGAGTTCTGGGTGTCCGCCGCGCAAGCGCCGAGAGCGCCGCGCCGCTGGCGCTCTGCGACAGTTCTGCTGCACCAGACTCGCGCCGCCCTGATACGCCGCTGGCTGTCCTGGACATTGACGCAGCCATCAACGCCCACGAGCGCTGGAAGTCGCGCCTGATGGATTACCTGGAAGGCCGCACCTCGTATGGCGTGGACCCGGCGCTGATCCGGCGAGACGCCCACAGCACCCTCGGCCGCTGGCTGCACGGCGTAGGCGCCGACGTGCTGGGCGACCAGCCCACCTACCCGCTGCTGCTGGCGCGCCATAAATACTTTCATGAACAGGCCGCTACCCTGGTGGAGCTGGCCCAGCAGGGCGAGTGGGACAAGGCGGTGCAAGTGCTCAACGGCGGCTATCGCTATGGCTCCAGCCAGGTGGTGTTGCTCCTCAAGCAGCTTCGGCGGGGACTGGGGCCGTCGCTGTCTTAGCCACAAACCCAGCCTTCGGACAACAAGCCGCAGTCGCCTGCAGTTCCAACCCCAGCCCCTGGCGGATCAAGTGGTTGGCATGTCCCGCCCCGTTAACGTGGTGAAGAGCCGGTGCTCACATTCCGGGTCGCTGCATTTCTCGCAGTTCCAGGCGCGCAAGCGGGCTGTTTTGGTGGCAGAATTTTGGTCAAAATTGCCTCTGGCGATTGATGGATAAGCGCTAGTAGCTACGCTTTTGATAGCTGTCAAAGCGTTCTCAACCCGCCGTTCGCCCTGCCCGTACACCACCCGATAAGTCCTGTCTGCATAAGCCAATGCTGCCCGCAAACAGGCGTCTGCCGCTTCACGCGTTTTTCTTTGATCCGGGGGGCAGGCCAGGTCCAGCCCCATCAACAGTGTGATGCTGGCGTGCGCGCTATCGTCGGGTGCGGTGGCGCAGAAGATGTGGGCGGAGTCGGTCGCAATGCGTTGCTGCAGGTCATGCACAAGCTCTGCGGCGCCGGTGCCAGGCGCACCCAGCAATGCAATGGTTGGCAGGGCAGACACGGTGCAGACGTAAAAACCGCGCCTCAGCGCGGTGTGAACTGCACGTACACCTCGTTGGGCTTGACCATGCCCAGCTCGCTGCGCGCTTTTTCTTCCACCATGTCCAGGCCCTCCTTGAGGTCATGGACCTCGGAGGACAGGCGCTCGTTGGCCTGCCGGGCCTGGTCGTTGGCCACTTTTTGCACATCGATCTGCCGCTGCATCTCGTTGACACGCGGCACGCTGCCCCGCCCGAGCCAGAGCTGGGCGTGCAGCGCTGCCAGCAAAGCCAGCAAGATGACGGGGACGATACGGGAGACCAAGGGTCAGCCTTTGCCTTTGCAACGGTGTTTCGCCGCCGGGCCGCCCCAAGGCGCTCTGAACCGCTTGGCGGTCAGCCCCGAAAGGGAAACGCGGCCCCCTCGGGGGGCAGGGAGCCACACGCAGTGGGCGACCGTGGGGGCCATTACTTCAGGTTGTAAAACGCAGCGCGGCCAGGGTACTGCGCGATTTCGCCCAGGTCTTCTTCGATGCGCAGCAGCTGGTTGTACTTGGCGATACGGTCCGAGCGGCTGAGCGAGCCGGTCTTGATCTGGCCCGCATTCGTGCCCACAGCAATGTCGGCAATGGTGCTGTCTTCGGTTTCACCGGAGCGGTGCGAGATCACGGCGGTGTAACCCGCGCGCTTGGCCATTTCGATGGCGGCAAACGTTTCGGTCAGCGTGCCAATCTGGTTGATCTTGATCAGGATGGAATTGGCGATCTTCTTGTCAATGCCTTCCTTCAGGATCTTGGTGTTGGTCACAAACAGGTCGTCGCCCACCAGCTGCACCTTGTCGCCCAGGCGTTCGGTAAGAATCTTCCAGCCGTCCCAGTCGCCTTCGTGCATGCCGTCTTCGATGCTGATGATGGGGTACTTGTCCACCCACGTGGCCAGCATGTCCGTCCATTGCTCGGCAGACAGCTTCAGGCCGCCTTCGCCCTCCAGCACGTACATGCCGTCCTTGTAAAACTCGCTGGCAGCGCAGTCCAGAGCCAGGGCGATCTGGTCGCCGGCCGTGTAGCCAGCGGCTTCAATGGCTTGCAGGATCAGCTGAATGGCCGCTTCGTGGTTCTCGACGCTGGGCGCAAAGCCGCCTTCGTCGCCCACGGCGGTGCTCATGCCCTTGTCGTGGATGATTTTCTTGAGCGCGTGAAACACCTCCGCGCCCCAGCGCACGGCTTCGCGGAACGTGGGCGCGCCCACGGGGATGATCATGAACTCTTGCAGGTCCAGGCTGTTGTTGGCGTGTGCGCCGCCGTTGATGACGTTCATCATCGGCACGGGCAGCTGCACGCTGCCCATGCCGCCCAGGTAGCGGTACAGGGGCAGTCCAGATTCTTCGGCCGCAGCACGTGCCACGGCCATCGACACGGCCAGCATGGCGTTGGCGCCCAGGCGGCTCTTGTTCTCGGTGCCATCGAGGTCGATCAAGGTCTTGTCCAGAAAACCTTGTTCCGACGCATCGAGGCCCAGCACGGCTTCACTGATCTCGGTGTTGATGGTTTCCACGGCCTTAAGCACGCCCTTGCCCAGGTAACGGCTCTTGTCACCATCGCGCATTTCAATGGCTTCGCGACTGCCGGTGGACGCGCCAGAGGGCACAGCGGCGCGGCCCATCACGCCCGATTCGAGCAACACGTCGCATTCGACGGTGGGGTTGCCGCGGCTGTCCAGAATCTCGCGACCGACGATGTCAACGATGGCACTCATGGTGTTCCTTTTGAAGAAGTTTTAAATCAAATCGGGCTCTAGCGCTTATTGGATAAGCGCTAGCAGCTATCAATTAGTGAGCAATTCGCGTTTTTGCGCTTACACGCCTTCGACACACACCATGCGCATCACGGCAGCGCCTTCGCGCGCCGCCTTGGCTTTCTGGTATTCGGGGGTGTCGTAGAACGCGCGGGCCGCTTCAAAGCTCGGAAATTTCAGGATGACGGTGCGACCAGGGTTCCAATCGCCTTCCAGCACTTCGACCTTGCCGCCGCGCACGCACACCTCAGCCCCGTGGGCCTGCATGGCGAGCGTGCTCCACTTGCGGTACTCGTCGTACTGGGTTGGGTTGGTAACGGTGACGGATGCGATGACGTAACCACTGCTCATGTCTCAAGCTCCAAAATTGTTTTCGAGGAATCCGCTTTTCTTGGTGATGTCGTCCAGCGCCACCAGCGTTTCAAGCAACGCCTTCATGTGCTTGAGCGGCACGGCGTTGGGGCCGTCCGACCAGGCCTCGGCGGGCTTGGGGTGGGTTTCCATGAACAGCCCCGCCACACCCGCAGCCACGCCAGCGCGGGCCAGCACGGGAACCATGTCGCGGGCGCCACCACTCACGGCACCCAGACCGCCGGGTTTTTGCACGGAATGGGTGACGTCGAACACCACGGGCGCGCCGGAGTTGCGCATCTCGGCCAGGCTGGTCATGTCGGCCACGAGGTTGTTGTAGCCAAAACTCACACCGCGCTCGCAGGCCAGAAACCGGTCTTCCGATAGGCCGACCTCGGCCGCTGCAGCGCGGGCCTTGTCGATCACGTTCTTCATGTCCCAGGGCGCCAGGAACTGGCCCTTCTTGATGTTCACCGGCTTGCCCGATTGCGCCACGGCACGGATGAAATCGGTCTGGCGGCAGAGGAAGGCGGGGGTCTGCAGTACGTCGACCACGCTGGCTACTTCGGCCACCTGGGATGTATCGTGTACATCCGTCAGGATGGGTAGCTGCAACTGGCGGCGCACTTCGTCCAGAATCTTCAGGCCCGCATCCATCCCCACGCCGCGCTGGCTGCTGCCTGACGAGCGGTTGGCCTTGTCAAACGAGCCCTTGTAGATGAGGGGGATGCCCAAAGTGATGCAGGCCTCCTTGAGTTGGCCTGCGACGTCGAGCGACATCTGCAGGCTTTCAATGGAGCAGGTGCCCGCGATCAGGAAGAAGCGCTGGTCGAGGCCAACGTCGAATCCGCACAGCTGCATGGTTGCTCCGATCAATCAGGCTTTCGCCGCTTGCTGGTGTTCGACGGCCGCATTGATGAAGGCGTTGAACAGCGGGTGGCCGTTCCAGGGCGTGGACTTGAACTCGGGGTGGAACTGCACGCCGATGAACCAGGGGTGCACCGTCTTCGGCAGTTCCACGATTTCGGTGAGTTCTTCACGCTGCGTCAGTGCCGAGATGACAAGACCTGCCTTGCGCAACTGGTCGAGGTAGTTCACGTTGGCTTCGTAGCGGTGGCGGTGGCGCTCGGTCACGACGTCGCCATAGATGCTGTGGGCCAAGGTGTCAGGCGACACATCCGAGCTTTGTGCGCCCAGGCGCATGGTGCCGCCCAGGTCCGAGTTTTCATCGCGCTTTTTGATGGTGCCGTCCGCATCCTTCCACTCGGTGATCAGTGCGATCACGGGGTGGGGCGTGGTGGGGTCGAACTCAGTGCTGTTGGCGTTGGCCAGGCCAGCCACATGGCGGGCGTATTCGATGGTGGCCACTTGCATGCCCAGGCAGATGCCCAGGTAAGGCACCTTGTGCTCGCGGGCGTAGCGGGCGGTGCTGATCTTGCCTTCCACGCCGCGCGCACCAAAGCCGCCGGGCACCAGGATGGCGTCGTACTTCGCCAGCTTGGAAGCCACTTCGGCGCTGTCGATGGTTTCTGAGTCGATGTGGTCAATTTTCACGCGCACATGGTTGCGCATGCCAGCGTGGCGCAGCGCTTCGTTGACCGACTTGTAGCTGTCCGACAGATCGACATACTTGCCCACCATCGCAATGGTGACTTCGCCTTGCGGGTGTTCGGTTTCATGGACCAGCTCGTCCCAGCGTTTGAGGCTGGTCGGCGGGGTGTTCAGACGCAGCTTGTCGCAGATCAGGCCATCAAGGCCCTGCTCGTGCAGCATGCGGGGCACCTTGTAGATGGTGTCCACGTCCCACATGCTGATCACGCCCCACTCGGGCACATTGGTGAACAGCGAGATTTTTTCACGCTCTTCGGTGGGCACCGGGTGCTGGGCTCGGCACAGCAGCGCATCCGGTTGGATACCGATCTTGCGCAGCTCCTGCACGGTGTGCTGTGTGGGTTTGGTCTTGAGCTCGCCCGCAGTGGCAATCCACGGCAGATAGGTCAGGTGCACAAAGGCGGCGTTGTTGGGGCCCAGCTTGAGGCTTAGCTGGCGCACGGCTTCGAGGAAAGGCAGCGATTCGATGTCGCCCACCGTGCCGCCGATTTCCACAATAGCCACATCCACGGCATCGGGCGTGCCAATGCCCGCGCCGCGCTTGATGAATTCCTGGATTTCGTTGGTGACATGGGGAATGACCTGCACGGTCTTACCCAGGTAGTCGCCACGGCGCTCCTTCTCCAGCACGGACTGGTAAATTTTGCCCGTGGTGAAGTTGTTGGTTTTCTTCATGCGCGTTTCGATGAAACGCTCATAGTGGCCCAGGTCGAGGTCGGTTTCTGCGCCGTCGTCGGTCACAAAAACCTCGCCGTGCTGAAACGGCGACATGGTGCCCGGATCTACGTTGATGTAGGGGTCAAGCTTGATGAGGGTGACTTTAAGTCCCCGCGATTCAAGGATCGCGGCAAGGGAGGCTGAGGCGATTCCCTTACCGAGGGAAGACACCACACCGCCGGTGACGAAGACAAATTTGGTCATGTCATTTGTAGGTGGTGGGAAATTGGGATTATAGATGGCGCCCCGGCGACACCCCGGCGGGCAGGGTCACCCCCGTCTGCTAAATTCGCTCCATGAATGAGCTTGCTGGCAAACACATTGTTCTGGGTCTGAGTGGGGGCGTCGCTTGCTACAAGGCGGCCGACCTGTGCCGCCAGCTCATTAAAGAGGGCGCCACCGTGCAGGTGGTGATGACCGAGGCGGCTGAGCAATTCATCACGCCGGTCACCATGCAGGCCCTGTCTGGCAGGCCGGTGTATGGTTCGCAGTGGGATGCGCGCGAGCCCAACAACATGCCCCACATCAATCTGAGCCGGGTGGCCGATGCGGTGTTGATTGCACCCTGCAGCGCCGATTTCATCGCTCGGCTGGTGCAGGGGCGGGCGGATGAGTTGCTGAGTCTTCTGTGCCTGGCGCGCCCCGCGCAGCAGGTGCCGTTGTTGCTGGCGCCCGCCATGAACCGCGAGATGTGGGCCCATCCGGCCACTCAGCGCAATCTGGCCCAGGTGGCGCAGGATGGTGCGGTGGTGCTGGGCGTAGGCAACGGAGACCAGGCGTGTGGTGAAACGGGCGATGGCCGCATGCTGGAGCCTCTGGAATTGCTGGACGAGTTGATCGCATTTTTCGCCCCCAAGCGATTGGTGGGGCATAAGGTGCTGGTGACTGCCGGGCCCACGTTTGAAGCCATGGATCCGGTGCGGGGCATTACCAATCTGTCGAGCGGAAAGATGGGCTTTGCCATTGCGCGCGCGGCCCGGGAGGCGGGGGCGGATGTGACCTTGGTCGCAGGGCCTGTGCATCTGCCCACTCCGCGCGGAGTGCGCCGCGTGAATGTGCAGTCGGCTCAGGAAATGCTGTCGGCGGTGGAGCGGCATGTACAAGCTGCGACGGTTTTCATTGCCACTGCAGCGGTCGCTGACTGGCGGCCGTCCAGTGCGTCCGCGCAAAAAATCAAGAAGGACGGTTCGGGCAACGCCCCGGCCTTGGCCTTCACAGAAAATCCGGACATCCTCGCGATCGTCGCCAAGTCTGCGCATGCGCTTGAGGGGGATCTGTTTTGCGTAGGCTTTGCTGCAGAAAGCCATGATCTGCTGGCCCACGCCACCGCCAAACGCACTCGCAAGGGCGTGCCGCTATTGGTGGGCAACATTGGCCCCGCTGCGTTCGGCCAGGACGACAATGCGTTGCTGCTGGTGGATGCTGACGGGCATCGCGAGTTGCCCCGTGCGTCCAAGCGTGTGCTGGCGCAGCAACTTGTCGAAGAGATTGCGTTGCGGGTGCCATCACGGCGCGCGCGAGTAAGTGACTGAGTAGGTGACTGAGTAAGTGAGGTTCTCCACAACGGGAGCTTGTATGAAAACCGGTGCCACCAAACCCGAATGGGACACGCCGTCCGATGGCGACTTTGCAAGCTACGTGGAGCGCCTGACGGCGCTGCCCCCGGAGCGCAAGGTGCCGCCGACCGCGGCCCGAGGCCCGGGTGCACAGGCTAGGACACCCGGAACGAGCGCGCCATCGCCCCCATCCCAGGCCTTGCCGCCTGATCTGGCACAGGTGCTGCTGCCGCTTTTGGGTGTGCTGCGCACGGTGCGTGCCGTGTTGCTGGGATTTCTGGTTCTGCACGCCATTGCGCTGTTGATTTTTAGCCAGGGCTCTTTGCCAGGGCTGATTTTGATGGGCGCTTTGTGGTGGGGGCTGGGCTGGTTGGCTCGGGCAGCGCCCCAAGCCCTGGGGGCCAAGGCAGTGGGTGCTCTGGCTGGTTCAGAAGCATTGCAAGAGCGACTGCGGCAAGTAGCCCAGCAGCGCAAGACAGGAAAGAAAAAGTAGTGAAGATTGACGTCAAAATTCTAGATTCGCGCATGGCGGACCAGTTGCCCACCTACGCCACCCCTGGCAGCGCTGGGCTCGACCTGCGGGCATGCCTGGATGCCCCGTTGACCTTGCAACCCAATGCATGGCAACTCGTTCCGACAGGTATTGCGGTGTTTCTCAAAGACCCCGGGTACGCAGCGTTGATCTTGCCCCGGTCAGGACTGGGGCACAAACACGGCATTGTGTTGGGCAATTTGGTCGGTTTGATCGACAGCGATTACCAGGGACAACTGATGGTGAGCGCGTGGAACCGAAGCGGCGTGGCGTTCACGCTGGAGCCCATGGAGCGGCTGGCGCAACTGGTGATCGTGCCGGTGGTGCAGGCGCAATTCAACGTGGTGACTGAATTCGCCGCGACGGAGCGGGGCGAGGGCGGTTACGGCTCTACTGGCAAGGGCTGACTGCATTCTCTCGTTCTTTGCGGTTCTGACGCTCTCCCGTTGTAGGTCTTTGCTTACGTTTCGTAGACTCTGTTACTGACGCGCAGGGGGTCTACAGGTCTACGCTTGAAGCGCTTCATCCGTTGTTCCAATCAAGGCAGTGCGTAGCGAGGCAAATCATTCATTGTCCTGCGCCAGTCTTTGAATCAAGGAGATCAAAAATGCTGACTATCAATCGTTCGTCCCGTCCCTTTGCCGTTGCTGGAGCGCTTGTCCTGGTCGCTTCTCTGGCCGCTTGCGGCCACAACCGCTCGGCACCCCAGCCCCAGTATTCCGGTGGGTACCAGACACCGGCTCCCTCTTACCCCTCCAACCCCGCTGGCACGGAGTTTGGCCGCGTTTCCAACATTGAAGTGCTGCAAGGCCGCTCGCAGGGGCAGACCTCTGGTGGCGGCGCCATTCTGGGGGCGGTCGTAGGGGGCGTTTTGGGTAACCAGGTGGGCAAGGGTTCGGGCCGCGCGGCTGCGACTGCTGTAGGCGTAGTGGGTGGCGCTTTGGCAGGCAATGCCATCGAAGGTCGCAACAACAGCGGGAGTTCTGCCGAGGGCTACCGTTTGTCAGTGCAACTGGATCACGGCGGGTACCGCGTTTATGACGTGAGCACTCCCGGTGATTTGCGCATTGGTGACCGCGTTCGCCTTTACAACGGACAGATCTCGCGCCTGTAACTTAGGCAGAGTGCTTCGTGGCGCTTCATAGCGCCGGACATCAGCGGGCAATCCGAAATGCCCGCTGATGTCGTTCTGTGATCGCTGGCTAGCTTTAGTGGAGCAGCGAATTGCCAGGCACTTGTGGTTGCACCCGAAAGAACCCGGTGCCGGTGCTGCCTCTGCCAATTTCATCCTCTGAGGCTTCGCGCACGGCCTGCACGGTCAATTGCAGCCTTAATGCGATGCCTGCCAAAGGATGGTTGCCGTCGAGGACGACATGCTCCGGATAAATTTCGGTCACCGTGTACAAGCCGGTGCGCGGCGCATCCTGATTGCAGCCCTCGGGCAACGCGATGCCTTCAAAAGCCATGCCTTCCTCGATCTCCGCAGGGAACAGCGAGCGGGGCTCCAGAAACAGCAGTTGGTCATTAAAGTCGCCAAAGGCGTCTTCGGGTTCCAGGTGCAACGCCAGCGTGGCGCCGGGGCTGTGGCCTTGCAATGCTTCTTCGATACGGGGCAGCAGGTCGTCACCACCTACCAAAAATTCGACAGGATCATCAAGGACATCCAGTTCTTCGCCCAGGGTGTCCTTAAGCGTCCAGGTCAGCGCGACCACACATTGTTGGGTAATTTCCATAGGAGAATTGTCGCAGTTTGACCAACGGCCCTGCAAAAGGGTGGACCTGTTCCCATGGATATTCAACAACCTCTCCCTCTTCTCGGTGGCCTGACCGCTGCGCAATTCATGCGCCGCCATTGGCAAAAGAAGCCCTTGCTGGTGCGCCAGGCGATTCCTCAGTTTGCGCCGCCGGTGTTGCGCGCGGAGCTGTTTGCGTTGGCGGCCGAGGAGGCTGTGGAGTCTCGGCTTGTGCAGTTGGTCAAAGGCGCCTGGAAGCTGCGCCATGGCCCATTCACTCGGCGTGCCCTGCCTGCTCTTCAACAACCGGATTGGACCTTGCTGGTGCAGGGGGTGGACCTGCACAACGACGCCGTACATGCGCTGATGCAGCAGTTCAGGTTCGTGCCTGAAGCACGGGTGGACGATCTCATGATCAGCTATGCCAGCAACGGTGGGGGAGTGGGGCCGCATTTCGACAGCTACGATGTCTTTTTGCTCCAAGCCCATGGCAAGCGGCGCTGGCGCATTGGACGGCAAAAAGACCTGAGCTTGCGCGAAGACATTCCACTCAAGGTACTCGCGCATTTCGAGCCTGAAGAAGAGTTTGTATTGGAACCCGGCGACATGCTGTACCTGCCCCCGCGCTATGCCCATGATGGCATCGCCGAGGGGGAATGCATGACTTACTCCATTGGATTTCGTGCGCCTGCACGCGCTGAGCTTGCTCAGGAGTTGCTGGCGCGTCTGGCGGAAGACGCTGCAGATGATGACAACGCCTTGTTGTACCGGGATGCCGGGCAGGCCGCGGTGGCGCAACCCGCTGCCATTCCTCTCGGCCTTCAAGATTTTGCGCGCGATGCGCTGAGCCGTGCGCTTGCGCAGCCATTGGTACTGGAGCGGGCGCTGGGCGAATATCTGACAGAGCCCAAGGCCAGTGTGTGGTTTGAACCTGGTGATGCGGGGGTGATGCTTGAAGGCGTGCGCCTGGACCGCCGCAGTCGCATGATGTACGACGCACAGCATATTTTCATCAATGGCGATAGTTACCGTGCTGCCGGTCGGGATGCCACGCTGATGCGGCGTTTGGCCGATGATCGCCAGCTCGCCGCGCGCGATCTGGCGCGGGCGAGTGATGATGCACTGGAGCTGCTTTCGTCGTGGTGCGATGCGGGCTGGGCCCATGTCTGGACTAAATAGCTGTTACGAGGAAACCCATGACTGATCCATCCGCCTCTCCCGCTGAACCTTTGGGTGTTTTGCCGACGGGGCGGTTCAGCGGACGCGAAGCGTTCCAGCAGCTGGTGCGCAGCGCTATCACCACAGCCGCCCGCGAGGGTTGGTCGGAAATTTTCATCAGCGATGCGAATTTTCACGATTGGCCTCTGGGGGAGCGCGAGGTAGTCGATGCGCTGCAGGACTGGGCACGGAGCGGTCGGCGATTCACGATGCTGGCCAGCGCCTACGATGATGTGATTCGTCGCCATGCGCGTTTTGTGCGCTGGCGCGGCACTTGGGATCACATCATCACCTGCCGACGCAGCCCCGCGGCGGACCCGCTGGACCTGCCCAGCGCCTTGTGGTCCCCGCAGTGGGTGATGCACAGGCTTGACCCGGAGCGTTGTGTGGGCGTGACCGGGAGCGAGCCCGACCGCCGCGTGCTGTTGCGCGAGACGCTCAACGAATGGGTGCGCAGCAAAAGCTCCCCAGGGTTTCCGGCCAGCACGCTGGGGTTGTAGCGGGCTCGAATGCACTGCAAGATTTTTTGCACCACGTTAAAGCCTTGTAAACCTTTCGTCAGTGTTAGTCAGTATTGACTAAATGCCAATATAATCCGTGGTTGCGCCAAAAAGGTGCAATCCAAGTGCATCGTGCCAATGCGTACAGGGGCTTTTTGACAGGCCTGACGCCGTGGCCTTTCAAGATTCTGTCTGTTCAACTAGGAAAATCTCAATGAAGAACTCTCTCGTTCTGGCGGCCCTGATCGCTGCTGCTGCACTCGCCGCTTGTGGCAAAAAAGAAGAACCCGCTCCAGCACCAGCTCCCGCTGCTGTAGAAGCACCAGCAGCTGCACCAGCTCCCGCTGCAGAAGCCGCCGCTTCGGACGCTGCCGTTTCGGCCACCGCTGCTACTGACGCTGCTTCCGCTGCTGCAGATTCTGCCAAGGCAGCTGCTGACTCTGCTGCATCTGCCGCCACCGGCGCAGCTTCCGCAGCCAAGTAATTCACTTTTGGCAGTGCCAAACTCGCCTTCGGGTGGGGTTGTTATCTGCCACGAAAGCCCCGTACCTTCTCGGTCGGGGCTTTTTTTCGTCTTGCGTTCGGAAAATAGCGGGCGAACGGGTGGCTCGTCCCGGCGCTCAAGCCACGTCGAGCCAGTCCGTTCCAGAGGAGGGGCTCGCCACCAGGATTTGCGCGGCATTCCAGCCCGCCGCGTCTGCCAGAGCTTGTTGGGCGAGTTCGGGTGCGTTGTTGCGCGCGCTCAGATGGGCGGCCACCACGCAGCGAAGGCCGGGGTGCATGACGGCGCGCAGAATGTCGGCGCTGGCAGCGTTGGCCAGGTGTCCAAACCTGCCGCCCACGCGGCGTTTGAGAAACGCCGGGTAGCTGGAAGCCGCGAGCAGGTCGGGGTCGTGGTTGGCCTCGATCATCAGCGCATGACAGCCTTCCAGTTGGCGCAGCACATGGTCGCTGGCATGGCCCAAATCGGTCATGACGCCCAGATGAGCGCTTCCGTCTGAGCACCGCAGTTGCAGGGGCTCGCGCGCATCGTGCGGCACGGTGAAGGGCTGGGCGCTGAAGGTGGCCATGTCTATGGCTTCCATATCGCGTGCCACACGCAGCCAGCCCCCGAGGTCGGGCGACCCCACAGCCGCATATGTGCCAGCACTCATCCACACTGGAATGCCATAGCGCACCGCCAGCGTCTGCGCACAGCCCACGTGGTCGGAATGCTCGTGCGTGATGAAAACGGCGTCGAGGTCCTGTGGCAGCAGGCCTGCCAGCGCCAAGCGTGCCTGCAGTTGCCGGATGCCAAAGCCGCAGTCGATGAGCAAGCGACTGATGGTGCTGCCCGAGTGGCCCTCTACGACCGTGGCATTGCCGGTGCTTCCGCTGCCGAGGTTCTTGAATCGCAGCATGGGGATGGCAACGGGGTTCGAAGGGTTGCGCACCTGCCAACGGCGCGAGTTGCATGCAGGGCAGACGGATCGGGCTCGGCCAACGCCTGGTGCGCCAGGGCGAGCCCGATGCAGGTGTTCAGTTACTTCAGGTCGTCGGCAATCACGCGAACGATGCGCTCGGCGTTGGCAGAAGCCTCGGGTGCGCCCGCCTCATTCAAAACAGACACCGTGCTGGCCTCGCCCTGGCTGCGCACAACGATGCGGTACTTCAGGGGCGGCGTAGCTGCAGACGAACCGCTGAATAGCTTGCCGAAGAATCCTGGATCCTTCTTGTTGGCATTCGGTGCCACATAACGAACGAAATAGGTTCCTTCGTTGCGGTTGCGGTCTTCCACGGTGAAGCCGGTGCGGTCCAGCGCCAGGCCGACGCGGCGCCATGCGCGGTCAAAGCCTTCATCCATCTGCACCACCGGAACGTTGTTCACGCTCGCAATGCGGGCCGACGGGGCGCGGGGCGCTGGTGTTGCAGCGATGGCTTTGGATTGTTCCTGGCTGACGCCGAGTTTCACCATCAGGCGGCGCAGAAACTCGGTTTCGAGTTCTGGGTCCGAGGGGCGGGGCTGCCACACGGTGTTGTCTTTGGTGGCGGTGCCATACACCTCGACCATGCCGCGGTGGCTGATGTAGATTTCTGTGCCACCGTTGGCGTTGCGCTCCAGGCGCGTGCGGAACTTGTCGCGTTCGCCGGTCGAATACAGGGAGTCGAGGAGCTTGCCCAGTGCCGAACGGATGAAATCCTGGGGCAGCTTGGCGCGGTTTTCGGCCCAGTCGGTTTCCATGATGCCGACGTTGGAGTCAGCTTGCGCCAAGTTGAAGCCGCTTTCTTGCCAGAAATCGCGCACGGGCTCCCACAACTTGTCCGCTGGGCGGTTGATCACCAGCCAGCGCTGGTTGCCGTCGCGTTCGATGCGCACATCACCCAGCGCCAGCGCTGCAGCGTTAGCGGTGCCAGAAGACTGCGCAGCCTGTCCGGCCTGCATGGCGGCGGCCGAGACGGAGGTGCCGGGGATGGCGTAGCGGGAGTCGCGCGACAGCTGGGTCAGGTCTGGAGGGACTTCCAGCGTCGAGCCCTTGGCGGCGCTCTTGTAGTCAATTTTGTCGCCTTCCAGGGCGGCGCAGGCGGACAGAGCCATGGCTAGGGCCAGCAGGCTGAGGCGGGTGGTAGCAGCGTTCACGCGGAAATCCTTGGGAAATGTCTCAGGGGGAGCGGGCGCAGAGCCCGGATTAGATCAGACCGCTGGTGCGCAGCGCAGACTCGACCACTGCCTCGTTGCCGCTGGACAGCGGCGTCATGGGCAGGCGCATGGTGCCACCACACAGGCCCATGCGGGCCATGGCCCACTTGACGGGGATGGGATTGGCCTCGACAAACAGGTTTTTGTGCACCGGCATCAGCTGAAACTGGATCTGCATGGCGCGCTGTACATTGCCCGCCAGCGCTGCCACGCACAGTTCGTGCATCAGGCGCGGTGCCACGTTGGCCGTCACGCTGATGTTGCCGTGGCCACCACACAGCATCAGTGCCACGGCGGTGGGGTCGTCGCCCGAATACACGCCAAAGGTCTTGGGCACATCGCGAATGAGCCACTGGGCGCGTTCGATGTTGCCGGTGGCTTCCTTGATGCCGATGATGCCGGGCACCTGGGTCAGGCGAAGCACGGTGTCGTGCAGCATGTCGCCCACCGAGCGGCCGGGCACGTTGTACAGCACGATGGGCAGGTCGCCCGTGGCTTCGGCAATTGCCTTGAAGTGCTGGTACTGGCCTTCTTGTGTGGGCTTGTTGTAGTAGGGCACTACCTGCAGCTGGCTGTCGGCCCCCACGCCGCGCGCGAACTTGGCCAGCTCAATCGCTTCGGCGGTGGAATTGGCACCACAGCCCGCCATGATGGGCACGCGCTTGGCCGATTGCTCTACGGCCACGCGGATGATCTCGCAGTGTTCTTCGACGTTGACGGTGGGCGACTCACCCGTGGTGCCCACCACGCCAATGCAGTCGGTGCCTTCGGCAATGTGCCAGTCGATCAGTTTGCGCAGGGCCGGGTAGTCCACGCTACTGTCCTCGTGCATGGGAGTGACGAGGGCGACGATGCTGCCGGTGAGAGCGACGGAAGAAGATGTCATGTCCGCAGTGGTAAACGGTAAAAGTGCATTCTAACTAGGCGACACAGGCAAAAGATGTCGTGAGGGTCCGCCAGGCTGCGGGAGTTCCCGCACGGCCGTGATGCGCTGCACAAAGCGGTCGGGGTTTTGCAGAAAGCCCGCCTCGTACGCCACCACCCGCAAACCTGCGCAGGCCTCGATCAATTCACCGGGCTGCAGCAGAAACTCCGGCCGGGCAGGGCGCCCCACGGTTTCGTTGCCGTGGGCAAAGGTTTCATAGATCAGCACGCCGCCCGGCGCCACGCTGCCCACAATGGCGGGTAGCAGAGGGCGCCAGAGGTAGTTGGTGACCACCACGGCGCCAAACTGGCGCCCCGTCAGGGGCCAGGGCCCGTTTTCGATATCGGCGTTGACCAGTTCGCCCAGACCTTCGCACGCATCCAGCGCATCGGCCGACCGGTCCACCCCCACGACGTGGTGGCCCAGACCGCGCAGCCAGCGCAGATGCCGCCCTGCGCCACACGCGACATCCAGGGCCGTGCTGCCCGGAGCGATCAGGTGCGACCAGCGGCGAACCCACTCGGAAGGCGCTTCAGTACCGTGCATATTGCTACACTAATAATAGCTAATAGCGCTTATTGGACAAGCGCTAGAGGCCAAAAACACTTAAAAATTGGTGAATGTCAGAAGCACGACCACACTTGGTCGGCCAACATCACCATGAAGTCGGGCACGGTGTACAGGCCGAACACCGCCAGGCACACCAACACAGCCCCCGTCCACGCAAGCCAGCGCAGGGCGGGGTGCACCGACGGGGCCGGGTGGGCGGGCGTGACGTTCATGGCGGACCTGGGCAGAGCTTGGTGTGTGAGGTGTCGTCAGGCGGGTTGGGGTGCATGGCGCTGAATGGGGCTTTCCTTGACCGGCAGGTTCACCAGTCCGGCAAACACCCCAAGACCAATAGCGATGTACCAGACGATATCGTAGCTGCCGGTGGCGTCATACAGATAACCGCCCAGCCACACGCCCAAGAAGCTGCCGATCTGGTGGCTGAAGAATACAAAACCACCGAGCATCGACAAATGCTGCACCCCGAAGATCTGCGCAATGGTCGCGTTGGTTGGTGGAATGGTGGACAACCACAGCGTGCCCATCACCGCCGAGAACACATACACCGACAGCGGCGACAACGGCACCACCAAGAATACGCTGATGGCGATGGCCCGCGCAAAGTAGATGAACGCCAGAATGAACCGCTTCGGGATCCGCTGCCCCAGGGTGCCCGCGATATAGGTGCCAAACACGTTGAACAGCCCGATCAGCGCCAGCGCGTAGCTGGCCACCTGGGGCGACAAGCCGTGGTCCTTGAGGTAGCTGGGCATGTGCACGCCAATGAACACCACCTGGAACCCACATACAAAGTAGCCTGCCATCAGCAAGTTGAAGCTGGGATAGCGAAACGCCTCGCCCAGCGCCTGCACAATGGTTTGTTCGCGTTTGACGGGCGCAGACCCTTTGAAGCCCGGTTCGCGGAGACCAAACGCCAGTGGCACGATCAGCAGCACCATCAGCGACAGCGCCAGCAAGGCTTGTTGCCAGCCCAACCCAGCAATCAACCAGCCTTCCACAGGCACCATCAGGAACTGGCCGAACGACCCGGCGGCCGCCGCCACGCCCATGGCCCACGACCGGCGCTCCGGCACAATTTGTCGCCCCAGCACGCCGTAGATCACGGCATAGGTCGTACCCGCCTGGGCGGCGCCAATCAACACACCGGCCGTCAGCGCAAACAACAAGGGGGTGGTGGACGTAGCCATGCCTGCCAGGCCCAAGCCGTACAGAACAGCGCCCCCCATCAGCACGCGAAACGCGCCAAACCTGTCGGCGAACATGCCTGCAAAAATGCCGATCAGACCCCAGGACAGGTTCTGGATGGCAATGGCCAGCGCAAACGACTGGCGGGTCCAGCCCATTTCTTGCGTGATGGGCAGCAGCCACAGCCCGAACCCGTGGCGAATGCCCATGGACAGGGTCACGATGGCCGCACCACAAGCGAGCACCTGAAACATGGACAGTTTGGGAGTATTCATATGCATGCACAGAAATGTAACGAATCCGCACGTTTCTTGCCTGACTGCACCGAACTGCGCACCACCTTGGCACACGCCTGAGAACTGGTTTTATATCCAGCTCTTGCTGCGCTGCCGCACTACAATCCGCCGCTATGTCTGCCAAACCGTCTTCTGCTCCCCCCAGCGAATATTCCGAAGGCTCGATCCGCGTGCTCAAGGGCCTGGAGCCCGTCAAGCAACGCCCGGGCATGTACACCCGCACCGACAACCCCCTGCACATCATCCAGGAAGTGCTGGACAACGCGGCCGACGAGGCACTGGCGGGCTACGGCAAAAAAATCCGGGTCACGCTGCATGCCGATGGCTCGGTCAGCGTTGAAGACGACGGCCGGGGTATTCCGTTTGGGATGCACCCTGAGGAAAACGCCCCGGTGATTGAGCTGGTTTTCACCCGCCTGCACGCGGGTGGCAAGTTCGACAAGGGCAAGGGCGGGGCCTACAGCTTCTCAGGGGGCCTGCATGGTGTGGGCGTGAGTGTGACCAATGCCCTGGCCACCCGGCTGGAGGCGACCAGCTACCGCGAAGGCAAGGCGGCGCGCCTGGTGTTTTCGGCTGGCGACGTGATCGAGCCTCTGGTGGCGCGCGCGCTGGAGGCCGGCGAGCGCAAACAAGGCACCTCGGTGCGTGTTTGGCCCGACGCCAAATACTTTGAATCCAGTGTGTTGCCCATGGGCGAACTCACCCACCTGCTGCGCAGCAAGGCCGTGCTGATGCCGGGTGTGACGGTCGCGCTCGTCAACGAAAAAACGCGCGATACGCAAACCTGGCAATACAAGGGCGGCCTGCGTGACTACCTCATGCAGACGCTCAACGGCGACCCGGTGATCCCGCTGTTTGAAGGCGAAGGTTTTGCAGACCGCAACAACGAGAGTTTTGCCGAAGGCGAGGGCGCATCGTGGTGTGTGGCCTTCACCGAAGACGGCCAGCCCGTGCGCGAAAGCTACGTCAACCTCATCCCCACCAGCGCAGGCGGCACGCACGAAAGTGGCCTGCGCGATGGTCTGTTCAACGCGGTCAAGAGTTTCATCGAGCTGCACAGCCTGTTGCCCAAGGGCGTCAAGCTGCTGCCCGAAGACGTGTTTGCGCGCGCCAGCTATGTGCTGTCAGCCAAGGTGCTGGACCCGCAGTTCCAGGGCCAGATCAAGGAGCGCCTGAACTCGCGCGACGCCGTGCGACTGGTCAGTGGCTTTGTGCGCCCGTCGCTCGAACTCTGGTTGAACCAGCATGTCGAATACGGCAAGAAGCTGGCCGAGCTGGCCATCAAGGCTGCGCAAACCCGCCAAAAAGCGGGCCAGAAAGTCGAAAAACGCAAGGGCTCGGGTGTGGCCGTGTTGCCCGGCAAGCTGACTGACTGCGAAAGCAAGGACATCGCCCACAACGAGGTCTTTCTGGTCGAGGGCGACTCGGCGGGCGGCAGCGCCAAGATGGGCCGCGACAAGGAAAGCCAGGCCATCTTGCCGCTGCGTGGCAAGGTGCTTAACACCTGGGAGGTGGAACGCGACCGCCTGTTTGCCAACAACGAAATCCACGACATTTCCGTGGCCATCGGGGTGGACCCGCATGGACCGAACGACACCCCCGACCTCACGGGACTGCGCTACGGCAAGATCTGCATCCTGGCGGACGCCGATGTGGACGGCTCGCACATCCAGGTGCTGCTGCTCACCCTGTTCTTCCGTCACTTCCCCAAGCTCATCGAGACTGGCCACATCTTCGTGGCACGCCCACCGCTGTTCCGCGTGGACGTGCCCGCGCGTGGCAAGAAGCCCGCCGCCAAGATGTATGCGCTGGACGATGGTGAGTTGACCGTCATTCTCGACAAATGCGCCAAGGACGGTGTGGTGCGCGAGAAGTGCCAGATCAGCCGCTTCAAGGGCCTGGGCGAGATGAATGCCTCGCAGCTGTGGGAAACCACGCTCAACCCAGACACGCGCCGCTTGCTGCCCGTGCAGTTGGGCAATATGGATTTTGCCGCCACCGAGGGGCTCATCACCAAGCTCATGGGCAAGGGCGAGGCCGCATCACGGCGCGAGCTGATGGAGCTGCATGGCGATGCGGTCGAGATCGATATCTGACGGGCATTCACGCTATGTCTGCTGTGCAATTTGCCATGGAAACTCCAAACAAAAAAGGCCTCCTGCACTTATCCTGCATAGGTTTATTGCTCATTTTTATGCAGCAAACGGCCCGTGCCGACCTGTGGGCCCATGTGGACGCTCGGGGCGTCACGCACTTTGCGTCCGAACAGGTGGATAACCGGTACCAGTTGTTCTTTCGGGGCAACGACTTTGACTCCACCCGCGACGTGCCTGCCAACGCGCCGCCCATGCCTTATGCGTTGCCCGCGGCGGGTGCGCGCCTGCTGGCTTTTTTTGACATTGCGCCCGGCTACAAGCGGGTAAAACACCACCTGCGCGCGGCATCCACCCAACACGGGGTGGACTATGAATTGCTGCAGGCCGTGATTGCTGCCGAGTCCGGCTTTGACGCCACGGCGGTGTCGCCCAAAGGCGCGGTGGGCCTCATGCAGGTGATGCCCGCTACGGCGAGCCGCTTTGGCGTCAGCGGCGATGCCAGGCGCTCGGTAGAGCAAAAGCTGGCCGACCCTGGGGTAAACGTCCCCACGGGCACCCGTTATCTGCGCCACTTACTCGACCTGTTCCCGGGCCGCATGGACCTGGCGGTGGCCGCCTACAACGCGGGCGAAGGTGCTGTACAGCGCGCGGGTAACCAGATTCCGGCCTACAAGGAAACGCAGAATTACGTGCGCACCGTGCTGGGCCTGTACGCCCAGCTCAAGCCGCCTGCGCCGGTGCTGGCCCAGCGCGCTGCGCCCGGTGGCCGCGTGCGCATGGAGCTGTCGGGTGGTGCCCTGAACCGGGGCAACCTGCCGCCTGAGCGCGTCGCACAAACGCGAAGCGCTTCCCCGAATGTGAACGAAGAACCTGTACCCAACGAATGAGCGACCAACCCACTCTCGATTTCACTACCGCAGGCGATGACGGAGGCGACTCCCTGGGCCTGGCGGGCTACGCCCAGCGCGCTTACCTCGAATACGCCCTGTCGGTTGTCAAAGGCCGTGCGCTGCCCGACGTGTGCGATGGCCTCAAGCCGGTGCAGCGGCGCATTCTGTATTCGATGGACCGCATGGGGCTGTCGTACAGCGGCCCCACGCGCAACTCGGCGGCCAAGCCCGTCAAAAGCGCCCGTGTGGTGGGCGATGTGCTGGGTCGTTTTCACCCGCACGGTGACCAGTCGGCCTACGACGCGCTGGTGCGCATGGCGCAAGATTTTGCCCAGCGCTACCCGCTGATCGACGGCCAGGGTAACTTCGGCAGCCGCGACGGCGACGGCGCTGCTGCGATGCGCTACACCGAGGCGCGCCTGTCGCGCATCACCAGCCTGATGCTGGATGAAATCGACGAAGGCACGGTCGATTTCATGCCCAACTACGACGGCAGTACCGAGGAGCCGCGCCAGTTACCCGCCCGCCTGCCGTTTGCGCTGCTCAATGGCGCCAGCGGCATTGCCGTGGGCCTGGCCACCGAAATCCCCAGCCACAACCTGCGTGAGATTGCCGACGCCTGTATTGCGCTGATCAAGACGCCTTCGCTCAGCGCCGAAGACCTGCTGACCCTGGTGCCCGGCCCGGACTACCCCGGCGGCGGCCAGATCATCAGCAGCCCGGGCGACATTGCCGACGCCTACCGCACGGGCCGCGGCAGCCTGAAGGTGCGTGCGCGCTGGAAGATCGAAGAACTGGCGCGGGGCCAGTGGCAACTGGTGGTTAACGAATTGCCGCCCGGCGTAAGCACGCAGCGTGTGCTCGAAGAGATTGAAGAAATCACCAACCCCAAGGTCAAGGCGGGCAAAAAAGCGCTGAGCCAGGACCAGACCCAGCTCAAGGCCAGCATCTTGGCGGTGCTGGACGTGGTCCGCGATGAGTCGAGCAAAGACGCCCCCGTGCGCCTGGTGTTCGAGCCCAAGACGGGCAAAACACCGCAGCAAGAGCTGATCACCGCGCTGCTGGCGCACACCAGCCTGGAAAGCTCTGCCCCCATCAACCTCACGATGGTGGGGCTGGATGGCCGGCCCACACAAAAGTCGCTCCGGCAGATGCTGGAAGAGTGGATTGCCTTCCGTCAGACCACCATCACGCGCCGCACGCAGCACCGTTTGAACAAGGTGCTGGACCGCATTCACATTCTCGAAGGGCGGCAGATTGTTCTGCTCAACATCGACGAGGTGATTGCCATCATTCGTGCGGCCGACGAACCCAAGGCCGCGCTGATTGCGCGTTTCAATTTGAGCGACCGGCAGGCCGAGGATATTCTTGAAATTCGCCTGCGCCAGCTTGCGCGGCTGGAGGCCATTAAGATCGAGCAAGAGCTGAAAGAACTGCGCGAAAGCCAGGGCAAGCTTGAAGATATCCTGAACAACCCCGGCTCGCTGCGCCGAACGATGGTCAAGGAGATCGAATCCGACGCCAAGACTTTTGCCGATGCGCGCCGCACGCTCATCCAGGCCGAGAAAAAGGCCGTGGCTGAAGTGAAGGTGGTGGATGAGCCCGTGACGGTGATCGTGTCGGAAAAAGGCTGGGTGCGCGCCCGCACTGGGCATGGGCACGAGGCTGCCAGTTTTGCTTTCAAGGCGGGCGACGGGCTGTATGGCACGTTCGAGTGCCGCACGGTCGATACCCTGCTGGCCTTTGGCAGCAATGGGCGGGTGTATTCGGTGGCGGTATCGCTGCTGCCCGGGGCGCGCGGTGACGGCCAGCCGGTGACCACGCTCATCGAGCTGGACTCGGGCACGCAGCTGCTGCACTACTTTGCGGGCCCAGCCAACGCCATGCTGCTGCTGTCCAGCTCGGGCGGCTACGGGTTTCTGGCGGCGGTGGAAAACATGGTTTCGCGCCAGAAGGGTGGCAAGGCCTTCCTCTCGCTGGGCGAGGGGGAGACTGTGTGCGTGCCCTCGCACGCTGCGGGTTCCACGGGCAGCAAGGCTGTGCTGCCTGCCACGCATGTGGCGTGTGCTTCCACGGGCGGTCGCATTCTCACGTTCGAGATTGCCGAGCTGAAAACCATGGCCAACGGCGGCCGAGGGCTGATGCTGATCGACCTGGAAGACAAAGACCAGTTGGCGGGCGCCGCTGCGTACACCCGCAGCATCCGCCTGGACGGCATCGGCCGGGGCGGAAAACAGCGCGACGAGACACTGGAGATCCGCAGCTTGAACAACGCCCGCGCTGCACGTGGGCGCAAAGGCAAGGCTGCGGACTTGGGTTTCAAACCGAATGCTGTGACACGGGTGGAGTAAGCGGGTGGCGCGCTCACCCACGCTGGATGAGCTGCGCCGTTACGCGATTGCACGCAGCCTGTTCAAACCGCTGACGCTGCCGGGCGCAATTCGCAAGCTGGGGTTCGTGCAGGCCGACCCGATGCGGGCGCCCGCGCGGGCGCAGGACCTTATTCTGCGTTTGCGGGTGCGCGACTACCGTGCGGGTGACTTGGAGCGCCGCTATGAGCGACTGGGCATCGAGGAAGACGCCTTCGTCAACTACGGCTTTGTGTCGCGCGACATGCTGACGCTGCTGCACCCACGCGCGCCGCGCCGACCGTGGGATGAGGCCACCACAGCCCGTGCGCGCGAGGTGTTGGCCTTTGTGCAGGAACGGGGCGTGGTGCACCCGCGCGAGGTGAGCGAGGCGTTTGCGCACCACGGCCGCGTGGCGGGCGCCTGGGGCGGGGAGCTGAACGCGAGCACCCGCTTGCTGGACACCATGCACTACCACGGTTGGTTACGGGTGTGCCGCCGCGAATCGGGCACCCGGGTGTATGCGCCGATGGAGCACTTCGAGCAGGACACCAGCCCGACTGCCCGCATGGCGCGCGCCGAAGCCTTGGTCGATCACATCGTGGCCCTGTACGCGCCGCTGCCTGCGCCCAGCCTGGGCTATCTGGTCACCCTGATGCGCTACGGCGCGCCGCAGTTGGCTGCCGAAACTCGCGAAGTTGCCAAGGCCGCGCGATCGCGTTACGGCCATGCGGTGGTGGATGGAACGACCTGGTTCTGGCCCGCAGACGAGAACCCGGTGTCGCGCCGCCACCAGCCGGACGAGGGCACGCGTTTGCTGGCGCCGTTCGACCCGGTGGTCTGGGACCGCCGTCGTTTTGAGATGTTGTGGGGCTGGGCGTACCGGTTCGAGGCTTATGTTCCGGCCCCCAAGCGCACCATGGGCCATTACGCGCTGCCGGTGCTGTGGGGTGAGCAAATGGTGGGCTGGGCCAACCTGCGGCTGGAGCGCGGCAGGCTGCAGCACAGTTTGGGGTTTATGGAAGGCCGCCCGCCGGGCGATGCGGGGTTTCAGCGCGGGCTGGATGAGGAACTGGAGCGTTTTGAGATTTTTATGGGCTCAGGACCTTGACCTTGACCTTGACGTCGCTTGCCGCGCCAAGCTCAACCCGTCAGCACTTGCCGGCAGCTTTGTTGAGTGCGTTGCACGAGGCCGCGGCGGGTGCAGGCGCTGCACCCTTGCCGACCATGGGCGTGCAAATGGCATCTGAATTGGGCGTCTGCCCGAACGACATGGCTTTCTGGAAGCCCGTGGCCGAGTACATGTAGCACTGGTAGGTGACGCCGTCCGTGGTTTTGGCGGTGTAGTTGATGCGCCCACCAGTCTCTTCGCTCTTGTTGGCAATGGTGAAGGCGCCCACCTGGCGGCCAATGGCCACCGAGGTGCGCTGCTCCAGGCCCTCTTGGCTGATGGTGGCGGCGCATCCGGACAAAACCAGTGCGGTCAGTGCGGTGGCGCCGACGAAGGTGCGGGAGAGCTTGCGCGATGTCATCTGATCTGTGCCTTTGAAAATGAATTCAGGCCAGTGTGAGGGCTTCGCCGCCGCGCGGGAACCCGACCTCGGTAGGGTGTTGTCGGCGCCCACGATGTGGGTCAATGGGGCGTTACGGCAGTTTTTAGCGCCGGTCTAGCCCTTGCAGGTGCTGGGCGACGCGGGCTTGAGCAGAGCAGGTCCCTGGCGCCTTCCATCGGGCTTCGGAAGCGCCTGGGCCCGACTGCCTTGCACGCTGTTGCGAAGACCGCTGCGGAGTGTTGGCGGGCCGGGATGCTGGGGATCACCCTCGTGCGTTGTGTTGGAGTTTGTGCAATTGTGGAAAAGCGCGCAACATTTGTACACAAACACAACGCTTCAGGAGACAACCATGCCCAAGCACCTTCGGATGGCCCACAAACTCTGGATGGCGGTAATTTTTATCGTGGTCATGCTGGTCGCGGTGGTGGGCTTTGCGGCCTACCGGTCTGCGCAAGTGCAGGCCCAGGCCGATGCAGTGACCAAAGAAATGGAACAGCGTGTGCAGGCGGCATTGCGCTGGTCCGGCCTCACTGAAACCAACGCCGCCAGAACGCAAGCCCTTATCGTGAGCAGCGACCCGGCCGTAGAGGCCGAGTTCAAGGACGTGATCACGGCCACATCGGCGCAGATCAGCCAGGTGCAGAAGTCGCTGGAGTCCATGGCCCTTTCAGAGGCGGACAAGCAACAGATGGCCAAAATTGCCGCTGCGCGCAAAACGATGATCGACCTGCGCGGCGAGGCCCGTAAGCTCAAAACCGACGGGCAACAAGACCAGGCCGTCACGCTGATCACCCAGAAGTACAACCCGTCGGTCACGGCCTACACCACGACGCTGCGCGACTTTGTGCAGCAGCAGCAGCAAGGCGCCGAGGCGGTACAAAAGCAGATGGCGGCAGAGCGCATGTTCACCGTCAAGATCGCTGCCGTGGCGGTAGGCCTGCTGTTGCTGGCCATCATCGTGGGAGCGTATTACCTGATCGGCAGCATCCAGCGACCGCTGGCGCAAGCCAATGGGCTTGCTGAACGCATTGCGGGTGGCGATCTGAGCATGGAGGAATCTGTGACCCGGGGCGATGAATTTGGCGACCTGCTGCGCTCGCTCTACACCATGAGCAACGCCCTGGGCCGCATGGTGCACCAGGTGCGGCAGAGTACCGACAGCATTGCGATTGCCAGTGCCGAGATCGCCACGGGCAACCACGACCTGTCGGCGCGCACGGAGCAGACCTCCAGCAACCTGCAAGAGACGGCTGCCGCCATGGAGCAGTTCACCAGCACCATTCAACAAAGCGCGGGCAGCGCCCAGCAGGCCAGCACCCTGGCGGTGGGTGCCACCGGCGTGGCTCGCCGGGGCGGCGAGGTGGTGACCCAGGTGGTGAGCACCATGGAGGACATCAACCACAGCAGCAAAAAGATCTCGGACATCATCGGTGTGATTGATGGCATTGCGTTTCAGACCAACATCCTGGCGCTGAACGCTGCGGTAGAAGCCGCACGGGCCGGTGAGCAGGGCCGCGGGTTTGCGGTGGTGGCGTCCGAGGTGCGCAGCCTCGCACAGCGCAGTGCGGAGGCCGCCAAAGAGATCAAGCAGCTCATCAGCGCATCGGTCGAAAAGGTCGAAACCGGGTCGCGGCTGGTGTCTGATGCCGGTGCCACCATGACCGACATCGTGCAGTCTGTGCAGAAGGTGACCGACATGATCAGCGAGATCACCGCCGCGTCGTCTGAGCAAAGCCAGGGTATCTCGCAGGTCAACCAGGCCATCGGCAATCTGGACCAGATGACCCAGCAGAACGCTGCCTTGGTCGAAGAGAGCGCTGCCGCTGCACAAAGCCTGCGGGAGCAGGCAGAACAATTGGCGCAGGTGGTGTCGATGTTCAAGGTCAACGCCGCCAGTTACGGGCCGGCCCAGGCTGCCATTGGTGCGGCACGGGCTACCGCTGCCATGCATAAACCTGCAGCGGCCAAAGCCCAATCAACGGCCTCAGCAACGGCGGCGCCTCGCATCGCCCCATCGCGCGCCGCCGCGGTTGGGGCCCCTGCCAAGGCCGTTGCTGCTGCGGCACCCCGCAAGGCGGCTGCAGCGCAGGGAGCCGAGGAAGACTGGGAAAGCTTCTAGGCGCTATATTTTTAGTAGCTGCTCCCGCTTGATTTTATTAGGTTCCAGATCGTTTTGTATCTGAAGCTGTTGTTTATCAAGCGCTAGCAGCTCACTTATTAGTAGCTGGCTGGCGCATCCACCATGGCATCAGTCGCTGCGTGCCCCCACAGGCGGAGTCCCATCTCCGCAGGCCGTCAGCGGGACGCACGCCGCAATGCGTCTCTAGGGTCAACCCAGTTCGGCGATCAGCTCAATCTCTACACACGCACCCATGGGGATCTGCGCCACGCCGAATGCGCTGCGGGCATGCACGCCCTTGTCGCCAAAGACCTGGCCGAACAGCTCGCTGGCGCCGTTGGTTACCAAGTGCTGCTCGGTGAAGTCGCCGGTGGAGTTGACGAGGCTCATCACCTTGACGATGCGTTTGACGCGGTTCAGGTCGCCGCCGGTAGCCGCATGCAGCGTGCCCATGAGGTCGATGGCTACGGCACGGGCTGCGGCCTTGCCTTCTTCGGTGCCGATGTCGCGGCCAAACTGCGCGGCCCAGGGCTTGCCGTCCTTGCGGGCGATGTGGCCGCTCAGGAACACCAGGTTGCCTGTCTGCACATACGGCACGTAGGCGGCGGCGGGCACCGAGACGGGGGGCAGGGTGATGTTGAGTTCTGTCAGCTTGTCGTAAACGCTCATGGTCTTCCTTGGTATGAAGTGAAGTAACGGGTTGGGGTGTTGTGGGCGCTAGTGCACTAGGGTTTTTGCCGCCACGTTCGGCCGTGGCGGCGGTGCCCGGAGAATCGCCGCCAGTGTTACACAGCCAGTGCTCCCCATGGCCCCGCAACTGTGGTGGCGCCGCATTAGCATCAGCCCATGTCCGCCATAAGCGCCTCTAATGCTGTTTCGCCCCCTTCTGCGCATGTGATCGATGTGGTGAACATGGAGGACGCGGGCGCAGCCGCGGCGCATGCGCCTCCGTGTCCGTCTACCAGCGCACGGGTGCGCGCGCCACTCTGGCGGGTGCCTGCCGTGCTGCTGGGGGTGGTGGTGGGCGCTGCGCTGCAGCTGCAGCAACCCGTGCTGTGGGCGGCGGGTGTTTATGGCGCGCTGCTACTGGCGGCAGCCTTGACGGGTGGGTTCGCACTAGTGGTCGCACGCCGCCGCAGCGTTGGGTGGTTGGGCTGGCCGCGCTGGGTCACCCTGGCGTGTATCGGCAGCGTGGCGGCGGTGGCCATGTTTGCACTGTGTGGTTTGCGTGCCGCCAGCTATGCCGAGCAGGCGCTGGCCCCTGCGCTGGAGGGGCAAGACATTCGCGTGACGGGCGTGGTGGCGGCCATGCCGCAGGCCAACGAGGCTGGCACGCGCTTGCGCATCAACGTGCAGGCTGCGCGTTTGAAAGGCGAACCCGTGCGCTTGCCGCCTGTCATTGATGTAGCCTGGTACGGCGGCGCGTTTCGCGATGTGGCGGGCGTTGCCGACCTGCAGCTCAAGCCCCCGGCGCTGCGAGCGGGTGAACGCTGGGAGATGACGGTCCGCCTGAAAGCGCCCCATGGCCTGCGCAACCCCCACGGGTTTGACTATGAACTCTGGATGTGGGAGCAGGGCGTGCAGGCCACCGGATATGTGCGCGTGGGGCCCAAGGACGAAGCGCCGGTGCGCCTTGCCGCTACCTGGCAGCACCCGGTGGAGCAGGCCCGCCAGTCGGTGCGCGATGCCATCCAGGACCGGCTGGTGCACGGGGCGGACGACGCAGACCCGTCCCGTGCGCGCACCGCCGGGGTGGTCGCAGCGCTGGTCACGGGCGACCAGCGCGCCATCGACCGCGCGGACTGGGATGTGTTCCGCGCGACAGGCGTTGCGCATCTCGTCGCAATTTCTGGTTTGCACATTACGTTGTTTGCTTGGATGGCCGCATTGGTGGTGGGCGCGTTGTGGCGTCGCTCCGTGCGGTTGTGCCTGGCGGTGCCCGCGCCGTCGGCCGGTTTGATTGCCGGGGTGGTTTTGGCCGCGGGCTACGCGCTTTTTAGCGGTTGGGGTGTGCCCGCACAGCGCACGGTAATCATGCTGGCCGCGGTGGCGCTGCTGCAGCTCAGCGGGCGCCGCTGGCCCTGGCCGCAGGTTTGGCTGCTGGCCTGCGCAGCCGTGGTGCTGGTGGACCCGTGGGCCCTGGCGCAGGCGGGGTTCTGGCTAAGTTTTGTGGCGGTGGGTATTTTGTTTGCTACTAATCCGATAGCTTCTGGCGCTTATCAATCAAGCGCTAGAGGCCGTTTTTATGCATTATTGAGAGAACAATGGGTGGTGACGCTGGCGCTCTCGCCGCTGAGCCTGCTGTTGTTCGGGCAGGTGTCTGTGGTGGGGTTTGCGGCCAATCTGGTCGCGATTCCGTGGGTGACGCTCGTGGTCACGCCGCTGGCGTTGGCGGGGGTGTTGTGGGCGCCGCTGTGGAGCCTGGCGGCGCTGAGTTTGCAGCCTTTAACGGCCCTGTTGTACTGGCTGGCGCAGTGGCCCTGGGCCGTGGTGTTTTTGCCCGCGGCGCCGCTGTGGGCAGGCATTGCGGCGGTGGCAGGTGGTGCGCTGCTGGCCATGCGCCTGCCGTGGCAGTTGCGGCTCTTGGCGCTGCCGCTGCTGTGGCCGGTGCTCTGGTGGCAGCCTGTGCGGCCTGCAGTGGGGCAGTTCGAGTTGCTGGCGGCAGACATCGGCCAGGGCAACGCTGTTCTGGTGCGCACCGCGACCCACACCCTGCTGTACGACGCAGGCCCCCGCTTCAGCCGCGAGAGCGACGCAGGCCACCGGGTGCTGGTGCCATTGCTGAGGGCCCTGGGGGAGCGGGTGGATTTGCTCATGCTCAGCCACCGCGACGCCGACCACACGGGCGGCGCGGCCGCCGTGCTGCTGCAACAGCCGCAGGCAGAACTCATGGGCTCGATCGAGGCCGACAACGCGCTGCAACGGCTGCGGCCCATCAAGCCCTGCGTGGCGGGCCAACGCTGGGTGTGGGACGGTGTGGTGTTTGAGGTGCTGCATCCGCTGCCCGGAGATGACGCCGCTGCCACCGCTGCAACTGCCGCCAACGCCGCAGCCCGCCCGCCGCGGCCCAATACCTTGAGCTGTGTGCTGCGCATCGCGGCGATCGGAGCGCTTGAGGCGCAAGGAGCCGTCGCGCTGCTGGCCGGGGATATCGAGTCGCCGCAGGAGCAGGCTTTGCTGGCGCGCGACGCAGCATTGCGGGCCGATGTGTTGCTGGTGCCCCATCACGGCAGCAAAACCTCGTCGTCCGCCCCCTTTCTGGAGTCGGTTCAGCCACGCACAGCTTTGGTGCAAGCGGGCTACCGCAACCGTTTTGGTCATCCGGCGCCCGAGGTGCTGCAACGCTATCAGCAGCGGGACATTCGGGTGGTGGAGTCATCGTGGTGTGGCGCCGCGGCTTGGGTTTCATCACAACCCGGTGCGGTGGTGTGCGAGCGCGATGTGGGACAGCGGTACTGGCAGCACCAGATGCTCCGGGTGGTGGATGGAGCCGATGGCGTAGTGCGGTGAGGGGCTGTTGGCAGGCGATTTGTGGGCGGTGGGCGCACAACTTGCTATCCTGCTACCAGGAGGCCCGTTCATGCAGAAATTTGATGAGATGTACGCCATGCTGCCTTTTGCTGGCAGCGATGTGCGGGAACACTACAAGCGCTATGCGCAGTGGTTGAGCAAACAGCCCCCTGACGTGATGCAGGCCCGCCGGGCCGAAGCCGAGATGATCTTCCGGCGCGTGGGCATCACCTTTGCGGTCTATGGGGCCAAGGACGAGGGCGGCGCGGGCAACGAGCGGTTGATTCCGTTTGACCTGATCCCGCGCATCATTCCCTCGCATGAGTGGGCCAGCATGCAGCAGGGCTTGGTGCAGCGGGTCACCGCGCTCAACCGCTTCATCCACGACGTCTACCATGGCCAGGACATCATCCGCGCTGGCATCGTGCCTGCCGACCTCATCCTCAACAACGCCCAATATCGCCCCGAAATGGCGGGCGTGCAGGTGCCCCAGAACATCTACGCGCACATTGCGGGCATCGACATCGTGCGTGCGCCCAACGACAAAGGCGAGGGCGAGTATTACGTGCTGGAAGACAACCTGCGCGTGCCCAGCGGTGTGAGCTACATGCTCGAAAACCGCAAGATGATGATGCGGCTGTTCCCCGAGCTGTTCAGCCAGCACAAGGTGGCGCCCGTGGCCCACTACCCCGACATGCTGCTCGAAACCCTGCGCGCCAGCGCGCCCGCCACGGCGGACGAGCCCACGGTGGTGGTGCTCACGCCTGGCATGCACAACAGCGCGTATTTCGAACACGCCTTCCTGGCCCAGCAGATGGGCGTGGAGCTGGTCGAAGGCCAGGACCTCGTGGTCAAGGACAAGTTTGTGTACATGCGCACCACGCGCGGCCTGCAGCGGGTGGACGTGATCTACCGCCGGGTGGACGATGATTTTCTCGATCCACAAGTGTTCCGCCGCAACTCCACCCTGGGCTGCCACGGCCTGATGGAGGCGTACCGCGCGGGCAACATCGGCATCTGCAACGCGGTGGGCACCGGCGTGGCCGACGACAAATCGGTCTACCCGTATGTCCCCGAAATGATCCGTTTCTACCTGGGCCAGGAACCCATCCTCAAAAACGTACCCACCTGGATGTGCCGCAAGGGCGAGGACCTGCAGCACGTATTGGCCAACCTGAAAGACCTGGTGGTCAAAGAGGTGCACGGTGCCGGGGGTTACGGCATGCTGATTGGCCCCGCAGCCACCAAGGCCGAGATCGAAGACTTCCGCCGTGCGCTGCTGGCCAACCCCGCGGGTTACATCGCGCAACCCACGCTCAGCCTCTCAAGCTGCCCCACCTATGTCGATAGCGGGATTGCCCCGCGTCACATCGACCTGCGCCCCTTCGTGCTCAGCGGGCGCGAAGTGCAGATGGCCGCGGGTGGCCTGACGCGCGTGGCGCTGCAAGAGGGCTCTTTGGTAGTGAACTCGTCGCAAGGCGGTGGCACCAAAGACACCTGGGTGCTGGGCGAAGACGCCGCCAAGGCCCCGCCAAAGTCGGTGCAGACCCAGTCGCAGTCCCAATCCCAATCGCAGCCCCCATCTCAGTCGCAAAGTCAAACGCAAGGGAGCCTCTGAGTATGCTGAGCCGAACCGCCGATCATTTGTTCTGGATGTC
Organism: Acidovorax sp.; assembly: GCA_030692685.1. GTDB lineage: Bacteria > Pseudomonadota > Gammaproteobacteria > Burkholderiales > Burkholderiaceae_C > Acidovorax. The sequence continues at coordinate 10,847 of JAUXZO010000015.1, read as the reverse complement.
CCGCTACACAGAAAGGGCGGAGAACACCGCAAGGATGTTGAATGTCAGCTACGAAACATCTTTGCTCCCGCAAGCTGCCGATGTCGCGCAAACCGGCTGGGAAGGCCTGCTTTCCATCAGCGAGCTGATCCCCGCCTACACCGCCAAACATGGCGATGTGACACCCGCACGTGTGCTGGACTTCATGGTGCACGACGGCGAAAACCCGTCGTCCATCCTGTCGTGCCTGCGCGCGGCGCGCGAAAACGCCCGGGCCGTGCGCGGCGCGCTGACCACCGAAGTGTGGGAAACCCAGAACCAGACCTGGCTGGAGCTGCACCGGCAACTGCAAGGTGGTGTCTTTGAGCGGGACCCCGGCCAGTTTTTTGAATGGGTGAAATACCGCTCGCACCTGTCGCGCGGGGTGGTGCTGGGCACCATGCTGCAGGACGAGGCTTTTCACTTTCTGCGCATGGGCACATTTTTGGAGCGGGCCGACAACACGGCGCGTTTGCTGGATGTGAAGTTCCACGCGGTAAAGAACGACTTTTTTGGCCGCGCCAGCGAGCGCAACCAGGAAAGCGACTTCTACCACTGGAGCGCGCTTTTGCGCAGCGTCTCTGCGTTTGAGGTTTACCGCAAGGTCTACCGCGACGTGATCACCCCCGGGCGCGTGGCGGACCTGCTGATACTGCGCAGCGACATGCCGCGTTCACTCCATGCGTGTATGCGAGACGTAGTGGACAACCTGGCAGTGCTGGCCAACGAGCAGTCGGGTGAAACGCGCCGCAGGGCCGGGCGCCTGCTGGCCGACCTGCAGTACGGCAGCATCGACGAGATCCTCGCGACGGGGTTGCATGCGTTTCTCACGCAGTTCCTTGACCGCGTGAACGACCTGGGCGGGGGCATCAGCCGCGACTTTTTGGTGACCGCGGGCGACTGAACGGTTAAGCGATTTAGCGACTAAGCGTTTAGTCGCTTTGATCTGATGAGCCCCTGGCGTGGTCCTGATTTGATAGCTATCAGCGCTTGCTGTATAAGCGCTAGGGCCTGATTTGGCTGTTATTTCGCAGCCAAGTTATTGAGTCGCCATCTTTGAACCTGAAACACCCGTTCAGGCTGAGCTTGTCGAAGCCTCGCGCGGCGCTTTGACAAGTTCAGCATGGCCGGTTTCAAGTGAATCGATGCAGACTCCCTAGAGACGAGTTATTCCTGCGCATTTCGCTTTTGGTCCCGCAGCATGAACAGGTACAGGCTTTCGACCTTCTCGCGGGCCCAGGGTGTCTTGCGCAAGAACTTGAGGCTGGAACCGACGCTCGGGTCCATCTGAAAGCATCGGATAGGGATTTGCCGACCCAGCTCATCCCACCCAAAGTAGTCTGAAAGCGCCACCACGATGGCTTCAAGGGTCACGCCGTGCAGCGGGTTGCGGGCTTGTTTCGTGGGTGCGTTGTCGGCGGGCGGTGTTTCGGGAGAGCTCATGGTCGCCAGCATACCCGGGTAGCCGGATGCGCTCCGGTGATCCACCACGGCGCGGTCTCCACGCGCGGCTTGAAACTGGCGTGGCCAGAAGCGAGTGCACCCGTGGAACGGGCTTGGCCAGTTCACCGGGTGCGTCCCCCTCCCGAGATTCGAGAGCGGAGAAAGACGCGAAGCGTCTCAGGGGGTGCGTTGCAAGTGCTCCTCGCGCTGGAAGAGTTCTGCGGCCCAGTCCACAAACGCGCGTACCTTGGCGCTCAGGTGGCGGTTGGGCGGGTACACCACGTACACCGGCAGTAGGGGTTGGGTCCATTCGGGCAGCAACTGCACCAGTGCGCCGCTTGCGAGGTGCCGGCTGGCCTGCCAACTGGTGATCTGGCCGATGCCCAGGCCTGCCACGATGGCGGTCACGTAGGCATTGGCCTCGTTCACGCTGACCTGGTAGGGGCCGCTGATGTCCAGGGACTCTTCGCCCTTGCGAAACTCCAGCGGGTAGTGACGGTTGCTTTGCGGCGAAAAATAGATCACGCTGGCGTGTTTTTCTTCGATCTCCAAAGGGTTCGAAGGCGTGCCCTTGCGCGCCAGATACTCGGGCGCTGCAACGGTGATGAATTCGAGGTTGCCAATGCGCCGCGCCACCAGCGATTGGTCGCTCAGTTCGCCGCCGCGAATCACGCAATCCACGTTGTCGCCAATCAAATCCACATTGCGATCACTCACCCCCAGGTCCACCTGAATGTCCGGGTAACGCGCATGAAACTCCGCCAGGTGAGGAATGATGAGCAACTGCGCCACCGACGTGCCCACGTCGATGCGCAAGCGCCCGCGCGGGTTGGCGCGGGCGTTGGTCATGCTGGCCTCGATGTCGTCCAGGTCGGTCAGCAGGCGCACGGTGCGGTCGTAATACGCGGCGCCATCGGGTGTGACGGTGACGCGCCGTGTGGTGCGGTTGAGCAGCTTCACGCGCAGCCGCTCCTCCAGCGCCTGCACATGCTTGGTCACCGTGGCTTTGGGCAGCGAGAGCGAATCTGCTGCCCGGGTAAACGTGCCGGCCTCCACCACCCGCACGAATATGCGCATGGCCTGTATTTGGTCCATGGCTTCTCCTTGAATCTGGAATGTCAGCACCCACCAGTGGGTGCTGCGGAATTCTCACACGGCGATTGCTCTGCGATTGTTGAGCTTTTGGAAACAGTGCAGTGGTGTTTAGCCGGTTTATCCCTAAGCCACAAGCCACTACATTTCATCCATCGTCAATTCAATGGGTACATGCCATGCAGCCCGACCAGCCCTCTTCGTCTTCTTCGTCTTCTTCGTCACCGTCGCCCGCACAGCAGCACGCTACCACTCCTGCCAAGCCGCGCCGTGCGCCCCAGGCGGGGAATGCGCCAGCATCAGTGTGCACCGATTCCACCATTGAGGTGGGCACGGGGCAAGACGTAGCGGTGCGCATGTATGGCCGCAAGAAGACGGGGCAGACTTCGCCGGTGGTGGTTCACTTTCATGGCGGCGCTTTCACCACGGGTGACCTTGACAACGGCTGCACCGTTGCCTCGTTGTTGGAGAGCGTGGGTGCCGTGGTGGTCTCGGTGGCTTATCCGCTGACCCCTTTCCCGCAGCCAGTCGATACCGGTTATGACGTGCTCAAGTGGGTGCACCGCCACCGCACCAAGCTGGGCGGGCAGGGCGCCCTGGTCTATCTGGCGGGCGAAGAAGCGGGTGGCAACCTGGCTGCCGCTGTGGGCCTGATGGCGCGTGACCAGTCGCATCCACCGCTGGCCGGGCAGATCTTGCTGTCACCCATGCTGGACCCGTGTGCAGGCACCGCGTCGCTGCGCGAAGCCACAGGCAATGCCACGGGCTGCAAATGGGCCGAAGGCTGGCGCAATTTTCTGCGCTGCCCGCGGGATGCTGAACACCCGTATGCCGTGCCCGGCGCGGCGCTGCGCCTGGCAGGATTGCCGCCCACCTTGATTCTGGTGGGCGACACCGATCCCATGCACGACGAAGCCCTGGCCTATGCGGCCCGGCTAGAGGCTGCTGGCCTGCAGGTGACACGTCATGTGTTCTCCAAAACGACTCAGTGGCCCGATGCCTTGCTGCAGACAGGCGGGCAACCAGAGTGCCCCTGCGCTGCAGGCGCGCAAGAGCAGTTTCGAACCTTTTTTGAAGCCACCCGAAGTCCGGTGCCTTCCTGAGAAAAGCCGGGGGCCATAGAAAGTCATTGACCTCAACGTTGGTTGAGGTTTGACCCTCCGGCCTTCCCGCCTACCACCTGGTTTCAACGCTGATTTTTCCGGCCCCACCGTGCCGGAGGGAGAGGCTTTGTCCACGCATTTCTGCGAGCCGTGCCCGCGAGGGTGCCGACGGCAGGCAGGGCCATTGATGTCAACGATAGATAGATAAATAGATAGATACGGAGGAAATCACACCATGAACAACCCGTTGGGCGGTCCGCCCGCTGGCAGCCGTGGCTGTCACAACCCGCAGTGTTGCTGCGTCTTGTGACGTTAGCGCACGTTTTTCCCGGTGGGGTGCGGCCGGGTCTTGACTTTGTCACCGTGTCATTGCCCAGACTGCCAATCCCTCCTCTGCACTGACCCAAGTCGGCACAACGCTCGCGCACCGCGGCGCGGCCGATCACCTTCACCGGCTTGCCTCACAAAGGCGGCCTTCACGATTGAAATGACCATGAACTCCCATCTATTCTCCAAAAACCGCCCTCTGGGCCTGGCCACCATCGCCACCGCTGTGACGGCTGCCGTTGCTGCCGCCATCCTTGTGTTCCAGGCGCCCGTTGCGCAAGCCGATGGGGGCCCTGCAGTGCCGGCGGCCATGCCTGTGTCGGTGGCAGCCGTGGTGCAAAAAGACATTGCGCTGTGGGACGAGTTCTCGGGCCGTCTCGAAGCGGTGCAGCGGGTGGATGTGCGACCCCGCGCATCAGGCGCGGTGCAGGCCGTGCATTTCCGCGAAGGCTCTCTGGTCAAGCAGGGCGACCTGCTGGTGACGGTGGACCCGGCCCCCTACGCCGCCGAGGTAGACCGCGCCGAAGCCCAGGTGGTGGCCGCGCAGGCCCGCGTGTCGTACACCCGCAGCGAAATGGAGCGCGCCACGCGCCTGCTCGAAGAGCGTGCCATTGCCCAGCGCGAGCATGACGAGCGCTTGAATGCCCAGCGCGAGGCCGATGCCAACCTGCGTGCCGCACAGGCCGCGCTGCAAACCGCGCGCCTGAACCTTGGCTACACCCAGGTGCGGGCCCCTGTGTCTGGCCGCGTGGGCCGCATTGAAGTCACCGTGGGCAACCTGGTGGCTGCGGGCCCCGGTGCGCCTGTGCTGACCACACTGGTGTCCGTGAGCCCCATCTACGCGAGCTTTGATACCGACGAGCAGATTGTGGTCAAGGCGCTGGCCGACCTGCAAAGCGGCCAGCGTGGCAACAGCGCGCGCCAGCTCATCGAGCGCATTCCTGTGCAGATGGGCACCGGCACGGCGGGCAGCACCCCGCATGCAGGCCGCCTGCAGCTCATCGACAACCAGGTGGACGCCCGGAGCGGCACCGTGCGCGTGCGCGCCGTGTTCGACAACGACGACGGTGCCCTGATGCCCGGCCAGTTCGCCCGCATTCGCATGGGCCAGGCTCGCAACACGCAGGCCCTGCTCATCAACGAGCGCGCCGTGGGCACCGACCAGAACAAGAAGTTCGTGATGGTGGTGGGCGAAGGCAACAAGGCCGAGTACCGCGAGATCACGCTGGGCGCGCCGATTGACGGCCTGCGTGTGGTGACCTCGGGCCTGAAAGCAGGCGAGAACATCGTCGTCAATGGCCTGCAGCGCGTGCGCCCCGGCGCCGTGGTGGCACCGCAGCCGGTGCCCATGACCGCCAAGGCTGAATTGGCCAGCGACCCCAAGGAAGCCAAGAACGCAGCCAAGTCGCCCGCCGCCTGAAGACCTTTTCAGTTCCCCATCGCTGCGCATCACCTTAGCCTGTGCCACGGGCCTGACTTAGCCAGCATCCCCCGCAAGTGCCGCCCCGCCGCGAAGGCTGCGTATCCAGCCCGTGCGCTGGGGGTGTCCCCCTCCCTAAGGAGAGGGGAAGGCGCGCAGCGACTCAGCGGGTGACCCACCTCTAACCTTTTGCATCCATGAACCTCTCCCGATTTTTCATCGACCGCCCCATCTTTGCCGGGGTGCTGTCGGTGCTCATCTTCCTGGGGGGGCTGATCGCATTGCGCGGCCTGCCCATCTCCGAATACCCTGAAGTCGCGCCGCCCTCCGTGGTGGTGCGCGCGCAGTACCCGGGCGCCAACCCCAAGGTCATCGCCGAGACCGTGGCCACGCCGCTGGAGGAATCCATCAACGGTGTAGAGGGCATGCTCTACATGGGCAGCCAGGCCACCACCGACGGCGTGATGACGCTGACCGTGACCTTTGCGCTGGGCACCGACCCCGACAAGGCCCAGCAGCTGGTGCAAAACCGTGTCTCGCAGGCCGAGCCACGCCTGCCCGAGGAAGTGCGCCGCCTGGGCGTCACCACCGTCAAGAGCGCGCCGGACCTGACCATGGTGGTCCACCTGGTCTCGCCCAACAACCGCTACGACATCGACTACCTGCGCAACTACGCGGTGCTCAATGTGAAGGACCGCCTTGCCCGCATTGGTGGCGTGGGCCAGGTGCAGATTTTTGGCGGCGGCGACTATTCGATGCGTGTGTGGCTTGACCCGCAGAAGGTCGCGCAGCGCGGCCTCTCCGCCAGTGACGTGGTCGCTTCCATCCGCGGCCAGAACGTGCAGGCTGCGGCGGGTGTGGTGGGTGCATCGCCCGGTTTGCCCGGCGTGGACCTGCAACTGTCCATCAATGCGCAAGGCCGCCTGCAGACCGAAGAAGAGTTCGGCGACATCATCGTCAAGACCGGTGCCGATGGTGCCGTGACCCGCCTGCGCGACATCGCCCGCCTGGAGCTGGGTGCGGCGGATTACTCGCTGCGCTCGCTGCTCAACAACGACCCCGCAGTGGGCATGGGTGTGTTCCAGGCGCCGGGCTCCAACGCGCTCGACATCTCGGCGAATGTGCGCAAGACGATGGATGAGATCCAGAAGAACATGCCCGAAGGCGTGGAGTACCGCATTGCGTACGACCCCACGCAGTTCGTGCGTGCGTCGATCAAGTCGGTGATCCACACGCTACTCGAAGCCATCGTGCTCGTGGTGCTGGTGGTGATTTTGTTCCTGCAGACATGGCGCGCGTCCATCATCCCGCTGCTGGCCGTGCCGGTGTCGGTGGTGGGCACGTTCGCCGTGTTGCACCTGCTGGGCTTCTCCATCAATGCGCTCAGCTTGTTCGGCCTGGTGCTGGCCATCGGCATCGTGGTGGATGACGCCATCGTGGTGGTAGAGAACGTGGAGCGCAACATCGAGGCGGGCCTGACCCCGCGCGAGGCGACTTACCGCGCCATGCGGGAAGTCTCGGGCCCCATCATCGCGATCGCGCTGGTGCTGGTGGCGGTGTTTGTGCCGCTGGCCTTTATCAGCGGGCTCACTGGGCAGTTCTACAAGCAGTTCGCGGTGACGATTGCGATCTCGACGGTGATCTCGGCGATCAACTCGCTGACGCTGTCGCCGGCACTCAGTGCGCTGCTGCTCAAGGGCCACAACGAACCCAAGGACGCGCTCACACGCGGTATGGACAAGGTCTTTGGCGGCCTGTTCCGGGGTTTCAACCGCCTGTTTCATCGCGGTTCTGAAGCCTACAGCGGCGGCGTCAAGCGCGTCATCGGCCGCAAGGCACTCATGCTCGTGATCTACCTCGCGCTGGTGGGTGCCACCGTGGGCCTGTTCAAGATCGTGCCCGGCGGTTTTGTGCCCGCGCAGGACAAACAGTACCTGATCGGCTTTGCCCAGCTGCCCGATGGCTCCACGCTGGACCGCACCGAGAACGTGATCCGCCGCATGGGCGACATCATGAAAGAAAACCCCAATGTGGAAGACGCCATTGCCTTCCCTGGCCTGTCGATCAACGGCTTCACCAACAGCTCCAACTCTGGCATCGTATTTGCCACGCTCAAGCCCTTTGCCGAGCGCACCCGCGCCGACCAGAGCGGCGGCGCTGTGGCCGGGCAGCTGAACCAGGCGTTTGGTGGCATTCAGGATGCGTTCATCGCCATGTTCCCGCCGCCCCCTGTGGCGGGCCTGGGTACTACGGGCGGCTTCAAGCTGCAGATCGAAGACCGTGCATCGCTGGGCTTTGAGGCCATGGACGGCGCCGTGAAGGCCTTCATGGCCAAGGCCTATCAGACGCCTGAGCTGGCGGGCCTTTTCACCAGCTGGCAGGTCAACGTGCCCCAGCTGTACGCCAACATCGACCGCACCAAGGCGCGCCAGCTGGGTGTCCCGGTGACGGACATCTTCGACACCCTGCAGATTTACCTGGGCAGCCTTTACGCCAACGACTTCAACCAGTTTGGCCGTACCTACAGTGTGCGTGTGCAGGCCGATGCGGCTTACCGTGCGCGGGCCGAGGACGTGGGCCTGCTCAAGGTGCGATCCACCACCGGTGAGATGGTGCCCCTGTCGGCGCTGATGAAGATGGAGCCCAGCTTCGGCCCCGAGCGTGCCATGCGCTACAACGGCTACCTGTCGGCGGACATCAATGGCGGCCCCGCGCCCGGCTTCTCATCGGGCCAGGCCCAGGCAGCCATTGAGCGCATCGCTGCCGAAACGCTGCCCCAGGGCATCACGTTCGAATGGACCGAGCTGACGTACCAGGAAATCCTGGCGGGTAACTCCGCCATGCTGGTGTTTCCGATTGCCATCCTGCTGGTGTTCCTGGTGCTGGCCGCGCAGTACGAAAGCCTCACGCTGCCCATTGCCATCATCCTGATCGTGCCCATGGGCATCCTGGCGGCCATGACCGGAGTGTGGCTGAGCAACGGCGACAACAACGTGTTCACGCAGATCGGGCTCATTGTGCTGGTGGGGCTCTCGGCCAAGAACGCCATCCTGATCGTGGAGTTTGCCCGCGAGCTGGAGTTTGCCGGGCGCACGCCCGTGCAGGCTGCCATCGAAGCCAGCCGCTTGCGGCTGCGCCCGATCCTGATGACCTCACTGGCCTTCGTGATGGGTGTGTTGCCTCTGGTTCTGTCGACGGGCGCGGGTGCAGAAATGCGCAGCGCCATGGGTGTGGCCGTGTTCTCCGGGATGATTGGTGTGACGGCTTTTGGCCTGTTCCTCACGCCCGTGTTCTATGTGCTGTTGCGCAAGCTGGCAGGCAACCGTCCGCTGGTGGAGAACGGCACGCATGTGGCGCCCATCTCGCAAAGCTCTCATACACCTGGTACTGGTGGCACCGCCCATCCCGTGCTGGCCGCGCCCCGTAAGGAGCACGAATGATGCTCAAGACCACGACGACTACCTTTGCGTCCCTGGATGCGTGCGCTCCGCTGCTGCCGAATGCAGCGGGTGCATCGCACCGGGCAGGAGACCAACCATGACCGATTTGCTGATGACGAAGAACTCCCCTGATGTGATGAGCCCCGCAGTGCGCAAGCGCAGCCTGCTGGCGCCCTTGGCCGCAGCCCTGGTGCTGGCTGGCTGTATGACCCAGCCCGTGGCCCCCGCGCCGCATGCGGGTGTGCCTGTGCCCACCAGTTTCACCGCGGGCGGCGATGCGTTGCCCTCGGCGCCGTGGACCGTCGCTGCCCCCGCTGAGGCGCAGCCGCGCGGCGAGTGGTGGCTGGGCTTTCAAGACCCGGGGCTGGCAGATTTGGTAGCGCGTGCTGGCAATGCCAACACCAGCATCCAGCAAGCTGCAGCACGCTTGGCTGAAGCGCGTTCGCTGCTGCGCTCTGCAGACGCGGCTCGCTCGGTACAAGTGGGCGCCTCGGCAGGCGTGTCGCGCCAGGGCGGTGCCAACACCACCGGCAGCAGCACGCCAGCCACGCTGGGCACGGCAGGCTTGAATGCGTCGTACGAGCTTGACTTGTTTGGCCGCCTCTCGCAGACCAGCGACGCCGCAAAGCTCGACGCAGATGCGCGCGAGGCCCTGCTGCAAAGCACTCGCCTGATGGTGCAGGCTGACGTAGCGCAAACCTATTTGCAGCTGCGCGCTGTGCAGGCCGAGCAGGTGCTGGTGCAGGAAAGCCTGGCTGCCTACGAAGGCACGCTGCGCCTCACGCAGCGCCGCATGCAGGCGGGCGACGTGGCCGAGCTGGATGTGGCCCGGGTGCAGACCGAAGTGGCTGCGACGGAGTCCGAAGGCTTGGCGTTGCAGCGCCAGCAAGCTCTGCTGACCCACGCACTGGCCGTGTTGGCGGGTGAAGTGGCCAGCGGTTTTGTGGTGCCTGTTGCTACAAGCGATGCGGCGCTGCCCGTGATACCGCCGGGCGTGCCCGGCACCGTGCTGGCCCGTCGCCCCGATGTATCTGCTGCCCAGACTGCCGTGCTGGCCGCGCAGGCCCGCGTGGGTGTGGCGCAAAAGGCGTGGTTCCCGGCCGTCACGCTCACAGGCAATGCGGGGCATGCATCGCCGGAGCTGGGGGATCTGTTCAAGTGGTCGGCCCGCGCCTGGGGTGTGAGTGCGCTGCTGTCGCTGCCGATTTTTGATGGCGGCCAGCGCGACGCGCAGATCGCGGGCGCCAAGGCCCGGCTCGAAGCCGCTCTGGCAGAGCACCGGGGGCAGGTGCTCAACGCTTTTCGTGATGTGGAGGACCAGTTGACTTCGCTGCGTCTGCTGTCCGGCCAGGCCGAGGCGCAGTCGCGTGCAGTGACGGCGGCGCGCCGTGCGACGCAGTTGTCCGATGCTCGGTACCGCAACGGGCTGGTAAGCCAGCTGGAGCTGCTGGACGCGCGCCGCAGCGAGTTGCGCAACCGGCGGCAGGAGCTGCAGGTGCGGACGGCGCAGTACGTGGCGACGGTGGGGTTGATTCGGGCGCTCGGCGGTGGATGGGGGGATCAACCTGTGGCTGTTGCACAGGTGTCGCGGTAGTGGTCTTTTGGCGGATTTTTTAGTGTTTTTGGCTGCTGGCGCTTATCTAGCAAGCGCTAGCAGCTATTGTTTTTATAGTTCCCGAGTTTCCATTTGCCGTTCGGGTTGAGCCTGTCGAAGCCAGTGCGCCATCCACAAACCGTTCGGGCTGAGCTTGTCGAAGCCTGGGCGCCGAACTCCCCCGGTGCCCGTTCGGGCTGAGCCTGTCGAAGCCTCTTCGCATCTCAACCTCCATCCGTTCGGGCTGAGCTTGTCGAAGCCTGGGCGCAGATGTTGCCGCGTGCCTTGGCAGAGGGCGGAGGCCGGGAGTCGCCCCGGCAGGCGAGGTACTTGTTCTTTGCTTCGCCAAAGAAAAGTACCCAAAAGAAAGGCGACCCCCAGTCTGCGACCCCTTCGCTTCGCTGCGGGGC
>JAUXZO010000010.1 GCA_030692685.1 Acidovorax sp. | reverse complement strand
ATATAGCCCAGCAGGAAGTCAATGTTCAGGCTGCGTTCGTGCGCCTCGTCAATGATGATGGTGTCGTAGTTTTTGAGCAGCGGATCGGTCTGCGTCTCGGCCAGCAAGATGCCGTCGGTCATGAGCTTGACAGAGGCATCACGAGAGAGGCGGTCTTGAAAACGCACCTTGAAGCCCACCACATCGCCCAGCGGGGTGTTCAGCTCTTCGGCAATGCGCTTGGCCACGCTGCTGGCCGCAATGCGGCGCGGCTGGGTGTGGCCAATGAGTTGGCCCTTGGTACCGGGCTTGGCGTTGCACTTGCCCCGGCCCAGCGCCAGGGCAATCTTGGGCAGCTGCGTTGTTTTGCCCGATCCGGTTTCACCACAGACGATGATGACCTGGTGCTTCTTGATGGCCTCCATGATCTCTTCGCGTTTGCCCGACACGGGCAGCGACTCGGGGAACGTGATGCGCAGCGGCGCTGGGGGAGCGGGGGGAGCGGCGGTGGAGGCTGTGGAAGCGGATGTGGGTGCGGGTGCGGGTGCGGGTGTGGGAGCGCTGGAAGACTCAGGCAAACGCGAATCAAAAGAAGACATAGGCCCGCATTATCCGTTTAGCGGCCACCCTGCCCTCTGGTCGGCCTCTGTGCCTTTAGCGCGACATTTCAGTGCGTTTTCAGCGCTTTTGTTTGCCAAAGCCGTCCTGCATCGCAAAAATAGCACCCATTCTTCGGAATCCGCTACCACCACACAGCGCCACCCTCGGCGCGCGGCCCGAATGAACCCCTGGAGGTCCCCCGACATGTCTGCCTTTTACACCGCACCCGTCTGACCACAGTCCACCGCCCCGGCTGGACTGTGCACACACAGTTCAGCCATGGCAAATGCACCCGCGCACCCATTCACGCGCTCCGCAAGCCCTGGCTCTATTGCCGGGGTTTTTTGTTTGTGGAGTACGTGCACACCATGAGTGCCAAAAAATTGTCTCGGGCGTACGCCCAGGGTGAGCTTAAAAAGCTGCGTCGCATGAAAGCGCCCCTGGTCTTGCAGCTCGAAGCCTCGGGACCGCCCCGAAACCCTGTGGCCGCCGCGTTGGCCCAGCGCAGCCTGTCGAGTGCGGCAGGCAAACACATCCGAACCCGTGCGGCCCAGCGCCGTGCGGACAACGTCGCCTTGCGCAAGGCGATCCAGAACCCCTTTTCGAACGATTGAAATGAACCCATTCACCAACAACGTGCCGCCGCACCAGCGGCACCCTGCCCCACACCCCGCCACGGTAGCGGTTTCTGCCGGGGTGGGCCCCTCGGTGACACACCCGCAACCAGCCCCTGTGCGGGCCCACGCGGCCGGGCCGTTGACGGCCCTGACCAGCAGTGCCGAACTGGCCCAGCGCCAGCAGGCAATGGCGCAGGCCGCGACCCAACTCAAGGCCGAGCTGTTTGGCATTGACGACGTGATTGACCGCGTGATCGACGCCATCCGCGCCTGGTATGTGTTGCCCCAGCTCATCACCCGGCCCGTCATCGTGTGCCTGTGGGGCCTCACGGGCACCGGCAAGACCCAGCTCACACGGCGCCTGGCGCAGCTGCTGGGTTTTTACGACCGTTTTGTCGAAGTGCAAATGGACGGCTTCAGCCACGGCGCCAGCTACCGCAGCTCCACCATCTCGGGCATGCTGGGCGACTCGGGCATTCATGAAGGTGCGCCGGGCGTGCTGGTGCTGGACGAGTTCCAGCGCTTTCGCACGATGGACCGCAAGGGCGAAGACGTGAAGGTGGAGCGCTATCAGGATGTGTGGACGCTGCTGTCCGACGGGCGCCTGCCCCCTGCGCTGAGCGCGCTGTCCAACATCGAGCGCAAGCTGGCCGATGCGCACTACGATGCCGAACGCGCCGAAGACAATGATGACGAGGGTGCACGCAAGAAGCCCTACCGCTTTCAGCTCGACGCCTGGGATGCGCAAGAGCTCAAACGCATGCTCAAGCTCTCAGAGCCCCTGGCCGAGATCATGCTGTGGCTGCCCGCCAAGGTGCAGGCGCTGTTCACGCGCTTTCAGCAGTCGCACCAATCGTGGGAAACCGACTACAGCAAACTGCTGGTGTTCGTCTGCGGCAACCTCGACGAGATGTACCACGAGACCGCGCAGCGCGTGGAAGACTGCGACACCGATGCCGACATCTTTCACCGGCTCACGCGCAAGCTCTCGCTCATTGACGTGAAGAAGGCCCTGGGCGAACGCTTCAAGCCCGAGCAGATTGCCCGCCTGGGCAACGAGCACGTGATCTACCCGTCGTTCAGCAAAGCCACGTACGAGCAGCTCATCCGCAACCTGTGCGCACGCTATGTGGACGACATTGCCGCGCAGTGCGGGGTGCGTTTTGCCATCGGGCAGGACGTGCTCGACGAGCTGTATGCCAACGCGGTGTTCCCGGCCCAGGGCACACGGCCGCTGTTTTCGTCGGTGCACGCCATCCTGAGTGCCAACCTGGTGAACGCGGCGCTGTGGGTGCTGGAGCAGCAATTGCCGCTGGCGCAGGACTTTGGCATCGCCCTGGCTGCCGACAAGCACCATTTGCTGGTGCGCGGCACCAGCACCCAAGGGGACGAGCAGCACGCACGGTTTGCGGTCACGCTGGAACTCAACCGCATCAAGCAGCGCGCCAACGCCGACTTTCGCGCTCTGCTCGCGGTGCATGAGGCCGGGCACGGGTTGCTGTACTGCCTGCTGTTCGGGCAGGCCCCGCAGGAGGTGAAGATCAACATCGCGTCTTTCGAGGGCGGGTACAACAGCTTCGCGGGTCTCAAGGTCACCACGCGCCAGAACGCGCTGGACATGATGTGCGTGGGCCTGGCCGGGCGGGTGGCCGAAGAGCTGGTGTTTGGCGAAATGGCCTGCACCACTGGCGCCGAACAGGACTACAAACAGGTCACGGCCGAGGCCGCGCGATTCATCCGGCACCACGGTTTCGGCAACCGGATCAGCCGCACCGATGTGACGGTGGAGCTGGACAACCACCTCAACACCGACGTGGAGCCCAGCAACGATGCCATCGAAGCCCTGCTGCAGGCCCAGTACCAGCGCGCTCAGGGCCTGCTGCGCCAGCACCGGGATGCGCTGACGCGGCTGGTGGAAGCACTGATGGACCACGGCATGATCGCCCAGCCCGAAATGCAGGCCCTGATGGCCCAAAGCGGCATTGCCATTGCGGTGGCATCCACGTCGGGGCCTGACGAAACCCTGATCCTGGAACCCTTTGCCGCACGTCTGGCAGCGTTTCAGCAACAAACCCGGCTGCCGCAGCCTGCATGACACGCGCGCAACTGCTCTGCATGCTTATGATGCGCGACCTGACGGTCTCAAAAGGCCGCATTTCACCGCCCGTTTTCCCTTTGCCCTGAGGCCCGCCCCACCGCCATGTCTGCTGTCTTCAACTTCACCTTCGTCCCCTGGTTTCGGTCGGTGGCGCCGTATATCCACAAGTTCCGCAACCAGACGTTTGTGATTGGCCTCACGGGTGAAGCCATTGCGGCGGGCAAGCTGCACAACATTGCGCAGGACTTGGCGCTGATCCAAGCGATGGGCGTGCGCATTGTGCTGGTGCATGGCTTTCGCCCGCAGGTGAACGAACAACTGGCGGCCAAGGGGCATGCGGCCAAATATTCGCACGGTATCCGCATCACCGATTCGGTGGCGCTCGATTGCGCGCAAGAGGCAGCGGGCCAGTTACGTTATGAGATTGAGGCGGCCTTCAGCCAGGGCCTGCCCAACACGCCCATGGCAGGCGCTACGGTGCGGGTGATTTCGGGCAACTTCCTGACGGCGCGACCCGTGGGCATTGTGGACGGGGTGGATTTTCAGCACTCGGGCCTGGTGCGCAAGGTGGATGTGGCGGGCATCCAGCGCACGTTGGACATGGGCGCGCTGGTGTTGCTGTCGCCGTTTGGTTTTTCGCCCACCGGCGAAGCCTTCAACCTGAGCATGGAAGAAGTGGCCACCAGCGTGGCGATTGAGATGCGCGCGGACAAGCTGATCTTCTTGAGCGAGGTACAAGGCATCCGCATGTTGCCTGGCGAACCCGAGAGCGAAGAAAACCCCATCGACACCGAGCTGCCACTGGCCGCAGCACAGGCCCTGCTGGCCACGCTGCCCACCGCACAAACCCCCACTGATACGGGCTTTTACCTGCAGCACTGCGTGAAAGCCTGCAAGGCCGGCGTGGAGCGCAGCCACATCCTGCCGTTTGCGGTGGATGGATCGCTGCTGCTGGAGGTGTATGTGCACGACGGCATCGGCACCATGGTGATCGACGAAAAACTCGAAGAACTGCGCGAGGCCACCATTGACGATGTGGGCGGCATCCTGCAACTGATCGAGCCTTTTGAAAACGATGGAACGCTGGTCAAACGCGACCGCACCGAGATCGAGCGCGACATTGCCGCCTACACCATCATCGACCACGACGGCGTGATCTTTGGCTGTGCCGCGCTCTACCCCTATCCCGAATCAAAAACGGCCGAGATGGCCGCCGTGACCGTGTCGCCGCAAAGCCAGGGGACGGGCGATGGCGAGAAACTGCTCAAGCGCATCGAGCAGCGCGCCCGCCTGCTGGGGCTGGACAGCATCTTTGTGCTGACCACGCGCACCATGCACTGGTTCATCAAACGCGGTTTTCAGCCCGTCGACCCGGACTGGCTGCCCGATGCGCGCAAGCGCAAGTACAACTGGGACCGGCGCAGCCAGGTGTTGGTCAAGAAGCTGTGAGCCTGCAGCCGCTAGGTCATCCAGTCATGGGTCATTGGTCACTGGCAGCAAAACTAAATAGCCGTTCACGCTGAGCCTGTCGAAGTACTGCGCAAGGCTTCGACAAGCTCAGCCCGAACGGTTTTCGGGTGTTGCAGATCAGATGCTTGCCATCGTCACAGCGCCTCTATCGGCTTGCCGCATCACACTGAGCCACCACCTTCTACCCCTGCCGCGCAGCGGCCACTGCCTTTGCCACCTGCGCAATCGCTGCATCGCGCTGCTCGGGCTTTGCGGTGGACTGGGTCAAGTAACACGTCACCAGCACTGGCGCACCGCCACCCGCAGGCCACAACACGCCGATGTCGTTCGATGTACCGCTGTGGGTGGTGCCCGTCTTGTTACCCACCGTCCAGCCCGGCACGCCCGCACGCAGGCGCTTGTCGCCGGTGCTGGTCTCCACCAGCCAACGCTGCAGCAAGCCACGCGATGCGGGTGTCAGCGCAGTGCCCAGCACCAGTTTTTGCAGGTTTTGCAGCATCGCCAGCGGCGTGGTGGTGTCCCGGGGGTCGCCTACCTTGGCTTCGTTCAGCGCGGGTTCGTTGCGGTCAAGCCGCGTGGTGGTGTCGCCCAGGGTTCGGACAAACGCAGTGAACCCCGCGGGGCCGCCGTGGCGCGCCAGCAGCACGTTGGCGGCGGTGTTGTCGCTCAGGCTCACCGTGGCAGCGCAGAGTTCGGCCACCGTCAGCCCGCCGCCATCGCCCGCGCGCGGGCCGCTGACGGGCGAGTAGTCCACCACGGCATCACGGCCGTACACCACGCGTGCGTCCAGCCGCTCTTTGCCCTGGTCCACCAGCGCCAGCATCCAGCCCGCAAGCACCGCCTTGAAGGTGCTGGCCATGGCAAACCGCTCGTCCTGCCGCCAGCCCAGTGCCAGGCCTGATCCCGTGTCCAGCATGGCCACGCCCAGGCGGCCCTGGGCGGTGCGTTCGATGTCGGCCAGTGTGTCGTTCCACTGGCGGGCGGTGGGGTCAGGGATCTTGGCGTTGCCCACGGCGGCACAACCCCAAAGGGGCACTGCAGCACCCGCCAAAAAGCCCAAGGAAAACTGTCGTCTTTGCATAGCGTTCTTCACCAATAAGTAAACAAGCCGCGAAAGATACGCAGAAGAACAGTTTTCCACCAACGGCAATAATTGCGGCAAGCCCCAAGAAAAACTGATGGATCTTCATGCACCTGCCTCTGAATGCCCTGCGTGCCTTTGAGGCATCGGCCCGCCACCTGAACCTGACCCGTGCCGCCGCCGAGCTGCATGTGACCCAGACGGCGGTCAGCCAGCACATCCGCAACCTGGAAGAGCGTTTGGGCAAGCCGCTGTTTCGCCGCCTGCCACGCGGGCTGGCACTGACGGACGAGGGGCAGGCGCTGCTGCCGGTGGTCAGCGAATCGTTTACCAACCTGGCGCATGCGCTGGAAAAGCTGGGCGACACCCGCCCGCGCGAGGTGCTGACCGTGGGCGCCGTGGGCACCTTTGCCGTGGGCTGGCTGCTGCCCCGGCTGCGCGATTTTCAACAGGCGTGCCCGTTTGTCGACCTGCGCCTGCTCACGCACAACAACCGCGTGGACATGGCGGGCGAAGGGCTGGACTACGCCATCCGCTTTGGCGACGGCGCCTGGCATGGCACGCATGCCGAACGCATCATGGACGCGCCGATGTCGGTGATGTGCACCCCGGCCCTGGCCCATGGCCTGCGCACGGCGGCCGATTTGGCGCGTCTGCCTTTGCTGCGCAGCTACCGCGCCGACGAATGGAGCGCCTGGTTTTCCGCCGCAGGCCTGCCCTGCCCCGTGCTGCGCGGCCCGGTGTTCGACTCGTCGCTGACACTGGCCGAGGCCGCTGCCCAAGGGGCAGGGGCGGCGCTGCTGCCCGTGGCATTGTTCACACGCGAGCTGCGCCAGGGCCGACTGGTACAGCCTTTTGCACTGGAGCTACCTCGCGGCGCCTATTGGCTTACACGCCTGCAGTCGCGCGGCACATCGGCCGCCATGCAGGCGTTTCAGCAATGGCTGCTGACCCAGGCGCAGACCAGCCAGCCCACGGCAGTCGATGCAATGCCGGCTGCATCCCGAGACGAAATTTTAATGAAATCAGGCTCTAGCGCTTGATGGATAAGCGCTAATAGCTCCTCTTTTGATAGCAATACTTGCACCAAGGCAGGGTGACTGCAAAAGCCCGACCAGCAGCGACGGCACCGCCTGCGTGCCCACAGCCACCAACCCAAACGCGGTGGGCTGCCGCAACCACTGGTGCATAAGCCCGTCCACCAGCGCAAACACACCCAGCGCGGCGCCTGCAGCATCAGCAGGGTTGGCCTTGGCCGCTTGCGCCAGCGCGATTTGCAGGCGCTGCAGCGCCGCATTACGATCTGCCAGAAGCCTTGCCCCCAGCCGCGTGGCGTGGCCCAGTGCGTCCATCTGCCAGACGATGCACAGCAGTTGCTGCGCAAGCACCGAGCCTTCTAGCCACACCAGAGGCGCCATCGCCATTCGGATCAGGGCCTGTGTTGGCAGCGCCGCGTGCGCGCCTGCCGCCACAGGTTCTGGCGTTGCCGCCAGCACCTGCCACGGCAACGGCGTTGCATCCAGCAATGCCTCCAGCAGCTCCAGCCGGTCCTGAAAGTGCCAGTACACCGCGCCCCGTGTCACGCCCGCACGCTCGGCCACATGCTGCATGGAGCTGCGCTGAAACCCGCGCTCCACAAACACCTGCACCGCAGCGTCCAGAATGTCCTGGCGGGTGGCCAGCGCCTGCTGCCGTGTTCTGCGTGCCATGGTCGCGGGGCTTGGCTTAAGACTGCGCAGCAGACCAGCCGCCGCCCAGCGCCTTGTACAGCGTCACGCCATTGGTCAGGCGTGCCAGGCGCGTAGCGATGAGGGTTTGGCGCGCGCTGTACCACGAGCGCTGGGCGTCCAGCACATCGAGGTAGCTATCCACACCCCGGTCAAACCGGGCCTGTGACATCTGCAGCACATCACCACTGGATTGCACCAGGGCGTTTTGCGCTTGCAACTGGTCGCCCACGGCGCTGCGCTGGACCAAGGCATCGGCCACCTCGCGGAAGGCGGTCTGGATGGCTTTTTCGTACTGCGCCACGGCGATGCCCTGCGCAGCCTTGGCGCCGTCCAGGTTGGCTTGATTGGCGCCCCCGTCAAAAATGGGCAGGCTGATCTGCGGGATGAAGCTCCAGCTGCCCGAACCCGCCTTGAACAGGCTAGAAAGGTCTGTACTGCTGCTGCCCGCGGTGGCCGTGAGGCTGATGCGTGGGTAAAACGCTGCCCGCGCCACACCGATGTTGGCCGTGGCCGCCTTGAGCTGGTGTTCGGACTGCAGCAGGTCGGGCCTGCGCAGCAGCAGGTCGGACGGCACACCGGCAGGCAGCTCGGGCAAGGCGTTCAGCGAGTCGCCCAGGGCATTGGGCGCCAACGCTTCGGGCACGGGCGTGCCCAGCAGCAAGGCCAGGGCGTTGCGGTCTTGCGCGACCTGGCCGGTGTAGCGGGCCACGTCCACGCGGGCGCTTTCCACGCTGGTTTGCAGCTGGCGCAGCGTCAGGGCCGAGGCGGCGCCCAGCTCAAACCGCATCTGCGTGAGCTTGTACGAATCGCCCTGGCTGCGCAGGGTCTCTTGCGCCAATGCCAGGCGTTCCAGGTCGGCCGCCCAGGTCAGGTAGGCCGTGGTCACCTCGGCCACGAGGCTGATCTGGGTGGTGCGGCGGGCCTGCTCGGTGGCCAAAAACTGCTCCAGCGCCTGAGCGCTGAGATTGCGCACGCGGCCAAACAGGTCCAGCTCATACGCACTCACGCCCACGTTGGCGCTGTACTGGTGGCTGGTGATGGCCGCGCCGGTACCCGTCAGGCTGGCGGGAGTGCGGGCCGCCGTGCCACTGCCCGCAGCGTTCACGGTCGGCAGGGTCTGCGCGTCCTGCACGCGGTATTGCGCACGGGCCTGCTCGATGTTGAGCACCGCCACGCGCAGGTCGCGGTTGTTGGTGAGGGCCAGCTCGATCAGGCTGCGCAGCTTGGTGTCAGCAAAAAACGTGCGCCAGTCGATATCGGCGGCGGTCGCTGTGGCTGTGGCTGTGGCTGTGGTGCCATCAGGTGCCACGCCGGAGTAACTGGCCGGCACGGGAGCGGCAGGCCGCTCGTAGGTGGGCGCCAGGTTGGCGCAGCCCGCCAGCACCATTGCGGCGGCGATGAGGGACAAGGTCAGGGAACGAGGCATCTCAATGGCCCTCCAGCAAAACAGGGGAATTCACGGGCGCAGCGCTGTCAGTGTCCGGCTTTTTGCGGCCAAACAGCTTTTGCACCACCACATAGAAAAGCGGTACGAAGAAGATGGCCAGCACCGTGCCCGACACCATGCCGCCCACCACGGCCGTGCCCAGCGCGTTTTGTGCGCCAGCGCCTGCACCCTTGCTCAGCATCAGGGGCAATACGCCCAGGATGAACGCAAGCGAGGTCATCAAGATGGGCCGCAGCCGCATGCGCGCGGCCGTGACGGCCGACTCCACCAATGGCATGCCCTTGGTGTACAAGTCTTTCGCAAACTCGACGATCAAGATGGCGTTCTTGGACGCCAGCCCCACCGTGGTGAGCAGCCCCACCTGAAAGTACACGTCGTTCATCTTCCAGGTCAGCAAGGCCCCTGCCACCGTGCCCAGCACACCCAGTGGCACCACCAGCAGCACCGAGAACGGGATCGACCAGCTCTCATACAGCGCCGCCAGGCAAAGAAACACCACCAGGATGGACACGGCATACAGCAGCATGGCCTGCCCGCCCGCCTCGCGCTCTTGGCGCGACACGCCAGTCCACTCAAAGCCAATGCCCGAAGGCAACTCGGCAGCATGGCGCTCCACCAGATCCAGCGCCTGGCCGCTGGACATCGCCCCCGGCATGGCCATGCCCATGATTTCTACGGACGGCACACCGTTGTAGCGCTCCAGGCGGGGCGAGCCTGTGGTCCACCCCGACGTGGAGAACGCGCTGAACGGAACCATGGTGCCGCTGCTGTTGCGCACAAACCATTTGTTGATGTCCTCGGGCACCATGCGGTACGGCGCGTCGGCCTGCAAGAACACCTTCTTCACCCGGCCCTTGTCCAGAAAGTCGTTGACATAGCTGCTACCCCAAGCCACCGAGAAGGTGTTGTTGATGTCGGCCATCGACAGGCCCAGCGAGCCTGCCTTGTGCTCGTCAATCTCCAGGCGGAACTCGGGTGCGTCTTCCATGCCGTTGGGGCGCACGGCTACCAGGCCCTTCTCCTTCATCAACGCGGCCAGCAGTTGGTTGCGCGCAGCCATCAGGGCATCGTGGCCCAGATTGGCGCGGTCTTGCAGCATCAGATCGAACCCGCTGGCGTTGCCCAGCTCAGACACCGCAGGCGGCGCGAACGTGAACACCGAAGCATTGCGGATTTGCGACAACGCGCCCATGGCCTTGTTGGCCACGGCCTGGGCTTTGAGGCCCGGGGCCGTGCGCTCGTCCCAGGACTTGAGCTTGATGAAAGCAAAGCCCGTGTTCTGGCCACTGCCCGCAAAGCTGAAGCCCGCCACGGTGAAGATCGAGTCCACCGCATCCTTTTGCTCTTCCAGAAAGTGGTGCTGCACTTGGTCCAGCACCTTTTCGGTGTTGCCTTGCGTGGCGCCCGGCGGCAGCTGCACGATGGCAAATAGCGTGCCCTGGTCTTCCTCAGGCAAAAAACCTGCGGGGATTTTGGTGAACACAAAACCCACGATCACCACCAGAATGGCGTAACCGACCAGCCAGCGGCCGCTGCGTTTGAGCATGCGCTGCACCAGGCTCTGGTAGCCCCGGTTGCTGCGGTCAAAAGTGCGGTTGAACGCGCCAAAAAACCCT
Source organism: Acidovorax sp. (assembly GCA_030692685.1). Taxonomy (GTDB): domain Bacteria; phylum Pseudomonadota; class Gammaproteobacteria; order Burkholderiales; family Burkholderiaceae_C; genus Acidovorax. The sequence goes on along the minus strand of JAUXZO010000010.1, from coordinate 147,456 downwards.
TTGCTTGCCAGCGCGTGGCCCTTGGGCACCGGCTTGAGCAGCGTGGCGCACAGGGCGGGCGTAAGAATCATCGCCACCAGCACCGACAGCGTCATGGCCGATACGATGGTGACGGTGAACTGGCGGTAGATGACGCCGGTGGAGCCCCCAAAGAACGCCATCGGCACGAACACCGCAGCCAGCACCAGGGCCACACCCACCAGCGCACCGGTGATCTGGCCCATGGATTTGCGCGTGGCCTCCAGCGGGGACAGCCCCTCCTCGCTCATCACCCGCTCCACGTTTTCGACCACCACAATCGCGTCGTCCACCAGCAAACCAATGGCGAGCACCATGGCCAGCATGGTCAGTGTGTTGAGCGAATACCCAAACGCCGCCAGCACGCCAAAGGTGCCCAGCAACACCACCGGCACCGCAATGGTGGGGATGAGCGTGGCGCGGAAGTTCTGCAAGAACAGGTACATCACCACAAACACCAGCACCACGGCTTCGATCAGTGTTTTGACCACTTCTTCGATGGAAATGCGCACAAACGGAGTGGTGTCATAAGGCTTGATGACCTTGACGCCCTCGGGGAAGAACTTGCTCAGTTCATCGAGCTTGGCATCGATGCCCTTCACCGTATTGAGCGCATTGGCACCCGTGGCCAGCTTGATCGCCAGGCCCGCAGCCGGTTTTCCATTGAAGCGGGCCACGGTGGCATAGCTTTCGCCGCCCAGCTCAATGCGCGCCACATCGCTCAAGCGCACGGCAGCGCCGCTGGCCTGGGTGCGCAGCAAGATGGAGGCGAACTCTTCGGCCGTTTTCATGCGCGTTTGCGCCGTGATGGTGGCGTTGAGCTGCTGGCCGGCCGCGGACGGCAGCCCGCCCAGTTGCCCGGCGGACACCTGGGCGTTCTGCGCCTGGATGGCGTTTTTCACGTCCAGCGGCGTGAGGTTAAAGCTGTTGAGCTTGCTGGGGTCCAGCCAGATGCGCATGGCGTATTGCGAGCCGAACAATTGGGTGTCGCCCACGCCTTCGACGCGGCTGAGCGGGTCTTGCACGTTGGCGGCCACGTAGTCGGACAGATCCGCGCCGTTGAGCTTGCCGTCTTCCGACACAAACGCCAGCACGTTCAGGAAGTTGTTGGCCGACTTGGTCACCCGCACGCCCTGCTGTTGCACCTCTTGCGGCAACAGCGGCGTGGCCAGGGCCAGCTTGTTTTGCACCTGCACCTGGGCGGTGTCGGGGTCGGTGCCGGTTTCAAAGGTCAGCGTGATGGTCACGCTGCCCGAAGACTCGCTGGTTGAGGCGATGTAAGAGAGCTTGTCCAGCCCCTTCATCTTTTGCTCGATGACCTGGGTGACGGTGTCTTCCAGCGTTTTGGACGATGCGCCTGGGTAGCTGGCCGAAATGGCGATGGCCGGTGGCGCAATGGTGGGGTATTGGGCGATGGGCAGTGTCAGCACTGCCATCACGCCCGCCAGCATCGTGATGATGGCAAGCACCCACGCGAAGATGGGGCGGTATATGAAAAAACGGGCCATGAGATTCTCTTGGTGGGGTGCTTAGTGGGTGGCTGCAGCAGAGCGGTTGGCTGCGGCGGCACGGGGTGCCTGCGCTGCATCAGCGGCCGCCATCTTCTGAGGCGCTGCCGGCTTCTGGGCTGAAGGCGCGTAAGGCTGGGCCTGCACGGGCTGGCCAGGCCGCGCCTTTTGCTGCCCCTCTACCACCACCACATCACCGGCCTTCAGGCCATCGCTGACCAGCCACTGGTCGCCCACCGCGCGGTCTGTCGTCACCGTGCGCTGCTGCAGCTTGCCCTCGGCATCCACCACATAGGCATAGGGCTTGCCAGCGGTGTCGCGGCCCACAGCGGGCTGGGGCACCAACAAGGCTTGCTCCAGCACACCCTCTTCCAGCACCGCCCGGGCGTACATGCCGGGCAGCAGGTCGGCGCGGGGGTTGGGGAACTCGGCGCGCAGTGTGACTGCGCCGGTGCTCTGGTCCACCGTCACGTCAGAAAACTGCAGCTTGCCGGACTGGGTGTAGACGCTGCCATCCTCCAGCACCAGGCGCACTTTGGCCGTGCCGCCTTTGAGCGTGCCTGCATCAAGCGATCGCTTGAGCGCCAGCAATGCGGTGGTGGATTGCGTGACATCCACATAAATCGGGTCGAGCTGCTGCACGGTGGCCAGGGCGCTGGCCTGGTTGGCAGTAACCAATGCACCGGGCGTCACCGTGGAGCGGCCCACACGGCCACTGATGGGCGACGTGATGCGGGTGTAGTCGAGGTTGATGCGTTGCGTTTGAAGCGCGGCCTTGGCAGCGTTGACTTCGGCCTGCGCCTGTTGCAGTGCAGCGGCAGCGTCGTCGGCATCTTGCTGGCTGACGGCCTTGATGGCGGCCAACTCCTTGAACCGCCCAGCCTTCAGGCGCACGGTAACAAGGTTGGCGTCGGCTTTGTCCAGGGTGGCCTGGGCACTGTCGAGGCTGGCGCGGTAAATGGCGGGGTCGATCTGATAGAGCAGGTCGCCCGCCTTCACGTCACTGCCCTCCTTGAAGCGGCGTTGCAACACCAGCCCGGAGATCTGGGGGCGCACCTCTGCAATCAGTGCGGGGGCAATGCGGCCCGGCAGCTCGGTGGTCAGGGCCAGCCGCTGGGGCTGCATGGTGACCACGCTGACCTGCGGCACGCCCTGCCCACCGGTGGCCGGGGGCTGAGGCGCATCGCCGCAAGCGGCCAGGGCAAGGGCTAAAACAGCAGCCAAAACAGCCACGGGTCGATGGAAAGGGGTACGCAAGCGCATGGACGGGGCTCCTGAACCGAGGCGTCACACAAGACACCAGGCCAACAAAAAGTAAAAAATAGGGACCAATTAACTGTACCGAACAGTACGGTATTGGCAATTATCAAATTGACACAAGCCACTTGTCAAGCAAAAATGTACGCGTGAGTACACTTAAGGAGACACAATGAAAGTTCGGACGGAGGCCCGCCGGGAGGCGATTCTTGAAATCGCGTCGCAGGTTTTTCTTGAATTTGGGTTCGAGCGCGCGTCCATGGCCGAGATCGTTCGGCGCATCGGCGGCTCCAAATCCACCATCTACGGCTACTTCCCGTCCAAAGAAGCGCTGTTTCAGGCGGTGACTTTGGCGGCAGGCGAAAGGCACATCCAGACGGCTTTTGATGAATTGGCGTCCCACGACATGCGCAGCGGCATTCGTGGGGTGCTGGGGAAGTTCGCTGAACGACTGGCCAGCTTCATGTGCAGCCAGGAACTGGTGGCCACCCACCGCATGGTGCTGGCCGAGGCGGGCCACTCCAATATGGGCGAACTGTTCTATGAAGCCGGGCCCCAGCGCGGCATACGGGACATCGCCGGTTTTTTGCAGCGGGCGATGGACCACGGCCACATGCGCAAGGACGACCCCGTGTTGGCGACCGTGCAGTTGTTCGCGCTGGTGCAGGCGGAAATCCTGGTGCGCTGGTACTACAAAGACCTTCCGCCGCTGACCCCAAAGCAGATCAAGGGCCTGGCGGATCGCGCGATGGTCACGTTTTCAAAGGCTTATGAACTGGATGCCGCCAGCACGGCGATGGGCTGATGCATCGCTCCCAGGCAGTAACTGCGGAGCGCGCCGGGTAGACATCCCTGACAAGCAGCGGCAAACACCAGGTACTTATAGCCAAAATGGCCTCTAGCGCTTATCCATAAAGCGGTAGCAGCTATATTTTTAGGAGTAGAACCATGAGGCGCCGCTTCAGCTGCGCGCTGCCAGCGCCAGAATCTCTGCGCCCACCTCGTCCACCTGCGCGGGCTCCAGAAACTCGTGACCGTAGCGCAGGTACACCTTCTCGCGCACAAACACCTCAAACAGGTCTGGGTCGATGTGGCCGTTGTCGCGCATCTTGCACATGATGGTGATGGCCTGGGATAGGGTCATACCGTTTTTGTAGGGCCGGTCGGCGGCAGTCAGCGCTTCAAAGATGTCGGCAATGCCCATCATGCGGGACTGCAGCGACATCTGGTCGCGCGTGAGGCCACGCGGGTAGCCCTTGCCGTCCATGCGTTCGTGGTGGCCGCCCGCGTATTCGGGCACGTTCTTCAAGTGGCGCGGCCAGGGCAGCGTCTCCAGCATCTTGATGGTGGCGACGATGTGGTAGTTGATGGTGTCGCGCTCGGCCTGGTTCAAGGTGCCTGAGCGGATGGTGAGGTTCTCGACCTCTTCAGCGCTTAAAAAACTCGTCTGCACGCCCTGTGGGTTGCGCCAGTGGCGCATGGCGGCGATGTCGCGCACGCGCTGCTGGTCTTCGGCCCGCATGGCCTCGGTGCCCGTGTTACAACGGCGCAAAAACTCGCGGTCGTCTTCCAGCGCATGGATCTCGTGCTGCAGCGCCTGCAGCTCTTGCCCTTCGGCGCGTGCATCCACCACCGGGCGCAAGGCCAGCTGGCGGCGCAGTGCGGCCAATTCGGCATCGCGCTTGAGCACCTCAAACCGCGTGTCCACCAGGCCGATGCGGTCGTACAGGGTTTGCAGCTTGGTGGCTTTGTCCACCACATGCACGGGCGTGGTGATCTTGCCGCAGTCGTGCAGCAGGCCCGCCATCTTGAGTTCGTACCGGTCGCGGTCACTCATCTTGAAGCCCGCCAGCGGACCTTGATCGGTGTCGTCCACCGCTTCGGCCAGCATCATGGTGAGCGCTGGCACGCGCTGGCAGTGTCCGCCGGTGTAGGGCGACTTTTCGTCAATGGCCAGGTTGATCAGGTTCACGAACGACTCGAACAGGCGTTCAAGCTGCGTGATGAGCAAGCGGTTGGTCAGCGCAATGGCCGCCTGCGATGCCAGCGATTCGGCCAGGCCCTGGTCGGCCTCGGAGAACGTGGTGACCTCGCCGGTCTCCCAGTCGCGCGCGTTGATGAGCTGCAGCACGCCAATCAGCTCATGGTCGTGGTTCTTCATCGGCACGGTAAGGAACGACTTCGACCGATACCCCGTTCGTACATCGAACGCGCGGGTGCCAGAAAAATCGAACCCTTCTGCACTGTAGGCATCGGCAATGTTCACCGTGCGGTCGTGAATGGCTGCGTGCGCTGCGACCAGAGAATCGTTGGGCGTGCCATCGGCGTTGCGCAGCGGCAGGTGCGGAAAATCAATCGGTTTGCCCGTGGTGCCGCCCAGGCGAATGTCCAGCGAATCGGTGCGCAGAATCTCGAACTTGAGCGCGGATTCATCCTCGGTCACGCTGTAAAGCGTGCCACCGTCGGCCCCGGTAATGGCCTTGGCGGCCTCCAGAATGTTCTCCAGCAAACGGTCAATGTCGCGCTCGCGCGAGAGCGCAGCCCCGATGCCATTGAGCTGCTCCAGGCGGCGAAACAGGTTGACAGTGGATTCCTGGGCCATAAAACACCTTGGGTGCGCGTTGGGGACTTCCGCATCGTAACGAAAAGTGACCGCTATCATCACCCTTCTTTTCTGCTCTCTCCCCCCCATTTCGTGGACTCGCTCACACCCCGCTATCTCACTGTTGCGCTTTACCAGTTTGTGGACCTGCCCGACTGCGCCACGCTGCGCGCGCCCCTGCAGGCACTGTGCGACGCGCGCAGCGTGCGCGGCATGCTGCTGCTGGCGCCCGAAGGCATCAACGGCACTATTGCGGGCGAGCCCGCTGACGTGCTGGCCGTGCTGACGTGGCTGCGCAGCGATGCCCGCTTTGCCAATCTGCAGCACAAAGAGGCGCCCACCGACCACCTGCCGTTCTACCGCATGCGCGTGCGCCTCAAGCGCGAGATCGTGACGATGGGCGTGCCAGGCCTGAACCCGGCGCGCAATGCAGGCACCTATGTGAAGCCCGAAGACTGGAACGCAATCATCGACGACCCTGCCGTAGTGGTGGTGGACACGCGCAACGACTACGAGGTGGGCATCGGCACGTTTGAACGCGCCATCAACCCGCACACCAAGAGCTTTGCGGAGTTTCCGGCCTGGGTTGAACGTGAAAAGCAGCCCGGCGGCGTGCTGGCAGGCAAACCGCGTGTGGCCATGTTCTGCACCGGCGGCATACGCTGCGAAAAATCCACCGCCCTGCTCAAGTCGCAGGGGTTTGACGAGGTGTTTCACCTCGAAGGCGGCATCCTCAAGTACCTGGAGACGGTGCCCCAGGAAGCGAGCCGATGGCAAGGCGACTGTTTTGTGTTTGACGAGCGCGTGTCGGTGGGCCACGGCCTTGCGCCAGGACACCACCAGCTGTGCCGGTCATGCCGCATGCCGCTGGGCGAGGCTGAACGTGCGTCGCCCCACTTCGTGCGCGGCGTGAGCTGCCCGTATTGCCACGGCACGCGCACGCCAGAGCAAGAACATGCACTGGCCGAGCGCCAGCGCCAGATGGACCTGGCCGAGCAGCGCGGTCAACCGCACCTGGGCGCGCGGCAGCCGGGCGCCCTCCTGCGTAGCATCACCCGTGACAAAAGCGCGAACGAGGACGGTTGCGCGTGAGCGCCCTGCCCGTTCTGTATTCCTTTCGCCGTTGCCCGTATGCCATGCGCGCCCGGCTGGCACTGGCCGTCAGTGGCCAAGCCTGCGAACTGCGCGAAGTGGTGCTGCGCAACAAGCCCCAGGGCCTGCTGCAGGCGTCGCCCAAAGCGACCGTGCCTGTGCTGGTGCTGGCGGATGGACAGGTGCTGGACCAGAGCCTTGCCATCATGCGCTGGGCACTGGCGCAACACGACCCTGCGCGCTGGTTGGCGCCCAGCGAAGGCACCGAGGCCGACATGCTGGCGCTGATTGCTGACTGCGACGGCCACTTCAAGCAGGCGCTCGACCGCTGCAAATATCCGAGCCGCTACCCCGAGGCCGATGCGTCCGCCGCGCGAGAGCACGCTGTGAGGTGGCTGCAAGGTCTGGAGCTGCGGCTTACCCAACACCCTTTTCTGTACGGCGACCACGCCGCCCTGGCGGACATGGCGATTGCCCCCTTCGTGCGGCAGTTTGCAGGCATAGATTCCACGGGGTGGCACGCCCAACCTTGGCAGAACCTGCAGGCGTGGCTGGCAAAGTGGCAGGCGAGCAGTCTGTTTGAGAGCGTAATGCACAAGCTGCCCGCCTGGGTGGATGGCACCGAAGGTGTGCCGTTTCCGCCCCGTGAGGACGCCACACACTGAGCCGCCGATGAAGCCGCGCTTGAGATCGGTGTTTCGGGCACCATGTGTTTCAGATACCTCCGCGCGAGGCGCATCAATTTTCGCGGCAGCGCGACCTACTTAGGTCATGCGCAGCCACCACTGCGCAGCTTTGCTACACCAGAGCCCGATCCAAGAACCCCTGACTGACCCGACCCAGATGAAGATCATCGACGAAATGCTGAACCTCGACCTGCTCACCCATGAGCAGCACCTGCAAATCAGCGCGTGGATTGCGCGCTCTTCCTCGCCCGAAGAAATACTGCAAATGCCCCCTCAACTTTGGCAGGCCGTGGAGCGCGCCAGCCAGACCATGGGCATCGATGAAGACTTGCTGCGTCCGCCGTCGCTGGATGCAGGTGACGTGGTATTCAACTAGCCGACACCCGTGCGCAACAATGAAAAAAGCGCTCCGGAGAGCGCCTTTTTAGCGGGTTCGATGCTTCAACAGCATCAGGCAATCGAATAGCCGGAACCGCTGCGGCGCCCGCCCTTGAGGCCACGCACCAGCAGCACCAGCAGCACCAGCCCAAAGCCCACGAAGCAGAGGAACGACCAGTTGGCTATGGAGCCGCCCAGAAAGGTCCAGTCAATCGCAGCACAGTCGCCGGATCCCCGGAAGATCATGGGAATCGCGCGGCTGATGGGGTAGTTTTCGATCATTCCATAGAAGTCGCGTCCGCAGGTCGCGATCTCGGGCGGGTACCACTGCAACCAGCTCTGGCGGGCGGCCACAAAGGCGCCGAAACCGGATGAAAGCAACGCCAGCGCGGACATGGTCATCCACCAGCCTTTTTGGCCTCTAGCGCTTGCCAGGCCTGTAAAGATTGCTACACCTATAAGAGCATACCGCTGCACGATGCACATCGGGCAAGGCTCCAGGCCCACCACGTGCTGCAAATACATGCCAAAAGCCAGCATCGCCACACAAGCCACGCTGATCAGCGCCAGCACACGGCGCGGGGCCTGATCCATCCAGTTCAACACCATCATTCTTATCCCTCATCCATTAGCTATTGCAGGGCACTGCCTACGCAACCGGCACCGACCGATGCCAGTGCACCCGTGGATCTGGCTCCGCCAGTCCACCGGGTGCGTCCCCCCTCAGGGGGGAAGACGCGAAGCGGCTCAGGGGGGAGTCAGATCCCAGCGGCGTGATCCAGAAAAACCCGGGCGCGGCGCGGTGTTACCACCAGCGTTTCACCCTCTTTGAAACCCATCTCCTTGAACTGCTGCGCAGGAATCTGCGCTTCGATCAAGTGTTCAGGGGACGCATTGTCCGCTGGTTTGTGATCGTCAGAGGGAATAAGTTCCAGCCGCGCAATGGGGCCCACGACGATGGCGCGGCTCAGTTGCGCGACGATGCCACGCGGGCGTCCTTCAGCGTCCATCCCGGCGCCCGGTGAATAGCGCTGCACATCCAGGTCGTGCGGGCGCACATAGGCAAACGCCTTGGTGTCCTGCGTGTCGGCGTGTTCGGGCGAGTCGATCTGCATGCCATCCAGATGCACCAACCCTTCGTGCGCGCGGCCGTGGAACAGGTTCACGTCGCCCAAAAAGCCATAGACAAACGGGCTGGCGGGCTGGTCCCACACCTGCTGGGGTGAGCCGCTTTGCTCAATGCGGCCCTGGTTGATCACGACCACACGGTCGGCCACTTCCAGCGCTTCTTCCTGGTCGTGCGTGACGAAAATGCTGGTCACATGCAGTTCGTCATGCAGGCGGCGCAGCCAGCGGCGCAGTTCCTTGCGCACCTTGGCGTCCAGCGCACCAAAAGGCTCGTCGAGCAGCAGCACCTTGGGCTCTACGGCAAGCGCGCGGGCCAGCGCAATGCGCTGGCGCTGGCCGCCCGAAAGCTGCGAGGGGAAGCGCTCGGCCAGCCAGTCCAGCTGCACCAGCTTGAGCAGTTCGGTCACCTTCTGCTTGATCTGCGCCTCGCTCGGGCGTTCTTTGCGGGGCTTCACGCGCAGGCCAAACGCCACGTTCTCGAACACCGTCATGTGTCGAAACAGCGCGTAGTGCTGAAACACAAAGCCCACGTTGCGCTCGCGCACATGCACGTCAGTGGTGTCTTCGCCGCTGAAGTGGATGGTGCCCACGTCAGCGGTCTCCAGCCCCGCGATGATGCGCAGCAGCGTGGTTTTGCCGCAGCCCGAGGGGCCGAGCAGCGCGATGAGTTCGCCCGACGCAATATCAAGGCTGACATCGCGCAGCGCGTGGAAGTCGCCAAACTGCTTGCTGACGTTGCGGATTTCAATGCTCATGGTGTTCTTCTTCCTTCAGCGGGCGGTAGGCGCAGGCAATGGCGCGGGGCGCTCGGGGGGCAATTCAGCAGAGGCTTTCAGGGCCTGCTCGTTGCGATGCTCGGCAATGGTCTTGATGACCAGCGTGACCAGGGCCAGCAACGCCAGCAGCGATGCAGCAGCAAACGCAGCGACCGATTGGTATTCGTTGTACAGAATTTCGACGTGCAACGGGATGGTGTTGGTCTGCCCCCGGATGTGGCCCGACACCACCGACACCGCGCCAAACTCGCCCATGGCCCGCGCGTTACACAAAATGACGCCATACAGCAGGCCCCACTTGATGTTGGGCAAGGTCACGTACCAGAAGGTCTGCCACCCTGTAGCACCCAGCACGATGGCGGCCTGCTCTTCGTCGTTGCCCTGCGCCTGCATCAGCGGGATCAGCTCGCGCGCGATGAACGGGAAGGTCACAAAAACCGTAGCCAGCACAATGCCCGGCACGGCAAAGATGATCTTGATGTCATTCGCCTGCAGCCACGGGCCAAACCAGCCCTGCGCGCCAAACATCAACACATAGACCAGGCCCGCCACCACGGGGGACACAGAAAACGGCAGGTCCACCAGCGTGGTCAAAAACGCCTTGCCTCTAAATTCGTACTTGGCAATACACCAGGCCGCCGCCACGCCGAATACCAGGTTCAGCGGCACCGCAATCAACGCCGTGATCAGCGTGAGCTTGATGGCCGACCAGGCATCGGGCTCGCGCAGGCCCTCCAGATAAGCGCCAAAACCTTTGCGCAATGCCTCGGCAAACACCGCTGCGAGCGGTAGCACCAGAAACAGCAACATGAAGGCCAGCGCGACACCGATCAGGGTGTAGCGCACCCAGGGCGATTCGGTAGTACCCGCCTGCGTGCGGCGCACGGTTCTTGTAGCGGCCCCGCTCATGCTGGTGCTCCCGCGTGGCGGCGCTGCCAAGCCTGCAAGGCGTTGATGATGAGCAGCAGAACGAACGAGATGACCAGCATCACCGTTGCCACCGCAGTAGCGCCCGCGTAGTCGTATTGCTCCAGCTTGCCGATGATGATGAGCGGCGTGATTTCAGACACCATGGGAACGTTGCCTGCGATAAAAATGACCGAACCGTATTCACCCACCGCCCGCGCAAACGCCATGGCAAAGCCGGTGAGCAGCGCGGGTGTGATGGACGGCAAGATGACCTTGGTAAAAGTCTGCAAACGCGTGGCGCCCAGGCAGGTGGCGGCTTCTTCCAGCTCTTTCTCAGCGTCTTCAAGCACCGGTTGCACCGTGCGCACCACAAACGGCAGGCCGATAAAGATGAGCGCGATGACGATACCCGCAGGCTTGAACGCCAGTTGAATGCCCATGGGTTCCAGGATCTGCCCAATCCAGCCGTTGCCCGCCAGCAGCGCAGTCAGCGATATGCCGGCCACGGCGGTGGGCAGTGCAAAGGGCAGGTCCACCAGCGCATCCACAATCTTCTTGCCCGGAAACTTGTAGCGCACCAGCACCCAGGCAATCAACAGGCCAAACACCAGATTGACCAGCGCCGCGAAAAACGACGCACCAAACGTGAGTTTGTAGGACGCCACGACCCGCGGCGAACTGACAGCCGCCCAGAACTGGTCCCAGGTCAGCGTGAAGGTCTTGAAGATCAGGGCCGACAGCGGGATCAGCACGATGATGCTGAGGTAAAAAAGCGTGTAGCCCAGCGTGATGCCAAAGCCTGGCAACACCCGCTTGGGCGCACGCCGTCCGGCCTGCGCAGAGGCCAGCAAGGCCCCCTGCGCGGCCGCAGAGGTCGCGGAACTCATGGCTTACTTGGTGCTGTAAATTTTGTCGAACTGGCCGCCGTCATTGAAGTGCACTTTTTGCGCTTCGGTCAGCGAACCAAAATACTTGGACACGGTGAACTGCTTGAGTGGCTTGAAGGTGGCGGCATGCTTTTTGAGCACGGCTTCTGAACGGGGGCGAATGGCGTGCTTGGCGGCAATTTCTTGCGCCTCGTCGGAGTACAGGTAGTCCAGATACGCCTTGGCCAGCGCGCCAGAGTTCTTCTTGGCAGCGGTGCGCTCCACAATGGCCACGGGGTTTTCAGCCACCACGCTCACCGATGGGTAAATGGAATCGACCTTGCCCGCACCGAACTCGCGGTCGATGGACACCACTTCAGATTCAAACGTGATCAGCACGTCGCCAATGTTGCGCTGCAAGAAGGTAGCCGTGGCGTCGCGCCCGCCCTTGGCCAGCACCGGCACGTTTTTGTACAGCTTGGCCACAAACTCGGCGGCCTGCTCTTCGGTGCCGCCCTTTTCGCGCACCGCGCCCCAGGCAGCCAGATAGGCATAACGGCCATTGCCACCCGTCTTGGGGTTCACCACGATCACCTGCACCCCGGGCTTGATGAGGTCGTCCCAGTCCTTGATGCCCTTGGGGTTTCCGTTGCGCACCAGGAACAGCATGGTGGATGTGGTGGGCGATGCGTCGTGCGGAAACTTCTTGGTCCAGTCCTTGGCCACCAGACCGCTGTCGGCCAGAAACTGCACGTCGGTGGTGGTGTTCATGGTGACCACATCGGCGTCCAGCCCGTCACGGACCGCACGCGCCTGGGCACTGGAGCCCGCATGCGACTGGTCAATCTTCACGTCCTGACCGGTGGTCTTCTTGTAGTGCGCCACAAACGCTGCGTTGTAGTCCTTGTAAAACTCGCGGGCCACGTCGTACGAAACGTTGAGCAGCGTGGTTTGCGCTGCAGCCAAACCACTGGAAGCCAGGGCGAGCGTGGCCAGAAGGGTTTTGAGTTTCAAAGAAGTTGTCATGGTGCGTCGCCTGAGAAAAAGCTGGAGATGGCGGATTGTGCGGAGTGACGCTTAAAACTCAAAAGAATATATTCTTGTTAATTAATCGAAATTTGGAATATAGAAACCTGCACTCGCCCAATCCCACAGGGGGCAGAGCTTCCACCGTGCAGGCTGAAAATTTGAGCCAAAATGGTCTCTAGCGCTTATCCAATAAGCGCTAGAAGCTATCAATTGAGGAATAAACGGCGTTACACCGCCGCGGGCGATGCCTGCACAGCGCCCGACGAATGCACGCCGCCATCCGCCCGATCGCCGTCCAGCGACTGCAGCAACGCCCAACCCAGCGGCCATTCCCCATGGCCCGAGTCAATGTTGATGTGCCCCGCGTTCTGCATGCGCACAAACTCGCTGCCCCAGGCCCGCGCGTAGGCACCAGCCAGGCGGATGGGACAAAAGGGGTCGTGGCTGCTGGCCACCACAATGCTGCGATAAGGCAACGCCGCATAGGGCACCGGCGCAAAGTCGCTCAGAATGGCGCGGCGCTCGGGGTCGGCCGGGGCCACCAGCAAGGCACCACAAATACGTTCAGCGGCTGCTGCGCCCAGCTGGATCGTGGCAATGCAACCCAGGCTGTGCGCCACGATGACCACCGGGTCGGGGGCCAAAAGCACTGTTTTCTCCAACTCCCCCACCCAGGCAGTACGCGTGGGCGTGGCCCAGTCGTCCTGCACCACGCGGCGCGACTGCGGCAAGCGCTTGGCCCACAAGCTTTGCCAGTGGCCAGGGCCAGAGTCGCGCCAGCCGGGGACGATGATGATGGAAGTGGTGGTTACAGGGTGGGCATTCTGCGAGCCGGTCTTTAAAACCCAAACGACTTAATTCTTGTAATTTAATCGCCAAATCATCTAAAAGACGGCTCTTCCTCCGATCCCATTCGGGCTTCCGAAGATCCCGACTATCTCGTTCAACATTTATACTAATCGGTATGAATGCATACCATCGAGTATAATCGTAACAAAATGCAAACAAACAGCATCTGAGCGAAGGTCGTCAGCGGCCGATCGTTTGTGTTGGCATCTCCGTTTCAAGACATCTTCAATAGGCACACTTCAATGCACACATGGAAAATCAGCCAGCGCCTGATGGCGGGCTTCGGTCTGGTCATTGTGGTTTTACTAGGCATGTCGATCTACAGCATGCTGACAGCGCGGGGGATCGACAGCGCCCTGACGGCCAATGCCACGCAAAACGCGGTCATCCAGCGCGTCGCCATCAATTTCAGAGGCTCTGCCCACGACCGCTCCATCGCGGTGCGTGACGTGGTGCTGGCGCCAAGCGAAGAGGCGCGCAAGAAAGAAATCGAATCCATAGTCCGGCTTGCCGATTTTTACGCCAAGTCCGCCACACAGCTGGACACCGTGCTCACCACCGCCAGCCAGGTGCCGCCCGAAGTTGGCCCCATGGTGCAAGCCCTCAAAGACATCGAGGCACGCACCGTTGCCACGACCAACAAGGTCGTGGCACTGATGCAGGCAGGCGACCGCGCTGGCGCAGAGGCCCTGCTCTGGGCAGACGCCAAGCCGCAGTACGAGCAATGGCTGGCAGCGGCCAACAAGCTCATCGACTACGAAGAGGCCCGCATCATCAAAAACAGTGAGACGGCCAACCAGGACGCTAGCCAGTTCACCGGCGTGATGCTTGCCATCACCCTGCTGGCCGTGCTGATCAGCGTGGCGGCCACCGTGATGGTGTCCCGCAGCATCGGCCGCGAGCTGGGCGCAGAGCCCAGCGAAGTGCGCGCAGTAGTCCAGGCCATCCAGCAAGGCGACCTCACAGTGCCTGTGCATGTCAAAGCAGGCGACAACGGCAGCGTGATGGTGGCCGTTCGCGACATGCAGCAGCGTTTTCATGAACTGGTGTCTGCCGTGCGCGACAACATTGCGCAGCTGCGCACCACCAGCGACGACATCAGCAGCGGCAACCAGAACCTGGGCAACCGCACCGAACAGGCCGCCAGCAGCCTGGAGCAAACCGCTGCCAGCATGGAAGAGCTGACCGCCACCGTACGCCAGAGCGCTGATTCGGCCCGCCAGGCCAACCAGCTGGCTACTACGGCAGCGGGCACCGCCACCAAGGGCGGCGAGGTGATGCAGCAGGTGGTCAGCACCATGCAGGACATCCACAACAGCAGCCAGAAGATCGCCGACATCATTGGCGTGATCGACGGCATTGCGTTTCAGACCAACATCCTGGCGCTGAACGCGGCGGTCGAAGCGGCCCGTGCCGGTGAACAAGGGCGCGGCTTTGCGGTGGTGGCCACTGAGGTGCGCAGCCTGGCACAGCGCAGTGCGGCGGCGGCCAAAGAGATCAAGTCACTCATCCAGTCCAGCGTGGATAAGGTGGATTCGGGTACCCAGCTGGTGGCCAACGCAGGCGTCACGATGAATGAAATCGTGCAAGGCGTGCAGCGCGTGAACGGGATCATTGGCGAGATCAGCACCGCTGCCGCCGAACAAAGCGATGGCATCTCGCAGGTCAACGTGGCCGTGACGCAACTGGACCAGATGACCCAGCAAAACGGTGCGCTGGTGGGCGAAAGCACCATGGCCGCAGAAAACCTGCGCGAACAGGCGCACCGCCTGGCCGATCTGGTGGCCGTCTTCCACGTCAGTGGCGGCACCGGTGGCGCCCCACGCGCCGCATCGGGTCACCGAAGCACCGCCCTGCCCTTAGCCGGAGTGCGCCGCCTCGCGCACTGAGACCAAAGCGCGGGCCAGGGCGCCGCGGGGATGGTTGCAGTGAAGCCCTGAGAAAATTTTTTTGGATTTTTTGGGTTTCACTCAACCCCATTCCCCCACCCCGTTCGTTTCACTCAGCACCCACAACACTTTGATGGAGCTGCCATGAAACCCCGTTCACTCGCCCTCCCCGCCCTGACCGCAGTCTCGGCACTTGCCGCGCTGCTGGCTCTTGTCAGCCTGCCAGCCCAGGCCATTGGCCGACTTGCCGATGTCACCATCGTGGACCGCGACACCGGTGCCACGCTGCCGGTGCACTACGCCAAGGGTGAATACTGGGTGGCAGGACGCCCCGGCGCGCGCTACGCCGTGACGGTGCACAACCGCAGCGGGGGACGGGTGCTGGCCGTGCCTTCGGTCGATGGGGTCAACGTGCTCAGCGGCGAAACCGCTGCGTGGGACCAGCGCGGGTATGTGTTCTCGCCCTACGAGCGTTACCAGATTACCGGCTGGCGCAAGAGCAGCAGCGAGGTCGCGGCCTTTGAGTTCTCCCACATTGCCAACGCCTACGCCAGCCGCACCGGCCGCCCGGCCCACGTGGGCGTGATTGGCGTGGCACTGTTTCGCGAGCAACCGCCGGTGCCGTCGCCATCGGTCACACCCGAACCCCAGCGCGAGCGCCGTGAGAGCCGCGACGGCAGCAACAGCCTGGGAGGCCTGCGCGAGGACCTGGGGCGCACGCTGCCTTCCGCTCCTGCTCCTGCTGCGGCTGCCCCGCAATCAGAACCCGAGTCCTCTGCACGATCTCAGTCGGCCGACAGTGTGGCCAAGGCGGCACCCGCACCCTCGGCCAGACTGGGCACGGCGCACGGCCAGCGCGAAACGTCTGTGGTCTCACACACCACCTTCACACGACTGCAGGACCAGCCCAATGAAATCATCAGCATTCGCTACGACAGCCTCGAAAACCTGATCGCCAGCGGCGTGATTCGCGAGCCCATTGCACGGCCGCACGTGCCCCGCGCGTTTCCGCAGTCGGACAACGTGTCGTATGTTCCCGACCCGCGGTAGGCCTTGAAGGCGCCAGTTGCGATGGGGCTCCTGGGTGAGTGAGGGCCTCGCATAATGCGCGGGTGCCCACCGCCCCATCTTCCGAAGACAACCCTAACGACAGCGACGAGACGCTGATGCTGCGTTTTGCCCAGGGCGATCTGGGCGCCTTTGACACGCTGTACTGTCGGCACGAGCTGGCGGTTTGGCGGTTTGTGTTTCGCAGCGTAAAGGTGCCGGCGGTGGCGGACGACCTGCTGCAGGATGTCTGGTTTGCAGTGGCGCGCAATGCCGCCAGCTACGAGGTCAGAGCCAAATTTCGGACCTGGCTTTTCACCCTCGCGCACCATCGGCTGGTGGACCACTGGCGCACCGCCAAAAACCACTCCAGCCTGGACGCGAGCGACGGCGACGAGCTAAGCCTCGCAGACACGCTCGCCGCCGACTCTGGGTTTGGACCGGTGCGGCAGTTGCAGTCACGCGAGCAGGCAGCTGCCCTGATTGCCGCCGTGGAGCAACTGCCCCTCGCGCAGCGGGAGGCGTTTTTGCTGCACGCCGAAGGTGACTTAAGCGTGCAGGAGATTGCCGAGGCCACCGGCGTGAATTTTGAAACCGCCAAGAGCCGCCTGCGTTATGCGCGGGCCAGCCTTCGGCAACACCTCAAGGAATTTGCACCATGAGCGCGCCAGACGACGAACTGGTCCGGCGATACCGCGAAGCCAGCGCGCAGGAAGACGCCCGCCCCGGCGCGCACGTGCGCGACGCCGTTCGGGCGCATGCGCAGATGCTGGCTGCGGCAGCTGCCACCACGCCACCGCACGCTGCAAGCGCCCCAACCCAGCCTGCCGCCAACCAATCGCGCTGGAAACTATCGGCCTTGGCCACGGTGGCCTTGGTGGGACTGACAGGTTTGTTGATGCTGCAGTTTGAGCGCGGAACGCCCGAAGAAAAAGACACCGCATTCGGCCAGCGTCGGGCACAAACACCCGCCCCAGCCGCAGCGCCTGCCGCTGAGCCCTCTGCAACCCCTTCAGGGCCTTCAGGGCATCCAGGGCATGCAACACCTGCAACGCCCGAGCGTTCGCAGAGCCCCGCCCGCGACTTGGCCAGCCCACCGCCCAGTGCGGTCGCACAAAAACCCGCAGCAGCGGCACCCGGCAAATCCAGTCCGCTCGCCGAAGCAGCGCTACCCACCGCGCCCGCACCGGCAGCCCCAGCGCCTGAGGCTAAATCGCTTCAGCACCCGGGCGCAGCTGCTGCGCCATCCGGTTTCGCCACATCGCCGCCCATCGCGGAGCGTCGCGCCACCACGCCCACGCCCACGCCCACACCCACGCCACCGCCCGCACCGTCGGCAGCAGCGGTACCCCGCGCTGAAATGCGCGAGCGATCCGCCATGCAGGACGAGTCCGCCTCTAAAACGCTGCCTCCCCTGTCCCAGGCGCCGCACTCGGTGGCCCGCAGCCTTCCCGGCGGCAGCGTGGCAAACAGCGACGCTGCAGCACCCGCACCGCAGCTCCAGAAGGCGCTCGACCCGTCACTGCCACGCGCATTGCGCGATGCCGCCCGCACTGGCAACGCCAGCGAGGTGGAAAGCCTCATCGGCCAAGGCGCGCCGGTGGACGCGCGTGACACCGCCGGCAGGACGGCCCTCATGATTGCAGCCCTCAATGGCCATACTGCGGCCGTGCAAAGCCTGCTGGCGCTGGGCGCCCAGACCATGCTGGTTGATGGAGCCGGCCTGACCGCCTCGCAGCACGCCCGACGGTGGGGCTATAGGGCCATTGCCGACCTTATCGACGCAGCGCGTTGAGCGGCGTTATTGAATCGGGCTCAATCTCGTTGAAACCGTTGACACTGAACGCAGGCGAAACACGGCGCGAGGCTTTGACAAGCTCCGCCCGAACGGGTAGTTCAAGTTCAAGTTCAAGTTCAAGTATGCCGACTCAATAACCAGCGTTGCTGGCGTCGCGCATCAATATCTTTAGCGGCTGCAGTTTTCAGAACCCCACCGCCTCGAAAGCCGGGTGCAGTTCATCGATCCAGTGGTTGAGCTCGTCCTCCGACACATCCAGGTACTGCATGCACGCCTCGCCATGCTCCAGCCATTCGCGCGTCGGGGTGAGGTTGTCGTGGTGGTTGACCAGGTATTCGGCCAACAAGCCCAGCGCTACGAGATGCCGCACCGTGGGGTTGAACCGCTCGTCGCCCAGGCTCGCAAAGTCGTGGTGCAGCCAGATGGCCTGCGCCACGTCGCCCGGCAGGTGCCAGGTGCGCGCCACGATGGCGCCCATCACCGCGTGGTCGGTGCGGTGGCTGGCGTTTTCGGTCTCGGTAAAGGTGCGGTCCTTGCGGGCCAGGGCTTCGGTTACGGTGCCTGCGTAGCCGCGCACCGCTTTCACCAGCACCGGCATGCCGACGTGGCAAAACAGGCCAAAGCTGTAGCCCAGGCCCGGGTCCAGGCTGTAGAGCTGGTGGCCGATGTGTTCGCACGCGATGGCGCGGCGCTGCGAGCTTTCCCAGAAATGCTCCAGCAGCGGTGACCGCACCAGCAGCGCGTTGCGCGTGATAAAGGCCGCCAGCAGCTGCACCGAAGGTTGCAGCCCCAGCACCGTCAGAGCCATGCCCACCGTCTGCACAGGCTGGGCCAGCCCATACAACGGGCTGTTGGCCAACCGGATCAACGCCGCAGCCATGGCCACGTCGGACGAGGCGAGCTGGTCCAGCGCCACCGAATCCAGCTCTGGCTCGGCCATGATGGCCTGCAAGCGCAGCAGTGACTCAGGACAAGGCGGAATCACGATGGCGCCCACGGACGGGTGTACGCGGGCTTGGCGGATGTGCTGGTCGATGGGGTGGGAGGTGGGGTGGGAGGTGCTCACTGCGCGATCAGCCGATGAAAGGGGGGCAAGTTTGGACGGCGCAACGGAGGGCACAGCAGCCCCGCACGTCGCACCTCCCTGTGGTTGCAATTGGTTGCATTGTGGGCCAAAAACGGAAAGGAACACCCTGACCAACGGTGCCACGCGGTCTTTGACCGGGGCCTTGGCCTAGCGGCGATTCAGGTGCAACAACCGCGACCGGCAGAACGCGAACTCAAATGTCCGCGCCGTCCAGGCCCTGCAGCGGAAGCCGCGTGCTCAGGCTGCTGCGCCCGGGCATGGCCTCGCCCAGGTAGTCCAGAAACCTCCGCACCGCAGGCGATAGGCCCCGGCGCGACGGAAACACCGCATGCACGATGGCCGGGGCCGGGGCCCAGTCGGGCAAGACGCGCACCAGCTTGCGCTCGCGCATTTCGTCCTGGCACATGTAGTCCGGCATCCAGCACACGCCCGTGCCAGCCACGGCGGCGTATTTGAGGGTGAGCAAGTCGTCGGCCACATACCGCGGGGTGTGTTGCACCGTCTGCTGCACGCCACCGGGGCCAATAAGGTTCCAGGTCGAGCGCCCCTCCGGGGCAGACATCGAGATGCTGTCGAGCTTGGCCAGGTCGTCCAGCGTTTTGGGGGTGCCTTGCCGCATCAGCAGCTCGGGGCTGGCGACCAGAATCTGGGTGGTGTGGTCCAGCCGCTTGACGACCATGCTGCCGCTGTCGTCCACCGACGGGCGCACGCGCAAGGCCACGTCGATGCCCTCCTCCACCAGGTTCACTGCGCGGTTGCTCACCAACATGTCGATGCGCACCTCGGGATACATGGCCAGAAACCGGGGCATCAGCTCGGCCACCACCGTCTGGGCCAGGGTGACGGGGCAGCTCACCCGCACGGTGCCGCGGGGTGTGGTCTGCACTTGGGCCACGGTATCGGCCGCCGCCTGCGCCGATTCGCGCATGGCTTGGCAATGGCGCAAATAGGCCTCGCCCACTTCCGTCAAAGACAGTTTGCGGGTGGTGCGCTGCAGCAGGCGCACGCCCAGCTGGGTTTCCAGGTCCGACACCCGCCGGGACAGGCGGGATTTGGGAATGCCAAGCGCCCGGCCCGCAGCGGCAAAGCCTCCGCGCTCCACCACTTCGGCGAAATACAGCATGTCATTGAGGTCTTGCATCGTTAGAGCGTGTTATGCACTTTGATCGTCCTATGGGTAGAACAATCTATCGCAAGTTCTGTACCTTATCAATGATTCGATTCATACCCACAATTGATTCCATGGCCACACGGTGTGGCTACCACCCACAAAGCGACATCGCCACATCGCCACATCGGCCTTTCAGGATATCTTCATGCAACTGCTTCACATCGACTCCGCCATCACTGGCGAACAATCCGTATCCCGCCAACTGACGGCCCGCACCGTGGCCGCCTGGCAAGCCAGCCACCCCGGCACTACCGTGCAGTATCTGGACCTGGCCGCACAAGCCCCGTCGCACCTGTCAGCAGAATCGCTGGGCTTTCGCACCGGCCAGGCCGCCGCCACCGATGCCGAACGCCGCGAAAACGCGCTCTCTGAAGCGCTGGTCAGCCAGTTTCTGGCCGCCGACGTGGTGGTCATTGGTGCACCGCTGTACAACTTCACCATCCCCAGCCAATTGAAGGCCTGGATCGACCGCATTGCCCAGACGGGCCGCACCTTCAATTACACCGAGAAGGGCCCTGTGGGTCTGGCTGCGGGCAAGACGGTGATCGTCGCGTCAAGCCGCGGCGGCATGTATTCGACCAGCGAAGGCGGCCAGGCCATGGAACACCAGGAGAGCTACCTGAAGGTGGTGTTGGGTTTCTTTGGTATCACCGACGTGCGTTTTGTGCGCGCTGAAGGCGTGGGCATGGGCCCAGACGCCAAGGCCGCGGCCCTGGCATCGGCCGAGCTGGAAATCACCACCCACACCAGCGTGGCCGCCCACCAGGCGAGCGTGTCGCAGACAGCTTGAGGACGGTCCACACCGACCGCTTGAGCGCCCACGTCAGAACGCCAGCGCTCTGAACCCACGAACCCGGCCCAGCGCCGGGTTTTGCTTTTGGCGGCGAAATTTCATGAAAAAATGGCCTCTAGCGCTTATCCATCAATCGCTACCAGCTATCAAAACAGGAGTATCTGACTGCATCATCCCCTACCGCTGCACGGGGCTGATGCGGTGGCTACCGGTGGCGTGGGGGATGATGCCCTGAACAACATCTCCGGAGACACCCGCCATGACGCCTGCGCCCCAGGCCCTCAGCGTGGACGAGCGCATCAGCGCCGCCATCGCACCGTATGCGGACGCCGTGTCGGGCGCCATCTTCTACGCCGTGCCGGTGGGCGGCACCGCGTTTCCGCTCATCGTGGGTTGGCTCATCGTGGCCGCGCTGGTGTTCACGCTGGCTTTTCGCTTCATTCAACTGCGCGGCTTCGGGCATGCGATTGCCGTGGTGCGCGGGCGCTATTCCAACCCCGGCATGGCGGGCGAAGTGACGCCGTTTCAGGCGCTGACCACCGCCGTGTCGGGCACGGTGGGGCTGGGCAATATTGCGGGTGTGGCGGTGGCGGTCAGCCTGGGCGGCGCGGGCGCCACGTTCTGGATGATCGCGGCCGGGCTGCTGGGCATGGCGTCCAAGTTCACCGAGGTCACGCTGGGCGTGAAGTACCGCAACGTGGACCCCGTCACCGGTGCTGTCTCCGGCGGGCCCATGCGCTACCTCTCCAAAGGCCTGGCCGAGTGCGGGCACCCCGTACTGGGCAAGGTGCTGGCGGTGTTTTTTGCGGTGTGCTGCGTGGGCGGCGCCTTGGGCGGGGGCAACATGTTTCAGGCCAACCAGAGCTTTCAGCAGGTGCTGGGCGTGACCGGCGGCGCGAGCAGCCTGCTGGCAGGCCGGGGCTGGATGTTCGGACTCGTGCTGGCAGCGCTGGTGGGCCTTGTGATTTTGGGCGGTATCCGCTCGATTGCGCGGGTGACCGAGGCAGTGGTGCCCATCATGGCCTTCACCTACGTGGGCGCGGGGCTGGTGGTGCTGGGGCTGCATGCCGACCAGTTGGCGTGGGCAGCGGCGGAAATTCTGCACGGCGCGTTTTCTGCTGAGGGTGTGGCGGGCGGTGTGCTGGGCGCCATGGTGCAGGGCTTCAAGCGTGCAGCGTTCTCCAACGAGGCGGGGGTGGGCTCGGCGGCCATTGCGCATTCAGCGGTGCAAACGGACCAGCCCGTGTCCCAGGGCTACGCCGCGCTACTGGAGCCGTTTATCGACACGGTTGTGATCTGCTCAGTGACGGCGTTGGTCATCATCGTTACCGGCCATGCCAACGCGGACGGGCTCACCGCAGCAGCGGGAGACGCGCGGGGCGTGGCGCTGACATCCGCCGCCTTTGCCAGCGCGGTGTGGTGGTTTCCGTATGTGCTGGCGCTGGCCGTGGTGCTGTTCGCGTTCTCCACCATGGTCACCTGGTCGTACTACGGGCTGCAGGCCTGGGCTTACTTGCTGGGCGACCACGTGGTGACGAGCATGGTGTTCAAGCTGCTGTTTCTGACCTGCGTGGTGGTGGGGGCCAGCATGGGGCTGGGCCCGGTGATCGACTTTTCAGACGCCATGATTTTTGCGATGGCGCTGCCCAATGTGGTGGGCCTGTACTTTCTGCTGCCCGTGGTGCGCGACGAGTTGCGGCGCTACGAGGCGGGGCTTGCGTCAGGCGACATCCGGGTCCGCGACAGGAACGATCAGTGCTGAGGCAGTATTTTGCGCATCGTGCCGCTGCAGCCAGCGCTCGGCCAGCCGCGCAGGCGGCAGCGCCGGCGCAAACAGCCAGCCCTGAAACCGCTGGCAGCCCATTGTGACCAGCAGCTGAAACTGCGCCTCGGTCTCGACCCCTTCGGCCACCACTTGCAAGCCCAGGGTGCGGGCCAGCGCGTTGACGGTGGCGCAGATCTCACGGTCGTTCACGTCGTGCACGATGTCTCGCACAAACACCTTGTCGATCTTGAGCTCGCCCACCGGCAGCCTGCGCAGCTTGATGAGCGATGAATGCCCGGTGCCAAAGTCATCGATGGACAGGCCAAACCCCGCATTCTTCAAATCCAGCGCAATGCCGTAGAGCGACTCGTCGAGCAGCTGCGACTCGGTGATCTCCAGCACCAGCGCGGCGGACGGCACACCGGCGCGTTCGGCCACCGAAAGCAGCGTCTGTACAAAGCCTGGCTCGCGCAGCTGGATGGTGGACACGTTGACCGACACCACAGGCACCTGCCAGCCCTCGGCCCGCCACTGCGCCAGCTGCTGGCACGCGGTCTCAAACACCCACAGGCCTATCGGCACGATGAGCCCGCTTTCTTCGGCCAGCGGAATGAACTCATCGGGCGGCACGGCCTTGCCGTCCACCGACCAGCGCAGAAGCGCCTCGGCGCCTACGGTCTGGCGCAGGTGGTCCAGCTGCGGCTGGTAGACCAGGGTGAACTCGCCGCCCTGCAGCGCGTTGTGCAAACGGCGGCGCAGCTCCAGCCGGCCCCGGGTGATCCGCGTGAACTCTTCAATGTAGAAGCGGTACGAGCCCCGCCCCGCGCTTTTGGTGGCGTGCAGCGCCGAGTGCGCGTGGCGCACCAGCTCCAGGCTGCTGTCGGCGTCGTCCGGGTACAGGCTGATGCCAATGCTGGCGCCCATGTATTGCGCGCCCACCTCCGACAGCTCCCACGGCTGGGCCAGCCCCTCCACCAGCGACGTGGCCAGCTGCGCCAATTGCGTGCGCGACGCCTGGCGCAGCAGCATCACGGTGAACTGGTCATTGGCCAGGCGCGACACCATGCCCTGCCCGGCCAGCAAGATGGTGATGCGCGCGGCGGCCTCGCTCAGCAGCGCATCGCCCACACGGTGGCCGTAGGTCTCGTTCACGCTCTTGAAATGGTCCAGGTCGATGAGCAGCAAGGCCACGCAGTGGTCGGGCGACTGCGTCTGGCGCGATGCTTCGGCCACAGCGCGCTCCAGCGCATCTTCAAAATAACGGCGGTTGGGCAAACGCGTGAGCGCATCGAAATGCGCCAGCTGGTACAGCTGCCCCTCGTTGCGCAGCACTGCGGCCTCGGCCGCGCGCAGGCGGTGCAGCAGGCCCACCACAATGACCTGGCGCAGCGCTGCCAGCAGCAACACCAGCAGGCAACACACAAAAATCAACACCTGCAAGCCTTCGCGACCATCGCCCGCGGTGAACAGCAGCGCCAGCGTGGTCGCCGCCAGCGTCATCGACACCAGCGGCACATAGTTCATCACCTGATCACACCGGCTGCGGTAGGCCGCGTCGCCAGACACCTCAAAACGCAACCACCGTGCGCCCCAGCCCAGAGCCAGCGCCGCCAGGCTGAACGTGGCGTTGAACCAGCTGCCGGGCACGGCGGTGTTGTTGATGACCAGCAGGTTCCAGTGCATCCAGCTCAGGCCATAACCAAACATGCCCAGAAGCACCAGCACATGCGAGCGCGTGATGCGCACGCCCACCGTAGGAATCGCGAGGGCCGTCACACCTGCCGCCGTCAAAAACCCCGCCGGGTACAACACCAGCAAGGCCCCCACCGCCAGCGACTGCACCTCGCCCGAGGGCAGGTAGATCACGAGCGTAAATGCCACCAGCGCCAGCACCGCCCCGCCAAAGTCCAGCGCCGCGGGGTAGGTTCGGTCGCGCGGCAACCTGGCAAAAGCAGCACGGATGACGGTAAACGCCCACAACGGGCCCGCGGCCAGAAAAAGCAGGTCGGCGGGTGCGGGGAAAGGGTTCCAGTCCAACGCTACCTGCAGGTTCCACACCATCTGCCCCAAGGCTATCAGCAACGCGCCGGTGAACAAACCGGTGTGCAAGCCACGCTCGGCGGGTGGCACTTGTACGCGGCCACGCCACGCCAAAAAAGCCGCCAAGCTGATGGACAACGTCCAGGAGGCGTTGTCCAGAAAAAGCTGCACCCCGGTGTCTTGCGCCCATGGCGACATGACGTAGAGCAGCGCGCAGGCAAAGATGCAGACGGCGATGAATATGCGTTCTGCGGGGGGCATGGGCGGGGTGTCGCAGGCGGGGATTTGTTACTGGACGTTCACCCCCATTGTGGGTGCAAGCGCAGTTTGCAGAAACTCCAACCATTCGCGTGGGTTAATTCTGCACACGCTTGGCCCGGTGCACCCACAGCGCATTGGCAGGCGCGTGTGCAGCAGATATCAATACGCTAGCACCTAGCGCTTGCTGGATAAGCGCCAGGTGCCAATTTGACTGCAATATCTACGGTCTTTGATCGACCGTTCAGCCTGAGCCCGTCCAAGGGCTGTTCGCAGGGAGCGCCTTGGTTTCGACAAACTCAGCCCGAACGGATGGGGTAATGGACGCTCCGCCGACCGTGCCGATTCGCTCCGCTTACGCAGGCTGCGCCGATCAGAAGCCCGGCAGCACCGAACCCTTGAACTCCGTCTGGATGAACTTGCGGACTTCTTCGGAGTGGTAGGCCTTCACCAGCTTGGCGACCCAGGGCTTGTCCTTGTCGGCCTCGCGCACGGCGATCAGGTTGACGTAGGGGCTCTTGGCGTTCTCTTGCGCAATCGCGTCCTTGCCAGGGTTCAGGCCCGCCGACAGCGCAAAGTTGGTGTTGATGGCCGAGGCGTCCAAATCGTCCAGCGAACGGGGCAGCTGGGCAGCGTCCAGTTCCACAAACTTGATCTTCTTGGGGTTGCTCACCACGTCGAGCGGCGTGGCCTTCAGGTCGGCGCCGTCGCGCAGCTTGATCAAACCCTTGTCCTGCAGCACCAGCAGCACGCGGCCGCCGTTGGTGGGGTCGTTGGGGATGCCGAACTTGGCGCCTTCCTTGAGGTCTTCAAGCTTCTTGACCTTTTTGGAATACAAGCCAATCGGGAAGTTGACGGTGTAACCCACCGACACCAGCTTGTAGCCGCGGTCTTTCACCTGCGCATCAAGGTAGGGCTTGTGCTGGTAGCTGTTGGCGTCCAGGTCACCGGCCGACAGCGCGGCGTTAGGCTGCACGTAGTCGCTGAACTCGACGATCTGGATCTTGAGGCCGTCTTTTTCGGCGACCTTTTTCACCTGCTCAAAGATCTGCGCGTGGGGGCCGCCCGTCACGCCCACTTTGATGGGCTTGTCTTGCGCCATGGCGCCGGTCGAAAAAACCGCAGCGGCGGCCAGAGCCAGGGCAGATTGCAGGAGGTGGCGCTTGTTGTTCACAGGGAAAACCTTTCGTTGGGAGATGGCTCGCATCCTAGGGTTTTCCTGATAAAACTCAAACGAATAAGTTGTCATTTTCTTAGACGACTTAACGTATGAAGCCACTCGCGCGGCGCAAGCCTGGCCAGGGCCGGTCAGGGTCGCAGTGCGACGTTGTTCAGCTTGTCCAGCCGCTCGGGCCAGGTTTCTTCGACCATGGCGCCCTGCAGCAGGATGCGCGTCCACGCAATCCAGGCGTCCCACTGCACGCGTTTGTCCCAGGCATTGCCCCAGGCGCTGAAGAGCTGCAACGCGCTGGATGCCGCAGCCTTGGCGTCGTCTCTGCGCCCTGCCGACAGGTACAGCTGGGCCAACACCATCTGGGGCTCGGCCACCCAGGGGTTGTGGCGGATGGCGCTCTCCAGCACGCCCGTGGCCACGTCCATGTCCACCAGCGGCTGGTCTTGCTGGATGACGGACCAGTACAGCGAGGTGGCCGCTGCCTCGTTGGCGGCAGACAGGTGCTGGCTGCAGTCGGCAAACACGGGCGGCAGCGGCAGTTGGTCCCTCAAACCCGGGTGCTGCAGGGCTTTGCCCAAGGCGCTGATCTGGTGCAGCATGCGCCCGGTGGGCCGCATGGGGCCGGGCCAGAGCGATGCGGCCCAATGCGCCGACTGCGAGCGGGGTTGCACGTGCGGAAAGCGCGAAAAAATATCGTCCTGCCAGCTGAACCACTGCTCAATGGTGTCGGCCATGCTGACGATGATGAACGCCGCCACTTCGTACGGCGTGAGCGTGTGCTGCTGGCCATCCTTGTCCAGCACCATGCTGCCATCGGCCTCCAGCGCGTGGTCCAGTACCTTTTGCACAAACTGCGTACGCGACTGCGTGCAGAACAGAAACACGAGGTGCTCGGCCGATTCGCCCACCAGCTCGCGCACGCGAGCGCGCTCTTTGGCGGGGTCAAACTTCACCAGGTCGACAAACGCATTGCCATACACGCTGTGCAACAGGCCCAGCAGGCGCACATCGCGCGGCTGCTGCCACAGGGTGAGCGACCGGGCCACACCCACCAGGTGGTGGCGAAAGGTGCCAGCCTTGTGCCAGTCCTGCCCCACATTGCGGGCCAGCACGGTGGGCAGCACGGGGGCCAGATCAGCGTCCCGGGTCAGCCATTCTTCGTCCAGCATTGGCAAGGCGCGGGCCAGCAGTTCGGTATCCAGGGGATGAAGGGGCAAGCTCATGAAAGGGTCTCCGTCGTTCGGTGGGTCGTTCAGTCTATAAAACCGCGTGAGGCAAGTATCGCGGCTTGGCGCAGGGTGCACTGTTTCACGCGGATCCTCAAAGGCCAGAATATGAGTCAAAATGGCCTCTAGCGCTTATCCATAAAGCGCTAGCAGCTATCAATTTTGCAAATACGCCCTTTATCCATTCACCCAGCCATGACCGCCCTGCCCCTTGCCCCACCGGCAAACCCGGTCAACCCGACCAACTCGGTCTCCCCCGGATGACCCGCCTCGCTCTGGAGCGCCACCAGGTCTGGGTGTACCTGCTGGCCATTACGCTGGGGCTGGGTGGTGGCAGCCTGTGGCCCGCCGCAGGCCCTGCGCTGGAGGCTTTGCTGTGGCCAACGTTGGTGGTGCTGCTGTTTGCCACGTTCATGCAGGTGCCCTTGCTGCAGTGGGGCCAGGCACTGCGCGACCGGCGCTTTGCAGCGGCGGTGGTCATCGGCAACTTTGTGGTGTTGCCGCTGCTGGCCTGGGCGCTGGCGGGATGGCTGGGCCTGCTGGGCGCAGCGCCTGCGGTGCGCCTGGGCGTGTTGCTGGTGCTGTTGGTGCCATGCACCGACTGGTTCATCACCTTCAGCCAGCTGGGCGGCGGCGATGTGCCCCGGGCCATGGCCGTGACGCCGCTCAACCTGGTGCTTCAGCTACTGCTGTTGCCGGTGTACCTGGCGCTGATGGGCGACACCCAAACGCTGAGCACCTGGACCCTGGCCGCGCTGGTGCCCGCCGTGCTGGTGGTGCTGCTGCCGCTGGCGGGCGCCGCCGTGGCCCAGCGCATGCTGAGCCACCACCCCAGCGCTGACCGCATCCGCAACACCTTGGCCTGGGGCCCCGTGCCGCTGCTGGCCGTGGTGGTGGGCCTGATTGCCACTGCGCAGGTGGGCACGGTGTGGCAGGGGCTGCACGTGCTGCCGCTGGTGGTGCCGGTGTTTGGGGTGTTTCTGGTGGCGGCAGCGCTGGTGGCCAAGGCGCTGGCACGCTGGCTGGCGCTGCCCGCCACCCAAGGCCGCACCCTGGCTTTTAGCCTGGGCACCCGCAATTCGTTTGTGGTGCTGCCCCTTGCGCTGGCCCTGCCCGCGGGGTGGGAGGAAACGGCGGTGGTCATCGTGGTTCAGTCGCTGGTAGAGCTGTTGGGCATGGCGGCGTACCTGTGGTGGGTGCCACGCAGGCTGTTTGCAGGGCCCGCAAAAGCCGACTGAACGGGGTAGCTGGGCGTACCCACTTGCCAGGCCGGCGTCATCAAACGGACACACATGGCAACGATAATTCAACAATTATTGAAATATAAAACTGTCTACCCGCTCGGTGCGGGAGATGGTCAGGAGTCCCCCATGAAAGTAGGTATCAACGGCATGGGCCGCATCGGCCGTCTGGCACTGCGTGCCGCCTTGGGCGCAGCCCACCGGCCCCACGACGACCCGCGTGGCGCCAACCGGCTGGAAGTGGTGCACCTCAATGAAATCAAGGGCGGCGCCGCAGCCACGGCCCACCTGCTGGCGTTTGACACGGTGCAGGGCTCCTGGCGCGCCCACATTGCCGCTGAGGGCGACGACACGATCCGCATCAACGACCAGCGCCTGTCCTTCAGCAGCCACGCCACTGCAGCCGACATCCCGTGGGGCGACCTGGGCGTGGAGGTGGTGCTGGAGTGCACGGGCAAGTTCCTGACCCCCGAGACCCTGCAAGGCCACCTGGACCGCGGTGCCAAGCGCGTGATCGTGGCGGCGCCGGTCAAGACCGGCGATGTGCTCAACATCGTGGTGGGCGTGAACCACGAGCGCTATGACCCCGCCCGTGACCGCATCGTCACCGCTGCGTCGTGCACCACCAACTGCCTGGCACCGGTCGTGAAGGTGATCCACGAAAACCTGGGCATCCGCCACGGGCAGATCACCACCATCCACAACCCCACCAACACCAACCTGGTGGTGGACGCGCCGCACAAAGACCTGCGCCGCGCCCGCAGCGCCATGATGAGCCTGGCGCCCACCACCACGGGCAGCGCTACGGCCATTGCGCTGATCTACCCCGAACTCAAGGGCAAGCTCAACGGCCACGCGGTGCGCGCGCCGGTGCTCAACGCGTCGCTGACCGACTGTGTGTTTGAGCTGCAAAAACCCACCACGGCGGACGAGGTAAACGCGCTGTTCGCCGCTGCTGCGGCACATGGCCCGCTCAAAGGCATCCTGGGCTACGAAGAGCGCCCTCTGGTCAGTGCCGACTACGCGGGGGACACGCGCAGCTCCATCGTCGATGCGCTGTCCACCCTGGTCACCGACGGCACGCTGCTCAAGGTGTACGCCTGGTACGACAACGAAATGGGCTACGCCTGCCGCATGGTGGACCTGGCCTGCCACATGCAAAGCGTGGACGTATGACCCACACGTCCCATACACCCTCCCCGGGCGGCAACGCTGCCGCCCGCAACTACGCCATCGTCACCGCCGCGTACTGGGGCTTTACGCTGACCGATGGCGCCTTGCGCATGCTGGTGCTGCTGCACTTTTACCGGTTGGGCTATTCGTCGTTCACGCTGGCGTTTCTGTTTTTGCTTTACGAGGCAGCGGGCATTGCCGCCAACCTGATCGGCGGCTGGCTGGCCACACGCTACGGCATCGCGCGCATGCTGGCCGTAGGGCTGACCACGCAGATCATTGGTTTTGCGCTGCTGTCACTGCTCAACCCCGAATGGACCGCTGCAATGTCGGTGGCATGGGTGGTGGTGGCGCAAGGCATCTGCGGCGTGGCCAAAGACCTCACCAAAACCGCAAGCAAGTCGGCCATCAAGATCACGGCCGACCAGGCCAAGGACCAGGGTTCAGGCCAGCTCTTCAAATGGGTGGCCTGGTTTACCGGCAGCAAGAACGCCATGAAGGGCGTGGGCTTCTTTCTGGGCGGCTTGCTGCTCGACCTGCTGGGGTTTCGCGGCGCACTGTGGGCCATGGCCGGGCTGCTGGCCCTGGTGCTGGTGGGCGTGGTGGCCTTTGTGCCGCCCCTCATGGGCAAGGCCAAGGCCTCCAAATCGGCCAAGGAGCTGTTTGCCAAAAGCCCCGCCATCAACCTGCTGGCCGCCGCGCGCGTGGTGCTGTTTGGCGCGCGGGACGTGTGGTTTGTGGTGGGCGTGCCGGTGTTCTTGTATGCGTCGGGCTGGACGTTCACGATGGTGGGCGGCTTTCTGGCGGCCTGGACCATTGGCTACGGCCTGGTGCAGGCGCTGGCGCCCAACATCGTTAACCGCAGCCCTGATGGACTGAGCGCCGAAGTGCCCGCCGCGCGCTGGTGGTCTGCAGCATTGGCCGTGGTGCCAGTGATGCTGGCCGTGGTGGTGTACCTGCAGGTGCCCCATCTGCAGTGGGTGGTGGTGGCGGGGCTCGGGGTGTTCGGCGTGGCCTTTGCCGTCAACTCGTCAGTGCAC
The DNA here is from genome assembly GCA_030692685.1 of Acidovorax sp. Taxonomy (GTDB): domain Bacteria; phylum Pseudomonadota; class Gammaproteobacteria; order Burkholderiales; family Burkholderiaceae_C; genus Acidovorax. Next base: position 116,656 of record JAUXZO010000010.1, on the reverse strand, counting down.
TCGTACCTCATCCTGGCCTATGCGGGCAGCGAGAAGGCGGCAGAAGACGTGGGCTTTTACTACGCAGCGAACGCGGCTGGCCGATTCATGGGCACGCTGCTGTCGGGCCTGCTCTATCAATGGGGTGGGCTGCTGTATGCGCTGATTGGGTCGGCCTTGATGCTGATCATCTGCTGGCTGGTAACGCTGGCACTGCCCACCACGCTGGCGCGCCCTGCAGCCACCCGGCCCCCCATCCAAGGAGACCCCGCATGACCGACACCGAAGCCGTACAAGCCCTGGCCGCACTGGCCCAGGAGTCGCGCCTGCGCGCGTTCCGCCTGCTGGTGGTGGCAGGTCCGCAGGGCGCCACACCCAGCCAGATGGCCGAGGCGCTGGGCATATCGCCCACCTCGCTGTCGTTTCACCTCAAAGAGCTGACCCACGCCGGGCTGATCACGCAAGAGCGCGATGGCCGTAACCTGATCTACCGCACGCACATCGATGCGATGAACAAGCTGCTGGGTTTTCTGACCGCCAACTGCTGCCAGGGCGAGCCCTGCCTGGACGACACCGCCACCTCCATGCAATGCAGGACCTGCTGATCCTCGGACCAGCTGACCAGCTCACCTTCCGACCTTTCGACCTTTCGACCTGCCGATTTACCCACCACCGACAACCCACTGCAAGAAAGAAAGACCTCCCATGTCTTATCGCGTCTTCAACGTCCTCTTCATCTGCACCGCCAATTCGGCGCGCAGCATCATGGCCGAGGCCATCCTGAACCAACTGGGCGCCGGGCGCTATCGCGCCTACAGCGCGGGCAGCCAACCTGCGGGCCGCGTGAATCCCTATGCGGTAGAGCTGCTGCAGCGAAACCGCTTTCGCACCGACAGCCTGCGCAGCAAAACCTGGGAGGAGTTCGCCACGCCCGACGCACCCGCCATGGACTTCGTGCTCACCGTGTGCGACAACGCTGCAGGCGAGGTCTGCCCAGTGTGGCCCGGCCAGCCCATGTCCGCCCACTGGGGTGTGCCCGACCCCGCAGCCGCGCAGGGCACCGAAGAGGAAAAGCAGCGCGCCTTCAGCGATGCATTTTTGACGCTCAACCGCCGCATCACCATCTTCCTGGCCTTGCCGTTCGACAAGCTCGACAAGCTGTCGCTGCAGAGCGAGCTGCACCGCATTGGCACCGAACAGGGCTGAGCCCGAGCACCCAGCACGCTGCATGAAACCCGGGCCTGGCTGCATCAATGCTGCCGGGCCTTCTTGCCTTCCTGATTCGCGCTCAAGCAACAACAACAACACAACAACAAGGATTCACCATGGGATTGTTTGAACGTTTCCTCAGCCTCTGGGTGGCCCTGGGCATCCTCGCCGGTGTCGGCCTGGGGCTGGCGGTACCCGGCTTGTTCCAGGCCGTGGCCGCGCTGGAGGTTGCGCATGTCAACCTCGTGGTGGCCGTTTTCATCTGGGTGATGATCTACCCGATGATGATCCAGATCGACTGGAGCGCCATCAAGGACGTGGGCAAAAAGCCCCAGGGCCTCATGCTGACGCTGGTGGTGAACTGGCTCATCAAGCCCTTCACCATGGCCGCGCTGGGGGTGCTGTTCTTCCAATACATCTTTGCGCCCTGGGTGGACCCGCAATCGGCCAGCGAGTACATCGCAGGCATGATTTTGTTGGGCGTAGCGCCCTGCACGGCCATGGTGTTCGTGTGGAGCCAGCTCGTCAAAGGCGACGCCAACTACACGCTAGTACAGGTGTCGGTCAACGACATCATCATGGTGTTTGCGTTTGCACCCCTTGCCGCTTTTTTGCTGGGCGTGACCAACGTCACCGTGCCGTGGCAAACCCTGGTGCTCTCCACCGTGTTGTACGTGGTGCTGCCGCTGGCCGCGGGCATGGCCACCCGCCACCTGCTGCAGCGCAAATCGGCCCACGCGGTGGCGGACTTTGTGGCACAGCTCAAGCCGTGGTCCGTGGTGGGGCTCATCGCCACCGTGGTGCTGCTGTTCGGGTTTCAGGCGGGCACCATCGTGAACAAGCCGCTGGTCATCGTGCTGATCGCCATCCCGCTCATCCTGCAGACCTATGGCATCTTCTTCATCACCTGGGCGGGCGCCCGCTGGCTCAAGCTACCGCACAACGTGGCGGGGCCTGCGTGCCTGATCGGCACCTCCAACTTCTTCGAGCTGGCCGTGGCGGTGGCGATATCGCTGTTCGGCCTGAACTCGGGCGCGGCGCTGGCCACCGTGGTGGGCGTGCTGGTCGAGGTGCCGGTCATGTTGTCGCTGGTGGCCATCGTGAACGCGTGGCGGCCTCGGGACTGAATCTGCAACGCTTGGACGGAAAACCGCCTTATTCCAGTTTAATGGATACATATCCATTAAACTGGAAACATGGACATCAACACCCGCATCGCCACCCGGCTGCGCGATCTGCGCGACGCCCGGGGTTACTCGCTCGACACCCTGGCTGAACGCAGCGGCGTCAGCCGCTCCAACATTTCACTCATTGAGCGCGGCCAGAGCAGCCCAACAGCCGTGGTGCTCGACAAGCTGGCCACCGGCCTGGATGTAGCACTGGCCTCGCTCTTTGACGACACCCGCGCAGCCGCGCAACCGCCCTCCCCGTTGATCCGTGTGGCCGATCAGCCTGTGTGGCAAGACCCTGCATCGGGCTACGTGCGCAGGCAACTGTCGCCCCCGTCCCGCTCTGCATTGCAGCTGGTGGACGTGGTGTTCCCACCCGGCCAGCGCGTGGCGCTGGAATCGGCCGTGCAGGACGCCCACATCCACCAGCAGGTCTGGATGATCGAAGGCACCATGGAAATCACCGTGGGCGACACGCCTTGGCACCTGGACGCGGGCGACTGCCTGGCCATGCAGCTGAACCAGCCCATCGTGTTCCACAACCCCACGCGCACGACTGCCCGCTACCTCGTCGCACTGGCCACGCTCGCGCCACAGGGTTTTGCAGCGCGCACTGCTTCGCACGCCACACCAACCTCTCAGACAAGACCCAACAAAACACGGAGAGCCCCATGACCTCAGCGCTGCCCTCTTCCTCACCCCTTCACACCCAGGAGACCAACCCCACAGTCATCGTCCGCCGTCTCGACCCCAACGAAGCCGCCGCCAGCGTAGATGCCTTGGCGGATGTGTTGATCGACTGCGTGCAAGGCGGCGCCTCCGTCAGTTTCATGTGGCCGCTGCCGCGTGATAAAGCGCTGGCATTCTGGCGCGGCGTTGCAGAGGGTGTGGCCCGCAACGAGCGCGTGCTGCTGGTCGCCGAAGACGCAAAGGGCCAGATCGCAGGCACCGTGCAACTGATCACCGCCATGCCCGACAACCAGCCCCACCGAGCCGACGTGGCCAAGATGCTGGTCCACCGCAACGCCCGCCGCCAAGGCATCGCCCAACAATTGATGGCCGCCGTGGACGACGCAGCGCGCGCTGAAGGGAAGAGCGTGCTGGTGCTGGACACCGTGACTGGCGGAGATGCCGAGCGCCTGTACGCACGCGCAGGCTGGCAGCGCGTGGGCGAGGTGCCGGACTACGCGCTGATGCCGGATGGGGCGTTGTGTGGGACGACGTTTTTTTGCAGGCGCTTGTGAGGAGTGGCGGTTGAAGAACCACGACCGACCGAAGTGGTATGCATTGGGTAGACCTGAGCGGAAGACTGAAGGCCTGAAGGCCTGAAGGCCTAAAAACCTAAAGGCCTAAAGGCCTAAAGGCGAGTTCTAACAATTGGCTGGTTCGACCCCCTGTTCACCTGCTGAGCCGCTGTGGATCCGCTGACGGGCCGGAAGTACATCGCCGCACAGGCACCCGTGCCTGAGGTGACGGCAAAGATTCACCTGCGCTATCGGCAGGGTGTGCTGACCAGCGCCCGCGCAATCCATGGCAGCACGGCCTACGGCACAGAATCGGTGATTGACGTTCGGAGCGCGGGTCCGTGAGCGGGCGCTGATGCGCAAGGCGCTGGCGTGAACTGTCAACGCGCGGCAAACTGCCAATAGGCGGTCACCGACTCAGGAATGAAAAAAGCCCGCTGTCATTTCTGTAGCGGGCTTTTCAATGCCTGTAAGGCTAAACTGGTGGGACGTGCGGGGGTCGAACCCACGACAAACGGATTAAAAGTCCGCTGCTCTACCAACTGAGCTAACGTCCCAACATTTGAGGCTATCTTATCGATAGCTGCAAAGCCTAAGATTATAACGTTATTTTCGACGCCTTTTGAGAAGGCGTGGCCAGTTTGTCGAGCACCCAGCCCGCCGCGCATTGACCGAAGGTTGCCGTGACAGCAACCACTGAACCATAACCGTGGCAGTTCAGTGAGCCATCACCATCGATATTGCATGAAGCATCTGGCTGCGCCACAGCTTCGCGACTGAAGACGCAGGCCACACCGATCTTTTTACCCTCGCGTGGTGCTTGGTGAAATTTGCGCAGACGGTAACGCAGCTGGGCCAGCAGCGGGTCGTGAGTGGTATTGGCCAGGTCGTCTATGTCCACTTTGTGCGCATGTCGCTTGCCACCCGCGGCACCCACGGCGATGTGGAACACTCCGGCGCTTTTTGCCCAGTGAGCCATGGCAGTTTTTGCTTTTACTTGATCACAGGCATCGATGAGGGCGTCTACAGGCCCGGGAGGAAGCAATCCTGGCCAGTTTTCCGCGTCCACAAATTCGTCAACACATTGAACGACGCAATCCGGATTGATTTGGGCAATACGATCTCGCATGGCCAGCACCTTGGCTTGGCCCACGGTCGACATCAAGGCGTGAATCTGGCGATTGATGTTGGATTCCGCAACATGGTCAAGATCCATCAGCGTGATGCGGCCCACCCCACTTCGTGCCAAAGCTTCGGCAGCCCACGACCCTACGCCGCCGATACCGACCACGACGACATGGGCGTTCCGAATCCTTGCAGCGCCGGTTACTCCGTAAAGGCGTTGGAGCCCCCCAAAACGGCGCTGCAACGTCTCCTCGGAAGCGACTTCGCTCGCAATGGCCAGCGCTGGTTCCTCGACCGACATCACTTCATTTCAATCGTGAAAGACGCTCTTTGGCTGCTACGGCCGCTTCTGATTGCGGATATGCGCGCACCAAGTCTTCGAGCGTCTTGCGCGCTGTGCGCGTGTCTTTGAGCTCAATCTGACAATTGGCAATGGAGAGAGCCGCTTCGGGGGCCCGTGCGTGGGCTGGAGCCTCGGACAACATCAGTTTGAAGTTGTTGATGGCTTCTTTGTAGTCACGCCCAGCGTACTGCGCATTGCCAAGCCAAAACCTTGCAGAGGGTGTAAAGCCACTGCGGGGGTATTGCTTGACGAACGCACCAAAGGCCGCGCCAGCTTCCGAGAATTTGCCCGACCGAAACACAGCCAAGGCGGCTTCAAAATCACGTTTTTCGGCTGGATCGGCCTGGAACTCCTGGCCATCCAACGTTACTTTCACCGGCTCGAACTGGCGCAAGCGCTCGTCCACTCCCTGAGCAATGTCCTTTTGGCGACGCTGCAAGTCTGCAGCGTCCCGAAGCAGCTGCTCGTTCTGACCGCGCAGTTTCGACTGATCAACGCGCAGGGTTTCAATTTGGGTTTGTAAATCCAGCAGACTTCTGCGCAACTGGCTGTTTTCCTCACCCAGCTTGCGCAGCTCTTCAGCGGATCTTTGCCCCGATTGCTGCAAACCATCTACCCGTTGGCGCATTTCGATGATCGCGCGCCGCGCCTCACTGTCTTCAAACAATGCGGCGTGGCTGGCGGACATGGTCAGCAAAGACAATGCCAACGCAGCCAAAGTACGCTGCGACATGTGCAAGAGTCGTTGCTGCATCAGCGGTAGGAGAGTTCTACACGGCGATTTTGCGCATGTACGTCTTCAGTGCCACCTTGAGCAGCAGGCTTCTCCTTGCCAAAGCTCACGGCTTCCAACTGGCTGTCCTGCACGCCCAGGAGACCAAGCGATCGGCGCACCGCTTCAGCGCGCTTCTGACCGAGCGCCAGGTTGTATTCGCGTCCACCGCGTTCGTCGGTGTGGCCTTCAATCATGACCTTGCGGCCCTGACCCGTTTTGATAAAGCGCGAATGGGCTTCCAGAAGGGACTGAAACTCGGACTTGATCACGTAGCTGTCGTAGTCAAAGTACACGATGCGGCTGACTCCCACCGGGCCCGCTGCGTCACGGCCGGACTGGCTCAGATCCACACCAGCCACACCACTCTGGCCTGTGGTGCCAGAATTTGCACCGGTGTTTGCGCCACCCATGGTGGAGGTAGCGGTTTTGTCTTCTACCGGCACGTCGTCCAGCTTGACGCCGGAACTGCATCCAGCGACAAGGGCCAATACAGTAAGGGCAAAAGTTACGCGTTTGATCATCCAAAAATCTCCTGAAAACTTGGTAATTGAAACTGAGTGAAAGTTCACTGCTTTTGAAACGGACCCCAATCCGGTTCGCGAATGTCTCCCGCCTGTCCCGCAAGGCGGGCCTTTATTTTTCCGTCCAAGGTCGTGGTCATCAGCGATTCACGGCCCTGTTGTTGGGTGGCGTATACGATGAGTTTGCTGTTGGGTGCAAAGCTCGGGTTTTCGTCCGCGGTGGAGTCTGTGACTGCATTCACCGTGCCGGAGGACAGGTCCATCGCATGCAATTTGAAAGCTCCGCCCACCCGCGAAATGTACGCAAGCCAGCGGCCATCGGGGCTGACACTGGGCGAGATGTTGTAGCTGCCCGTGAACGTCACGCGCTCGGCATTGCCGCCAGAGGCGCTGACTTTGTAGATCTGCGGGGCACCGCCCCGGTCGCTCACAAAATAGATGGAGCGGCCATCACCAGAAAACGCAGGCTCGGTGTCGATACCGGGGCTTTGCATCAATCGCCGGGGCTCCCCACCGTTTGCATCAATCATGTACAGCTGCGAACCGCCGTCCCGGCTCAATGTTACGGCCAACGAACGGCCATCTGGCGCCCATGCTGGCGCGCTGTTCGAGCCGCGAAAGTTCGCAATCAAGCGCCTGCGACCCGAAGCTACGTCGTGAACGTAGACCACGGGTTTGCGGGACTCAAAAGACACGTAAGCCAACTGCCCGCCATTGGGTGACCATGCGGGCGAGATGATGGGTTCAGGGCTGGACAGCGCTGACTGGGCGTTCTCGCCATCCGAGTCTGCGACCCAAAGGCTGTAACGGGGTCCAGTCTTGGTGACATAAGCGATGCGGGTGGAAAACACGCCACGCTCGCCCGTCAACTTCTCATAGATGAAATCAGCGATCCGGTGAGACACCAGGCGAAGGTCACCTTGAGTGACCACGAAGCTCTGACCGCCAAGGTCTTGCCCCTTCACCACGTCCCACAACCGGAAGCGGACGTCAAACCGGCCATCTGCCAGGCGCGTGATGCTGCCGGTAGCGAGAGACTCCGCGTTCCGTTGCTTCCACATCGCCACGTCTGGACGGGAAGTTTCGTCCAGGGCAACCGTAGACGCATCCACGGCAGAAAACTGCCCGCTGCGTTCAAGGTCGGCTTGAACAATGGCTGAAATCTTTTGGGGGGCCTGCGCCTCAGCCCGGAACGGGGCGATGGCGATGGGTCGTTGTGTCAACCCCACGCCCACCACTTCTACGCGGAACTGGGCCAGCACCGGCAAAGAAGGGGTGGCAATAAGCGCGGCCAAAACATGGCGGCGCAGCGGGTGCGGCGAAGCCGCAAGGGGGGAATTTGAGGAGTTGCGATCAGTGGTCATTGGCAGCCAGCATTAGCTGAACAGGGGCCGAAGGGCAAACCCGAATGTTACACACAGCGGAAGAGCCCCTGTGACAAACTGTGCAGGCAAAAGTTTCATGCCCCGTAAAATCGCGGCTACATGCAAGCTACCGACACGGGCGCCAAGCCCTCTCCTGCCGCCACCCCCCCGTCCAGCCTGGCCACGCGCCTGAGACGCCTGTCTGTCTACTTTGGCAACCAGAGAATGGCTTGGAGCCTGGCGGTGGTTGCCACCCTCGTTGGCGCAATCACAGAGCCGCTTATTCCAGCGCTGTTGCAACCGTTGCTGGACAAGGGGTTCACCCAAGGAACCTTGCCCCTGTGGGCGGTACCGCTGGCGATTCTGGGTGTTTTTTTTGTGCGCGGGATAGCGCAGTTTGTCGGGCAATATGCGCTCGCGCGGATCGCGAACGAAGGCATGTTGGCGCTTAGAAAAGCGTTGTTTGAACGGGTATTGGCCGCAGAGATGGGGCTGTTCGCGCGGCAGTCTGCCAGCGCCTTGTCGAACACGGTGGTGTACGAAGTTCAGACGGGCGCCACGCTGCTGGTGCAAGCCTTGCTGGGTCTCTCTCGCGACGGCTTTACGCTGGTGGCGCTGCTTGTCTATTTGCTCTACCTCAACTGGCAGCTCACGCTGATCGTGGCCGTGGTTGTGCCCGGTGTGGCTTGGATCATGAAGACCCTGTCGCGCCGCCTTTACCACCTCACAAAAAGCAGCCAGCAAGCCACCGACGAACTCGCCTACGTGGTGGAAGAAAACGTGTTGGCCCATCGCATGGTGCGCCTGCACGGCGCGCAGGCGGGCCAGGCGCACCGGTTTGCGGGCTTAAGCCACAGCCTGCGGGGGCTGGCCATCAAATCCACCATCGCCTCTGCAGCGATGACGCCATTGACCCAGTTGCTTGCGGCGGCAGCGCTTTCGGTCGTGATCTGCATCGCTCTGTGGCAAAGCCGTGGCGCGGTGGACACCAAGGACGTCACCGTGGGTGGCTTCGTTTCGTTCATTACCGCCATGCTGATGCTGATAGCGCCCATACGGCGCCTGGCAGACGTGGCAAGCCCCATTACACGCGGCGTGGCCGCGCTTGAGCGGGGCTTGGGCCTGCTGGGCGACACCGGCGCCGAGACCGGCGGACAGCATCGCACGGATCGCGTGAAGGGTGCGCTCATGCTCGACAACGTGACCGTCTCCTTTGGGCCCGACCACGCGCCTGCGCTGGACCGGGTAAGCCTGCGGGTAGAACCCGGCGAGATTGTTGCGCTGGTGGGCCCGTCCGGCGCAGGCAAGACCACACTGGTCAACCTGTTGCCGCGATTCGCGCTGCCCGCGTCGGGTCAGATTCAGGTGGATGGACACGCCCTTTCCGACTGGGACCTGGGCTCGCTGCGTTCGCAGTTCGCCATGGTCAGCCAGGACGTGGTGATGTTCAACGACACCATTGCTGCCAACGTGGCACTGGGCCACGCCGTGGATGAAAAACGCGTGCACGAATGTCTGGCGGCGGCCAACCTGGCTGAGCATGTGGCAGCCCTTCCGAAGGGCATCCACACCCTCGTGGGGCACAACGCCACCCAGCTGTCTGGCGGGCAGCGCCAACGACTGGCGATTGCGCGCGCGCTCTACAAGGACGCTCCCATACTGATTCTCGACGAGGCCACGTCAGCACTGGACACGGAGTCAGAACGGCTGGTGCAAGAAGCGCTGCAGCGGTTGATGCAGGGGCGCACCACCCTGGTCATTGCCCACCGCCTCTCGACCATCGAACACGCCGATCGGGTGATCGTCATGGAGCGGGGACGCATCGCTGAACAGGGCACCCACGACGAATTAATGGCAAGCGGAGGGCTGTATGCGCGCCTGCAATCGCGGCCACCATCCGCCGCAGACGAGCTACCCAAAGGCTAAGAAGTACGGCCAAGAGCAGCCCAACTGCCCCCGCGGGGCAAAACACTTTTTTACCACTTGCCCCGGTTGGGCTGTCGGCGCCGGATGGCTGTGGCAATTTTTTCGGCCGATTCAGTGCGGCTCACACGCATTGCAAAATCCGTGGCCGTAAGGCCCAACTGGTTTTTCAGCGTTGGATCGGCGCCCTCCTCCAGCAACAGTTGCACCGCTTCGGTCGATCCGTAATGTGCAGCCATCATCAACGGGGTAGTGCCATTGGGTGACGCGGCGTCGATGTAGGCGTGGCGCTCCAGCAGCAGCGAGATGATCTGTGCGTGCTGGGGCGAGCCTGCCGATGCCGCGTAATGCAAGGGGGCCCAGCCTGTCTTGTTGACATCGGCATCGCGCGCCAGCAGGGCCTTGACCGCATCCACATTGCCTTTGAGAGCAGCCATCATCAACGGGCTCTCGTCTTGGGCATTTCGCGCTTCCACGTTGAGCTGCCGCGCCGCCATCAGCGCAGCGAACGCCTTGAGCGATCCGTTTTGCAGCGTAAGGGTGAGCCCCACCTGCCCATTCGGGTCCCGCGTATTCGGGTCGAACCCGCGGCGCAACAACGTGGTGATGGCTTCCCCGTCATCGCGCTGGATGGCGATAAAAAAATCCTCGAAGGCTCCCGCGTTGACGGGCAATGAAATAAACGCACCGCAAGCCGTTAGCGCGAGGGCTGCCAATGTGGTGCGGCGATGCAAGACAGTCATACAGTCACTCCCTTGAACAGGATGTCAAAATTGTGGCTGGTGGCGGCGGCCACCGATTCGAGCGCAATGCCTTTGGTCTCGGCAACCTGCCGGGCCACATACGGTACATACGATGGGTTGTTGGTTTTGCCGCGGTAAGGCACGGGCGCCAAATATGGGCTGTCGGTTTCAATCAGCATGCGATCGAGCGGCACAAACGCCACTACATCACGCAACTCCTGCGCACTCTTGAAAGTCACGATGCCAGAGAACGAGATGTAGTAGCCCAGGTCCAGCGCAGCGCGCGCCACCACCATGGATTCGGTGAAGCAGTGGAACACGCCCCCTGCCCGGTTCCCCGCGCCGTCCTCGCCCTCTTCCCGCAAGATCGCCAGCGTGTCGTCTGACGCACTGCGGGTATGAATGACCAACGGTTTTTCGCACGCGCGGCCCGCTCGGATGTGATTGCGAAAGCGGTCGCGCTGCCACTCCAGATCTGCCACGCTGCGGCCGCCCTTTCGGTCTTCCATGCCGTAATAGTCCAGCCCCGTTTCGCCAATGGCTACCACCCGCGGCAAGGCCGCACGGGTCAACAAGTCGTCCACCGTGGGCTCGGTCACACCTTCGTTGTCGGGGTGCACGCCCACCGTGCTCCAAAAGTTGTCATGGGCCATGGCCAGGGCATGAACGCCCTCGAACTCTTCCAGCGTGGTGCAGATGCACAAGGCGCGGGTAACCTGCGCCTCGGCCATGGCCTGGCGTATGGCGGGCAACTGGCTCACCAGCTCCGGAAAGTTGAGGTGGCAGTGCGAATCAGTGAACATGTGGTTTCAAAATAAAAAAGCCGACCCGCGAGCGCAGGTCGGCACAAGCAAGGGCCGGGCTCAGATGGTCTGGGTCGGGCGGTCAGAACCCAGGGCCGTGCCCAGCAATTCTTCGATCTTGGCCTTGAGCTGGCGCGATTTTTCGTCTTTGGGGAACTGGATGCCGACGCCTTGCGTGCGATTACCAGCTGCCCGCGCGGGTGTCACCCAAGCCACCCTGCCGGCAACGGGATAGCGTTGCGTATCGTCGGGCAAGGTCAGCAACACATAAACATCATCGCCCAGCTTGTAGTCGCGCAGCGTGGGTACAAAAATGCCCCCTTCGGCAAAAAAGGGAATGTAGGCCGCATACAAGGCTCCCTTTTCCTTGATGGCCAGCTGCATGACGCTGGGGCGGGGGGCGGTGGATGGACTGCTCATGGGTGGGAGTGGTGGCCTTAGTGTTTGGAGTGTAGGGTGTTTCGCGCCTGGGCGACAAGCGCCTCCAGCATGAGACCGGCGTTGAACGGGTGATCGGCCGTGCGCGCGGCTTTGGTCAACGCACGCGACCACCGCGTCAACGCCCCCAGCGGCGGTGTCTTGGGCAGGTCTGCCAACGCGAAGTACCGCGGGGCCGCGCCCACGCTGGCTGCCAGCAGGTCGTGGCACAGCTTTTGCAGCGCATCGATGACCTGGGCGGGGGCCCAGTCACCCAATGCCGTCACATCACCCCGGGCTACAGCCTGCGGCAAAGCGGCCCATGCTTGTGGGCTGCGGCCCGAATGGGCGAGCGCCAGCGCATCGTCCGGACGCCCTCCGGAAGCACGCAAAAACGAAATGGCGGCGTCGCGCGCAATGCCTTGCGACTGCATCCACGATTGCATCTCGGCATCGGCAGGCCACACCATGGTGTGGCCGAGGCAACGGCTGCGGATAGTGGGCAGCAACTGGTGCGCGGCTTCGCTGGCCAGTACAAACCGCACATCGCCAGGCGGCTCCTCCAGTGTCTTGAGCAGGGCATTGGCCGTGATGTGGTTCATCTGCTCGGCCGGATACACCAGCACAGCCTTGCCCCGGCCACGCCCCGAAGTGCGCTGAGAGAACTCGACCGCGTCGCGCATGGCCTCCACGCGGATCTCGCGGCTGGGCTTGCGTTTTTTGTCATCAATGTCCGCTTGCGCCTTTTCGGACAAGGGCCAGCCCAGCGCCATCATCTGCACCTCGGGCATCAGCACACACAGGTCGGCATGGGTGCGCACTTCAATGGCGTGGCAGCTGCGGCAGTGGCCGCAGGCTCCGTGCTCGGTGGGGGCATCACACAACCACGCGCGCACCAGCTCCAACCCCAGGCGGTACTGCCCCAAGCCCGACGGCCCCTGCAGCAGCCACGCGTGGCCACGCTGGGCCAGCAAACTGGTGCGCTGGGCGGCCAACCAGGGCGCGAGGGCGGATGCGCCTGCTTCTGCGGTTTCGGTCATTGGGGTCCTTCTTGGGACGCCACCATGATGGCCAGCCACCCCTTGCGCACGAAGACGCTGGTCAACTGCTGCCACACGCGGTGCCGGTCCTGCGCGGCGTCGAGCCGGGCAAATCGCTGGGGCGCTGCCAACGCACGGTCTGCATAGCCCTGGGCCACGCGGCGAAAGAACTCCACAGGCTGGGCCTCAAACCGGTCAGGCACACGGGCACCCGCCAGGCGCTGCGCTGCCACCTCGGGGGACAGGTCAAACCACACCGTCAGATCAGGTTCACGCATCAAATCAGGGTCTAGCGCTAGTCCCGTCTGGGCAAGGCGCTCTAATGTTGATAGCACTTCAAGGTCAAAGCCACGCCCTGCACCCTGGTACGCAAACGTCGCGTCGGTGAATCGGTCGCACAGCACCACATCACCGCGCGCCAGGGCAGGCTCGATGACATTGCGCAGATGGTCACGCCGGGCGGCAAAAATCAGCAAAGACTCGGTCAGCGCATCCATGGGGTCGTTCAACACCATCTCACGCAGCTTTTCTGCCAGCGGCGTGCCACCGGGCTCGCGGCTCACGGTGACGGCACGGCCTTGCGCGCGAAACGCCGTCGCCAGTCCCTCGATGTGCGAGGACTTGCCTGCGCCGTCGATGCCTTCAAAGCTGATGAACAGACCGGGTCGTGACATGAAAACCTTGGGTTGAAGCGGGTGGGTATGCAGGCAATGACCCAATAGGCGCGGTGGACGCGGCGGGCGTGTGGGACGCGGTAGGTGCGCTGTGTACCGTCATTGACCCCGCTGGTAGCGATTGACCGCCCGGTTGTGCTCTTCCAGCGACGCGCTGAAATGGCTGGTGCCGTCGCCCTTGGCCACAAAGTACAAGGCACGTGTGGCTTCAGGCTGCACAGCCGCCACGAGCGACGCCTTGCCCGGCATCGAAATGGGCGTGGGCGGCAAACCACCGCGGGTGTAGGTGTTCCACGGCGTGTCGGTCTGCAGGTCGCGCCGACGCAGGTTGCCGTCAAACTTTTCACCCATTCCGTAGATGACTGTGGGGTCGGTCTGCAGCAGCATGCCAATGCGCAGGCGGTTGGCAAACACACCGGCGATCTGTGCGCGGTCGCTGGCGCGGCCGGTTTCCTTTTCGACAATGCTGGCCAGGACTAGCGCCTCGTCCAAGGATTTGAGGGGTGTGTCCGCCGCGCGCTGGGCCCATGCGGCTTCCAGGCGTCGGTCCATGGAGTGCAGGGCCCTGCGCAGCAGCGCGATGTCGCTGGAGCCTTTGGCGTAGGTATACGTGTCCGGGAAGAAACGCCCCTCCGGGTGCACGCCCGGCCTGCCCAGTTGCGCCATCAGCGCTTCATCGGTCAGGCTGGCAGAGTCGGGCTTGAGCTGGTCTTCCCGCGCCAGCGCTTGGCGCACCTGGCGCCAGTTCCACCCTTCAACCAGGGTGATGGCGCGCAGGCTTTCTTCGCCACGCACCAGTTTTTGCAGCAGGCTGCGCGGCGTGGTGCCAGGGGGGATTTCGTAATTGCCCGCTTTGATGGCCCGGTCCTGGCCCGAGAAGCGGAACCACGCATACAGCAGGCGCGCGTCGGTCTGCGCCCCGGCTGCCACCACGTCGCGGGCCACGCCGCGCGGGGTGGTGCCAGGCTCAATGGCCAGCTCCAGCGCGTCGCTACCCGCCACCATAGGCTGATGCAACCACCAGAAGGTGGCGCCACCCGATGCAATGACAACCAACACGATCAAAACCAGTAAACGTCGCACAACCCTGCTGCCTGTATGAATGGGACCGGGCATCATAATTCAGCGATGACTTACCCCCTGAACGGCATTGCCCCCTTGTCCCATCTGGGCGTGATTCGCGTGGAAGGCGAAGACGCCGCCAAGTTTCTGCACGGCCAGCTCACCCAGGATTTCGCTCTGCTGGGTTTGGACCAGGCCCGCCTAGCGGCCTTTCTGTCGGCCAAGGGCCGGATGCAGGCCAGTTTCGTCGGCTTTAAGCGCAGCGCCACCGAAATACTTTTGCTCTGCAGCCACGACCTGTTGCCCACCACACTCAAACGCCTGTCCATGTTTGTGATGCGCAGCAAGGCCAAGTTGACGGATGCCACTGCCGAATTTGCGCTGTACGGGTTGGCGGGAGACGCTGTAACTGCCTTGGCCAGTGGCCCGCAGGCGGCGTGGACCAAGGCCGACATCGGAGCCGCCAGCGTGGTGCATCTGTATCCGGCTGATGGTCAGCCCCGAGCCCTCTGGCTCGCCCCCGCGTCAGACCCCGCCCCTGCAGGTACGGCCATCGACCCGGCCCTGTGGCTGTGGAGCGAGGTGCGCAGCGGTGTGGCCACACTGACCACCCCCGTCTTCGAATCTTTTGTGCCGCAGATGCTCAACTACGAATCCGTGGGCGGCGTGAGCTTCAAGAAGGGCTGCTACCCAGGGCAAGAGGTGGTTGCGCGCAGCCAGTTCCGCGGCACGCTCAAGCGCCGGGCCTACATTGCGCACGCCGACGCCGATGTGGCGGTGGGAGCCGAAGTGTTTGCGGCCGCCGACCCGGAGCAGCCTTGTGGCACCGTGGTGCAAGTCGCCCCCGCACCCGGCGGTGGGGTCGATGCCATCGTGTCGCTGCAGATTGCGTCGGCCACCCAGGGCGCGCTGCAAGTGGGCAACGCTGACGGCGTGCCACTGACACTTGCCCCCCTGCCCTACGAGTTGCTGGCGGACATCTGATGCCTGTGGGTGCGCTGGGGCTGACCCCGTCACCGGCACGCTGCAGTGCGTAGCCTCAAGTAGCACTGCAAAACACTACTTAGCAGCTCGCTGAAGCTATCAATAGAGGAGCTGGTAGCGCTTGAATCAAAACGGTTTCAGATATAAAACTATCTACAACCCATTGGTATCAAGCGGCACCAGCTTCTCTTTTTATAGCAATTATTCACAACTGTTGCTCCATGGCAATGTGCGCGATGCCCGCTTCTTCCCACGGTTCGCCGTACACCACAAACCCCGCCCGGCGATAAAAGCCTTCGGCACTGCGCTGGGCATGCAGATGCACAGCGTTGTCGCCGCGCTCACGCGATGCAGCGACGAGCGCATCCAGCACCTGCCGCCCCCATTGCGCGCCGCGCACCGACCGGTCCACCGCCATGCGGCCAATGCGGCCGACGCCCGGCGATGCTTGCAGCAACCGGCCCGTGGCCACCGGCAGACCCAGCCGGTTGTAGACCACGGCATGGCGCGCGGTGGCGTCGAGCGCATCGGCCTCAATCTCGGCGGGAATGCGCTGCTCGCGCACAAACACCGCGGTGCGCAGGCGACCCGCGTCGCGGCCCAGCGCGTTCCAGTCGCCGGTGCGCACCTCTGCCATCTCGGCGCCTGCCTCGAAGCTCTCAAAGATGGCGCGCAACGCAGGCGGCACAGGCCGCGAGGTCTGGGTGTTGGGGTCGGCAAACACATAGACCAGTTCACCCGAAACCAGTAGCTGGTCGCCACTGAAGATGCCCGCCTCGAACAGGCTGGACGAGTTGCCCACACGCGCGCAGCGCAGGCCCACATCCAGCGTGTCATCGAGCCGCGCAGACGCGTGGTATTCGACCGTGGCCTTCTTCACGTACATCTCGCCGCCCAGGGCCTCCATGCTGGCCTCGTAGGGCAAGGCCAGCGCACGCCAGTAGTCGCTCATCGCGGTGTCGATGTACATCAGGTAGTGCGCGTTGAACACGATTTTTTGCATGTCCACCTCGGCCCAGCGCACGCGCAGGCGGTGAAAACAGCGGAAGTCACTGCGTTGCATGGGTTTCCTCACTGCAAAGAAAAAGCCCGGCGCAGCGCACGGGCTGCGTCGGCATGGGCCTGGCGCGCTTCAGGAATCGCGCGGCCCATCTTGATGAATTCGTGGGTCACCCCACGGTAAATATCGAGGTCCACCGGCACCCCCGCCATGCGCAGCTTGTCGGCGTAGGCTATGCCTTCATCCACCAGCGGATCGCATTCGGCCAGGCCCACCCACGCGGGCGCCACGCCGTCCACATCGTGTGCGTTCAGCGGTGCAAAACGCCAATCGTCGCGCTCCTCGCGGCTGCGCACGTAGTGACCAAAGAACCAGCTGATGGCGGGTGCCTCCAGCACCAGTCCGCGTGCAAAGGTGGTGTGGGAGGGCGTGTCCTGGTGCGCGGCGCAGCCGGGGTAGATCAGCAACTGCAACGCCAGCGGCAGGCCTGCGTCTCGCGCCAGGATGGCGTTGACAGCCGCCAGCGTGCCCCCTGCGCTGTCGCCACCCACCGCCAACCGCGCGGGGTCTGCACCCAGGGATTCAGCGTGGGCTGCCAGCCACTGCAGTGCATCCCACGCATCGTTGCTGGCCATGGGAAACCGGTGCTCCGGCGCCAGCCGGTAGTCCAGCGACACCACCATGCACCCAGCCAGGCGCGCCAGTTCGCGGCACAGGATGTCGTGGGTGGCGATATTGCCAATGGTGAAGCCCCCGCCATGGGTGTACAGCAGCAGGGGTTGCCCCACGTCCGTAGAAGCTGCATACAACCTGGCAGGCAGTGCATGGCCATCGCGGGCCGGGATCTGCAGATCTTCCACGCGCGCCAGGGCCGCCTTGGGCACCTCCAGCACATCGGCGCCCGCCTGGTAGGCAGCGCGCGCGTCTTGCACAGAGCGGGTGTGCAGCGGTGCATGCCCTGCGCGGGCCATGCGTTCGAGCACGCTGCGCATCTGGGGAGTCAGGCGGGTGTGGTGAATGTGCAGATCGGTCAACGGTCAAAGTCTCGGCAACAGAAAGAAGCCCGCAGAGCGCGGGCAAACCAGGGCGTTTTTCAGGGGTGTTTTACTTGAAGGTCACCCGCACCGGGGCAGCGCCTGGCAAGCCGTCGTACGTGGCCGTCACCGCCAAGCCCGCCTTGGGCGGCAGCAGCGGCGAGAACGAGCCCAGGCTGATCAGATCACCCGCCTGCATGACAAGGCCCTCTTGCTTGAGCGCCCCGGCCAGCCACACCACGGCGTTGAGGGGGTGATCGAGGATGTCACTGCCCTTGCCGCCGCCCAGGCGGGCGCCCGCGCCATCGGCCAGCGACACATTCATGTCGGCCAGCGCCTTCAGCATGGCAAAGCGCTCGGCCCGATAGGCGGGCACCGCGATGGGCGCACCCGCTACGCCCAGGCGCGCACCCACATTGATGGCCGTCACGCCCGCGCCGTTGAGCTTGGGAGGCGCCTGCACCATCAGGTCAGGCAGCTCGATGAAGGGAATGATCTGGTCCACCGCGTCCAGCACGTCCATGGGTGTTTTTGCATGGTTGATGGCCGTGCTTTTTACGCGCACCAGCATGTCGGCTTCATACAAAGGCCGGGCGCCAAACGCTGCGTCCACCGTGGCGCCGCTCGGCAGCACCATGCCTTCGTAGAGCTTGCCCCACACGGGCTTATCGGTGTTGAAACGCTTTTGCACCGCCGGGTTGGTGAGGCCTGCCTTGTAGCCAATCACCTTGCCCAGCCGCTGCGCCAGCAATGCGTTGACCTTGCCGCGCGTGCAAGCGCCATCGGCATCCGACAGGTTCTCGGGGTTGGCTGCTGGGGTCTTGGCGATGTAGCTGGCCACCAGGTCGGCTGCCTGCGCGTCGGTGAGGCACTGGGCCTGCGCGCTTGTCACAGAGGTGACGGCAAAGAGTGCCGCCATCAGGGTTTGCTTCGTGTTCATGGGTGTCTCCTCCTTATAAAGTGGGCTATTCGTTGGTTGCTCTCAACGCTGCCGGGCTATCGTAATCGCTGGCGTCTTCTTTCACACATCCTGTTGCACCATGGCATTCATCTACTACGTCACCCAGATCCAGTTCGAATTCGGCGCTGTCAAGCTGCTCAAGCAAGAATGCGAACGGGTCGGCATCACGCGCCCCTTGGTCGTGACAGACCCCGGCGTAAAAGCCGCTGGTGTGCTGCAAAAGGCGCTGGACGCCTTGCCCGGCATGACCGTGGCCGTGTTTGACCAGACGCCATCCAACCCCACCGAGGCCGCCGTGCGCGCGGCCGTGGAGATGTACAAGTCCCAGGGTTGCGACGGCCTGATTGCCGTGGGCGGCGGCTCGGCCATCGACTGCGCCAAGGGCATTGCCATTGCCGCCACGCACGAAGGCCCGCTGACCCACTACGCCACCATCGAAGGTGGCTCGCCCCGCATCACCGAACGCGCCGCGCCGCTGATCGCCGTGCCCACCACCAGCGGCACCGGCAGCGAGGTGGCACGCGGCGCGATCATCATCGTGGACGACCACCGCAAGCTGGGTTTTCACTCGTGGCACCTGGTGCCCAAGACCGCCATCTGCGACCCCGAACTCACGCTGGGCCTGCCACCCGGGCTGACGGCAGCCACCGGCATGGATGCGATTGCGCACTGCATGGAGACGTTCATGTCGGCGGCCTTCAACCCACCGGCCGATGGCATTGCGCTGGATGGCCTCACCCGCGGCTGGGCCAACATCGAGCAGGCCACCAAGAACGGCAGCGACCGCGATGCGCGCCTGCACATGATGAGCGCCAGCATGCAAGGAGCCATGGCGTTTCAAAAGGGCCTCGGTGCCGTGCACTCGCTCAGTCACAGCCTGGGCGGCGTGAACCCGCGCCTGCACCATGGCACGCTCAACGCCATGTTCCTGCCCGCTGTCATCCGCTTCAACGCGACCGCCGAATCCGTGCAAAAGGAAAAGCGCCTGGAGCGCATGGCCCACGCGATGGGCTTGGCGGCAGCGGGCGACATCCCTGAAGCCATCCGCGACATGAACGCGCGCCTGGGCCTGCCCACCGGCCTGGCCGCGATGGGCGTGACGGACGCCATGTTCGACGAGATCATCAAAGGCGCCATGGCAGACCACTGCCACAAGACCAACCCACGCGTTGCCACCCAGGAGGAATACCGGGACATGCTGAAGCAATCGCTGTAGTCCGAGGCGGCGAAGCGAGTACAGCATCTCCGGCAGTTACGGCGATCAAGCCAGTCACTGCCGACATCGAGATCAGAGACTGGCGCGTGGGGCATCCCGCACACCACGCCCCTCACCTGGCGCACGCACCTTGCGCCAACCTTTCGATGGCTTACAAAACGTCACACATCTACAACGGGACGGGACTGCGCTACCCCGTTACACGTTTTGCACAGCCCTACGCGCTAGACTCACCCCAGTCAACAATTAATTAACAATTCATTACCCTGGGGTTTTAGAAAAGGGCCTGGATCGATGCGCACCGGAAATCTCAGTACATGGCTCCTTCGGGGCACCTACCCCCGGCTGTATCTGCCCATTGTGCTGATCATCCTGATCGTCACTGCCGTGCGCTATCACTACCTGCTGGCCGCAGAAACCGATGAGGTCCGCCGCCACGCGGCCACAGAACTGCAGCGCGCCGGAAATCGGCTGCTGCCCTTGTTGACAGCCCTGCACCCCACAACCACCGGCCCCGCCGAAATTGCGGCCGTGTTGCACGAAGGCGCCACCAGCCTGGGGCGCAACGTGCAATCGCTGAAGTGGCAAGCAGGGGACCAACCCGCTGTCGAAGTCACCCCAGCGCTGCCTGTCGGCATCGCTGCCGCCCCGCAGTGGTTTGTGGACTGGGTGGGCATGGTGCCTCCGGCGCAGCAGTTTGCGCACACGGCCTCCGGCCAGCCCAACGCGCGGCTGACCGTGACCTTGCGCACCGAGCCGATGGTCAGCGATATCTGGAGCACGGTCATCGTGCAAGCGCGCATCTCGGCGCTCAACATCCTCACCATCCTGGTTCTGCTGACCGTGCTGCTGCGCGCCAATGCGCGCATGTTGCGCCGCCTGGCCGAAGCCACCGACGCGTTCCGCCAAGGCCGTCTGGAAACGCGCATGCAAGAGACCGGCACGCTCGAATCGCGTGCCGTGGCGGGCACTTTCAACGACATGGCGGGCAAGATCCAGTCGTTGGTGCTGTCGCTGCGCGATACCCAACAGATGCAAAGCGAGCAGTTGCATTTCACAAGGCAACTGATCGACGCCCTGCCCCTGCCGGTGTTCGTGCGCGATGCAGACGGCAGCTATCTGGACGCCAACCGCGCCTGGCAACAACTTTTTAAAGCCCCGCCAAACGCAGCCGCCGCGCATGCCGGAACACCTCCCCCGGCCTACCCAGAGGAACTGTCGCCCGAGCGTTCGGCCCAGATCGCACAGGCGCAGGACAACGAAATCCGCATTCAGCGCGCCCACCAGTCGCCTCTGTACATGGCGTACTACGAAGCGCCGTTCACCAGCACCAGTGGCGCGCTGGCGGGAACCATTGGCACGCTGGTCGACGTGACCGAGCGCAAACGCGCGCAGGAGGCATTGCACGCAGAAAAAGAGCGGGCAGAAGTCACGCTGGCGTCCATCGGTGACGGCGTGATCACCACCGGTCTGGCCGGGCGCATTGAGAGCATGAACGAAGCCGCTCAGCTGATGACCGGGTTCACGGCCGAGCAGGCCGCAGGGCTCCAGCTCGACAGCGTGTTCCGTCTGTACGAAGAACCTGCCAGCCGCGCCGCCAGCACAGCGTCAGACCGCGACACCCAGACCGGCGCGCTCAAACAGGCCACCTACGAGGTACTGATCCACCGATCGGGCGAACGCTACGCCATCGAATACACCGCGTCCGCCATTCGCAAAGGCGACGGTATGGCCGTGGGCTGCGTGCTGGTGTTCCGCGACGTGACGGAGACGCGCAACCTGCGCCACCAGATCTCGTGGCACGCACGGCACGACGCGCTGACGGGCCTCTACAACCGCGCGGCGCTGGCAGAACGCTTGACACACGCGATTTTTGTCGCCCGCAACAAAGGCCTGCTGCTGGCGGTGTGCATGCTGGACCTGGACCATTTCCAGGCCATCAACGACACCTACGGCAACCGCGTCGGCGACCGCTTGCTGAAAGAAACCGCGCTCCGCCTGGGCGCTTTTGCCACCGCCAGTGACGCCGTCGCCCGCATGGGGGGAGACGAGTTTGTGCTGCTGCTTGGCGAACAGGCCGATGTGCCGGCCATCACGGCCCGCGTCGCGGTGCTGATGGAGCAACTCGCCGCGCCTTACGCCATCGATGACCGCGTGCTCAACACCACCGTCAGCATCGGCGTGGCCGTGTTTCCGCAAGACGACGCCAAACCAGACACGCTGCTGCGCCATGCCGACCAGGCCATGTGCCAGGCCAAGAGCTTCGGCCGCAACCAGATGCATGTGTTTGACGTACAGCTTGACCACGCCGTGCAGACCCAGCACACGCGCCAGACCCGCATTGCGCAGGCGCTGCACGCAGGCGAACTGGTGCTGCACTACCAGCCTAAAGTCAACCTGCGCACAGGCGAGATCCTGGGCCTTGAAGCCCTGCTGCGCTGGCAACACCCCGAACAAGGCCTGCTGGGCCCGCAACATGTGCTGCCGCTGATCGAAGACATCGATCTGGTGGCAGAGCTGGGCGAATGGGTGCTGCGCCAGGCCCTGGCCCAAATGCGGCAATGGACCGACGCGGGCATGTTGTGGGAGGTCAGCGTGAACATTGCCGCGCCCCACTTCCACCGCCCCAATTTCGTCCAGCGCCTCAAAGACATCCTGCACACCTGCCCCGAGGTGTCGCCCACCCGGCTGGAGCTGGAGATTCTGGAATCCGCGGCGCTGGAAGACATGCAGTACATGCGCCGCATGATGCAAAGCTGCCAAGCGCTGGGCGTGCGTTTTGCGCTGGACGACTTTGGCACCGGGTTCTCATCGCTGTCCTACCTCAAACGCCTGCCCGCCGAGACGATCAAGATCGACCAGTCCTTTGTGCGCGGTATTCTGGAAGACGGCGATGACCTCACCCTGGTCAGCGCCATCGTGGCTCTGGCTGCAGCCTTCAACCGCCACGTGGTGGCCGAAGGCGTGGAAACCCCGGAGCAATGTGCCAAGCTGCTAGAGCTGGGCTGCGAACGGGCGCAGGGATTTGGCATTGCGCGACCCATGCCGGCGCAGGACGTGATGGGCTGGGCGAAGAGCCGGGCCGACCGCAATAGCGCCGGGGCAGTCGATAGCCTGGAACGGCGCTCTGCAGCGGCCTGACAACGGTTGAAAGCCGCCGGAAAAACTACAACGGCTGCACCGCCTCCATATCCGGTCGCTCCAGCCACCCGGCCCACTCCTCCACCAACTGCTGGCTCGCCTGCGTGGCCGCCAACCACGCTTTGGCGCGGGCCTGGCTGTCACTGCCGTAATGCGTGAAGTCGTTGCGGTCGGGCAGCTTGGCGTTGGGGAGGGTGCGAACCCAGTCGGGGTGGGGCGACAGCACCACCATGTTGTCGAGCGCCGACGTGGATTTGTGGCGCCATGTGAGGCTTTTGTCGAGCCAGCCCGGTACGACACGGTGCTGAAAGTGGGGGTAGAGCACGATCCCTGCAGAGGCCTTTTCGGTGTCTGGCGCACCGAATTTTGAGTCTTTTTGGCCGCTAGCGCTTGATGGATAAGCGCTAGCAGCTATCATTTTTGAATTACCTTCCAACTGCTTTCCATAGGCCAAGTGGAGGTGGTAGTCGGTAATGCCGCCATCCCAATAAGCGCCGGGAGGTGCGCCAGGGATGTTGTGCACCGCCTGCAAAACGAAAGGGATGGAGCAACTGGCTTGCAGTGCCTGCATGAAGTTGCCCGCGTTCAGGCCGATCTGGCGGGTGCGGTAGTCGGTGGTGGCAAATGGCAGGGCGGCACCTGACGAGGAGAACACCACGCGCTCCAGCCAGGCGCCCATGGCCTTGCGGTGCACCGTGTTGGTCAAAAATGCGCCCAGATAACCCAGCGGTGTGGCCAGGCCGTGCTCACGCCCCAGCAGGTGGCGACCGCGTGATGTGACGATGTGCAAGCGGTATCGCGGGTGGTTCAGCACTTCGTCGATGCGCCCACCATAAAACGCCTGCAGGTTCTGGCCAAAGCGCTCACTGACATGTGCGGCGGTGGGGCGTTTTTTGCCGGGGGGCAGGTCGTAGCTTTGGTGGATGTAGTCATGCTCCAGGCGCTCGAACGCGGCCATGGATTCGTTGAGGCACGCAGTGGCCATGCGCCAGGCGCCAATCGAGGCACCCACCAGGTGCACGGGCTGGGTGGAGCGCGGCAACCATTCCCCGAAGATGAAGCGGTCCAGCGGGCCCAGGATGAGCCCCTTGGGGCCGCCAGCTGCGGCCGGAATGACGCTCACGTCGCTGGGTTGCAGGCCGTGGTGTTCAAGGTGTTGGCGGGCGCGGGGGCCGGCATGGATGCGCAGGGCTTTCATCATGGGCGGCATTGTCGCAGCGCACTGCGGTGTCGCTGGTCGCCAACTGCGTGCGGCCTGTGCGGGCTACAAGCCACCCGTTCCCTCGGTCAGACCACGTAGTCCGCCGCTTCCGGCTTGGCCGTCCAGTCGATGGGGTCTTGTTGTAGCACCATGTCGATGTCGAGCCCCAGGGTCAGCCCCACTTCGCCGGGGAAGGACACGGCCAGCTCTTTTTCGTTCAGCTCGGCCTCGCGTGCACGAGCGCGCCAGGCCGCCAGATGGATGACACCGGCGAGCGGTTCGTAGGCGTGGTTGTCAAAGGGCGCACTCTGGTGCTGCAAGGCGTCAACCACCACCTCGGGCAGTTGCCAGCGGCGCGCGCACCCGGCGGTCACGTGGCCGTAGCTGTAACCAAAAATGCGCTGCTCGACCTTGTCGCGCCGCAGGTCAAACGGTGCCACCAGCGTGTTCACCGACTGGGCTCTTTCAGGGTCTGCAAGGTGAATCACCAGCTCGCCCACCGCGTGCAGCAGGCCCGCCGTGTACGCGGCAATCTGGTTCTGGTGGACGATGCCTGCCAACGACCGCGCCAGCTTGGCGGTGTTGAGGCTGTAACGCCAGAACTGTTGCATGTTGACCCCTGGCACCGAACGCGAGGTGGTGCCCAATGGCGCCGACGTGACCAGCGCGCGCACCTGGGCTGTTCCCAGCAAGGCCAGCGCCTCGGGGATTCCGGCGATCTGCCGCGGCATTTGGAAGGTGGGGGAGTTGGCCAGCTCCAGCAGCCGCCCTGCCAAGGCGGGGTCGGTGCTGAAAAGCTGGTTCAGGCGGCGCAAGCTGGGCTCCGCATGGGCCAGTTCGCTCATCAGCAGCGCCACGGCGCGCGGAAGGCTGGGCAGTGCCACTGGTTGGGCCAGCAGTGCGTTCAACTCCATGGGTGATGTGCCGGGGTTGTTTCAGGTGCAGACGATTATGGCCCCGGGGTGCCTGATCGGCTACCCGGAAGCCACCTGGGTACTACCGGCCCTTGACCTGTTGCAACTTTGCGAA
The DNA here is from genome assembly GCA_030692685.1 of Acidovorax sp. Classification (GTDB taxonomy): domain Bacteria; phylum Pseudomonadota; class Gammaproteobacteria; order Burkholderiales; family Burkholderiaceae_C; genus Acidovorax. The sequence goes on along the minus strand of JAUXZO010000010.1, from coordinate 91,699 downwards.
TGCCGAAGCCATGGCCGACTGCTGCGTGGGCTCGGGTGCGCGGCGCTGGGGTTGCGCATATCCACGGCCTGCGCCTTCAAACCGGTTGTCACGCGGCGCGCCCCGGTCGCCGCGATCACCACCCTGGCGCGGTGGCGCATCGCCCAGCTTCATCGACAGGCCAATGCGTTTGCGCTCCACGTCCACTTCCATGACCTTGACCTTGACGATGTCGCCGGTCTTGACCACTTCGCGCGCGTCTGTCACAAACTTGTGGCTGAGCTGGCTCACATGCACCAGTCCGTCCTGGTGCACGCCCAGATCGATGAAGGCGCCGAACTGGGCCACGTTGCTCACGGTGCCCTCCAGAATCATGCCTTCCTTCAAATCCTTGATGTCTTCCACGCCGTCGTTAAAGCGGGCCACCTTGAAATCAGGGCGCGGATCGCGGCCGGGTTTTTCCAGCTCGGTCAGGATGTCCTTGACGGTGATCACGCCGAACTTGTCGTTCGCAAACAGCTCGGGCTTGAGCGTTTTGAGCATGTCAGCGCGGCCCATGATCTCCACCACGGGCTTGCCCGTGGTTTTCATGATCTGCTCGACCACAGGATAGGTTTCGGGGTGCACCCCGGTCATGTCCAGGGGGTTGTCACCGCCGCGAATGCGCAGGAAGCCGGCACTTTGCTCAAACGTCTTGGCGCCCAGGCCTGCCACGTCCATCAGCTGTTTGCGGCTCTTGAACGCGCCGTTGGCCTCGCGCCAGCGCACCACGGCCTTGGCCACACTGCCCGACAGGCCCGACACACGGCTGAGCAGCGGCACGCTGGCCGTGTTCAGGTCCACACCCACGGAGTTCACGCAGTCTTCCACCACCGTGCCCAGCGTGCGTGCCAGCTCGCTCTGGTTCACGTCGTGCTGGTACTGGCCCACGCCAATGCTCTTGGGGTCGATCTTGACCAGCTCGGCCAGCGGGTCTTGCAGGCGGCGGGCGATGGACGCGGCGCCGCGCAGGCTCACATCCACATCGGGCATCTCTTGCGAAGCGTATTCGCTGGCGGAGTAAACGGAGGCACCGGCCTCGCTGACCACTACCTTTTCGATAGCTGCTCGCGCTTGTCCGGTCTGCGCTACAGGCACTTTTTCCATTAACTTGATCAACTCAGCCGCCAGCTTGTCGGTCTCGCGGCTGGCGGTGCCATTGCCAATGGCGATCAGGTTCACGCCGTGCTTTTCGGCCAGCTTGCCCAGCGTGTGCAGCGATCCTTCCCAGTCGCGGCGCGGCTCGTGCGGGTACACGGTGGCCGTTTCCACCAACTTGCCGGTGGCGTCCACCACGGCCACCTTCACGCCGGTGCGAATGCCGGGGTCCAGCCCCATCACCACGCGCGGGCCGGCGGGTGCGGCCAGCAGCAGATCACGCAGGTTGTCGGCAAACACCTTGATGGCGACCTTTTCGGCATCGTCGCGCAGGCGGGCAAACAAATCGCGCTCGGTCGAGAGGCTCAGCTTCACGCGCCAGGTCCAGGCCACGCTCTTGCGGATCAGGTCGTCGGCCGGGCGGCTGGCATGGCTCCAGCCCAGGTGCAGGGCGATCTTGCCCTCGGCAATGCTGGGTTTGCCAGGCTCCGGCTCGACGGGCAACACCAGCTTGGCTTCCAGAATTTCAAGGCCCCGGCCCCGGAACACGGCCAATGCGCGGTGCGATGGCACGCGGCCGATGGGTTCGTCGTATTCAAAATAATCGCGAAACTTGGAGACTTCCGGGTCCGTCTCGTTCTTGCCTTCGACCTTTTTGCTGCGCAGCAGCCCTTCCGTCCACAGCCATTCACGCAGGTTTTGCACCAGCACGGCGTCTTCGGCCCAGCGCTCCGAGAGGATGTCGCGCACACCGTCCAGCACCGCAGGCACGGTCGAAAAGTCGGCGCCGGTTTTGCCATCGTCCAGCACTTCGGCAGGCTTGGTGAAGGCCGCGGCTTCGGTGGCCGGGTCGAGCGTGGGGTCGGCAAACAACTTGTCGGCCAGGGGCTCGATGCCGAACTCGCGGGCCATCTGGCCTTTGGTACGGCGTTTTTGTTTGAAGGGCAGGTAGATGTCTTCCAGCTCTTGCTTGGTGGGCGCGGCTGCAATGGCAGCGCGCAACGCGTCAGTCAGCTTGCCCTGCTCGTCAATGCTTTTGAGCACCGCGGCGCGGCGGTCGTCCAGCTCGCGCAGGTACGACAGGCGGGCTTCCAGCTCGCGCAGCTGGATGTCGTCCAGCCCGTTGGTCACTTCCTTGCGGTAGCGCGCGATGAAGGGCACCGTGGCACCCCCATCCAGCAGCTCTACCGCTGCGCGGACTTGTTGTTCGGTAACTCTGATTTCTGCGGCCAGTTGCCGGATGATCTGCTGCATGGGAGGGGGCGGGCTTTTGGTAGCCCGTTCAAAATGCGAAGCGGCGAAGTTTGCCACACGTGTTCTGCAGCGCCGCTACCCTAACGGGTGCCGTCACGGCCCGCACCACCCGCTGCGGCCCGCACACGCCACCCAGGCCGCTCAATTGCAAAAATGTGTCACGGTCGCCTGTGCGCAGAGAATGACAAATATACGCCTATATTCATAGCTAAAAGTCCTTACACATAAAGCGGTAGAAGCACTTTTTATTGAATTTTTAGTGGATTTGGCGTACCAAACCCAGATCCTGCGAATCGCACAGCCAGCGGGTCAGCACAGCGTGCAGCACGGCGGGGTCGAGCGGCTTCCGCAACACCAGATAGCCGTCCTGGTCGGCAGCGCGCAGGTCTTCAGAGTCCAGCTCACCGCTGACCATGGCGCCGCTGGCAGCAGGGCAACGGGCGAGCAATTCCTGCAAAACAGCAAAGCCACTCTCGCCACTGCGCAGCCGCTGATCGCAAAAGATTGCTGCGGGTACAAAGCCCGCGTTGAGGTGTTGCACGGCCTCGGCGGCGTTGGTGGCTGAACGCAGCTCCACGCCCCACCCTTCCAGCAACGCATGCCAAGCCCTCAACACCTGTAGGTCGTCCTCCACGACGAGGCACTTGCCCCGCAGGCCAGCCAGCGACGTGGCGTCGGAATCGGGCGCATGCTGCAGCGCGGCCGGTGAGGCCATGGAGGTGGCCGGTGCGCCCCCCTGCGCCGTGGCCACCAGGCGCAGCCAAAAGCGCGATCCTTTGCCAAGGCGGGACTGGTATCCATACTCCGCGCCCATCAACTGGGCACAGCGCGCCACCACGGCCAGGCCCAGGCCGTGGCCTTCGACGCCGTCTGCATCGCTGGATGCCTCGTTGATCTGGCTCACGCGGGCGTGCAGATTCTTAGATCCGCCCGCCTCCTGAAAGGCACTGCTGCGAACGTAGGGGCTGAAAAGCCGCCGGTCATCTGCTGCTGCAATGCCGATACCGGTGTCCCACACTTCCACCAACCAGTGGCGGTCGCGTGCACGCACGCTCACCAGAACCTGGCCCTCGGGGGTGTAGCGGATCGCGTTGTGCACCAGGTTCAGCAGCACCTGGCGCAGCAGCATCGGGTCGGCCGTGGCCACGGCGCCGCTGGTTGGAAAGCGCATGCGCAGCTGCAGTCCGCCGCTGCTGGCCTGGCTGCGCAGCATATGCACGACCTCTTCCACCAGCGCGTTGAGATCAACCGGCACTCGGTGGGATGCGCTGGCGCCTGCTTCCAGCTTGGACAGGTCCAGCAACGCATTGAACAACTGGTTCATGGCCGCCATGCTGTTCTTGAGGTCGGCCAGCAGGGGCGCGATGGTGAGGTTGCGGTTGCGCAGGCCAATCGCCTCTACCAGCATCGACATGGCGTGCACCGGCTGTCGCAAGTCGTGGCTGGCGGTAGCGAGAAAAAGGCTCTTGTCGTGCAATGCCGCATCGGCCCTGCGCTTGGCCTCCTGCAAACCACGGTTGGCCTGCCGCGTACGGCGGTACAGCGCGCCGATGACGCCGGCCGCCAGCAGCACTACCAGTGCGCCGATGGTGGCCAGCACAAACTGCCCCTGGCGCTGGCTGATCTCAATGTCTTTCAGGCTGTTCTGGTGCGCCAGCGTCTCGATTTGGCGGTCGCGTTGCACGGCGTCGAACCGTGCCTGCAGCTCCGCCACGGCCTGCTCACGGTCGGCCCGCAAGATGTCTTTGGCCAGCGCTTGCTGGGCTCTGGCGGTGGCCACCGCTTCCGGGTAGCGGCCCGCTTGCTCGTACATGCGCGACAGCTCTTCCAGAATCAACTCTTCGGTGGTGCGGGCCCCCGCATCCTGCATGAACTTGAGCCCCGCCTTGACCTCTGCCACGCCCTCGTCCATGCGACCCTGCCCCATCAGCGCAAAGCCCACATTGCACCGCGCCATGGCGGCGCCAGCAGCGTCGCCCGCCTCTTGGTGCTTGGCCAGGGCGCGGCGCACATAAGGCTCCGCCAGGCTGTACTCCCTGCGAAGGAGGTGAAAGTCGCCCAGGTTATTGAGCGCCGTGGCCTGAAGCCACAGCACCCCGGAAGACTCCCCCACCTGGAGTGCCGCCAGATACGCGGTACGAGCGGCTTCAAGCCGTCCCCGGCCCGACTCGGCATAGCCACGGTTCAGTTGCAAGGTGCCCAGCGCCTGCGTTGCGCCCAGTTCCTTGGCCAGCGCCTGCGCCCCGTCGATGGACTCCAGCGCCTTGTCGGCATTCTTCATCGACAGGTGAACCAGCCCCGCGTAAGTCTGCGAGCGCAGCAACGACACCTGCGCCTGCCGTGGCCGTTGCAGCGCAAAGTCCTTGCTGCGCAGGATGTCGGCCAAAGCGGGCTCAAATTGACCCATGGTGTTGTGCAGACTGCCGCGCGCCAGGTGAAATATCCACAGCGCCTGCGGGTCACTGCTGCGCAGCGCCACCGCTTCTATCAAATTGAGTGCCTGCAACACTTCGCTCGCCTTGCCCCGCGCACCCTGGCTGAAAGCCCTGGCGCTGTGCGCCGTCACACGAGCCACGTCGTCACCGGTTTCTGCAGACAGCGCCAGAAGCGCGGCAATCGCGCCGTCCACCTGGTCCATCTGGCCTTCCTCCAACCCGACCGCGATGACCGTGTCCAGGTGGCCGCGCCTCACCACCACATGCGGCGAAGCCATCCAGCCCGGCGCTTGCGCTTTCAGCTGCTCCTTGGCAAGGGCCAGGTTCTGATAGGTCAGTGTTTGAAGCGCATCCTGCGCCTGCAGTTCGGCCTCCTGCGCCAAAGCCATGGGGTGGCAGACCAGCAGCAGCGCCGAGCAGCTCCATGCGAGGAACTGGCGCAGCCATCGCAAGACAGCCGGTGCGCGCGCGCTGCATTGCATGCCCACCTGACTGGCCTGAATAAGGCCCAACGTGTCGGGCGCGGGCAGCGCCGCAACGGGGCGGCGCTTGCTCAACGGGCTCCCTGGGCGGTCGGCGGGCTTGTGGCGCCCAAAAGTGGTGAAGAAAGTGCGGTGATACATGGTGTCTACAGAGCGTCTGCAACAGGCCTCTACGGAGACAGGCTCACTGTTTGCAAGACGTGTCGCGTTTTACTTGAGAAACGGGAAGGGGCTGCACCGGCAAAGTGATCAAGATCATCACCAAAGCCGCCCATTTCTCGCGCCGGATCTGTCTCTTATAAGAAGATACCGTCTCTTCGCCAGACACTTCCCCACCGTGGTTCCATAAAATGCCATCGACCCACAATGCGGTAAAGCCTTCGCCCAATACAGCGCCTTCACTTTAAAACTTGACTGTCCACGCAGCTTGCCCATGCCCATCGATAGTCGCTTCCCCATCCGCACCGAATGCCCGCCCGGCGCCTGTGTGTGCGACCGGGACGCCCTGCTGCAATCACCCGATGGCGACACGCGCATCCTGCAGCTCACGCAGGTGGAAGAGAAAAAACTGCTGCAGCGGCTAGAAAACATTGCCAGCCTGAGCGACCTGCGCCTGGTGCAAGACCGCATGCAGCAACAACTGGGCATTGGCCTGACCATTGCCCAAAGCCCCAACGAGGTGCGCACCCTGCGCGGCATCACCATCTTGGTCCACGAGCAGCGCGGCCTGTGCCGAAAGACACGCCAGGCCATCCCCGCCGCCATCAAGAAGGGGATGGACCAGCGGCCCGAGATTACCTATGAGCTGCTGAACGAAGGCGGCCTGTTTTCGGATTCTTGAACACTTGCAGCAGCCGCCGCGCTGCGCCTGAGGCTGGTAGTGTGGAAACGCGGATGGCGCTACCATCCTCGCCGAACCCGTCCTGCCCTTCTTTCCATTCGTCATCCCGGAGTCCCCATGGCCGCTGAATCAGGCACCGAACTCGTCAAAGTCGTCGTGCTGCTGGCCGCTGGCGTCATCGCTGTTCCCCTCTTCAAACGCCTGGGACTGGGCTCGGTGCTGGGTTATCTGGCGGCAGGCCTTGCCATTGGTCCTTTTGGCATGGGCTTTTTCACCGAGGCGCAGACCATCCTGCACGTGGCCGAGCTGGGCGTGGTGATGTTCCTCTTTGTGATCGGGCTGGAAATGCAGCCGTCGCGGCTGTGGAACCTGCGGCGGCAGATCTTTGGGCTGGGGCTGGCGCAGGTGCTGGTCTGTATCGCATTGCTCATGGCCACGGGTGTGTTGGCCGGGCTGTCGGCGCCGGTGGCGTTTATCGCGGCCTCGGGTTTTGTGCTGTCGTCCACGGCCATCGTCATGCAGCTGCTGGACGAAAGCGGCGACACGTCTACCCCGCGGGGCCAGCGCATCGTGTCCATCTTGCTGCTCGAAGACCTGGCCATCGTGCCGCTGCTGGCCATCGTGGCGTTTTTGTCGCCCGCACCCGCAGACCAGGCGGTGTCGCGGTGGGTGACGGTGGGCGTGGCGCTGGTGGCCGTGGTGGGGCTGATCGCCGTCAGCCGCTGGTTGCTGAACCCCTTGTTCAACCTGTTGGCCCGCGCCAAGGCACGCGAGGTGATGACTGCCGCCGCGCTGCTGGTGGTGCTGGGCGCGGCGCTGGCCATGCAGTGGGGCGGCCTGTCGATGGCGATGGGCGCGTTTGCGGCGGGTGTGATGTTGTCCGAATCCACCTTCCGCCACCAGCTGGAGGCCGATGTCGAGCCGTTTCGCGGCATTCTGCTGGGGTTGTTCTTCATGAGCGTGGGCATGTCGCTGGACATTCAGCTGGTGCTGCACAACTGGCCGCTGCTGCTGGGCGGCGTGGTGGCCTGCATGTTCGTCAAGGGCGTTGGCGTGTATGCGGTGGCGCGTTTTACCAAGGCAAAACACGGCGAGGCCCTGCAGCGCACCATGCTGATGGCGCAGGGCGGTGAGTTTGCATTTGTGCTGTATTCGGCCGCCGCCGCCGCGGGCATCGTAGAAGCCCGCGTGAACGCCGTGCTGACTGCCGCCGTGATCTTGTCGATGGCGCTGACGCCGCTGGCGGCGTTGTCGCTGCGCTGGCTGATGCCGCCAGAACCCGCGCAGGACATGAACGGCGTAGAAGCCGCCAACGGCCTCAAGGGCACCGTGCTCATCATCGGCTTCGGCCGGTTTGCACAAATTGCCAGCCAGTTGCTGCTGGCGCGGGGTGTGGACATTGCCATCATCGAAAACGACACCAACATGATCCGCGCGGCTGCGAAGTTTGGCTTCAAGGTGTACTACGGCGACGGCACGCGGCTTGATGTGCTGCACGCCAGCGGTGCGCACCACGCCAAGTCCGTTTTGGTGTGTGTGGACGACCCCAAAACCACCACGCGCATAGTTGAAATGCTCAAACACGAGTGCCCGCTGATTCCCGTATTGGCCCGTGCTTTTGACCGCCAGCACGCGATTGAGCTGTTGCGCCTGGGGGTGGATTACCAAATGCGCGAGACCTTTGAGTCGGCCATGGGCTTTGGCATGCAGGCGCTCGAAACCCTGGGCGTGGACGCCGACGAAGTGGCCCAGGTGGCCGAAAGCATCCGCGCGCGTGATGCCGAGCGGCTGCAGCTGGAGCTGGCGGGCGACAAGGACGGCGCTCGCGAGTTCTTCCAGGGCAAGAAGTGGATTCCAGCCCCGCTGACCCAGCCCCAGCGCGAGGCACAGGCGCTGAACGAAGAAGCGGCCGATGCCATCGAGTACCCCTCGCAGCCCGCGGCGACCGCGCCCCTGGCGTGAAACCCGGTGAGGTGACGGCCGCATGAGCATTCAGGACGATCTGTTCGGTGGCCCTGCGCCGACCTCGCCGCCTTCACCAGCGCCTCCTTCGGCGTCCGCCCCCGCACCACAACCACAACCACAACCACCATCACCATCACCGGCCCGCAAGAAGAAAAGCAGCACGGTCACCGCGCAGCCACAGGACGAGGCCATGCTGGCGCTGGCCCGCAACCTGCCACCCACGCTGCGCCTTGGCACCTCCAGCTGGACGTACCCTGGTTGGCAGGGCCTGGTGTGGGAAGGAGAACATTCCGACACTCAGCTGTCCAAACAGGGCCTGGCGGTGTACGCCCAGCACCCGCTGATGCGCACGGTGAGCATTGACCGCAGCTTTTACCGCCCGTTGACCGCCAGCCAGTACGAGCGCTACGCCTCGCAGGTGCCGGACGACTTTCGTTTTGTGGTGAAAGCGCCCAGCGTGGTCACCGATGCGCTGGTGCGCAGCGAAGACGGCCGGGGCCGCCAGCCCAACCCGGCGTTTTTGAGCCCCTACCTCGCGCGCAGTGAATGTGTCGAGCCCGCACTGCAGGGCCTCGGGCACAAGCTGGGCGCGCTGGTGTTTCAGCTCAGCCCCCTGCCCCTGGCGCAGCTGGACCGCATGCCGCTGCTGCTGGACCGGCTGCGCACCATGCTGCTGGCCCTGCCGTCGCTGGCCCCGCAAGCGCCCGACGGCGTGATCGCCGTGGAGGTGCGCGACCCCGAATGGCTGACCCCCGACTTTGCCGCCGTGCTGCGCGAATGCGGTGCCACCTATTGCCTGGGCCTGCACGCCAAGATGCCGCCGCTGCAGCAACAACTGCCGCTGCTGCGCGCGCTGTGGCCCGGCCCGTTGGTCTGCCGCTGGAACCTGAACCCGGTGCACGGCCCATATGGCTATGAAGACGCGGAACGTCTGTACCAGCCCTACAACCGCCTGCACCACCCCGACCTGCCAACCCGCGCCGAGCTTGCCAGCGTGATCGCGGGCACAACCCGCCGGGGGCAAAACGCGTATGTGACCATCAGCAATCATGCCGAAGGCTCTGCACCCTTGACGGTGCGGGGTGTGGCAGAAGAAGTGGCTACGGCGCTGCTTGCCACAACACTCCGCTGAGGTGCGAGGAGCGAGTAACGAGCAGGGGAGGCGTCCGAGGCATGCCCGCTTTTGAATGGGGGCACGACGGCTATCGGCGCACCGCGACGCCGGGCGCGCATCCAATCACTCACTCACTAACTCACTTACTTACTCACTTACTTAATAACTCACTTATTGATAGCTAATAGCGCTTATCCAACGAGCGCCAGAGGCACTTTTGACTCATATTTTCCGCAAAACACGGGCTGCGCAGGCTGGGAGGCTGCCGGATTTGTAGCCGACGATTTCCAAGTCCGACAGCATGCTAGGCATGCACCATCGCGCCGCGTTTGCCACCCAGCGTGATCCAAGCCAGCGCCACGCCCACCAGCGCACCGGTGGCCATGCCAATCACCATGGGCAGCGGCTTGCCAGTGGCAAACAGGCCGACCACGCCCATGGCCAGGGCGCCGGTCAGCATCTGCAGCGTGCCCAGCAAGGCCGACGCCGTGCCAGCGATGGCGCCGTGTTGCTCCAGCGCCAGCACTGAGGTAGTAGGGATCACCAGCCCCATCAGCGCGCTGGCCACAAAGTACAAACCAATCAGCACCGCCAGGTCGTCTCCGCCCAGCAGGTAATACAGCAGCAACGACGCCATTACAGCCCCTGACGCCGTGGCCGCTGCCTTGACCACCCGCACCAAACCAAAACGCTCGCCCAGCGTGGCGGTGAACTGGGAGGCGCCAATAAACGCCGCCGCGTTGACCCCAAACGCCAGGCTGTACTGCGTGGGCGACAGCCCGTAGTGGTTGATGAGCACAAAGGGCGAGCCTGCCAAATACACAAAAAACCCGGCCATGGCACAGCCGCCAATGAACACCAGGCCCAGGTAGTGCCAGTCGCGCAGCAGCAATCCATAGGCGCGCAGCGCGCCGCCCAGGCTGCTTTCCACGCGGTCAGCGGCAGTCCGCGTCTCTTGCAGACTGGCATACACCAGCACCAGCCCGGCCACGGCGGCTACGGCCACCACCCAGAACACGCCGCGCCAGCCGGTCAACGCAATCACCCCACTGCCCACCAGCGGCGCCAAGATGGGCGACACGCTGAACACCAAAATTAGCAGCGACATCAGCCGCGCCGCGTCGGTGCCCGTGTGCAGGTCGCGCACCACCGCACGCGGTATGGCCATGCCCGCCGCCGCACCCAGGCCTTGCAAAAAGCGCAGCGCCACCAGGGTTTCGATGTCTGTGGCCAGCGCGCAGCCCACGCTGGTCAGCGTGAACAAGGCAAGTCCAAAGTACAGCGGAGGCTTGCGGCCCACCATGTCAGAGACGGGGCCATAAAACAGCTGCCCCACGCCCAACGCCACAAAAAACGCCGTCAGGCTCCACTGCACGGCGCCCACGGAGGCGTTGAGGTTGGCGCCAATGTCCGGCAGCGCGGGCAGGTACATGTCGATGGCAAAAGGCCCGATGGCCGAGAGCAGGCCCAGGATGAGGGCCATTTTGAGAAAGCGGGAAAAATGCATAGCCGCCCATTGTCACCATTTCGGTGCATGCGTTTCGGGTAAACCCTGCATAAGCCGCAGTTCAACGCAAGCATTGCGCTGCGGGCGGGGGGTCTACGTGCCCGCAAGCCCTCGTCAGTCCGGCGCCAACTCGATCCGGTTGCGGCCACCTTGCTTGGCGCGGTACATCGCGCGGTCGGCACGGCGCACCAGCTCTTCGGGGGCGTGGTCACGCTGGGGAACCACGGTGGCTACGCCAAAGCTCACGGTCACGACGCCAAACGGCGCGCCTTCGTGTGGCAGGGCCATCGCCTGGATGGCGTGCTGGATCTGGTGGGCCACATCCATGGCCATCTGGGCATCGGCTGCGGGCAACAGCACTACGAACTCCTCGCCCCCAAAACGCGCCACCAAGTCGCCCTCGCGCCGCCCGCCGCTTTGCGCCAGGGTCAGTGCCAGCGCCTGCAGGCATTTGTCACCAGCCAGGTGGCCGTACTGGTCGTTGAAATGCTTGAACACATCCACATCCAGCATGATCAGCGCGAGCGGGGCATGCGAGCGCTGGGCGCGGGCCCACTCGTGTGCCAGGGCCTGGTCAAAGTGGCGCCGGTTGGCAATGCCCGTGAGCCCGTCGGTATTGCTGATCAGTTGCAGCCGCTCGTTGGCCAGCGCCAGGGCCTGGGTGCGTTCTTCCACCAGCACCTGCAGCTCGCGGTTGTGCTCCTGCAGGCGGTCCACCGGGTACACCTCGCCCGGTCGGGCCACACCAAAGGGGATCGACACGCTGCTGTGCGCAATCTTCCAGTCGTCGCCCTCTTGGCGAAACACCAGCACCAGCCGCGCGGTCTCGCGCGCAAACAGCGCATCGGGAATGGGCAGGTGGATGTGGAAAAACGCGGTGACGGCCAGCACGTCGTTGCTCAGCTCCTGGGGGAAAAGGTCCACCACGTCGATGCCAATGCGGCCAGGCACCTGCGCAAAGTCTTGCAGCGTGACATCGATCCATTCGCTGCGGCTTTTGATGAGCTGGTCGCTGCTGCCCGCAAAACCGCTGAAGTTGTCGCTGAACCGTGTGAGCAACCGCTCGTCCCGCGCGGCATACATCTCGATGTACTCATCGAACAACAGGCGAATCAGTCGCTGGCGTTCCGGTGACATGGGCAGGTTCCTGTGAATCAGCGGGAGGGGTGGTGCTCAGCCGCAATGCAGGGTGCGGCTGGACGCTCTGATGAATGTAGCACTCAACGCCGCTCCTGTAGGGGTTTCGTGTGGTTTCGCTCCCCAATGCAGCCCCATCCCATGGGACTGAAAGGCGACATGCCGATGCCCACGAAACCGCAATTGCCCCGCGACGGAGGCACGAGGCAATTACAGAATCGAACCAAGGTGTGCATCGACCACTTGCTATGTGCGCTGCCAGACAGAAAGACCCCTTACCTCAGGTCAGACTGCGCCACGAGTAAGGACATTGTTCTGATAGCGGCACGCTTGTCCTTCCTCTTCCACTGGCAGCACAAGGACCGTCGCATGGGTAGCAACCAAAAACAGTTTCTGTTCGGCAAGACGCTCACCACCACGTGGCCGAGTGCCACACAAATTCAGCACTGGAACCAGGTTCTGCGTAACTTGCGTGCCCGGCTCGTCAACCGGGAGCTGTCGGGCGGCGCACCGTCGGATGAAGAGATGTCCTTTTCCCCCAGCAAGCCAGGGCCGGACTTCAGCGTGCGTGAATGTGTGGCGGCGCTGGACGAAATGCACATGGCACTGCAACGCGAAACCGCACAGCGGCAAGAACTGGAACGCGCGTTTAAAAAATCCCAAACCGCGCTGGTTCAGGCCGAAACCGACCTGGACCACGTCCGGGGCGGCGAGCGCCGCGCGCGGCACCTGGCTCTGCACGACGAACTGACCTCCTTACCCAACCGGCGCCACCTGCTGGAACAACTGAGCGAGACGCTGGCGCGCCGAGAGCCGGACAGCCCCGGGCTCTCGGTGCTGTACCTCGACCTGGACGCCTTCAAGGCCGTGAACGACACCTATGGGCACGGCGTGGGTGACAAGGTGCTGCGCATTACCGCTGCACGGCTGCGCGGCGCGGTGCGCCAGGGCGACACCGTGGTGCGCCTGGGCGGTGACGAGTTTGTGTGCCTGCTGCAGGACGTAGCCGACGTGACGCCCCTGCGCCAGCTGTGCAACAAGCTGCTGCAGGCCGTGTCCACCCCCATGAAGATTGGCATGTTGCAACTGCTGGTTCGCCCCAGTATCGGTATTGCGATCTGCCCACAGCATGGCACCGCCGCCGACGACTTGCTTGCCTGCGCCGATGCGGCGATGTACGCGGCAAAGCGTGATGGGTGCGGATTTGCGTTTCACGAAGAGGTCAACAAATCCGATCCGCCAGATATCTGCACCGCATCGACACCGCATTGACACCGCATTGAAAGTTACACGCTCATGCGTGCGGTTACGCACAGATGGCGCCCAAGCAACGTGGAACAGTGCATCTATCGGTCGGCGCTTCGCTGACCAGCTTTATCAGCGCATGCACCCATGACACATCACGAAACTCCTCGCGCATTGGTCCAAGCCTCCGTCGGCGTGTTGGCCATTGCTTTCCTCGCTTCGCTGCTGTTGCTTCAAAGTTGCAAGCGTGCCGAGGGGATGACCACCTGGACACCGGTCAGCCCCACGCCCGTTGCCTATCTGGAAGACAGCGTGCTGACCTCGCGGGTCAAGGCTGCGCTGCTGCTCTCGCCGGTGGTGCGCAGCATCAATATCGGGGTGGAGTCACACCAAGGTGTGGTGTTGCTCAGCGGCATGGTGGCAGACTCCACACAGTTGGATCTGGCCATGTTCGTAGCGCAAAACGTGCCCGGCGTAACCAAGGTGGACAGCTTCATGTTCTCTACCGTCGACGCACCTGCACCTGCACCTGGCAACAACAACAACAACAACAGCAACAGCAGCCGCAACACTGATTCGCCTGCCCCCCAGTTGCTGCAGCACCAGCGAGAGCTGGACCGCGCGCCGCGCCCTCTGCCAACCGCTTCGGAGGCACCGCAGGCTGCGGAGCCCTTCCCGCCAGCGGGTGCGGACAACGTGCATGCCATGGCGCCTCCATCGCACCTTCGCCGGTGGATGCGGCTGACCCGTGGCGTTCTGGGACTCAGCAGCATCCAGGATGAACTGCAGATCAAACCCTAGGCCCAGGGATCAGGGATCAGGGATCAGGGATTCGATCAGATCCTTGGTATTGAGTCGGTGTCAATCCTCTTGAAACCGTTCTGGCTGAGCTTGCCCAAGCGCCGCGCGAGGCTTCGACAAGCTCAGCCCGAACGGGTGTTTCCAGGTCAAAGACGCAGACCCCATACATCAATCCGGTCTCATCGCGACAGCGATGGTCACACACCGGCCTTCATCAAGCGGTTGTGGATTTCCTTGTCGGCCGAATAACAACTGCAGGCCTGCGCCTCCAGAGCGGCGCGGTTGAGCACCGTGAGTTCGCCGCGGTGATAGGTAATCAGGCCAGCGTCCTGAAAATGACTGGCCGCTTCGGTCACGCCCACGCGGCGCACCCCCAGCATCAGCGCCATGAACTCCTGGGTGACATGAAAACTCTCAGTGCGCGACCGGTCCTCGCTCATCAACAACCAGCGCGCCAGGCGTGGAGCAATGGCGTGATAGCGCTGGCAGGCAGATGCCAGCGTCTGCTGGTGCAGACGCGCCAGCAGGCAGGCCTGCAGCAGCTTTTGCAACGCGGGAAGCGCCTCAATCTGCGCTCGCAGCTGCACCGCGCCAATGCGCCAGCTGGAGCCGGCGCCCTGCACCAGCGTACGCCAGGGGGTGGTGGCCGTTCCCAGAATCAGTTCGGACCCGAGCATGGACTCCACACCCACCATCCCCACTTCCAGCGGCGGATGGCTGTCCACGTCAATCACCAGCGAAAGAAATCCCTCGTTCGGGAAATGCGCATAGGCCAGGGGCTCCCCCCGCACGCTCAGCTCGGCCGATAGCACCAGCTCGAAAGGCTCGCAATGGTCCAGCAACTGCTTGCGGGCCGCGCGCGGGAGTTGGTGGATGATTTCATTTTCAGGTCGGGGCATCAAGAAGCTTCACTGGTCGGCCAGCACCACTCAAAGAAGCGGTGTCATGGCGACTGCACCAGGCGCTGGGCAGGTGCACGTCTGCGACCAGTGTGGGCGTCTCGCAGCACCCTGACTGTGTGCCACCGCACACAGCAGCCAGGGAGTGTGGCTAACTGGCTGTGCGCGGGGGCAACAACCGGTCGTATTCCTTCTTCACAACGTCGTAGCACTCACAAGTGCGGCCCTCCAGGCCCACCCGGTCGATAACGTTGATATGCCCGCGGGCATAACTGATGAGGCCGGCTTTTTGCAGTTTGAGAGCGGCCTCAGTCACTCCTTCGCGGCGCACACCCAGCATGTTGGCAATCAGCTCCTGCGTCATCACCAACTGGTTGCTCTGCAGCCGGTCCAGGCTGAGCAGCAGCCAGCGGCACAGTTGCTGGTCCAGAGAATGGTGGCGATTGCACACAGCGGTCTGCGCCATTTGGGTGATGAGCGCCTGCGTATAGCGCAGCAACAAATGCACCACCGGCCCCGACCGCGCAAACTCTTCCTTCATGACATCGGCACGCATGCGATACCCCATGCCTGCGCTTTGCACCACCGCCCGGCTAGGCGTAGAGCCGCCACCCATGAAGATGGAGATTCCCACCAATCCCTCAAACCCTACCACGGCAATTTCGGCCGATGCGCCGTCTTCCAGCACATACAGCAGGGAGACGATGGCGTTGGTGGGGAAGTACACGTAAGGCATTGCAGCCCCGGACTCGTACAACACTTGCCCCAGAGCCAGGTCGATTGGCTCCAGCTGCGGCAACCAACGCGCTAGTTCAGACTCGGGCAGGGCAGCCAAAAGATGGTTCTGCAGGGGGGATAAGTTCGATTTTTTGATGGTTGTACCTACGATAAGGCGGCTGACACCATGCTTGGTATCGCTGCCGCAGGGGCTTGTAACTGAGTGTGCAAGCGTGTGCATCCGTCGGTCTGTACGGTATCGCACATACTGGCTTTTACCTGGCTACTTGCGCAGCACTCTCAACCGCTGACTCCTCCGCATTTCCAAAGACGCAAATTGGCACCACAAACACCGCATCCTCCGCAACATCCGCCCAGCGCAGTCGCTCGTCCACCTGCAGCCAACGGGCACCAGCGGGCGCGCTAATTGGCATGCGCCGGGCCTCCCAGTCACTGGCGTCTATTCGCACCAGGATGAACCGCAGCGTGCGCCCTGCCCGCACCAGGCTGATCTCTACACCTGGCCAGTGGGACGGCAAACACGGCGTAAACCACAGCTCGTGGGCGTGCATCTGCAATCCCACAATCGACTCCACGGCCGCGCGGTGCAGCCAGCCTGCGGCCCCGGTGTACCAGCTCCAGCCCCCACGCCCCACATAGGGTGTCTGGCTGTAAACGTCTGCGGCCATCACGTACGGCTCCACGCCATACGACGCGCCCCATACGCCATGGTGCGCGCGGTGTGCGGGGCTGAGGTAGGTGAAGTAGCGGTACGGCACGTCATCCAAAGCCTCTTTTTCGTCCTTACACAATCCGGGAGACGCCTGCACCGCCAGCGCAGCGGCCGCCATCAGCGCCCAGACACCCCCGTGAGAATATTGCCCGCCGTTCTCTCGCACACCTGGTGGATAGGCCTGGATGTAGCCCGCGCTGGGCTCCGCGTGGCGCAATGCAGGTGCCAGCAATTGAATGAGCCCCGCGGGTGCGTTGACAAGGTGCGACTCGACAGCAGCCATCGCCTGGCGCTGACGTTCGGGGCTTGCCTGGCCAGACAGCACGGCCCAGGCCTGCGCAATGAGGTCAATGCGTCCCTCGTCGCGGGTGTGTGTGCCCAAGGGCGTGCCGTCATCAAAGTAGGCGCGTTTGTACCAGTCGCCGTCCCAAGCCTCGGTGGCCAGTGCAGCGCGCCAACCGGTCAACGCGTTACCCCAGCGGTGCACGCGGGCCAGGTCACCTTGCTGGCGTGCCAGGGGAATCCAGTCGCTGACGATGGCGCACAAGAACCACGCCAGCCATACCGACTCTCCCCGACCGCCATCGCCCACGCGGTTCATGCCATCGTTCCAGTCGCCGCCGCCCATCAGTGGCAGGCCGTGCACACCCGTGCGAAGGCTGCGGTCGATGGCCCGCGCGGCATGCTCGTACACGCTGGCGGTGTTGGCGCTGGTGCGTGGCGTTTCATACACGTCTTCTGCGCCCTCCGGGATCGAAGAACCCTCCAAAAATGGCACCATCTCATTGAGCAAGGCACTGTCTGCCGTGCGCTGCAGGTAGTGCGCGCACACAAATGGCAGCCACAGCAGGTCGTCTGAAAAATGCGTTCGCACCCCCGCGCCGCCCGGGCTGTGCCACCAGTGCTGCACGTCGCCCGCCTCGAACTGGCGCGATGCACACAGCACGATCTGCGCGCGCAAGGCGCCCGGCTGCGCCCACGTGAGGGCCATGGTGTCCTGTAACTGGTCCCGGTACCCCGTGGCGCCGCCCGCCTGGTAAAAGCCCGCCTTGGCATACAGGCGCGAAGCCACTGTCTGGTACAGCAACCAGCGATTGACCATTACATCGAACAACGGGTCGGGCGTGGTGACCTGCGTGGCGCCCAGCAGTGCATTCCAGTGGGCGATGGTGGCGGTTTCGCGTGCGCTTGCCGCCACGCCCAGCGCATCGGCCATCAACTGACGCGCAGCGGTTTCAGTGGGTGCATATCCCATCAGGTACACACGCTCAAACGATGCGCCCGCGCGCAGCGTCACCATGCGCGACATGGCCGCGCAAGGGTCCAATCCAAAACCGCTGCGCTGCGCCATCTGCAAGGGCAGCACCAGGTCACCCCGCGCATCAAAGAACTCGCGGCGATCGCAGGTCCAGTCCAGGCTTTCGTTGGCACGGTCATCCGTCCCGGGACCGGCCGAAGATTCGCAAAAGAACGCCGAGCCACCGCCGAACCCGGCCGCTTCCTCCGTCTGCGTGCACAAAAGGCCCAACAGCCTGCCATCGGGCAACGGCGCAAAACAAGGCGCCGTCGCCAGCGTGGCGCGGTCACCGCGCTTTTCTCCCATCATCCACTCCACCATGCCCACCAGGCGCAGGTGCGCGCGCCGTCCACCCAGGTTGCGCACCACCACATGCACTTGCTTGATGGCGGTGACCGGATCGACACACCAGCGCACCACCACCTCCAGCGCCCCGCGGCGGTGGCTGATGGTGGTGGTGCCCTGGGCATGCTCCACGCGGTAGACCGCATCGCCAGCGCCCCACGCGGATGGCGCAAGACTCCACACTTCGCGTGTGCGGCGGTCCTGTAGCAGCAGCCATTCGGCGGGTGGGTCGGCCACCGGGTCGTTGGACCACGCCGTGAGCTGGTTGAGCCGACTGTTCAGCGCCCAGGTATTGCCTGCTCCGGTTTCAGACACTTGCGCGCCCAAGTGGGGGTTGGCGAGCACATTGACCCACGGTTTCGGCGGACGCAGCCCGGTGGCCACGTCAAACTCGAAGGTTCCTGTGACAGGTGCAAAGCGGCCCTCGGGCGCCAGCACCCGCGTGCTGCTCTGGTGCGTGCGCACCTCGTCGGTGGCACCACCGCGCCAGGGCGTGCTCATCCATGCGCCCTGCTCTGCAACAAAGGCCTTGACCTGATGCATCAAAGGGCGGCCATCCGCCTGAAGCGTGATGCGTGACAGGCTTGCAAAGGTGCCCAGCTGATGGACGGAAAGCTCATCCAGCCGCAGCACGCGAAAGCTGGTCACTGCCGGGCCAGAATGGGTCTGCAGGTCGGCGTCGTGGTGTTCGCGCAGCAGGGCCAGCTCGCGTTGCAGCGGCATTTGGTACGAGTGGGCCTCGGTGCTTATCACCACCATGTCGCAGGCCACACCACCGCGCGCCCATTCACGCAAGGCCTGCGCCATGGTGCGCAGCAGGCCCATGCCCTGGGGCGAGCCCGCCATCACCATCACCAGGGGCCGGTCACCCGAAATACCCAGCTGCCACAACACGCGCCGGTCGCACACCCGGTGGACCAACGGGGGGGCTGTAAGCACGCCCGCGTTGAACCCATCAAGCTTGGGGAGGGTCATCACCAGCGCGGTCGTCAGGGCCTGCAACGCGGGCAGGTAGTCGCGGTGGGGGCGGTGCGATGCCCACTGAATGCTGGCCAGCGTGGCCGACATGGCCGATGCCCGCTCCAGATAGGTGGGTTGGCGGTACTTGTCGATGATGGCCGACAGCGTGCCGGGGTCTTGCGACGCTGCAGTGGCAAAGGTAACGCAGGCCTGTGCGCCAGGCGCGATGCGCAGCATGACCCCCAATGCGGCCACCGGGTCCAGACCCGTGTCGAGTTTGGTCTGCACATCGGGGACCCGGCTGAGTGCCGCCAACGGCTGGGCAGGGGTGTGATTGCGCCCCAGCCAAAGCAGTCTGTCCGTCTGACAGCGCAAGCCCAGCACCTGCCCTTCGGCATCGGCCACAAAATGCGCCGCCTGCAGCGTGGTTTCGGTGTGCAGTCGCGGCGTGCGCACAAAACGCAGGGCCTGCTGCGCTGGGAGCCATTCGGCCTGCACAAACAGGTTGGAAAACGCAGGGTGCGCCTCATCCGCCGCGTGGGTGGCCAGTGTGATGTCCAGGGCTGAAATCAGCTCCAGCTCGATCACCTCACTGCCCAGGTTGCTCACCACCACCTTGCGCAGCTCAATGTCGTCTTCGGGGCTGACCCATACAGTGGTGTGCGCCTTGAGACCAGGCCACAGCGCGTCAAAACACACGCGGTCGGCGTGAAAAATGCTGTGGTACACCGCGCGTTCGTCGGGCGCCGGGTGGCTGGTGATGGATGCCGGCACGCTGGAGTCTGCCTGGCGCACATACAGAAAACTGCCCTGCGCATCGCGCAGCGCGTCGTCGCGCCAGCGGCTGATGCCCGTCTGGTGCCAGCGGCTCCAGCCCGCGCCATTGGCGCGCAGGGTGACGCTGTAGCGCCCGTTGCTGAGCAGGTGTGTGGGCTCCAGCGCCTGTGCGCCAGGTACCACCGGTCGCACATGGTCGGGAGTCTTTTTCTGGCGTGCATGGGGCAGCAGGCGCGGTGGCGTAACCACCAGTGCAGGCAGTTCGCGCGGGGCGCGTTCCTGCAGCAGGGGCTGCATGGCCTCGATGCGCGCATGCGCCACGCCCCAGCGCTGTGCCACGCCATCTAGCAGCACATTGGCCAGCGCCACAAGGGTCATGCCCTGGTGGTGGGCCATGAAGGTGCTGACCAGCGTGAACTTCTCGCCATGGGTCTGGCGCTCGGGCGTAAAGTCGAGCGCCTCGTAAAAGCCATAGCGTCCGCGCGCTGACAGACTAGTCAGCGCGCGGAAGTTGGCACACGCCGCGCCCACATCCACCTGCGTTGCCAGGGCGGTGGCATACGGTGCGATCACCAACTCGCCCACGGGCGCCCGGCGCAGGGCCAGGCGCTGCACACCTTGTGGGGCGTACTGGTAGGCCAGGGTGTGATCGCGCCCTGCGTAGGCGCACTCGGAGATGCCCCAGGGAATATTCCCGTCCAGGCCCATGTCGCGCTTCATGCATTGCACAAATGCCACGTGCTCCCGCAGGGCCGAACGCCCTGCTTCGCTCAGTGCGCTGTCGTAGGGTTCTGCCGTTACCAGCGTGGGCATGAGGTATTCGAACATCGAGCCCGACCACGACCGCAGTACTGCATGAAAGCCATTGGCAAAAAACGGGCGGCCCAAGGCGGCCCAGTGCCGCAAGGGCAGATCGCCCTTGGCCATGGCAAAAAGACTGGTGGTGCGCGACTCGGACGCCAGCAGGTCATAAAACGACGTGTCAAGCTGCTGGTCGTCCAGCCGGTAGCCGATATGCAGCAGATGGCGCTTGGGGTGGTACAGAAAGCGGAAATCGGCTTGCCACGCCAGGCCGTCAAAGGCTGCGGCCAAGGCCATCAGGCGATCACTCGCTTGCGCAGCACCACCGTGCAGCGCAGCCACGGCGTCACGGTCGGCCGACTGCAAGGTGGCCAGGTGGTCGGCCAACAGCCACTGCAGCTCATCGCGCGCAGTGGGCGGGGTGTGAACGACCGCTGGGTTGCGCAGCACTGCCATGTGGCGCAGTTCATCCTGCGCCTGCGCAAGCAGCGCGCGGAACGCGGCGGCGTCGTCTAGCTGATCTGCAGCGGGTGGGTGCATGTCCAGCAGGCGACTGAGCGCCGGGTGTTGTGCCCTACCCGTTGCGCCCTGCGCAAGCGCATCCCAATGCGGTTGCAGCCGCGCCAGCGAAGCGCGCGTGGCCAGCGCACCCGCCTGCGGGTCGAGTGGTTGCCGGGCCAAGGCGCTGCACGCCTGCGCCACGGCCACCAAGTGCGCGCAGAGGTTGCCGCTGTCTACCGTGGACACATAGCGCGGGTGCAAGGGCAGCGCGGTTTCGGTGTCGTACCAGTTCAAGAAATGCCCGCGGTGCCGCTCCATGGTGCGCAAGGTGGCCAGCGTGGCCTCCAGCCGCTCCAGCAGCTCCTGGGTGCCGATCCAGCCAAACTGCCGTGCGCATGCAGTGCTCAGCAGATACAGCCCGATGTTGGTGGGCGATGTGCGGCGCGCCAGCATTTCGTAGGGGGCGGTTTGCAGGTTGTCGGGCGGCAGGTGGTGGTTCTGCGCGTCCACACAGCGTTCAAACAGCCGCCAGGTGTCGCGGGCCACGCCCTCCAGCAGCTCGCGGTCTTCCGTGGCCAGCGGTTGCGCATCCGCGCCGCGCCGGGTGAGATTGGCGCACCACACCAGAAGCGGTGCCAATGCCCACAGCACCAGCACCGGTAGCGCAGCGGTCAGCAGCCCCAAATCGCCCCCATCCAGGTACCGCCCCAAACCCCAGAGCGCCACGGCACAACCCACCGCAAGCACTGGCGCAATCAGGTGCCGCCGCAACGTGGCGGGCAAGCTGGCGCTCAGGGCGTTCTGCGCGGCCTCGGCGGTGGTCCATTCCAGCAGACGCCGACGGCTCACCACCTGCCGGTGCACGGTACGCACCACAGCATCGGCCAGCAACCACGCCTGCTGCGGCAGCAGCGCCAGGTGCCACACGCCAGCGGCCAACGCTCGCAAAAGATCGACCGAGGCCTCGTGCACAAAACGCACGCCCACCTGCCCCCACCGGCTGGGCACCCAGCCTGCCAGCGCACCCATCAGGGGTGCAGCTGCATAGGCAGCCACCACCACGGACAGGGTCGTCGCCAACGGCAAACCCACACCCATGAAGGCCAGCATCGTCAGCAGCAGCGACGCTGGGGCCACCAACGATCGGCGCAGGTTGTCCAGCAGCTTCCAGCGGTGGATGGGGCCGATGCCCCAGCGATGGGCGTGGCGCAAAAACGGCCACAACTGCCAGTCGCCCCGCGTCCAGCGGTGCAAACGCGAGGCTGCGGTGTCGCTGTGTTCGGGCTCGGCCTCCACCAGCGTCACATCACTCACCATCGCGCAGCGAGCCAGGGCGCCTTCGAGCAGATCGTGGCTGAGCACCTGGTCTTCAGGCAAGCGACCACCCAACACCGCATGCACGGTGGCAACGTGCAGCAGGCCCTTGCCGGTGAAACTGCCTTCGGCAAAAAAGTCCTGGTACACGTCGGACGTCATGGCGCTGTACGGGTCCAGCCCCTGCTGGCCCGCAAACAGCCACTGCCACAGCGAGGTGGTGGCGCGCGCCGGCAGCGGGGCCAGCACACGCGGCTGCAATATGCCGTACCCCTGCACCACGCGCTGGTTGCTGGCATCCAGCCGGGGCTGGTTCTCGGGGTGCTCGGCCACGCCCACCAGGCTGCGCAGGCGGCCGGGTGGCAGCTGGGTGTCGCTGTCGAGCGTGAGCACATAACGCGTGTAGGGCGCCAGCTGCGACAGCTTGCCCAGGTCAAAAAATGCGCCCTGCTCGCCCGTGGCCAGCGCGGCCACCAGTTGCTCCAACTTGCCACGCTTTCGCTCCCAGCCAATCCATTGCTGCTGGGTGCGGCTGAACGTGCGGGCGCGGTGCAGCAACACAAAACGCAGCGGAGCGCCCGCATCTGGCGGATGCTGCGCGTTCAGCGCATGCATCAAGTCCTGCGCATGCGCGAGCAACGCGGCGTCGTCGGGCAGGTCGGCGGTGTTGGCGTCGACTCCATCCGTCAACAAAGCAAATTGAGCCTGCGGCTCGGGGTTGGCCAGGTAGTGCAGGTGCAAGCGGTGCACCAGGCGTGTGACCGTGCCTGTGCTGCTGAGCATGGCGGGTATCGCCACCAGGGTGCGCGCTGTGTGCGGGATGCCTGCCGGAAGCAGGTAGCGTGGCATGTAGGTGGGTTTGACGGATTCGCCGATGAGCCGATTGACCACCGCCACCACGATTTCGGACAACGGCAACAACAGCAGAGCCGCCACCACACCAGCGCTCAGCCAAGCCAGCGCACCCGCGTCTTGCCACGCCGTACTTCCCCACAGTGGGGCCACCAGCCACGCCAGCAATCCCAGGGTGCCCACCGCCAACGCGCCCAGATACATCGGCACGCGTGACAACGCCACGGCAGAGCGCCACACCGCTACTGCATCGGTGGTGTGGCGTCTTGCGCCGAGGGTTTGCTCCAGCTGCGCGCGCCCCGCGCCCTGCAGCCAGTACCCTGCCAGAGCGGCCGCTTCTGTGGCTCCGGTCATGCGTGCAAGCAGCGCCTGTGTCACCTCTGTCTCGCCACGCCCGCTGTGGGCCGACAGGCGTTCGATGCCATGCAGCGTGGTGTTGCGGGTGGCCTCGTCTTCGGCTGCAAAGACGGGCGACTGCAGCATCACGCGCAGCACCAGGCTGGTCTCTCCGATGATGTCAGACCAATCGGCCGCGCCAATCAAGCGCAACGCCGTCACGGCGTTACCCATGCTGAGCTGGTCTGCGGCCTGATCGATCTGTTGGCGGGTTTGCAATGCGACCAGGTCGGGCACCGCCGTTTGCAGCCACAGTTGCACCGGCAGAAAACCCTGTGCGTGCCCACCCAGCGCTCGCCGTCCTGCCATGGCCTGCGCCAGGTGCACCACAAACACGGATCCCACGCCGCGCCGTTCCAGGGCTGCCCATGCGGCTTGCAGTGCGGGCAGGGTCAGGTCCTTGCAATGGGTGGCGCAAAGGCTGGCAAGGTCTTGAGCAGCCTTGTGGCTGGCCAGGCGTTCGGCCAGACGCCGCAGGTTTTCAATCAGCACCACCCGCAAGGTTGTGGGCAGCGCCCACAGCTCGCCCTGGCTCAGCTCGCGAGTGCCCTGGTAAGCATTGAGAAAGTGCACCAGCAGCGACTCGTCAAATGCGCTGTCGGTGTGGGCCACAAACGACCATGCCACGCCGTACACACGCGGCAACCCCTCCAGCGGCGCGTTTTGCAAAAGAGGCAACGAGCGGTAGTACCGTGGCGGGAGCCCGGCTCGGATTTCCTTGAGCTGGCCTTCGATGAGGTGAAAGTTGTCAAACAGCCATTCGGCTGCTGGGCTGTTGGGGTGGTCGTCGTGCGGTGCGTCAAAGATGTAGTGATAGGACGCACGCAGAGCGCGAATGTTGCTCTGCAGACGGGGGTAAAACGTGGTGCGTCCAAACGGCGCCTTGCCTGCATCGTGCGATGCCCCCAAGTGGCGGCCATGCTCCTCAAACCGCCCAATACCAAAAACTTCAGCCCGCAACGGCTCCAGCACCGGGCCGACCCGGGCATCCAGCATGCGGTCCATCGCAGCGGGCACCCATGGCCACTGCGCGCGCAACCCCATCCGCGCCACGCCTAAGCGACCAGGGATACAGCACCCACCACCAGCGTGACCAACAGCGCCACCGTCACCACATGTTCAGCCACCAAGGCCTGCAGCAGACCTGCACCCGCCAAAAAGGTATCGAGCGGCCCGCGCACAGCGCCGCAATGCGCCAGATGGTCACCGAGCGTCGACAACTCCGTCAACGACACATCGGCTGGTTGCCCCGCGCATGAGGTGTCCCATGCAGAGCAAAAATCGGGTGAACGGGACATGGGCGACTCCTAAGTACAAATGAACTGCGCCGCTGACGGACAGCAACGCTCTGATGTTCTTGTACAAGCGAGCCGTTTGCAGGGTCTGTTCGCTGCCGCACACAATGCACGGCTGTAAACAGAAATTACGATTTAATGCAACCGGGCCTACCCGAATAGGGGCAATGTGCCGCCCAGGCAGGCGCCCTCGATCTCCAGCATGCGCAGCTTGGTGACCGCCCCGCCCCCGGCGGAGAACCCGCCGGTCTTGCCGCCAGCCGCAAGCACCCGGTGGCACGGCACCACAGGCGCGAACGGGTTCAGCCCCAGCGCCTGCCCCACAGCACGCGACAGGCCCTTGCTGCCAATCTGCTGGGCCACTTCGCCATAGGTGCGCGTGCTGCCCGGCGGGATGGCCCGCGCAATGGCGTACACCTGCTGGTGAAACGGCGAAACACCAGACAAGTCGAGCGGCACTTCGCACAGGTCGCGTGGCTGCCCGATGAGCAGCGCCTGGATGCCGTCGACAGCGCTGCGCACTGCGGGCGGCGGCTGTGCAGAACCGGCGCAATGCGGCGAAACGTTGCGCAGCAAACGCGCCTGCGTGGCGTGGGCATCTGCCTCAGGCAACTGCACCGCCACAATTCCGCCGGGTCCCCAGGCAATGGCGCAGGTGCCGATGGCCGTGTCGAACAGCGCATGGCCGTGCCCCTTTGCGGTTGCGTCAGGCACGGGGGTTACGGAGGTTAGGGGCAATGGCATTTACTATGTATCTAATAGCTGCCAGCGCTTACTGGATAAGCGCTAGAGGCCAAATTGACTCACATTTTTTCCAAATACCGCCATCGCCGTCATGGCCGCCATGACCGTCGTGGCAGTCAGTCGGCCCGCAGTGCCGCCTTGAGCTGTTCGCCCAGTTCGGGTTTAGCCGCGTACGGGTCGCTAGGGTTGCGCATCAGCATGATGTCTTCCATGCGCGTCTGCACCGACGCGATGGCCTTGGGGTGGCTGTAGATGTAGAACTGGCCTTGCGCGGCGGCGTCGAACACTTTTTGTGCCACCTCGGCAGCCGTGACCTTGCCGCTGCCTACGGCCTTGCTGCTATTGGCCTGGCCAATGAGCTGGCTCTTGGTGGGATTGTTGGAGGCCAGTTCGCCGGGACGGTTGCGGTGGCTCTGGCTGATGCCCGTGGGCACAAAGAAGGGGCACAACACGCTGGCGCTGACTTGGTCAGTCACCAGCGCCAAGTCTTGGTACAGCGTCTCCGACAGGCTGACCACGGCATGCTTGCTGACGTTGTAGACGCCCATGTTGGGAGCATTCACCAAGCCCGCCATGCTGGCAGTGTTAACGATGTGGCCGCGCCAGGCGGGGTCTTTTTTGGCGGCGGCCAGCATCATGGGCGTGAACAGGCGCACGCCGTGCACTACGCCCATCACGTTCACACCCAGTACCCATTCCCAGTCTTTCACCGAGCTTTCCCACACCAGCCCGCCCGCGCCGACGCCTGCGTTGTTGAACACGAGGTGCGGCGCGCCAAAGCGCTGCTCCACGTCGATGGACAACTGCTCCATCTGGGCCGCGTTCGATACATCGACCTTGCGCGCCAGCACCTGGGCCCCGGCGGCTTGCATCTCGGCAGTGGCGGCGTCCAGCGCGTCCTGCTGCACATCGACCAGCACCAGGTTCATGCCCAGACGGGCACCGATGCGCGCGCACTCGAGGCCAAAGCCGGAGCCTGCGCCGGTGAGTACGGCGGTTTTGCCGGAAAAGTTATCGATCATGGTTTTGTCTCCTTGGGGTTGTCAGTGGTCTTGTTGATCGGTGGAGGCGTTCGCCATGAACGCCTCTTGACCCGTTCTCCCTGAGCTTGTCGAACGGCATTTGTCGAGTAGCGCCCTGGCTTCGACGGGCTCAGCCCGAACGGTTAGGGGGATGGGTTGATGCGGCGAGACGCTGTGGGACGTGATATGGGCGAGTCGTGCGAGATGATTGGTCAGCCCGCCCCTTCAGGACGCTACCGCGCGCAGCACATACCCAATGCGCGGGAAATGCACGTGGACCGTGCCCGCGCGCGGGTCGGTGCGGCGCACGGTGTAACGGGTGCGGGTCGCGGCAATCAGCTCGCCTTCGGTGGGCTCGGTGCCAAAGGTCTCTGCGGCAATCGTGACCTGGGTGCCGAGCGGTATGCCGTGCTCGTCCTGGAACACGTCGTCCATCAGGGGCAGCGGGTCCAGGCCCGCGGCTACGGTGATGGCGTCTTCGGCGGTGAACTTCTCCATGCGGCCGTGGCCCAGGGCAGCCATGCGGTCCATCCATTCGAGCACCGCCGGGGTGTTGGTGAAGATGTCGGCCATGACCGGCACACACTGGCGGGTGAACCACAGCGGGTGGTAGGCCGCAAAGTCCGCCAGGCAGGGCTCGGCGCCAAACAGAAATTCGTGTTCTTCGACCATGTGCGCAATGCGGCGCAGGTACGAGCGGTAGGCGGCGGTAGCGTCGGCCGGGCGCAGGCGCTGCATGCCCGCGCTCATTTCGCGGCGGTCTTCACCAAAGGCCTGGGCGGCCTGTGGCGGCAAGTTGGCAAACAACACGGACGCGCCTTTGGGCTGCAGGTTGTAGGCCATGGCGGCCCAGAACAACGTGGTGTCGGCCCACTGCGCAAACACGCGGGCCACACCCTTCAAATGCGGCGGGTACAGCACAGGCTCGGGCTGCTCGTGCTCCAGCACATCGCAGATCAGGGCCGAGTCGCAGTAAATATCGGCGCCGATCTGCAGAAACGGTGTCTTGCGGTAGCCGCCCGTGAGCGCCAGCACATCGGGCTTGGGCATGATGCGAGGGATGATCACGGACTTCCAGGCCAGTTGCTTGAAGCCCAGGATGGCGCGGATCTTTTCGGAGAACGGCGACGAGGGGTAGTGGTGCAAGATAAGGTGGGACATGGGTTTCTCCTCGAAGATGTATCAGTTGTCCGCAGGGATTGGCATCGGCGACAGCGTACGAAAATGTCGCAGCCGAGGCCAGCGCCCCCGCGCAAGGGCCGCCCCGCCGCGCTGGGGGCGTCCCCCTCCCGATTCGCGCAGCGAGTCGAGAGAGGGGCTGAGTGCCGCGGCTCCGGGCCTGCCTGCGCAGGCCTGGACGGCAACGAAGAGCGGCTGCCTCTGGTGGGCGCACGGAGGCGCGAAGCGACTCAGGGGGAGCTTCATGTCGGCAGGGCGCGGGCCAGCAGCACATCCAGGTTGACCCCGGCGCCCAGCGTGCCGAAAGCGTAACCCCAGTCACCGCCCAAGCGCGAATCGCAAAAGGCCCGAAACACGGCGCCGGGCGCACTGCGCAGAAGCAGCGCCGCCTGCACGGCCAGGGCCACGTCCTGCGCCAGACGCCGGGCCTCGGCCTCGGTGGTCATGGCGTCCACGCGCAGGGGCAGCGTACCGGCCAGACGGTCAAGCGCAGGGTGGGCGCCGCGTGCCGGGGCCAATTCCGCAGCCAGCGCAGCAGCCGTGTCGGCCCGGCGCACGGCGCGCATCAAGTCCAACGCCATGATGTTGCCCGCGCCTTCCCAGATGGAGTTGAGCGGCATCTCGCGGTAGATGCGGGCCATCACGCCCTCACCGCCCTCTTCCACATAGCCATTGCCGCCCAGGCATTCCATGGCCTCTTGCGCAAACATGCTGCCGCGTTTGCACACCCAGAACTTGGCCACGGGCGTGAGCAGGCGGGCCATCATGGCCTCGTGCTCGCTTTTGTCTTTGTGGTCAAAAGAGCTTGCAAGCCTTATGGATAAAGCGGTAGCCGCTTCACTTTCAAGAGCAAGATCGGCCAGCACATTGCGCATCAGCGGCTGGTCGATGAGTTTCTTGCCAAAGGCCGATCGCTGGCGCGTGTGGTGCAGCGCGATGCTCAGCGCCTGGCGCATGAGGCCACTGGTGCCCAGGGCGCAGTCCAGCCGCGTCATGGTGCCCATCTCCAGAATCTGCGCTACGCCCCGGCCCTCTTCGCCCACACGCCAAGCCGTGGCATCGATGAACTCGACCTCGGAACTGGCGTTGGCGTGGTTGCCCAGCTTGTCCTTGAGACGCTGGATGTGAATGCTGTTGAGTACGCCGTTCCGGTCGTCAGGCAACACACGCGGCAGAAAGAAACAGGTAAGACCGCCGGGTGTCTGCGCCAGGATCAAAAAGGCATCGCACATGGGCGCCGAGAAGAACCACTTGTGGCCGGTGATGCGGTAGCGGGGGCCCCAGGCGTCTTCACCGTCGGCGACGGCTTGCGTGGTGTTGGCGCGCACGTCCGATCCACCCTGCTTCTCGGTCATGCCCATGCCCATGGTGAGCGCGGATTTTTGCGAGAACAGCGCCAGGCGCGGGTCGTACTGCGTGCTGGCTAAACCCTTGCTCCAGTCCGCACACACAGCCAAATTGCCTCGCAATGCCGGGGTCACGGCATAGCTCATCGACACGGGGCACAGCACCGACGGCTCGGCTTCGGTGAACAGCATGAAGCCTGCGGCGCGCTCGATGTGTGCATGGGCGGCGTCCTTGCGCGACCAGGGCGTGGCGTGCAGACCGTGGCGCAGCGCGGCGCCGAGCAGCGCGTGGTAGCTGGGGTGGAACTCCACCACATCCGTGCGGTGGCCAAAACGGTCGTGCGTGCGCAATTGCGGTGGGTGGGTGTTGGCCAGGCGCGCATGGGTCAACATTTCGGCTGATCCCATCTCGGCGCCCAGTGCCGTCAGGCCCGCCAAAGGCAGGCTGGGGGCGTGCAGGCGCAGCGCGTCCTGCAGCGGCTGGTTGGTGGTGAACAGGTTTACATCTGCCCACGGTGTGCTCTGGTTGAACACGTCATGCGTAGCGGCAGGGCTGGCGAGGGTCATGGTGCACTCCACAACATTTCGATATGGGGAATGTCGTCTTCGAGGTACTCGTCCGACACGGCCACAAATCCCAGGCTGCCGTAAAAGGCCTGCAGATGGGCCTGCGCGCTGATGCGAATGCTGCGGCCGGGCCACACCTGCTGGCAGCGGGCAATGCCTTCCTGCATCAGCGCCCGGCCCGTGCCGTTGCCGCGCGCCTCTTTGGCGGTGACCACACGGCCGATGGAGGGCTCGGGGTAGTTCACACCCGGGTCCGCCACGCGCAGGCAGGCTTGTGCAATACCCGCCTCGTCATAACCCAGCAAGTGGTGCGATTGTTTGTCGGCCCCGTCCGGGTCCTGGTACGGGCCCTGCTCCAGGATGAAGACCTTGCAGCGCAGCGCCAGCGCGTCGTGCAGCGCGTGCACACCCAGGTCGTCGAACCGGGCCCAGGTCCAGCGCAGCGTGGGTGGCACAACGCTCATGGTCAGATCAGCTTGACGAGCTGCTTGCCGAAGTTTTTGCCCTTCAGCAGGCCCAAAAACGCTTCCGGCGCGGCGGCGATGCCCTCAGCCACGGTCTCGCGGGGGCGCAGCTTGCCGGTGCCCACGAGCGTGCCCAGTTCCTTCAGCGCCTCGGGCCACACTTCCATGTGTTCGCTGACGATGAAGCCTTCGACCTTCATGCGGTTGACGAGAATGAGCGCAGGGTTCTGCAATGGCAGTGGCTGGCCGTCGTAGCCCGCGATCATTCCGCAGACGGCGATGCGCGCAAAGGCGTTGGAGCGCAGCAGCACGGCATCCAGGATGTAGCCACCCACGTTTTCAAAGTAGCCGTCGATGCCGTTAGGGCACGCTTCCTTGAGCGCCTTGGACATGGACTTGAGGTCGCCATGCGCACGGTGGTCGATGCACACGTCAAAGCCCAGTTCTTCGACTGCGTATTTGCACTTGTCCGGGCCACCTGCAATGCCGACCACGCGGCAGCCGCGCGCCTTGGCCAACGCGGCAAACGCGCTGCCCACAGCGCCAGTGGCGGCGCTGACCACCACGGTCTCGCCCTCTTTGGGGTTGATGATCTTGACCAGCCCATACCAGGCCGTCACGCCGGGCATGCCCACGGCGCCCAGGTAGTGCGACAGCGGCACGTGGGTGGTGTCCACCTTGCGCAGAGCGCCGACGGCGTTGCCGTCGACCACGCTGTATTCCTGCCAGCCGCCCATACCCACTACCTTGTCGCCCACGGCGTATTTGGGATGGCTACTCTCGGCCACCTCGCCCACGGTGCCGCCGATCATGACTTCGCCCAGCCCTTGCGATGCGGCGTAGCTCTTGCTCTCGTTCATGCGGCCGCGCATGTAGGGGTCGAGACTGAGAAAGTGGTGGCGCACCAGCACCTCGCCGTCCTTGAGCGCGGGGGTGTCCACAGCCACCAGCTTGAAGTTGCTGGCAACGGCTTCGCCCTGAGGGCGGTTGTCGAGGACGATCTGTTGATTGCGTGGCATGGGAGGCTCCTTCAAAAATAGTTACTATTAAATTAATAGCTACTAGCGCTTATAAATCAAGCGCTAGAGGCCCATTTGGCTTAAAACTTAGGCTCAATCGGTAGAGATGACCTTGAGGTCATTCACATTGCGCCCATCGACCGGCAGGCGCCGCACGTACTTGAATGTGCCGGTGGCGTGGCTGCACACCTTGCCCTGCGCGTCGAACACCGTGCCTTCGGTAAATGCCATCGTGGCCGTGCGGTGGATCAGCCGCCCCTTGGCCACCAGCGGCCCGCGCGATGCCTGCATGAAGCTGGTCTTCATCTCGATGGTGACCACACCCATGTCCGGCGTGTCGCTGCGCGCGGCCGTGGCCATGGTCACGTCCAGCAGCGTCATGGTCGCGCCGCCGTGGGTCACGTCAAACGAGTTCAGGTGCTCGGGCTTGGCTTCGTAGCGCAACTCAGACTCACCGCCTTCCATGCGGTGCAGCGTGAAGCCAAGGTGGCTGACAAAGGGGATCTCGACGCCAAATTTCAGCAAGGGCAACTCCGGTATTCAAAACAAAAAGGCGAGCATAGCTAACGCAGCCCGCCCCTGACGCCGCTGTTGTCTAGCCGCCGGTGACTATGCTCACACCGCCATCAACAGCCAGCCACTGGCCGGTGATGTGCTTGCCCGCGTCCGACGCATACAGCGCGCACAAGCCCTTCAAATCTTCGTCGTCGCCAAGGCGGCCCAGCGGCGCATGTGCGGCCAGTGCTTCTTCGCCCATGGCCTTCAACGTGCCGACTGTCATGCGGCTGGGGAAAAAGCCCGGGCAAATCGCGTTGACACGGATGTTGTATGCGCCCCATTCAGCCGCCAGCGCGCGGGTGAAGGTGATCACCGCGCCCTTGGAGGTGTTGTAAGCAATGGTGTTCATGCCCTTGGGGTTGCCGCCCAGGCCGGCGATGGACGCCACGTTGATGATGCTGCCGCTGCGCCGAGCAATCATGCTGTGTTTGGCGATGTGCTGGCTCAAGATGAAGTAGCCGCGCACATTAAGGTTCATCACCTTGTCCCAGGCTTCCACGGGGTGGTCCTCGGCCGGGGCGCCCCAGGCTGCGCCTGCGTTGTTCACCAGAATGTCCACGTGGCCCAAGCGCTCGAGCGTTTCGTCGGCCAGGCGGCGGATGTCGGCCTCATTGGAGCAGTCGGCGGCGATCCAGCGCGCATCGATGCCAGCGGCCTGCAGGTCGGCAGTGGCCTCTTCCAGGTCAGACGCCTTGCGCGAACTCAGCACGATTTTGGCGCCCGCCTCGCCCAGCGCATGCGCCAGTTGCAGGCCCAGGCCGCGCGAGCCGCCAGTCACCAGGGCGGTCTTGCCCGTCAGGTCAAACAGTTGTTGGATGGTGCGTGTCATGGTTTGTGTCTCCTTCAGAATTTATGGCGGGAATGGATGGCCGGTTCGGCGGATGCAGAAACCCGCACCCGGTCAATCAACCTATCCACCTAATCGACCTATCGACCTATCGACCTATCAATGGATCATTGTGCGACGCAACGCGGAGCCATTGTGTCGCCGCCGCGTCGGTCGATGCGCCGGTGCAGCGGATCAGTTGCCGGTGTCGGGCTTCAGGCGTGCCCGCACGCCAATCAACACCACGCCTGCGGCAGCCACAATGCCGCCCACCACCATCAGGCTCCAGCCGATGGCCTCATCGGTGCGCGCCGTCGCGATGCCCAGCACCAGCGCCAGCAAGCCGCCATAAATCAGCACCCAGATGAGTTTGTGCATGCGCTGCAGCTTTTGTGCGGTCGTCATCAAAACGCCTCTTCAGGGAAAGCTGCGCACGTGGCATCGCGGGCGCTCACCACCTGCAGCCAGGCGCCGATCTTGGGCAACTCGTAGTGGAAGAAAAAGCGCATGGCGCCCATACGCCCGACGCTGGCGGGTTGGGCCATCGGTGCATCGGCGTGCAGCGTGGCCAGCGCCACGTCCAGCCACACCCACGCCAGCACCATGTGGCCAAAGGCCTGCATGTAGGGCACGGCGTTGGCCAGTGCATCGGCAGGCTGGCCGGTGGCCCAGGCGGCCTTGGTGGCAGCACCCACCTGCTGCAGCGCGCTGCCCAATGCGTTGGCATGCGCGGCCAGTTCGGGCACCTGGATGGCGCGTTCGATGGTGGCGTTGATGCGCCCGGCCAGCAATTGCAGACCGCGCCCACCTTCCATCAACACTTTGCGGCCCAGCAGATCCATGGCCTGGATGCCATGCGTGCCCTCGTGAATCATGTTCAGGCGGTTGTCGCGCCAGTACTGCTCCACCGGGAAGTCACGCGTGTAGCCATAGCCGCCGTGGATCTGGATGGCCAGGCTGTTGGCCTCCAGGCACCATTCGCTGGGCCAGCTCTTGGCGATGGGCGTCAGCACCTCCAGCAGCAAGCGGGCTTCATCCGCAGCGGCTGCATCGCCCGTGGCCTGCTCGTCCACCAGGCGCGCGCAGAACAGGTTGAGCGCCAGCGCGCCCTCACCATACGATTTTTGGGCCAGCAGCATGCGCTTGACGTCGGTGTGCTCAATGATGCGCACCTGTGGTTGGGCCACGTCCTTGACCACGGCGGCAGCGGCGTCCTTGTCCTTGGGGCCTTGCACCGGGCGGCCCTGGGGGCGGTTCTTGGCGTAGTCCAGGCTGGCGTAGTAGCCCGCCAAGCCCAGCATGGTCGCCGCCATGCCAATACCGATGCGCGCCTCGTTCATCATGTGGAACATGCAGTGCAGGCCCTTGCCGGCCTGGCCCACGAGGTAGCCCACGGCGCCCGCCTGACCGTCCACCGGGTACTTGCCTTCGCCGAAGTTGAGCAGCGTGTTGGTGGTGCCGCGCCAGCCGAGCTTGTGGTTAAGACCCGCCAGCGCCACGTCGTTGCGCACGCCGGTCAGTTGGCCCTCGGTGTCCACCATCTTCTTGGGCACGATGAACAGCGAGATGCCTTTGGTGCCCGGCACCAGCTTGCCGTCGGGGCCGGGAATCTTTGCCAGCACCAGGTGGATGATGTTCTCGGTCAATTCATGCTCACCGGCCGAGATCCACATTTTGTTGCCCTTGAGGCGGTAGCGCGGGCCGAGCGGGTCATTTTCAAACCCCTCGCCGTCGGGCACAGCGCGCGTGGCCACATCGCTGAGCGACGAGCCTGCCTGCGGCTCCGACAGGCACATGGTGCCGGAGAAGCGGCCCGAAAATTCGTTGAGCGCAAACACCTTCTGCTGCGCCTCTGTGCCGTGCACCATCAAGAGGTTGGCGTTGCCCACCGTGAGCAGGCCCGAGCCCATGCTGATCGACGCTACCGCAAAAAAACTGTTGGCCGCCGCCTCGACCGTGTAAGGCAGTTGCATACCGCCGATGTCGTAGTCCTGCGCGGCGCTGAGCATGCCGGAGGCCGCATACGCCTTTTGCGCGTCGTGCGTGCACTGCGGCAGCGTCACCTTCTCGCCGTCAAAGTGCGGCTCTTGCGTATCGACCGTGCGATTGAAAGGTGCGTATTTCTCGCGCGCAATGCGCTCGCAGGTGTCGATCACGGCATCAAAAGTTTCGCGCGAGTGATCGGCAAAGCGAGTGCGGTCTTGCAGCTTGTCGGCATGCAGCCATTGGTACAGCAAAAAATCAACGGTGGGGCGCAGGTTCATAAAATTACAAGCCTAAAGTGCCTCTAGCGCTTATGCAGCAAGCGCTAGCAGCTATTGAAACAGGAGTCCACAAAAAAAGCCCCGACAGCGGTTCGCGCCGTCGAGGCTTTCAGAACGTGTTCACGATCTTTGGTTCAAGGCTTAGAACACTTCGAAAATGCCCGCAGCGCCCATGCCGCCGCCAATGCACATCGTCACGCACACCTTTTTGGCACCGCGGCGCTTGCCTTCGATCAGCGCATGGCCTGTGAGGCGCTGGCCAGACACACCGTAGGGGTGGCCCACAGCGATGGCGCCGCCGTTCACGTTCAGGCGATCAGCCGGGATGCCCAGCTTGTCGCGGCAGTACAGCACCTGCACGGCAAAAGCTTCGTTCAGCTCCCACAGGTCGATGTCCTGCACGGTGAGGCCGAGCTTCTTCAGCACCTTGGGCACGGCAA
The DNA here is from genome assembly GCA_030692685.1 of Acidovorax sp. GTDB lineage: Bacteria > Pseudomonadota > Gammaproteobacteria > Burkholderiales > Burkholderiaceae_C > Acidovorax. Next base: position 56,486 of record JAUXZO010000010.1, on the reverse strand, counting down.
ACACGGGGCCAATGCCCATTTCGTCAGGCTCGCAGCCCGCCACGGCAAAACCGAGGAAACGGCCCAGGGGCTTCAAGCCCTTCTTGCTGGCGTACTCTTCGCTCACCACCACGCAGGCACCGGCGCCGTCGGAGAACTGGCTGGCGTTGCCGGCAGAGATCAAACCACCGGGCAGTGCAGAGCGCAAGCCGCTGATGGCTTCTACCGTGGTGCCTTCGCGCGTGCCTTCGTCCTTGCTCACCGTGACTTGTTTGGTGATCAAACCCAGCGTCTTGTCAGCAATACCGGCTGTCACGGTGATGGGTGCGATTTCAGCATCGAACAAGCCAGCCGCTTGCGCGGCGCAGGCCTTTTGCTGGCTGGCAGCGCCGTATTCGTCCATGGCGTCGCGGCCAATGTTGTAGCGCTTGGCCACTTGTTCGGCGGTCTGCAGCATGCTCCAATAGATCTCGGGCTTTTGCTTGGCCAGGGCCAGGTCCTGGATCATGTGCAGGTTCATCTCTTGCTGCACGCACGAGATGCTTTCGACACCACCCGCCACATACACATCGGCTTCGCCCGCGATGATGCGCTGGGCAGCCATGGCAATGGTCTGCAGACCGGACGAGCAAAAGCGGTTGACGGTGACGCCGGATGCCGTGATGGGCAGGCCCGCTTTCAGCGCGATCTGGCGCGCGATGTTGCTGCCGGTGGCGCCTTCGGGCGTGGCGCAGCCCATGATGACGTCGTCCACGTCAGCGCCGTCAATGCCCGCGCGCTGCACAGCGTGCTGCACGGCATGGCCGCCCAGGGTGGCGCCGTGCGTCATGTTGAAGGAACCCTTCCAGCTCTTGGCAAGCGGGGTGCGGGCGGTGGAAACAATCACTGCGGAGGTCATGTGAATTCCTTGTATTCGGTAGATAGGTGCGCGCTTGCGGCTTATTGGAAGGACTTGCCTTCAGCGGCCAGCTTGGCCAGCAGCGGAGCGGGCTTCCAGAACTCGGCGTCATCCAGCGGGTTCTTGGCAAAGCGGTCCATGGCCTGCACCACGTTGAACAGTCCCACCTCGCTGGCGTAGTGCATGGGGCCACCACGGTGAATGGGGAAGCCATAACCCGTGAGGTACACCATGTCGATATCGCCGGACTTGCTGGCGATACCGTCTTCCAGAATGTGCGCGCCTTCGTTGACCAGCGAGAACACCAGGCGCTGCACGATCTCTTCGTCAGAAATCTTGCGCGGCGTGATGCCCAGCTCCTTGCGGTGGTCTTCGATCATCTTGTTGACCAGATCGCTCGGGATCGCGTCGCGCTTGCCGGCCTGGTAGTCGTACCAGCCTGCACCGGTCTTCTGGCCAAAGCGGCCCAGCTCGCACAGCTTGTCGGCGGTGCGGCTGTACTTCATGTCGGCACGCTCGGTGGCGCGGCGCTTGCGGATGGCCCAGCCAATGTCGTTGCCAGCCAAATCGCCCATACGGAATGGGCCCATGGCAAAGCCGAACTTCTCGACGGCGCGGTCCACCTGCTGGGGCGTGCAGCCTTCGTCCAGCAAAAAGCCCGCCTGGCGGCTGTACTGCTCGATCATGCGGTTGCCGATGAAGCCATCGCACACACCTGAGACCACCGAGGTCTTCTTGATCTTCTTGCCAATGGCCATCACGGTGGCCAGCACGTCCTTGGCGGTGTCCTTGCCGCGCACCACTTCGAGCAGCTTCATCACGTTGGCGGGGCTGAAGAAGTGCATGCCGACCACATCCTGCGGACGCTTGGTGAAGGCAGCGATCTTGTCTACGTCGAGCGTGGAGGTGTTGGACGCCAGGATGGCGCCGGGCTTTGCCACGGCATCCAGTTGTTTGAAGACGGCTTCCTTGACGCCCATTTCTTCAAACACGGCCTCGATGATGAGGTCGCAGTCCTTGAAGTCGTCATAGCTCAGCGTCGTGGTCAGCAGGGCCATGCGTTGGTCATACTTGTCCTGCTTGAGCTTGCCCTTTTTGACCTGGGCTTCGTAGTTCTTCTTGATCGTGGCGATGCCGCGGTCCAGGGCTTCTTGCTTCATTTCCAGAATCTTGACGGGGATACCCGCGTTCAGGAAGTTCATCGAGATGCCGCCGCCCATGGTGCCGGCACCGATCACGCCGACTTGCTTGATGTCGCGCTTGGGGGTATCGGACGGCACATCCGGAATCTTGGAGGCGGCGCGCTCTGCCATGAACAGATGGCGCAGTGCGCGCGACTCAGCGGTCCACATCAGGTTGATGAAAATCTCGCGCTCGACCAGCATGCCTTCGGCAAACTTCTTCTTGGTGGCGGCCTCCACGGCGTCCACGCACTTGGCGGGCGCAGGGAAGTTCTTGGCCATGCCTTTGACCATGTTGCGCGCGAACTGGAAGTACGCGTCGCCTTCGGGGTGCTTGCAAGGGAAGTTGCGCACCAGGGGCAGCGGACGGGCGTCGGCCACGCTCTGGGCAAACGCCAGGGCTTCGGTAGCCAGCGACTCAGCCGATGCAGCCATCTTGTCGAACAGCTTCTGGCCGGGCACGGCGCCGATCATTTCGCTCTTGACGGACTCGCCGCTCACGATGAGGTTCAGTGCAGCTTCAACGCCAATCACGCGGGGCAGGCGTTGCGTGCCACCGGCGCCGGGGATCAGGCCCAGCTTGACTTCCGGCAGTGCAATCGAGCAACCGGGCGCCGCAATGCGGTAATGGCAGCCCAGGGCAAGCTCCAGCCCACCGCCCATGGCGACACTGTGCATGGCAGCCACGACGGGCTTGGCAGAGTTCTCGATGGCGGCGATCACCGACAGCAGGTTGGGCTCTTGCAACGACTTGTCGGTGCCGAACTCCTTGATGTCGGCCCCGCCGGAAAACGCACCGCCCGCTCCGGTGATGACGATGGAAGTGACCGCTGCATCGGCATTGGCACGGCCGAGGCCGTCCACGATGCCTTGGCGGGTCGCCAAGCCAAGTCCATTGACAGGAGGGTTGGCCATGGTGATCACGGCAACGGAGCCGTGGACTTTGTATTCAGCGGTCATGGTGCTGTTGTTCCTTGGAAAGTGAAAAAGAACGATCGTGCGTTTTTATTGTAGAGACTTCAAACCCGTTTGGCGTGTCAATTTGTCCCGGGCGGGACAAGGGGGTTTGACACAGCCCCTTTTAGACGGCGATCCGCCAAGCAAATCAAGGCGCTGCAGTAGTTCGAGGCTCCTCTATGAACCGCCGCTGAAGCGAGGTTTTGAGGCCTCTGCCAAACGCGCGGCTTGCGAAACTGGCGCGGCCAGGGCCAGGGCAGCCGCGCAAGGGCCGCCCCGCCGCGCTGACTGCGTCCCCCTTCCCGAATCGCGCAGCGATTCGAGAGAAGGGGGAAGGCGCGCAGCGCCTCAGGGGGATCGCCCTGCTATACCTCCAGCCACTCCTTGCGGATGTAGTTGTCGGCCCGCAGGCTGTCAGGCGTGCCCTGGAACACGATGGCACCGTGCCCCATGACCAGCGCGCGGTCAGAGATCTTCATGGCGATGGTGAGCTTTTGCTCGATCAGCAACACCGAGATACCACGACCCTTGATGGTCTGCAGATACTGGCCCACCAGCTCCACAATCTTGGGCGCCAGGCCTTCGGTGGGCTCGTCGATGATGATGAGATCCGGGTCGCCCATCAGCGTGCGACACAGGGTCAGCATCTGCTGCTCGCCGCCAGACATCACGCCCGCCTCGGTGTGCTGGCGCTCCTTGAGGCGCGGAAACAGCTCGTACATGTCGTCAAACGTCCAGCGGCTGCCTTTGCCATTGCCCTTTTGGCCCAGCAGCAAATTCTGGTGCACCGTCAGGTTGGGGAAGATGTCGCGGCTTTCTGGCACGTAGCCAAGGCCCAGGTGGGCAATTTCATAGGCTTTTTTGCCGCTGAGTTCTTGCCCTTTCCATTGCACGGTGCCCTCCCAGTCCACCAGCCCCATGATGGCTTTGGCGGTGGTGGAGCGGCCCGAACCGTTGCGGCCCAGCAAGGCCACAATTTCGCCCGGCTGAATGTCGAACGTGACGCCATGCAGCACATGGCTCTTGCCGTAGTAGGCGTGTAGGTTTTCGATTTTCAGCATAAGTCAGTGTCCCCCGCTCTGTTCGTCGGCCACTGCCGATCCCAGATAGGCCTCCTGCACACGCGCATTGGCACGCACCTTGTCCGGGGTATCAAAAGCGATCACCTCGCCATACACCACCACGGCGATCTTGTCGGCCAGGCCAAACACCACGCCCATGTCGTGTTCGACGGTGAGCAGCGTGCGGCCTTCCGTCACCTCTTTGATGAGGCCAATGAAGCGCGTTGTTTCGCTCTTGCTCATGCCCGCGGTGGGCTCGTCCAGCAAGATCACGTTGGCGCCACCTGCAATGGTGATGCCGATTTCCAGCGCCCGCTGTTCGGCATAGGTGAGGTTCATCGCCAGCGTGTCCCGTTTCTTGTCGAGCTTGATCATTTCCATCAGCTCTTTCGCGCGATTATTGGCGTCGTGCAGGTTCGACAGGAACCGCAGGAACGTGTACTTGTAGCCCATGCTCCACAGCACACCGCAGCGCAGGTTCTCAAACACAGACAGCTTGGGAAAGATGTTGGTGATCTGGAAACTGCGCGATAGCCCCTTGCGATTGATCTCATACGGAGCGAGGCCGTTGATGCGCTGGCCGTTCAGGATCACATCGCCACTGGTGGGCGCAAAGCGCCCGCTGATCAGATTGAACAGCGTAGATTTGCCTGCCCCATTGGGCCCGATGATGGCCACACGTTCGCCGGGTGCCACCACCAGGTTGGCTCCCCGGATGATTTCTGTCTTGCCAAAACTCTTGCGTAGATCACGCAGTTCGAGGGCATAGGTTGCGTTGTCAGCCGCCATTTTTACAGCACCTCCCCACGCTTGATTTCATGTTCAATCTCTTCCTGGATCGTGCTCCACTGACGCAAGAATTGGCGGCGGCAGAGCTCGAACAAGGCAAAGCCCGTCACCATCACAAAGATGGCGCCAAACCAGCTGGTAAAGCCCTTGGCATTGAGCGTGGCCCCCAGAAACTTCAATTCAGACCCGAGGGCCGCGTTGAGCTGCAGGTGGTAGGTCATCTCGATCATGCAGGCCGCGCCCATCACGCCCACCAGGGCGGAGCCACCCAGAGCCAGGTACGAGCCCCAAAGCGGGCGCAGCTTGCCGTACTTGGCCAGGCGCAGGTTCATCATGATCAGGCTGGCAATGCCGCCGGGCGCATACATAACCATGAACAGGAACACGAGGCCCAGATACAGCAGCCAGGCCATCGACAGCTCAGACAACAGCACCGACGCCAGCACCAGCAACACCGCACCAATGATGGGCCCAAAGAAGAACGTGGCCCCCCCCAGGAAGGTGAACAGCAGGTAGCCGCCCGAACGGATCACGCTCAGGCTATCAGCGCCAGTGACGATCTCGAAGTTGATCGTGGCCAGCCCGCCGCCAATGCCAGCAAAAAAGCCTGCAATGATGAAAGCGAAGTACCGAACGCGCTGCGTGTTGTAGCCGATGAATTCCACGCGCTCCGGGTTGTCGCGCACAGCGTTGAGAATGCGCCCCAGAGGTGTGCCCGTAAAGGCAAACATCGCGGCTGTGCAGACAAAGCAGTACACCGCGATCAGGTAGTACACCTGAATGGCCGGGCCAAAACTCATGCCGAAAAACGCGCTTCCGTAAACACGGTCTGTGGTGATACCGCCCTCGCCGCCGAAGAACTCGGGAAACATCAGCGCCATGGACGCGACCAGTTCACCAATACCTAGCGTGATCATGGCGAACGTGGTGCCGGATTTTTTGGTGGTGACAAAGCCGAGCAAGATGGCGAAGAACGCTCCAGCCAGGCCCCCGACCAGCGGAATCAATACCAGCGGAATCGGAACCGTCCCCTTCGTGGCCATGTTCATTGCGTGGATTGCGATGAAGGAGCCCAGGCCGGTGTACACAGCATGCCCAAAGCTCAGCATGCCGCCCTGTCCCAGCAGGATGTTGTAGGACAGGCAGATGATGATGAGGTAGCCGATCTGCGAGAGCATCGTCAGCGCCAAGCTGCTGCGAAACACCATGGGTGCAACGATGAGCATGGCGGCGAACAGCGTCCAGATGATGACCCGGCCCACATTGAAGGGCTTGAAGCGGTAATAGGACGTAGCGCCCGAATCGGCCATGGTGGTTGTTGTAGTGGAATTCATGGCATCAGTCCTCCCGCGTGCCCAGAAGGCCCTTGGGGCGGAAGATCAGGATCAGCACGAGGAACAGGTAAGGCAAGATGGGCGCCACCTGGGAGATCGTGAGTTTGAGCAACGGATAGCCGAAGGTCTGGTCGGTCACTGCCACACCCACTGCCTTGAAGACATGGATGAGCGAGTAGTCCAGTGCCACGGCAAAGGTTTGCACCAGACCGATGAGCAGCGATGCAAGAAAAGCCCCCGCCAGCGATCCCATGCCGCCCACCACCACCACCACAAAGATGATGGAGCCCACCGAAGCGGCCATGGCCGGTTCGGTGATGTAGGTGTTGCCGCCAATGACGCCAGCCAGCCCGGCAAGGGCAGCGCCACCGCCAAACACCAGCATGAACACACGCGGCACGTTGTGGCCCAGTGCCTGGACCATTTCGGGATACTTGAGCGCCGCCTGGATCACCAGACCGATGCGGGTGCGTGTGAGCAGCAACCACACCGACACCAGCATCACCATGGCCACCAGCATTACGAACGAGCGCGACTTGGGAAACTGCGTGCCGTACAGCGAGAAGAGCGGGCCTTGCAGTTGCTCGGGCAAGCCATAAGGCACCGTAGAGCGCCCCCACACGAGTTGCACCAATTCAAGGATGAGGTAGGACAGGCCGAAAGTCACCAGAAGTTCAGGCACGTGGCCAAACTTGTGAACCCGGCGCAGGCAATAGCGCTCGAACGCGGCCCCCAGCGCAAACACCGCCAGGGGGGCCAGCACCAGCGCCGCCCAAAAGCCCACCACCCCGGAGATGGTGAACGCCAAATAGGCACCCAGCATGTAAAAGCTGGTGTGTGCAAAGTTGAGCACGCCCATCATGCTGAAGATCAGCGTGAGGCCGGAGCTCAGCATGAACAGCAGGAGCCCGTAGCTCACGCCGTTCAGCAAAGAGATCACGAAAAACTCAGGATTCATTGGAATTTTTCATTACTGGGTAAAAAAAAGGCCCGAGTAGGTCGGGCCTCGAAGTTCTGGTGCCAACAGCACCAGGACTGGATTTACGGACGCTTCATCTGGCACGAAGTGGGCGTGCTGGCGACATAGGGCTCGTAGTACTTCACGGGTACAAAGGTGTAGCCGGTGCTTTCAGAGTCGAGCGGGTATTTGGCACTGGCCTTTTCCCACTTCGAGATGAACAGGCCTTGCTGCAATTGGTGATCGGTCTTGCGCATTTCGACCTCGCCGTTGAAGCTCTTGAACTTCATGCCCTCAAATGCGGCAGCCACCTTCACAGGGTCGGTCGACTTAGCCTTGACGAAGCCATCCGACAGCATGGTGAACGCGTGGTAGACAGCGCCGGTGTACATGTCGTCGTTGAACTTCTTCTTGTAGTCCACGACGATCTGGTTCAGAGGGCCAGGCAGGTTCATGTGAGCGTAGGCCACCATGTACACGCGGCCTGCGGCGGCCGCGCCCATGGCGGTGGGGCTGCCGGTGACGGAGCCGTAGTAAGTGTAGAAGTTGACGTTATTCAGGCCGGCATCGTTGGCCGCCTTGATCAGCAGCGCCAGATCAGAACCCCAGTTGCCCGTAATCACGGTGTCAGCGCCAGATTGCTTGATCTTTGCAATGTACGGAGAGAAGTCGCGAACCTGGGCGAGCGGTGACAGATCGTCACCCACGATTTGGATATCTGGGCGCTTGCGCTGCAGCATCTCCTTGGCGAACTTGGAGACCTGGTGGCCGTGCGAATAGTTCTGGTTAATCAGGTAGACCTTTTTGACTTCAGGCACGTCCTTCATGTAGGTCGTCAGCGCTTCCATCTTCATGGAGGTGTCCGCGTCCAGACGGAAGTGCCAGTAGCTGCATTTGCTGTTGGTCAGGTCTGGGTCCACCGCAGCGTAGTTCAGGAACAGGACTTCTTTGCCGGGGTTGCGGGAGTTGTGCTTTTCCAGCGCATCCATGATGGCGAGCGCAGGACCTGATCCATTGCCCTGCACAACATAACGCGCGCCTTGGTCCATGGCCGAGCGCAGGGCGCTGGTGGTCTCTTGGGGGCTGAGTTTGTTGTCGATGCCGATGATCTCGAACTTGACGCCTGCGGAGTTCTTTTTGTTGAACTCTTCCGCGATGAACTGGAAGCTCTTGAGCTGGTTCGTTCCCACCGCGGCCATGAGGCCCGAAAGGGGGTCGAGCCAGGCGATCTTCACGGTCTCGCCCTTTTGAGCGAACGCTCCGCTAGCGCCTGCCAACAGTACCGAGGCTGCTATAGCCTTAATAGCGAATTTCATGGTCTTGTCTCCTTGTAAATCGACACAACGCAGCGTACCGCGTTGCAACAAAGCGATGCTCAGGGATTGCCCCTAGCAGCGTCGCCCACGTGACTGCGGCGGTGCTCCCCCGAGCACCACCACGGTGCATTTCCCGGTTTAAAGACCCGGAAGCTTGTAATCCTTGAGCTGTTCGCGCAGTTTGGTCTTGAGCATCTTTCCGGTGGCTCCCAGCGGAATGGCATCTAGGAAAACCACATCGTCCGGAATCTGCCACTTGGCAGTTTTGCCCTCGTAAAAGGCCAGCAATTCCTCGCGCGTGACCTCGGTGCCCGGGCGCTTGACCACCGCCACGATGGGACGTTCGTCCCACTTGGGGTGGGGCATGCCCACACAGGCGGCCATGGCAATCGAGGGGTGCGCCATGGCGATGTTCTCGATGTCGATGGAGCTGATCCACTCGCCTCCGGACTTGATCACGTCCTTGCTGCGGTCAGTGATCTGCATGAAACCGTCGGCGTCGATGGTGGCCACGTCGCCCGTGGGGAACCAGCCGCGGCCTTGTCCATCTTTGACCAGAGGATGGCCGCCTTCACCCTTGAAGTAGCTGTCCACAATCCACGGACCCTTGACCAGCAGGTCGCCGTAGGTCTTGCCGTCCCAGGGCAGCTCGTTGCCGTCGCCGCCAACTATCTTCATGTCCACCCCGTAGATCGCTCGGCCCTGCTTTTGCAGCACCTTCATCTGCTCGTCCTTGGGCAGGGTTAGGTGCTTGTTCTTCAACGTGCACAGTGTGCCCAGTGGGCTCATCTCCGTCATGCCCCAGGCGTGGAGCACTTCGACGCCATAGTCTTCCTTGAACGCATGAATCATGGCGGGCGGGCAGGCCGAGCCGCCAATGACAGTGCGGCGCAAGGTGGAGAACTTGAGGCCCGTGGGCTTCATGTGGCCCAGCATCATCTGCCACACGGTGGGCACGCCGGCGGCATAAGTAACCTTCTCGGATTCGATGAGTTCGTAGATCGACTTGCCGTCCATGGCCGGGCCGGGGAACACGAGCTTGCAGCCTGTGAGTGCCGCCGAGTAAGGAATGCCCCAGGCGTTGACGTGGAACATGGGCACCACGGGGAGCACCGAGTCGCGGGCCGAGAGGCACATCACATCCGGCAGTGCAGCGGCATAAGCGTGCAAAGTCGTGGAGCGGTGGCTGTAAAGCGCGGCCTTGGGGTTGCCCGTGGTACCGCTGGTGTAGCACATGCTCGATGCCGAGTTTTCGTCAAACTCGGGCCAGGCGTAGTCAGGCGATTGCGCACCAATCCAGGCTTCGTAGCTGGCGAGGCCCGGAATGCCGGAATCGGCAGGCAGCTTGTCAGCATCGCACAGCGCCACCCACTTTTTCACCGTGGGGCACTTGGCGTGCACTGCCTGCACCAGCGGCAAAAAGGTCAGGTCAAAACACAGCACCTGGTCTTCGGCGTGGTTCATGATCCAGGCGATCTGGTCGGGGTGCAGACGCGGGTTGACGGTGTGCAGTACACGACCCGATCCGCTCACCCCAAAATACATCTCCATGTGTCGGTAGCCGTTCCAGGCCAGCGTGGCCACGCGTTCGCTGAATTGCAGCTTGAGCTCATCCAGCGCGTTGGCCAGGCGACGTGCACGCGCCCCCAGGTCACGGTAGGTGTAGCGGTGGATGTCGCCCTCGACCCTGCGCGAAACAATTTCGGCGTCGCCATGGTGGCGCTCGGCGAATTCGATCAGCGACGAGATCAGCAACGGTTGGCTCTGCATCAGGCCCAGCATGTGTGCTCCTTGGATGTTGTAGTAAATGGATTGATCATCGTAGCGCGGGACATCGGGTTGAACTGTCTCCGGGGTCACGCAAATCTGCCGCAAGCCCTACCAACAGGGCACAAGTGTGAGCCTGGCCATCATGACTGCCAACACATGTCGTCCGATTGACAAAAGCCAAGGGAATACCCTGCACAGGCCACAAAGGCGCAGCGACAATGGGCCGCATGCTCGACTCCGCCCCCTCCGCTTCGCGATTCATTGCCGCACAACCGTGGTTCGCCAGCGTCTCCGCAACGATGCAGGAACGCCTGCGCGCTGAGGTGTTAGCGGTGCAAGGCGAAAAAAGTGACGTGATGCTGCCCGCAGGCAGCGCGGTGGACGGCTGGTATGCGGTGTTGTCGGGCCTCGTCATGCTGCAAAGCCCAACCAGCCTCCGGCGGTCATCAGCCTTCATAGGCGTGCCGGACGGCGACTGGTTTGGCGAGGGGTCGGCCTTGAAAACCGAACCGCGTCGGTACAACGTCGTAGCACTGCGCCCCACCACACTGCTGTGCTTGCCATTGCCCCTGTTTGCGACGCTGCGCGAAACCAGCATGGCTTTCAACCAGTTTTTGGTCCTGCACCTGAACATGCGTTTGGGCCAGGCCATGACCATTATCGAAGCGGGCCGCACACAATCGCCCGAGCACCGCGTGGCGCTGTACCTGAGCCGGTTGTTCTGGCGCAGCACGCGCCGGCTCAACCTCACGCAGGATGAATTGGGCCAGCTGGTAGGGCTTTCGCGCCAAACCGTGAACAAGGTGCTGCGCGCACTTGAAGGCATCGGCATCGTGTCGCTCGACTTTGGTCGTGTCGCCATCGTGGACGATGAGGCGCTGAACGCGTACCTCATCGCCACGGCGGCATGAAATGAAGCGCCCCTTGAGGCGATTCGCGCCTTCCCCCTCTCTCTCGCATTGCCGCGCAATGCGGGGAGGGGGATGCCCCCAGTGCGGCGGGGCGGCCCTTGAACGGGGGCGCTTGCTTCGGTCACGCCAGTTTCATGCGTTGCGGGTAGCTCATGCGCAATGGAAAGCGGAAACGGCATAAGCGCGCAGGTATTCACTGAACACTCAAGCGCGCGGCCTTGAGGTCGGCATCGAAGATGAACCTGCGCGGCCAGGGTTGCCATTCCTGGCCCAGCCCGGCGTGGTTCGGATTGCCGGTGTGCACGAATGCACGCACGCTGTTCATCATTGCGCCCGACAGTGCCAGTCGCCCCGGCTGATTGGTGGTGCTGTTGGCCGCTTTGGCCAGCAGTGACGCGCCAAAGTTGCCAAATACAAAGGGCAAATCAAAACCATGTGCTGCGCCATACACATCGGCCCAGGGTGCGGGCTGCTGGGCCCATTCGAACTGGTAGCTCCATACATTGGACTGCTGCGTGCGCAACGTGCCCAGCAAGTTGTCGCGGCTCGGGTCGATGAACAAACTTCCCAATAGCTTCATACGGGCGTTGTAGCCCGTGACGGGGGTGGTGACCGGCAAGTATGAAGGGTCCAGAATGTCAGCCACCGTGAGCGATGCGGGCGCGTCGGGATTGAAGCTTTGCGTCATCGCAAAACGCGCTGCATCGGTGACCTTCATCCCGGGCTTGCCACCCAGCAGCGCCAGGAAGGGCGCAAACAGCTTGGCCTCGTCGGCTGTGTAGCCAGAAAGCACGGGGACCTTGTGGTAGCGGCCGGCCGCGATCTCATTCACCGGATTGGCAGGCACCACCACTCCGTCTGGAATGGGCCCCGAGCCTGTGAGACCTTTTTGCAGCACCGTCTGCAACACCACGCGCGCATCTTTGCCGCGCAGATAGGTCGCCGTCTGGACCGGCGTCCAGCCTGCCACCAAAGCTGCGGCCGCGGCAGCGTCTGGCGCGAGCCCATCCGCGAGTGCCAACGCCGCCAGCAACGCGCCCGACTGGGCTGCGTATTTGGACGCCGGGTTGAGCGTGGGAATGGTGCCAGTCGGCAGGTTGCTCGGCAGAGATATGCCACCGCTGATGGGCAGAATTTTGTGGAACAGCCCGGCAGCCTGTGGCGCAGTGAGCAACGCCAGCGCATTGATGGCGCCTGCGGACTGCCCCATCAGCGTCACGTTGCCCGCATTGCCGCCGAACTTGCCGATGTTGCGGTTGATGAAGTGCAGCGCCTGCACATTGTCCAGCAGCGCATAGTTGCCGGTGTAGGCGTCTTTTCCGATGTGCAACTGCGGCATCTGCAGAAAACCCAGGACGTCCAGCCTGTAGTTGGCGGTCACCACCACAGCATTGGCTGCGCGCGCCAGCGCGGCGCCGTCATACACCGGATCGGCCGTATAACCCGAGATGGCGCTGCCGCCGTGCAAGAACAACAACACGGGCAGGTTGTCCTGCGTGTTCGCAGGGCGCCAGATGTTGAGCGTCAGGCAATCCTCATTGCCCACCGGCGTACCCAACGTTTCGCCAATGGTGTTGTCAAAGCGGTTGTTGGCGCCGGGTCCGTACAAGCGCCCCATCTGCAAACAAGCATTGCCAAAGCGTGTAGCGTCGCGCTCGCCAGACCAGGCCACGGGTGCCACGGGTGGCTGCCAGCGCAGTTCACCTACGGGAGGCCGGGCAAAGGGAATGCCCTTCCAGGCGTAGGTGCCGGTAACGGTGCTGTCGTCCACGCCGCGCACGATGCCGTACGAGGTCTCGCGCACTTCAGGCACCAAGCCAGAACCTCCGCCACAGCCCGCTATTGCCAGCACGGAAACCGCCGCTCCCAACCATTGCAAACGCCAGCGCGAATCGATCATTTCTTGTCTCCTTGGGGGTTTTCAGGAATGGGTCACGCCTCTGTCTTGCTTCACACTGTGGTCACACAACGCAGAAAGAAGTCAGGGCGCAACCTCGGGACCGATTGTGTGAACGGACGGCGCTTTGGCTACTATCGCAACCTTGCCAAAACACTGACTTCAGATCACCCTTTGGCGTAAACCCTGATCGCATGACAGCCCCCACAAATCCCCGCACGAGTTCTGCCGCCTGGGTGCGCGGCATCGCCGACATGCTGGCCGCTGAAGGATTGCCCGCGGCTGAACTCTGCAATGAGGCAGGAATCGATCTGGCAGAGCTACAGCACCCGCAAGCCCGCGTCGAGGTTGATCGGGTCAGCCGTCTGTGGGAGTTGGCCGTGGAACGCTCGGGCAAAGTCGACTTGGGACTGTGCCCGCAACTCACGGCCCGCTTTGGCAATGTGGACCTCGTGGGCTACGCGCTGGCTTCGGGCCCCAATCTTCTGGTGGGCTTTCAGCATCTTGTGCGCCACATGGCGCTGATATCGGACTGCACCACGTTCGACCTGGAGCGCGATGCACGGGGCTACTGGCTGTCGATCGCCCACATTGGCGCGACCCGACCCATCCCACGACAACGCGTGGAATACGCCCTGCTCACCCTCTTCACGCTGTGCTGTTGGCTCACACGGCGCGAGTTGCAGCCCCTGGCGGTGGAGCTGATCACGCCGCAGCCGTCAGGCAACAACGATGCGCGATACCAAGCGGCGTTTGGCTTGCTGCCCCGCTTTGACCAACCCACCAACCGCTTTTTACTGGCCGAAAGCGATGTACTGGCAGACATTCCCACGCACAACCCCAGCCTTTGGGCCCTGCATGAGCGCCTGGTCGAAACCGAACTCGTCCACCTGGGCCAAGCGCTGACCAGCACGCGCGTGCGCAACGAAGTTGCGCGCATCTTGAACAAAGGCGAACCACGCCGCGACGACATTGCAGAACGCCTGCACATGACAGATCGAACGCTGCAACGCCGGCTGCTGGCCGAATCGACGACCTACCAGCAACTCCTGGATGACACGCGCTGCGAGCTGGCTCGCCAATACCTTTCAGATCCGCGCCGCAACCTGACCGAAGTGGCTGACCTGCTGGGCTTCGCTGACCAAAGCAACATGTTTCGCGCGTGCAAGCGCTGGTTTGGCATGCCTCCCGGCCAATACCGCGCGCGGCTGCTGCAGCCCGAGGCGGTCCACAAGGCGTTGGCTCACGTGGCTTAGGTCGCGCACCCCCTCCCAAGGCCCTGCATACGCCGGGACATCCACGGTGCGAGACAATCCGGCCCATGAATTTGCCCGCCGAAAGCGACACCACCACCGGCCACGTCGGCTTGGCCTGGAGCCACGAATTTGCCGCCCTGGGCCCTGATTTCTTTACCGAACTGCGCCCGACCCCGCTGCCGTCTCCGCATTGGGTGGGCACAAGCAGCGACGTAGCAAAGCTGTTGGGTCTGGCCGAAACCTGGTTGCGCAGTGACGAGGCGCTGCAGGCGTTTACCGGAAACACGTTGCTTCCAGGCTCTCGTCCGCTGGCCAGCGTCTACAGCGGGCACCAGTTTGGCGTGTGGGCGGGCCAGTTGGGCGATGGGCGGGCCATCCTCCTTGGCGAAACTGCGGGGGGCTTGGAGATTCAACTCAAGGGGGCTGGTCGCACGCCCTATTCCCGGGGCGGCGACGGACGCGCGGTGCTGCGCTCTAGCATCCGCGAATTTTTGTGCAGCGAGGCCATGCATGGGCTGGGCATTTCGACATCGCGTGCGCTGTGCATCACCGGCTCACCCGCGCATGTGCGGCGCGAAACCATCGAGACCGCCGCCGTAGTCACCCGGGTCGCACCCAGCTTTGTGCGCTTTGGTCACTTCGAACACTTTTCTGCCAACGACCAAGAACCACAACTGCAGGCGCTGGCTGATTACGTCATCGACCGCTACTACCCGGAGTGCAGGTCTGCCAGCACCTTGGGCGGCAACCCCTACGCCGCGCTGTTGCAGGCCGTGAGCGAGCGAACAGCCAACCTGATGGCCCAGTGGCAGGCGGTGGGCTTTTGCCACGGCGTGATGAATACAGACAACATGAGTATTCTGGGCCTCACGATTGACTACGGCCCCTTTCAGTTTCTCGATGCCTTTGTACCCGGCCACGTGTGCAACCACAGCGACACCCAGGGCCGATACGCCTACAACCGCCAACCCAATGTGGCGTACTGGAACCTGTTCTGCCTGGCCCAGGCCTTGTTGCCGCTGATAGAAGACCAGGAGATTGCCAAGGAAGCCCTGGAGTCCTACAAGACCGTGTTCCCAGCGGCTTTCATGGCCCGCATGCGCAGCAAACTGGGGCTGCTCCAGTCGCGCGCCGAAGACGCAGACTTGATCGACGGCATCTTGCTGTTGCTGGCCAAGAACGGTGTGGACTACACCATCTTCTGGCGCCGCCTTTCGCAGGCTGTGCAGAACGCCCACTTCGAGCCGGTGCGCGACCTCTTTGCCGACCGCGCAGGCTTTGACCAGTGGTTGCTATCATATTCAGAGCTATTACCGCTTGATGATCAAGCGCTAGCGGCCAATTTGATGCTAAAAACCAACCCCAAATTCGTTTTACGCAATCATCTGGGCGAGCAGGCCATCCAGGCAGCGAAACTTGGCGACTTCAGCGAACTCCAAACCCTTCAGCGGCTGCTGGAGCAACCCTTTGACGAGCACCCGGGGCACGACGCCTACGCAGCCTTCCCGCCCGACTGGGCTTCTTCCATCGAGATCAGCTGTTCATCATGACCTACCCTGTCCAGAAGACCGATGCCGAATGGCAAGCCATCCTGCGTGAAAAAGGCGCTGAGCCGGTGGCCCTTCAGGTCACCCGCCATGCAGCCACCGAGCGACCCTTCACCGGCAAATTAGAAGCCCACTGGGCCGACGGCAGTTACCACTGCGTCTGCTGCGGGGCCAAATTGTTTGATTCATTTACCAAATTTGATGCGGGCTGCGGGTGGCCCAGTTTCTCTGAAGCCATCCCCGGCGCCATCACCGACATCGTGGACCGCAGCCATGGCATGGTCCGCACCGAGACGGTGTGTGCACAATGCGGGGCTCATCTGGGTCATGTCTTTGAAGACGGCCCCACGCCCACCGGCCTTCGCTACTGCATGAACTCGGCATCACTGGACTTCGAGTCCGATGCAAACTGAAAGCCGGGACTCTTTTCTCAATCCATGAAAATTCTGATCGATTTCTTCCCCATCCTGCTGTTCTTTGGGGCGTACAAGTTTTACGGCATCTACTTGGGCACGGCAGTGCTCATGGCCGCCACAGTGGTGCAGATGGGCCTCATCTACGCCATCGACCGGCGACTGCAGACGATGCACAAAGTCACGCTGGTGCTGATCCTGCTATTTGGCACGCTCACCCTGGTGCTGCAGGATGACCGATTCATCAAGTGGAAGCCAACGGTGTTGTACGGTGCAATGTCAGTGGCACTGGCGGTGGCGCTTTGGGCGATGAAGAAAAACTTCCTAAAGATGCTGCTCGGTAGCCAACTGGAGCTCCCGGACGCTGTGTGGCTGCGCTTGAACGTGGCGTGGATTGCATATTGTGCTTTCATGTCCGTGCTCAACGCCTATGTCGTCCTGAACTTCAGCACCGAGGCCTGGGTGGATTTCAAGCTCTGGGGTTATGCGTTCCCTCTGGTGTTCCTGGTTGCCCAGGGGTTCTACATAGCGCCACACCTCAAAAGTGACGAGCCTGCCACATGAACGGGCTGCCCATGACCGATCTTGTACAGCGCATGCACGACACGTTGAGCACGCGGCTCAATCCCAGCCACGTCGAGGTGCTGGATGAAAGTGCTGCCCATGCGGGCCACGTTGGCGCGAACGGCACTGGCTTTGGCACCCATTTCCGGGTACGCATTTCGTCACCTTTGTTTACCGGCCAATCTAGGGTCGCACGACATCGCCTTGTGTATGATGCGCTGCAAGAATTTATTGACCAAGGCGTCCACGCCCTCGCCATTGAAGTTCTCTAAACCGGCCCCCATGTGGGTCTCTGCCGGATCTTAGCTGGCACCAACCCCCTCATTTTTTGGATTTCGCATGAAGAAACAGCTCCTGTCCGGCCTCGTGGCCGCCGCCGTGCTGGGAACGATGGCCCTCCCCGTTTCCGCCCAGAACATCGCCATCGTGAACGGCAAGGCCGTGCCCAAAGAGCGCGTTGAAGTGCTCAAGAAGCAAGTGGAACGCTCAGGCCGTCCGGTGACCCCTGAAATCGAAGGTCAGATCAAAGACGAAGTCATCGCCCGTGAAGTCTTCATGCAGGAAGCCCAGAAGCGCGGCCTGGAAGCCTCGCCCGATTACAAGGCCCAGATGGAACTGGCCCGCCAGACCATTCTGATCCGCGAACTCTTCGCCGACTACCAAAAGAAGAATCCCGTCACAGACGCCGAGATCAAGGCCGAATACGACAAGTTTGCGGCAGCCAATGGCGGCAAAGAATACAAGGCCAGCCACATCCTGGTGGAAGGCGAAGACGAGGCCAAGGCCATCATCGCGTCCATCAGCAAGGGTGCCAAGTTCGAAGACATCGCCAAGAAGCAGTCGAAAGACCCAGGCTCCGGCGCCAAGGGTGGTGATCTGGACTGGGCAGCCCCAGCCAACTACGTGAGCGAATTCTCCGAAGCCATGGTGAAGCTCGAAAAAGGCAAGATGACCGAAACCCCGGTAAAGAGCCAGTTCGGTTGGCACATCATCCGCCTTGACGACATGCGCCAGGCAGAGTTGCCCAAGCTGGACGACGTCAAGCCGCAAGTGGCAGAGCAACTGCAGCAACAAAAGCTGGTGAAGTTCCAGGAAAATCTGCGCGCCAAAGCGAAGATCCAATAAGTCAGTCTGACCAAGGCCTCAATGTGAGGTCAAACGTAAAACGCGGCCTTGGCCGCGTTTTTTTATGGGGCTGCGCCCGCTCCGTTGTCACCATCCGCAGCCTGTTCAATCGCGCCTCAGCCACCATTAGCGCACTATCAACGCACCATCAGCGCACTACCCAGGCAACCAACATCAGCAGTCCAATCATGGCCGGCTGGTGGAGCATGTAGTAGCTCAGGCTCCAGCGGCCCAGCATGGCCAGTGGCTTCAACATCCGCGGCACGGAAACCGACATCCAATGGTTGCGATGGGATAGCGTCCATTGCCCCAACGCCAGCCCCCACCACAACACGCCCAGCCATGGCAGCACAGGCACATAGTCTTCAGTGAAAGGTTTGCGTGACACCAACCCCAGCCAGTTGAGCGCGCGGCTATTGAACAGGGGCGCGGCGTCTGCCCAGGCTGCCGATAAAAGATGCTGCGCCAGGGGCGGCAGAGCCAAGGCAAGCAGCCCCGCCAACCACAGCCAGCTACCCCAACCGGCGGTACACCTTGCGATGAGCAGCATGACCGCCATGCCGTGCAGTACCCCAAAGTGAATAAAACTCTGCGGAAACATGGCGAACGAGCCTGCACTGACCAGCAAGGCGCAGCCCACAATCTGCGCCCACCGTCGACCAAATCGGTGCCAGCCCTGCCCCTGGTGCAAGGCAATCGCCTGCCCCAGGCCCGCACAAAACAGAAACAGACTGACGATGACCGTCCGCTGCATGGTCCAGAACGGATCCACGCGAAAATTCTGGGGCCAGAAGCCAAAGTGGCTGAGGTCAAAGCAGAAATGGAAAACGGTCATCCACACCATGGCCAACCCACGCAATGTGTCCACCGAGTCATAGCGGCCCGAGCGGTTGAACCCTACAGACGGCACGGACGGCACGGGAGATGGAGTAAACGATGGGGCGCTCATGGACGGACCAGCAAGAACGAGCATCGGTTTTTTTGGCCCGAAGCAACAGACGCATCGTACGAAAGTTTTAGCGATCTCTCGGGCGCGCAGATCGCCTGCGGACAAGAAAAAAGGCCTTGCAGCATTTGCTGCAAGGCCTTCAAACATTGGTCGGAGCGGCGGGATTCGAACTCGCGACCCTCTGCTCCCAAAGCAGATGCGCTACCAGGCTGCGCTACGCTCCGACAGCTCGTATTCTAACCCGTTAATTTTGTGTTTTTTGGCTCGAGGATCACTTTTTGAAATTTTTTAAAGTGACTCAACAAACCACGGGAACAGAAAGACTACAAAAACGGTTCAGCGCGGCTGGCTGAACACTCAACGTCAATTAACGGCTCGACGGACCTGGGCCCCGACCTGCCAGATGGCGGAAGGTAATGCGGCCCTTGGAGAGATCATAAGGAGACATTTCCAAAGACACTTTGTCTCCGGCCAGGATGCGGATGTGATGCTTGCGCATCTTGCCGCCCGTGTAGGCAATCAGCTGGTGACCGTTGTCGAGCGTCACGCGAAAGCGCGAGTCGGGCAACACTTCGGTCACGGAGCCTTGCATTTCAATCAATTCTTCTTTGGCCATGTTCTCTTGTCTTTTCAAAAATCAAAAAATCTGATGATCGGCGCCTGAACGCTGGGGGTATCCACCACGGCCGATGCAGCGTGGTCGGGCTCGACACACGGTGCGTTGCGGGCGGTGGGAGTCGCTGCACCCGGGGCGCAGATCAGGCAGAAGGCCGGGGAGACGGCTTCAATGGACAGGCTAAAGCGCTGTGCATAGCCTGTCGATTGTAGCGCGATGTACTTGTTTTTGACTATGGCCCGGCTTTTGGAGCTACCACAGGTGCGATTTGCCGCTTGGAACCCCCAGGCGAAACATCATCATCACGACCCTGGACTGTGATTGCCAGGGTGCGTACCAAGTCGGTCTGCGTAATCACCCCGACCAACCGCGCCTCAGGATCAACAATCGGAATATGGTGGTGCCCCCCATGCGAAAACAAGGGGACCAAGTCCATGGCGTGCTGCGCCACATGGGCTGTTTGCACGGGGTGCGACATGATCTCGCCGACCGTTGCGGGTTGACCGCTGCGGCCCATGACCAGCGTGCGCAATCGCTGTCCCAGCCCTTCGTGCAGGTCAAGGTTAGCCAAGCGCATGAAGTCAGCAACAGTAACAATGCCGAGGACAAGGCGCTGCGCATCGACCACGGGCAGCGCCTTGATCTGTTCGGCACGCATCAACGTCCACGCGTCTTTGAGAGAGACTCCCGCCTCCACGGCAAAGGGCGGTTTCGACATGATGTCAGCGCAGCGCAAATCCCCCAACGTCCGCTGGAACGCAGCGCGCCCCGCCAGATGCAAAAGACCCTCCAGGTCGGCCCGGCTCACATCCAGAACCTGGTTGTAATGCGAAAGCGCGGCATCCACATCCGAGGACGTGAACGCTCCCGCGGCGATTTCGCCAGTGACCTGAGCACGCTGCGGATGCGGATACCGGCGGCCAGTGAGGGTGTTGTAGACCACGGCAGTCACAAGCAGAATCAGCACATTGAACAGAATAGGGAATGCCGCCAGACGCCACCCATCGCCAGCGCCCAGCACCACGTAGAGCGCCATCGCCCCGCCCGGCGGATGCAGACAGCGCAATGGCACCATGAGCGCGATGGCCAGTCCCACCGCCAGGGCGCCCGCCAATGCCACATCTGGCACTAGGGCCGCGCAGCCGGCACCGACCAGCGCCGACAGGGTACTGCCACCCAGCACGGGCCAGGGTTGTGCCAACGGACTGGAAGGCATACCAAAAACAAGCACCGCGCTGGCTCCAAGCGACGCCACCATCCACGGGCCAGTTCCACTGTCACCCGCCCACCATCGGCTGAGCAAGGCGGTCAACAGCACCCCTACAACGGCGCCCACGATGAAGCGAAGCCGCTCTCTACCATCGATGCCCAGTGGAGCGGGCCAGAAATGCCGCAACCACCGCACCAGCCTCCCGTAAAGCGACGCTGAAGGGGACGACGATGACGAGGGCGGCGATGAAAAGGGCATGGGAGATTCGAGGTGTGCAGCGACGTGTACACCCTAAAACATGACGAAATCCAAAACTCAGGGCAGACAGGGGGCTGATAACGCGTTACCCCAGGAACGACCATTTTGCATGGGGATCTTGATACCGCCCTCTGACAGACTATCAACAGGGTGGCGATCGATGTATTGATCGCTCTGAACTGCTGACTCTGGAAACTACCTATGCGTCTGCACCGAAGAGTCCTCCATCACGCCAAATTCATGATCTATACTGCATCAAACTAAAATATATGCATTTTAATTCATGTTTAATGGCATTCAGTTCCTACAAGCCCAACAAGGTCGACAAGCCCGACAAACCACAGACTTGGTTTGCTGGGCGTATTCATCGAAATATGACCGACTCAGGAATGCGGTCTCACGTGCCACCCATGCCATCGGTACGGGTAAGCCATAGGTTTTCACCACCGAAGGCTTGGAGTAAATTACTTTAAGCCTAAACAAAGGAGTCCCTTCCCATGACCACACGCCGCCTCGTCATCAGCCGCAGTGCCGCCCTCGTAGGCGCCGCTTCCACGGGCCTGTTGTTGCCCTCCATCGTGCGTGCGCAAAGCGGCAAAGTGCGCGTGGGTTTCATGCTGCCTTACACCGGCACCTTTGCTCAGTTGGGCGTTGCGATTGAAAACGGGGTGCGACTGGCAATTGACCAGCAGGGTGGCAAGTTGGGTGGACGCGAGATCGAGTGGTTCAAGGTGGACGACGAATCGGAGCCCAGCAAAGGCGTCGAGAACGCTAGCAAGCTGGTCCAGCGCGATAAAGTCGATGTGCTGATTGGCACAGTGCACTCCGGTGTTCAGATGGGGATCCAGAAGGTGGCGCGCGATACCGGGGTGCTCAGCCTGATTCCCAACGCGGGCGTACATGCGGCAACCCGCGCACTCTGCGCGCCCAATGTGTTCCGCACATCGTTCAGCAACTCCCAACCCACCCTGGCGCTGGGCAAGGCGATGGTCGACAGAGGCCACAAAAAAGCCGTGTGGATCACCTGGAAGTACGCCGCTGGCGACGAAGCCTTTGAAGGTTTCAAGCAAAGCTACACCGCCGCAGGTGGCACCATCGTCAAAGAGCTGGGGCTGCCCTTCCCCAACGTCGAGTTCCAGGCGCTGCTCACCGAGATCGCGGCGCTCAAGCCCGACGCTGTAGCCTGCTTCTTTGCTGGTGGCGGTGCCGCAAAATTCATCCGCGACTACGCAGCAGCTGGCCTCAAGGACAAAATTCCGCTGTACGGCTCGGGCTTTCTCACTGAAGGCGTGCTGGACGCCGCTGGCCCTGCCGCAGACGGCATCATTACCACGATGCACTACAGCGATTCGCTGGACACGCCGCGCAACAAGCAATTCCGCCTCGAATACGCCAAGGCGTTCCGCAGCCAGCCCGACGTGTACGCGGTGCAAGGCTACGACACGGGCTTGCTGCTGGTGCAAGGCGCCAACGCGGTCAAAGGCGACATGTCGTCCAAGCCCGCGCTTTACAAGGCGCTGGAAAGTGCCGTCATCGACAGCCCCCGCGGCAAATGGACGATGAGCAAGGCACACAACCCGGTTCAGGACATTTACCTGCGGCAGGTTGCAAACAAGGAAAACAAGGTTATCGGCGTGGCCGCCAAGGCCCTGGCCGACAGCGGCGCCGGTTGCCGCATGGGCTGATACACCGCAGCGCAGGCTAGGCTGCCATCAGGCATCGGCACCGTCCGAGTGCCTTTGGCACGCAGCAGGTTTTGACACAATGGACGAGTCGTCTGCCATATTGGCGGGCGGCCACATCGTGCGCCCGCGCGCTGCGGCCATTCATTCCCTCTTTACACACCCCATGTCACTCAGTACCTACCTGCTTTACCTTGCCGCAGTGGCCCTGCTGGTTTTATCCCCGGGCCCCACCATGCTCATGTGCATGACGTATTCCCTGCAGCATGGCCCTCGCAAGGCGCTCGCAGCGGCTGCTGGCAGTGTGACTGCCGTTCTCGGCACCATGCTGCTGTCCGCATTGGGCCTGGGAGCACTACTGGCGGCCTCCGAAGCGGCTTTCTGGGTACTCAAGGCTGCAGGCGCCGCCTACCTGATATGGCTGGGCATCAAGACCTTTCGCAGCCGTGCCACCGTGTTCGACGAGTTGCCTGCGCAAAATGACAAGGGCGCCAAAGACGCGAAAGGCGCGACAGCGCTGGCAACCGCTCCTGCACACAAGCTGTTTGTGCAAGGGCTGATCGTGGGTGGAAGCAACCCCAAAGCACTCCTGTTTTTCACTGCGTTCTTTCCGCAGTTTCTGGACCCTGCCGCCGCCTGGGCGCCTCAGTTTGCCGTGTTGGCCAGCACCTTCGTAGCATTTGAATTCACGGTGCTCACGCTGTGTGCGCTGGGTGTGGCGCGTCTGGCACCGGTGCTGCGCTCCGGCACCCGCATGCGGTGGTTCAACCGTGTTTGCGGTGGGCTGTTCACGCTGATGGGCACCTTGCTTCTCGCCACGCGCCGCGCCGCATAAACTTTCCAACCAACTTCCATGGACTTCGCTACCTTCCTGATCCAGCTGCTCAACAGTGTGCAGTACGGCTTGCTGCTGTTCATGCTGGCGGCTGGCCTGACCCTGATCTTTGGGATCATGGGGGTGGTGAACTTAGCGCACGGCAGCTTTTACATGCTGGGTGCTTATCTGGCCTATTCGCTGTCCGCGTACTTCGGCAGTCTCACACTGGCCATTCTCGGGGGGGCCGCCATCGCCGTAGTGTTTGGCCTGGCACTCGAATGGCTGCTGTTTCGCCATTTTTATCACCGCGATCACCTCGACCAGGTGCTGCTGACCTTCGGTCTGATCTACATCTTTGAAGAGCTGCGCTCCATTCTGTGGGGAGACGACGTGCACGGCGTCGCGATTCCGCCCCTGCTGGAATGGTCCATCCCCCTCACAGACAACCTCTCCTACCCCGCATACCGGTTGTTCATCTCGGCCGTCTGTATAGCGTTGGCGATTGGCCTGTACTTGCTGATCTCCAAGACCCGCCTGGGCATGAAGATCCGCGCTGGCGCTTTCAACCGGGACATGGCGGAATCGCTGGGCGTAAACATCAAGTTGATCCACGCCACCGTGTTTGCGCTCGGCGTGGGCCTGGCAGCCGTCGCGGGCATGGTGGCAGCACCTGTGTCCAGCGTCTACCCCAACATGGGGTCCTCGGTGCTGATCATGTGTTTTGTCGTGGTGGTGATTGGCGGCATTGGGTCCGTTCGCGGCGCGCTCATTGCAGCGCTGCTGGTGGGCTTGGTGGACACCTTTGGCAAAGTGCTGCTGCCATCGGTGTCCGGCATGCTGGTGTACATGCTGATGGCGGCCGTGCTGCTGTGGAAACCTGAAGGTCTCTTTAAACAATGACTGCCCCCATGCTCGTCGCTTCGCGTACTTCGCTGCCCCCCAAACGGGTGTTCTCTGCCTTGGGGCAGACCGGCAGCAGCTCATGAGCACACCCCGCGCCAATATCGAAGTGCTGCCGCGCAGCGTGCAGTTTGCCCTTGCACTGGGGATGGCCGCGCTGCTGCTGTTCCCCGTTGTGGGCAGCGATTTTTACGTGCAGATGGTCACCCGCATGATGATCATGGCCATCTTTGCGATGAGCCTGGACCTGCTGCAGGGCGTGACCGGCCTGGTGTCCCTGGGCCACGCCGCCTACTTTGGCGTAGCGGGCTATGCGCTGGCCTTTTTCACGCCGGCCGATTCGCCAGTGAGCCTGTGGTGGTCACTGCCCCTGGCCGTGGCGGGTTCGGGGTTGGTGGCCTTGATCATCGGGTTCTTCGTTGTTCGCACCCACGGCATCTACTTCATCATGGTCACCATGGCGTTCGCGCAGATGGTGTTCTATCTGTTCTTTGACAACAAAATACTGGGCGGATCGGATGGGCTGTACATCAACTTCCGGCCCGATGCCTCGGTGTTCGGCTGGCTGCCGTTCGACCTGGAAGGCCGCAAAACCTTCTACTACTTCACACTGGCCCTGGTGGTGTTGGTCTACATGTTGCTGCGTCGCTTGCTATGGAGCCCCCTGGGCCGTGCGCTGGCAGGCATCCGCATCAACGAGCACCGCATGCGTGCCATGGGCTTTGGAACCCGCGGCTACAAGCTCACGGCCTTTACGGTGGCGGGTGCGCTCGCAGGCTTGGCAGGCTATCTATGGGGTGCACAAACCGGCTATGTGAACCCGGAGCTGATGGGTTTTCACATGAGCGCACACGCCATCATGATGGTCATCCTGGGCGGCATGGGCAACTTTGCGGGCGCCATCGTGGGCGCGTTCGCGTTTGAATACCTGCTCCATGTGTTCAAAGACGTCACCAAACACTGGCAGTTGCTGATGGGTGGGTTCATTGTGCTGGTGGTGGTGGCTGCGCCGCGCGGGCTGCTGGGCATGCTGGGGCAACGCACCGCCCGCAACGTGCAGGAGGACACGCCCCATGGCTGACGTACTGCTTTCGGCCCAGCAACTGACCAAGCGCTTTGGTGGCCTGGCTGCCGTCAATGGTGTATCGGTGGACCTGTGGCGTGGCCGCATCCATGCCGTGATCGGGCCCAACGGCGCAGGCAAGTCGACGTTGACCAACCTGCTCTCTGGCGACTTGGTGCCCACCTCGGGCCAGGTACACGTGGGCAGCACCAACGTCACAGGCTGGGCGCCCGAGCGCATCTCGCGCCAGGGCCTGGGGCGCAGCTACCAGAAGACCAACATCTTCCTGCCGCTCACCGTGCATGAAAACGTTCGCCTGGCGGCCCAGTCGGGAGATGCGCAGCAACCCTGGAACCCGCTGCGGTGGTGGCTGGACACGCGCAAAAACACTATCAAAAACAGAGCTACCAGCGCCCGCCTGGAAAGCGCTATCGAGCTTTCTGGCTTAAAAAACCGACGCAACTCCATTGCGGGCGCCATGAGCCATGGCGAACAGCGCCAGCTGGAGATCGCGATGACCCTGGCGACAGAGCCCCAGGTGCTGCTGCTCGACGAGCCCCTGGCCGGCATGGGCGTGGCCGAGGCAGAACGCATGGTCGAGCTGCTGCAACGCCTCAAACCCGCCCACGCCATCATGCTGGTCGAGCACGACATGGACGCCGTGTTCGCGCTGGCCGATCACCTTACCGTGATGGTCAATGGCGAGGTCATTGCCCATGGCACGCCCCCCGAGGTACGTGCCGATGCCACGGTGCAAGCCGCGTACCTGGGCGAGGACCACTGAGATGAACGACACACCTTGGATCGATGCCCGGGGCCTCCACACCTACTACGGCGCCAGCCACATCCTGCACGGGGTGGACTTCACCGTAGGTCAGGGTGAAACCATCGGCCTGATGGGCCGCAACGGCATGGGCAAAAGCACCTTGCTCAAATCACTGATGGGGCTGGTCAAGCCACGCTCCGGCAGCATCAGCATGTCGGGCCGTGACATGACTGGCAAACCGCCCTATGAGGTGGCTCGGCTTGGCATTGCGTATGTGCCCGAAGGCCGTGGCATCTTCGGCAACCTCAGCGTGGTCGAAAACCTGCAGATGGCGGCACGTGCTGGCACACGGGGCCAGCGCGACTGGACGTATGACCGCGTGCTGGAGACCTTTCCGCGCCTCAAGGAACGGCTGGGCCATGGCGGCCAGCAACTGAGCGGTGGCGAGCAGCAGATGCTGACCATCGGCCGGGCGCTGATGACCAACCCCGACGTGCTCATTCTGGACGAAGCCACCGAAGGCCTGGCGCCGCTGATCGCGCGCGAAATCTGGCGCATCTGCAGCCTGATCAAGGAGAGCGGCATCAGCAGCGTGATCGTGGACAAGAACTGGAAACACGTCACCCAGATCACCGACCGCAACGTCATCCTGGTCAAGGGCCAGGTCGTCTTTGAAGGCAGCTCGCAGGCGCTGCAGGACGAGCCCGGCCTGCTCGAACAGCACCTGGGCGTCTGACAGCGCACTGCGGCGCGCTCCCGCACGGCGCCTGCGCTGCCCACCGATAGAATCCACCGCTTTCGTCCCCGAGAGGTTGCCCTTGTCTGATCGTCTGGCAGTTCTGCCGCAATACCTGATGCCCAAGAAGGCGATGACCGTGCTAGCTGGCAAGCTGGCATCGGCCCGGCTGGGCGGCCTGACCACCGCCGCTATCCGCCGCTTTGTGGCGCGCTACAACGTCAATATGGACGAGGCGGCACAGCCCGACATTGGCGCGTACACCTCATTCAACGATTTCTTCACCCGCGCCTTGAAGCCCGGCGCACGCCCGCTGGAAGCGGCGGACCTGATCTGCCCGGTCGACGGCGCCATCAGCCAGTTCGGCCCTATCGACAAGGACCAGGTCTTCCAGGCAAAGGGCCATACCTATTCCACCACCGCACTGGTGGGTGGCGATGCAGCGCTGGCCGCGCAGTTTGAGAACGGGCACTTTGCCACGCTGTACCTGAGCCCACGCGACTATCACCGCATCCACATGCCCTGCGCAGGCACGCTGACGCGCATGGTGCACGTGCCGGGCGACCTGTTTTCGGTCAACCCGCTCACCGCCCGCGGCGTGCCTGGGCTGTTTGCCCGCAACGAGCGCGTGGTGTGTGCGTTTGACAGCGCGCATGGCCCGTTTGTACTCGTGCTGGTGGGTGCCACCATCGTGGGCAGCATGGCCACGGTGTGGCACGGCCTGGTAAACCCGCCGCGCACCGGCCGGCAGCGGCAATGGGACTACGCGCCCGGCCAGGTCAGCCTGCAACAGGGTGACGAAATGGGGCGTTTTTTGCTGGGCTCTACCGTGGTGATGCTATTCCCGCAAGGGCCGCTGCGCTTTAACCCGCAGTGGGAGCCGGCCCGGTCGATTCGTCTGGGCGAGGCGATGGCTTTGTTGCGAGATTAACCGTCGGACCAACGGTAATAGCGCTCCCCCGGCTGCGGGGTAGCCTCAAACCGATCATAAGAGTTGCATCTGCGGGCGGCAGACAGCAAGGCAGCGCTCAACAACTACATTGCCCGGCGCCTCGCGCGCCTTGCTTGCTCAGCACAAGCTCCAACGCTGCGACGCCCGCTTGCGGCGGCCACAGCCATGCGAACTAGCCTGCCGTTAGAGACGTAGGGAAACAAGCCATCACACTGGTCGGCGTAGCACCTGTACGCCGTACCGGGTCGCGGCGTAATTCGCCTGGATCAGGCAGAACCCGGTCCATTTGCTTCGGCGCCGCTAGAGGTCGCGCCCCCCGTGAGGTGAAGTGCGAAGCCCGGCCCTCCGGCACTTTACTTTGGGAGGCACGGGCATTTTTGTCCGCACTACCCCTGCCCACAGTGCGCCACGCCTACACACTGAGCAGTCGCGGTTGGGGGGGGCGCGGTTTTGTCAGGGCGTGCAGTTGCTTGCGCTTTCAAGCCACGGGTGGGTGGTTCACCCGTGGCCATCGCGGTCAATCCATCGCTAGAAAGAGCACCCGGCGTGCAGCAATCCAGCCCTTTCAGCAGTAGACGCCGCTCTCGGATGATTGGATGCCGACCACCCTCCCCACCGATGTCCAGCCAAACCGACAGCGCCAGTCAGACGAAAATAAAAAATATCCATCTATATAGTAATTTGATACTGCGTAGACGCCATATACGTAGGACTCCCAACGGCAACATGCGCTTCAACAGCCGCCATGACCCGCACGAATGCACCGGCATTCCCTGGACCAAAAGGCTGGGTGAACTTCAAACCGTAGCCGAAAAGATCTTTCCAACTGACTTCGAAACCGAAGGCATGCCCCGCCGACCAACCCTTTTGGAAAGTACCAGACGCGATGCTTGTATTGACTATCACAAACTTCATAGATAATTCTCCTAGCATCCACGGACTTAAGCTGAATGGACCGCTCGCAGCTTGTGCCGTCTGTTGCACAATCTGGACAGGATCCAATGCGTCGCCGCCGAAACTTGGCATAGCCCGAACGGTTCCTGTTAATGCCGGAAGAGCTGCTAAAGTTTCAGAAAGCCCCCTCGTTATAACAGCCATCTCCACCCCGGCAGCAGAGGTAATCACTGGCTGAATACGGTTAGTACTTGGAACTCTGAGGCGCCCAACCCACGCTACGCCCTGCATCAAACCATTCAGAATCCAGCCTAAAAATGTTTTCTTATCATAATCAATAACAGGCTCTATAGTAACCGAGTCGTACCGTACCTCATTAGTTCTCGTGTCGATCGTCACGGCAAAGCTAACTTCAGTATCAAATGTATAGCCGGCTACTTTTAGGGCGGCGGAATTAAATAGCTTTATTATCAAAACAAACGTTAATTTAATTTGCCCATCTTTCATAAAATAATAAAAATTATGCCCTGCCTGGGCACCACCAAAACCGGCGCCGGCACGGCCAAGAGCGACAGAAAATCTCCCACCACCGCCAGGAACTACTGGTATACGCCAGAGCCTTTTCACTGTGTCACTTTGCCATGACGCGCCCGCCTGAAGTGACACAGCTGCACTGATTGCCCCCCCAGCATTGTCACTTTTCATGGAGTTATTCACCGAATCCAGCAACGACTGCTGCAACGCATCGGTGCTATAAGACCCAATAAATGTCTTAATAAAATCCGTAACATCGCGACCAACAGTGTAATCGGCTGGCTCGTTTCGCATGGCAGTGGAAATCTGACCTTGCATGTTATTAATGTAAATTATTCCGCCTGTCCCCCACACCATTCGCATTTTATCATTCATTAGCATGTCAAACTGTGGCGCGTCGTCCGTGGGGTGATCAAGCGGGCCGTGAACCGCGGCAGAGGCCTTGCCCAAATTGAAACCATGCCGCGCCATGCGACGTGCAAGATACGGTTTCAATTCGTCACTGGCACCCATCAAAGTAGGGACTAAAACGTAGTGATTATAATGATTTAATGGACTGCTTGGGAGCATCACGGTATCATGATTATCACCAGTTGTTGACCTGATATTTAACGCGTGGTAGCCAGGCACACTTTTAGAAGTAGGCCTCATACTTAGAGACATTGCAGTAAGACCCGCGCCGCTTTGGTGCTTGGCATTATTTTGAATCACCTTACATATGAATGACGCGTCCATCACAGGACGCTCGTTGGCTGGAATCTCGTAAAACCTGATGTAAACAGCTACGGAAGTACTGCTAGAACCCATAAAAGGATCATAAATTGCATACTCTGTACAGGGGATGCCCTCGCCGTCCACTGTGCGGTATCGCACATTATTCGACATATTGTCGACTGTAACTAAACGGCCCACTGTTCCATTATTAAACAATGCAATACATTGCGGCAGGGAAGACTGCCCTGTTTTCAGCAGCGCAAATCCCATAACGTTATTGGTACCGCCGGTTAACTCTTTGCTCCCCAATTCCAAGCCTAAATTGGGAAATAAAATTTTGACTTTCAAAGTGGTCATGTATGTGACCTCTACCTGATACACGGAATTAGGTGGCACCAACGGAAGTTGCCAGGTGTTCTTAGGCTGAACGTCCGTAAGATCTTCCCTCTTGATTTCCGGCCCACTCGCGTCAAACTCCTCCAGCGTTTCCGGGGTAAATTCCGAGGTGAATTGCGAACTATCTCCGCCGCCGCATCCGGCGAGCGTAGTGGCAGCGAAAAGGCTGCTGAAATTGACGAATAATCGACGGTCCATGTTTGCTCCTGATAATGGTCATTTGATGCTGCAGTCGGCCAGCCCAACCTGGTAGTCGCGGTTGGTGCCCCGAGATGCATCGCTTCTCGGATTGCCGGAGCAGATGGTCCGACTTCAGATCATTTCTCGCAATCAGGCGAACGGCTGTCATCCAAATGGATACTTGGCGTTTTCAGGCAAGCTAACTGAGACGACCCCCAGCCCCGAGATGGCGTGTCGGAAAGTGGGCATCGGTACTGCGATGCTCCATCTGTGGTGCGGCAAGGCTGCGCTGCGCTGCGCTGTGCTGTGCTGTATTGATTGCAGTCCCGGAGTGCAGGAGTACCGGAGGAGGGAAAACGGCGGGTTGAATCAGTTCCCGGTGGGTTGAAGCCCGCACACCGCAGCCAATGCGCCGGGTGCATCAAGCAAAAAAACATCCCAGCCGTTACAAATCGTGACTTGATGGTCGCGGCTGAAGTGGGCACCGTCCACACTAAAACCTTGGGCCCGGCAGGTGATGACATGACAAATCGGCCATATCCCCAAGGTTTGGCGATCAAAGCGGCCAAGCAGAGCACGGAACAAGGACACCGGGTGGCCCGTGTAGCCGCCAGCGTCGGCTTCAGGCGGCGCAATTGCACCAAAAATGAATAGCCACGCGGTACCTGTACCCACCACGGAAGGTGCCGACCTACCAGGCTGTGGAGCGCGTGACCCTAAAAAGCCGCAGCATTCAGCCGGACAGCTTTGCGCCTTACCCCGATTGGCAGCAGCGCATTCACGCGAGGGTTTTGGTGAGTTGACTCAGCTGACCTGGGATGATTCTGGCCATTCGGCGAGCGCCAGAAAAATGGCGACTGCATGCGCCCTGTTCACAGCGCCAAGCTTTACGTAGATGCGCTGAAGGTACGTCTTGACCGTAGTTAACTGGAGGCCCAGTTCGCGAGCAATGGCTTCGTTGGCGAAGCCTTTTTGAAGTAACTGGATGACCTCTGCCTCGCGCGGGCCCAGTTGTGGTGCGCTGACTTTGCTGCGCCTCACGCCTACCCCGTGAAGGCCGCTGAGCCACTGGGCGATGCCGCCTTCCACAACAGTCCTTGGCCCCATGATGTCTATTGAAACCACACCCATACGCAGCTTGTGTTTGTTTTGGAAGTGCGTGAGCAAAAGGGTGGGACAGTCGGGCTTGAAGCCAGGACGCCAGGAGTAAAACACGCGCTCACTGATGACGAGTCCATCCAGGACTGGGACAACTGAATCTTCGCGAACCAGGTTCACGCAGATGTCGGGAAAAAACTCACGGCCCCAGCGGATGATTCCGCACTCTTCAATGACATTAAAGCCAGTTATGCCCACGTTCTTCACTGCAAACCCCGTTTGTTCGGGCAAGTGTCCGCGATTTTTTACACTTGCGTGATGCAAATCAAGCATGACGACCTTACACGCTGGCGGCGCCTTTTACTTGCTCGTTCTGCCGTTTACAAGAGCAGTTACCCGATCCACCAGGGACCCTATTCACGAATCAAGCGGTACGTGAGCGCTGAGAATCCGGCCAAAACTGTCCCCGCTGAGGCCAATGCACGGTGCCGGGCCAAGCAAGAACGGCAAAACCGTTGCCGTTTGCGGCTAGCGCTGCATGCGGCAGAGGGCTGCGTGCCCCGCAAGGTCAGGCTGCAGCAGGGCACGAAAGGACACGGAGGGGCACGAAAGGAGACGAAAGGGGCCACTTCCTGCTGGGCTCCCCAGTGGTGATGCTGCTCCCACAAGGGCCGCTGCGCTTTAACCCGAAGTGGGCCTCTGCCCGGCAGATCTGGCTGAGGAAAGCCATGGCCGCGCGGCAATCAGGACAGGGGATGGGGTCACGCGGGGTGCCCATGCGCATCGACAAAGCGCAAGTCAGCCATTCACCTGTGCATTGCCCAGCTGCGCTCCACAGCAAAAGCATTCAATCCGCGTGCGTAACGCGCGCCAGCTTGAAGGCGGTGGGCGCCAATTGCAAGGCTTCGGGGTAAACCGGGGTGTCATTACCGACCAGATAGACCATCAGCATATTGCGGCGGATGACGACGTGGCTTACCGTTTCGCTTTGCTGGTTCCACCGCACGGCAGCGCCGGGCTTGAAATGGGGCATGTAGTAATAGGCGGTTGGATCCATACGTTGCGGCTCCTTCCGCTAGAGTGGGCCAAACACGGACCCACACGGCAGTCTGTGACAGACTGTAAGACCATACTAGCATCGAAGCCACCCTGATGGTGGCCGGTTACATCTCCATGACAATGTGGCCCAATCAGGCAGCCGCTGCCGCTGCTGCTGCTGCGGCGGCAAAACCCAGTGCTGCTTGCAACATGCGCTGCAGGTGCGGTTGCACCTGTGCAGCCACCTCGGGCAGGTAATCAAACGGAAGGGCCTCCTGCATGTAGCTGCACTGCGTCATCTCGAGCTGAATAGCGTGCACGCCCTGCCCTGGCTGGCCGTATTGGCGCGTGATGTGGCCCCCTTTGAAGCGGCCATTGAGCACTGCCGTGTAGCCGCTGGCGCCCTGGGCGATGGTCAGCAGCTGCTGCGCCAACGCGGGTGCGCAGCTTTCGCCGTTGGCCGTGCCCAGGTTCAGGTCGGGCAGTTTGCCTTCAAAAAAGCGCGGCAGCACCGAGCGGATCGAATGTGCGTCCCACAGCACCGCCACGCCATGCTGGGCGCGGATGCGGCCCAGCTCGGCGCTCAGTTGCGCGTGGTAGGGCGCCCACATCGCATCACGCCGTGCGGCCACTTCTGCGTCATCGGGCACATCACCGTTGGCGTAAATGGGTGTGTCGGCAAAGGTATCGACCGGGCACAGGCCCGTGACGCTCTGGCCGGGGTACAGGCTGGCGCCGTCGGGCGGGCGGTTCAGATCCACCACATAACGCGAATGGGTGGCCACCAGGATGGAGGCACCCAGGTCTTTGGCAAAGCCGTACAGGCGTTCCATGTGCCAGTCGGTGTCGGGCACGTGGCGGGCTTCTTCGGTAAAGCGGGCCGCCAATGCAGGCGGCACATGGGTGCCCGCATGGGGCATGGAAATCAGCAAGGGCTGTGTGCCTTGGTGAAAAAGAAACGGGGGCACAGAGGTATCGGTGTCGGTGTCGGTATCGGTCATGGCGGGTTCAGAAAGGCAAAACAGAGACAAGTTCAATCCGGCGCAATGGTGGCTGAACGTGCGGCCACAAAGGCCTGGGCTGCTGCGCCGTGCAACACGTGCTGGCCCTCAGACACGCGGCGGGCACCGGCCACCCACAAGCTGTCGATGGCTGAGGTGCGGTGGCTGCCAAACACATGGGCTGAGAGCATGCTGTGCGCGGGCAAATCACGCAGTGCCACATGGTGCGCATCCAGCACCACCATGTCGGCCTGCAGGCCCACGGCCAAACCGCCAATGGCGCGCCCGGCGGCTTGCGCCCCACCCGCCACGGCCTGCAGGATCATGGCCGTGGCCACCTCGGCCTGCGCAGCACTGGCCAGCACGTTGCGCTGGCGGCGCGACAGGCGCTGGCTGTATTCCAGCATCAGCAGCTCTTCGGCCGCGTTCACGCAGGCGTGGCTGTCCGACCCCACGCCCCAGCGGCCGCCGTGCTGCAGCCATAAAGGCATGTCGAAAATGCCGTCGCCCAAATTGGCTTCTGTGGTGGGGCAGATGCCCGCCACAGCCCCGGTGCGGGCGGCTGCTGCGTATTCATCGGGCGTCATGTGCGTGGCATGCACCAGGCACCAGCGGGCATCCACGGGGGCGTGGTCGAGCAGCCATTGCACGGGGCGCTGGCCGCTCCAGGCGATGCAGTCATCCACCTCTTGTGTCTGCTCGGCGATGTGGATGTGGATGGGCGCCTGCGGATTCAGGGCGGTGAGGCCCTGCACTGCCGCCGCCAGGCTGTCAGGCGGCACGGCGCGCAGGGAGTGCGGGGCAAGGCCCAAAACAGCCCCTTGCGCTTGTGCAGCGGGCGCAAGGCGCTCTAATAATGAGAGCATGTTGTCGGTGCTGCGGATGAACCGGGCCTGGTCAGCGCGGGGCGGCTTGGCACCGAACCCGCTGGTCTGGTAAAGCACGGGCAGCAAGGTGATGCCGATGCCCGCATTGCGCGCCGCGCGCAGAAGCGCCAGCGACAGGGTGGCGTCATCGGCATAGGGTGTGCCACCCTGGTCATGGTGCACGTAGTGAAACTCGCAGACCGAGGTGTAGCCTGCCTCCAGCATCTCCACGTACAGCCAGGTGGCAATCGCCTCCAGCGATTCAGGCGTGATGCGCGACGCAAAGCGGTACATCAGATTGCGCCAGCTCCAGAAGCTGTCCTGGCTTTCTCCGCGGTACTCTGTGAGGCCCACAAAAGCGCGCTGGAACGCATGCGAATGCAGGTTGGGCATGCCCGGCAGCAGCGGCCCTTTCGCTACCGCTACGCCCACTGGCGCCACGGAATTGGCTGCCAGGTGGGTGATGCGCCCTGCCCCATTCCACTGCACCCACACGTTGCGCGCCCACCCGTCGGGCAGCAGGGCATCTGCCGCAAAGAGGCTGTGATTAGCGGTTGGGGCAGCGGTTGGGGGCTCAAACGCCATGGTGCTCTCCTTGTGCTGCGCAGATGCCCAGGCCATCGGCCACCACACGGCCCTGGCGCACGATGGTGGCCGCGGGCTTGTGGCCAAACCAGTACGCCAGCTCAGCGGCCTCGGCCATCGGCCACAGCACAAAATTGGCAGGCCTGCCGGATGCGATGAGGCCATGCGAATCTTGCAGCCCCAGCGCGCGCGCGGCGTGGGTGGTGATACCTGCCAGTGCCTCGGGCACCGTCAGGCGAAACAGCGTGCACGCCATGTTGGCCATCAGCAGCAGGCTCAGCGCGGGCGACGTGCCGGGGTTGTGGTCGGTAGACACAGCCATGGGCACACCCGCCTCGCGCAGTTGCGCAATGGGGGGCAGTTGGGTGTCTCGCAGCGTGTAGTAAGCGCCGGGCAACAGCACCGCCACGGTGCCAGCGGCCTGCATGGCGGCAATGCCATCGACCGAAAGGTGCTCGATGTGGTCGCACGACAGCGCACCGTAGCGCGCGGCCAGCGCCGATCCGCCCATGTCCGACAGCTGCTCGGCATGCAGCTTGGCAGGGATTCCCAGCCGTTGCGCGGCCTCAAACACCTGCTCCGTTTCGGCCAGGGTGAAGCCGATGCGTTCGCAGAACACATCCACTGCATCCACCAGCCCTTCGGCGGCCAGTGCGGGCAGCATCTGGTTGCAGACGAGGTCGATGTAGTCCTGGCTGCGACCCGTGTATTCAGGCGGCAACGCGTGGGCGCCCAAAAACGTGGTGCGTACTGTCACTCCAAAAGCATCCCCCAGGCGGCGGGCCACACGCAGTTGTTTGCGCTCGTGCTCCAGCGCCAGCCCGTAGCCCGATTTGATCTCGATGGCGCACACGCCCTCGTCCAGCAGGGCTTGCAGGCGCGGCGCAGCCAGGGCGAAAAGTTCGTCTTCCGTCGCCTCGCGCGTGGCGCGCACCGACGACACGATGCCGCCCCCGGCTTTCGCCACCTCTTCGTACGTGGCCCCAGCCAGGCGCATCGCAAACTCGTTGGCGCGCTGGCCGCCGTAGACCAGGTGCGTGTGGCAATCCACCAGACCCGGGGTGGCCAGCGCGCCCTGCGCTTCAAAGCGCGGCACACCATCAAAAGAGCTTGGCAACCGCCCTTGCGGGCCCACCCAGCGGATCGTGCCGTCTTGCACCGCCACGCAGACCCGCTCGCCGGTGGGCACGGGCACGTCGGCCACCATCAATGCAGCCACCGGCCGCAGGCCAGCCCACACACCGTCCGCACTGGGGGCCGACAGAAACCGGGGTTGTTCGTCACGCATCTTGTTGGCAGCCATGGTGTTTATGGATTCATTTACTATACAAATAATAGCTACTAGCGCTTATTGGTAGAGCGCTAGAGGCCAATTTGACTCATATTTTCATGGAAGAGGCCGTCCCGCAGATTCAACGGGTCGGCGCAAGGGCGATCCACGCGAGTGTCGTGGATTGCTCGCCGTCTGCGGTGTTGAAGGCAGCGCCCACAGGCTCCACCCGGCGACACTCGTCTTGGTGCTCTTCGTGGTGCTCGCCGTGGTGCTCATCGTTCACCCACCACACGCCCTGCCCCGCTGCCAGCGTACGGGTAGATGCCCCATCGCTCCAGCGCCATGTGCCTTGCAGCACCATGCACAGACCAGCGCCCATCCCGTAGAGCGACTGCGCACTGCGCACCACCTGCAGCGCACCGCGCCAGGCGCCACGGCGCACCATCAGGTTGAAGTCGGTCGAGGTGCCGCCGAGCATTTGGCAGTCCACAGGCTCCTCGCCCGCAAAGGCAAAGGGCACGCGAGCCTGGTCGAGCGTGTGCTCCCACCCAGCGGCCTTGCCCGTCAGTTGTACGCCGTCGCCCCCCAGCAGCATGATCTGCCGGTCCACCCCCGGGAACGCCGAGAAGGGCCCGGGCGTGGCAATGGTGGCCACGCTCACGCGCCACTCAAACCCCGCCATGCCCGCACCGGGCGGCCAGCAGACCAGTTCCTGCGTGCTGCCGCCACCGTTTTTCCAAGGCACGCTGGGAGCCGCGGCCAGATCAAAAAACTCCAGCATTCCCAGGCACTCATGCAGCATGGTCGCCCGCCATCGGTTCACCATTCACCAGCAGCGGGAACAGCGGGTGGTTCATCTCGGCGCCTGCGGGCAGCACATCGGCCAGGCCCGGAAACTCGGGCGAAGTCCTCCAGGCGCGCGGTGCATGGCGGATGTCATCACCGAGGAATCGCACCGAGAACACGCGGCGGCGGTTCAGCCCCTCCACCCCGCCCGCCGCATGCAGGGTCAGCATGTGAAAACACACTACATCCCCCGGCTCGATCTCCCAGCCCACGATGGGAAAAGCGTCGCGGTCGTCCTCGACATTGGGCAAGTCCTGCAGGCTGCCTTCAGGGAACCACTTCGCCTGGTTGTCCATGAAGGTGCGTGGCATGAGCCACGGCCCCTTGTGCGAACCGGCCACGAATTCGAGCGTAGCGGCACGGGAGACCGGATCCACCGGGATCCACATGCTGATGTTCTGCTTGCCGTCGATGTTGTAGTAGGGCTGGTCCTGGTGCCAGGGCGTACGCTGGCGCGTGCCTGGCTCCTTGACCAGCACATGGTCGTGGTACAGCCGCACCGTGAGCGACTGCATCAGCCGCTGCGCAGCCAAGGCCAGCGGCGTTTCGTGCACGAACTGGCCAAACTGCGGGATGTCCTGCCAGTTGCAGAAGTCCTCGAAAAAGCGCCCCGGGTCATCCGGGCGGCTGGCCACCTTGGCACGGGGGCTGGGCGCGGCCAGGTTGGCGTCGATGCCGCCGCGCAGCAGGGCCACCTCATCGGGCGTGAGGAGCTGCTTGATGCACAGCGCGCCGTCGCGGTCAAAGCGGGCGATGTCTTCTTCGGTGAGTCGATCTTGCAGCCGCTGCGCCAACACGGGCGAGATAGGGGACATACGGATTTTCTTCTCGGTTTTGGCGGCAAGCTTGCTTGCGGTTGATGCTTGCGTCAGGTGCGTGTGAGCACCGCCTGCAGAAAGGAGCGCGTGCGCTCTTGCGTGGGATTGGTGAAGATGGTGACGGGCGCACCCGACTCGATGATTCCGCCGCCGTCCATGACGACGACGACATCACCCACATCGCGCGCGAAGTCCATCTCATGGGTCACCACCATCATGGTCATGCCCTCGCTGGCGAGCAGCTTCATGACTTGCAGTACCTCGCCGACCAGCTCCGGGTCGAGCGCGGAAGTGGGCTCGTCGAACAGCATCACGCGCGGCTCCATCGCCAGCGCGCGGGCAATGGCTACGCGCTGCTTTTGACCGCCCGACAGGCTGGCAGGCATGGCCTCTGCCTTGTGCGCCAGGCCCACCTTTGCCAACAGCGCCTGGGCGCGGTCCTCGGCCTCCTTGCGCGAGAGGCCGCGCAGTTTGCGTGGGCCCAGCGTGATGTTGTCGAGCACCGACAGGTGCGGAAACAAATTGAATGACTGAAACACCATGCCCACTTCTTCGCGCAGCGCGTTGAGGTCTGGGTCGGGCAGCATGCGGCCGTCCTGCACCAGCGTGCGCCCGCAGATCTCGACCGTGCCGCCTTCGGGCTGCTCCAAGCCATTGCAGCAGCGCAGAAAGGTGCTCTTGCCCGACCCGCTGGGCCCGATCACCACCACCACCTGCGAAGGCAGCACATCAAAATCAATGCCGTTCAGCACCACGTGCTTGCCAAACGATTTACGCAAACCGCGAATCCGCACCATGGCCTGGGTGGGCGAATCTGTCGCGCTCATCACAGATGCCTTTTTCATTGCACCATTCCCCCAGCGCGTAGGCGCATCTCGATACGGCGCAGCACCAGAGTGGTGATGCCGGTGAGGATGAAATAGACCACCGCGATGGCCAGGTAAACCTCCAGCGAGCGGTAAGACACGCTGATGATCTTCTGCCCCTCGTGCATCACGTCATGGATCGTCAACAGCGACACCAGCGCAGAATTTTTGATCAGCGCGATGAACTCATTGCCCAGCGGCGGAATCATGCGCACGACCGCCTGGGGTAGCACCACGGTTCGCATCGCCAGACCCGACGACATGCCAATGGAACGGGCCGCCTCCATTTGCCCCTTGTCGATGGACTGGATGGCGCCGCGCACCACTTCGGACACATACGCACCCGAGTAAACGCCCAGGCCGATCACGCCGCACAAAAAAGCAGGCAACAGAATGCCGAATTGAGGCAGACCAAAGAACAAGATGAACAGTTGCACCAGCAGCGGTGTGCCACGGATCGCGGCCACATACGCCGTGCACAGGCCGTAAATCACGCGGCGCTTGGGGTTCAACCGCCCAATGCCGACGAGCAAACCCATCACACAGCCCAGCAGCAGCGAGACAGCCGTGATTTCCACGGTGACGAGCGCGCCCGCCAGCAACTGGGGCATCCCCGCCCACACGGGAGAAAAATCGAGATCCATCGCGCAGCCCTGCTAACGAGTTACTTTGCAGCGCTGTTGCTGAACCACTTCTTGACAATGGCCTCGTACGAACCGTCAGCCTTCAGCTTGGCGATGGCGCCATTCACGGCCTTCGTCAGCTCTGGCGTGTCCTTGCGCAGGGCCATGCCGTATTCCTCGGTGGTGAGCTGTTCGTCCAACACGCGCATTCCAGGACGGGTGCGCACGTACTGGAAAGCGGCGGGCTTGCCGGTTACCGCAGCATCCGCGCGGCCGATGTCCACCAGGTTGAACATCTCCTGGTTCTTTTCGACCTCAACACGCTGAACTTTGGGGAATTTTTCGGTGAGGTAACTCACGGACTTGGTGCCCACCTGCACGCTGACTTTCTTGCCATCCAGATCCGCCAGCTTGTTGATGGTTTTGTTGTCTGCTTTCACCATCACCACGAGGCCACCGGCGTAGTAAGAGTCGGTGAAGTCCACCACCTTCTTGCGCTCGTCGGTGATGTAGATGGCCGATACCGCCATGTCAAAGCGCTTGGACATCAAGCCCGGGATGAGTCCCTTGAAGTCGATGTCCACCCATTCCACCTGCTTGCCCATCGTCTTGGCAATTGCTTCCACCAGCTCAATGTCAAAGCCTGTGCGTTTGCCGTTGTCGACAAACTCCATGGGCGGAAAGGTGGCATCGGTGCCCACGCGTAGGATGTTGTCTTGCGCGTGTACGCCGGTGGTGATGAAAGCTGCTGCGGCCAGGCTGGACAGAAGAAGGGTGCGACGAAGGTTCATGGGAAAGCTCCTGGAGTAAAGGAATTCAGGGATGGGTGAGTTGACGGGAGATGCGCGCAGCGGCAACGACAGCCATGCTGACCAGTGCAGCCTCCTGCCCTTGGGCTCGCAAGATCGGGGCCATCAAGGTGATGGCTCCAGCCGCGTGGCGAGGAGCTCCAAACACGGGCACGCTGACACCCCAGACACCGGCATCCACTTCGCCGGAGCTGACGGCGTAGCCAGCTTTGGCAATGTCATCCAGTTCGGCCAGCGCCGTATGGCGTTCTGCAGTGCCTGCGCCGTAATGCAAATCCAGAATGGCGTCGCGCGTGGCGTGGGCCACATGCGCGAGCAAGCACTTGGCAGAAGCGCCGGAGCGCAAAGGCACGCTGCGTCCTTTTTCAAACGAGCAACGCAGGGCGTGGGTGCTGTCCACCATGTCAAGACACACCACACTGTCGTTCACAGCCACCACCAGCCCCACGCTTTCGTGCGACTGCCGGGCCAGCGCCTGCATGTCTGGGCGCGCCTGGTGTACCAGGTGCGACGCCATGTCAAAACCCAAAGCCAGTTGAAGGCTGAGCGGGCCCGGAGCATAGTGCCCGTTGGTCTCAAGCACAAAGCCCCACTGCTTGAGCCGCGCCAGCTGCCGGTACAACGTGCTGCGCGCCAGACCCGTGCTCTCCATCAATTCGGCAGCGGGCATCGGCTGACCGTGCTGTGCCAATACCGCCAGCACGTGCAGGACACGGTCGGCGGCAGCAACAGAGTTCGGTCCACGGATAGGCATCAGCTCAGTATCAAAGGATTGCGGGTGCCTGCAAATGCTGCATTCCCAGCCAATGGGAATGCAGTTCCCTTTTTTAAACTCGCCTTGAACGAGTCATCTTCCTGTCGTCTTACTTCACCATGGGCAGCTTCAAGCCCTGCTTCTTGGCTGTCTCCACCGCCAACTCATAACCCGCGTCGGCATGGCGCATCACGCCGCTGCCGCAATCGTTGACCAGCACCCGTGCCAAGCGTTCGGCCGCGTCGTCGGTGCCGTCTGCCACGATGACCATGCCCGAGTGCTGCGAGTAGCCCATGCCCACGCCACCGCCGTGGTGCAGGCTGACCCAGGTGGCGCCACCTGCGGTGTTGAGCAATGCGTTGAGCAGCGGCCAGTCGCTGACGGCGTCAGTGCCGTCCTTCATGGCTTCGGTTTCGCGGTTGGGGCTGGCCACGCTGCCGGTGTCGAGGTGGTCGCGGCCAATGACGATGGGGGCCTTCAGCTCGCCGCTTTTCACCATTGCGTTAAAGGCCAGTCCGGCGATGTGGCGCTCGCCCAGGCCCAGCCAGCAGATGCGTGCGGGCAGGCCCTGGAAGGCAATGCGCTCGCCCGCCATGTCGAGCCAGCGGTGCACATGCTTGTTCTCAGGGAACAGTTCCTTGATCTTGGCGTCGGTCTTGCGGATGTCTTCGGGGTCACCCGAGAGCGCCACCCAGCGGAACGGGCCCTTGCCTTCGCAGAACAGGGGGCGAATGTAGGCGGGCACAAAACCGGGGAAGTCGAATGCGTTCTTCACGCCTTCGTCAAACGCCACCTGGCGGATGTTGTTGCCGTAGTCCACCGTAGGGATGCCCATGGACTGGAAGTCAAGCATGGCCTGCACATGCACGGCGCACGATTGGGCTGCGGCTTTCCTCAGGGCTTCGTGCTGCGCCACGTCCTGCTGCGCGGCGCGCCACTGAGCGACCGTCCACCCAGTGGGCAGGTAGCCGTTGACAAGGTCGTGAGCGGAGGTTTGGTCGGTGACCAGATCGGGCTTCAAGCCACCAGCCTTGGCGCGCTTGACGAGTTCGGGCAGCACCTCGGCCGCGTTGCCCAGCAGTGCGATCGACACCGCCTCTTTGGCCGCCGTGTGTTGCTGGATGAGTTCAAACGCGTGGTCAATGTCGCGCGCCTGCTTGTCCACGTAGCGCGTGCGCAGGCGAAAGTCGATGCTGCTTTGCTGGCATTCGATGTTGAGCGACACCGCACCCGCAAACGTCGCGGCCAGTGGCTGCGCGCCACCCATGCCGCCCAGGCCTGCCGTCAATATCCACTTGCCTTCGAGCGAACCACCGTAGTGCTTGCGCCCCGCTTCGGCAAAGGTTTCATACGTGCCTTGCACGATGCCTTGCGTGCCAATGTAGATCCAGCTGCCTGCCGTCATTTGGCCGTACATGAACAGGCCCTTTTGGTCCAGCTCGCTGAAGTGCTCCCAGTTGGCCCACTTGGGCACCAGGTTGGAGTTGGCCAGCAGCACGCGGGGTGCGTTGGTGTGGGTCTTGAACACGCCCACGGGTTTGCCGGACTGGATGAGCAAGGTTTCGTCGTCGTTCAGGTCCTTGAGCGATGCAAGGATCTGGTCATAGCACTCCCAGTTGCGCGCGGCGCGGCCAATGCCGCCGTAGACCACCAGGTCTTGCGGACGCTCGGCCACTTCGGTGTCCAGGTTGTTCTGGATCATGCGGTAGGCGGCCTCGGTGAGCCAGCTCTTGCAGGTGAGCTCTGTGCCACGCGGGGCGCGGATCACGCGGGTGGCGTCGTGGCGCGGGTCGTTAGAGGGATGGGTAGAGGCGGCGGCAGCAATGATGGCGTCGTTGGCGTTCATGGTGGGCTCCTGGATGTCGAGTGGAAACGGGTGGTCTTGAATCGGTGTGGGAATGGGCTGCTCGTCCAAACCGTTCGCCCTGAGCTTGTCGAAGGGCTGTTGGCAGGCAGCGCCCCGGCTTCGACAGGCCCAGCCCGAACGGTGGGTGGATGAATGGCAGCATGGGGGGGTCAAGCGTGGCTGGGCAGGCACTGCAGCAGCGGCGCAGGCCATGGCGTCTGCATGGCCCATTCACGCATGGCTTCGATGTCCGTGGCGAGGAAGCGGTCTTGCTCCAGATAGTCAACGCGCTGCCGGATGGCAGCAAACTGGTCTTCGATGAGGGGAGACGATGTCAGCCAGCCGCCGGGCCGCCCCAAGGCTGGCTGCGCCCCCTCGGGGGGCAGCGAGGACACGCCAGTGCCGAGCGTGGGGGCCACAGGCCTGCGGTCGAATTCCATGCCTTGGGCTGCAGCCATGGCTTCGATGCCGACCATCACGGCCGCATTGCGCACCATGTCGCCCAGGCGGCGCGCACCGTAGGTGGCCATGGAAACGTGGTCTTCCTGGTTGGCCGACGTGGGCAGGCTGGTCACGCTGCTGGGGTTGGCCAGGCACTGGTTCTCGGCAGCCAGGGCTGCGGCCGTGACCTGGGCGATCATGAAACCCGAATTCACGCCGCTGTCGCGGATGAGGAAGGCGGGCAGGCCGGACAGGCCCGGGTCGAGGAGCAAGGACAGGCGGCGCTCGGAGATGGCGCCGATCTCGGCCACGGCCAGCGCGATGATGTCGGCCACAAAGGCCACGGGCTCGGCGTGGAAGTTGCCGCCGGAGATCACGTCGCCGTTGTCGAAAACGAGCGGGTTGTCGGACGCTGCATTCGCTTCGATGGTCAACACACGCGCGGCGTGGTGCAGGTTATCGAGACACGCGCCCATCACCTGCGGCACGCAGCGGAT
Source organism: Acidovorax sp. (assembly GCA_030692685.1). Classification (GTDB taxonomy): domain Bacteria; phylum Pseudomonadota; class Gammaproteobacteria; order Burkholderiales; family Burkholderiaceae_C; genus Acidovorax. The sequence goes on along the minus strand of JAUXZO010000010.1, from coordinate 12,502 downwards.
GGAGTACGGGTCTTGCACGCGGCCGCAGTTGGGGTGGGATGGGTCGATGGCGCTACCGTCGAGCAAGGCGCGCACAGCGGCGGCCACTGCGATCTGCCCGGCCTGTCCCCGCGCCTCGTGGATGCGTGCGTCAAAGGGCTTGACCGAACCCTTGATGGCTTCGAGCGACAGGCAACCTGCGACCAGCGCGGCGGCGAACACACTCTCGGCACCGAACAGCCCGGCCAGCGCGAGCGAGGTGGACACCTGCGTGCCGTTGAGCAGCGCCAACCCTTCCTTGGGGCCCAGCACGAACGGCTGCAAACCGATGGAGCGCATGGCGTCGGCGCCCGGGACCACCACTCCATTGACTTTGGCGTGCCCTTCGCCAATCAACACGCAGGCCAAGTGCGCCAGAGGCGCCAAGTCACCAGAAGCCCCCACCGAACCTTTGGCCGGAATCACCGGCAACACGTTGGCATTGGCCATGGCCAGCAGCGCATCCACGATTTCCGGGCGAATGCCGGAGTGCCCGCGCGCCAGGCTGATGGCCTTGGTGGCAAGGATGAGGCGCACCACATCGTCCGCCAGCGCATCGCCCGTGCCCACGCTGTGCGACAGCACCAGATTGCGCTGCAGCTCGGCCAGGCGCTCGTGGGCAATCTTGGTGCTGGCGAGCTTGCCGAAGCCGGTGTTGATGCCATAAACCACTTGGTCTTCGTCGACGATGCGCTGCACGGTGGCCAGGGATGCCTGCATGAGGGCGCGCGCAGATGCGTCCAGCGACAGCTGGATGGGAGCAGCATGAATGCTGCGCAGCTCGGCCAGCGTGACGCGGCCAGGGTGCAGCGTCAGGGAGGAAGCGGAAGATGGGTTCATGAGGTTCATCCTGTATATACAAGTTGGCACAAGCGAGAAAAAAGAGATTGCGGGACTTTAGTCAGCCGATAAAGCAGTGCGCCCTGAGGCGGCTACCCGCTCGCCCTGAGCGCCTGTCCCGAGCTTGTCGAAGGATCGAAGGGCTGCTTCGTGCGTGCCCGAGCTTCGACAGGCTCGGCACGAATGGAGTCGGGGTTGATCGACGGCAAAGGATGGCCTGCATCATGTTCATCCGGCCACCGGATTGCCGTCCGCTCGGAAGCGGCTGCCCAAACGGTAACGAGTCGCGGGGTGCAAACACCGCACCACGGTGATCGGCACGCCGCGCGACCAGGTGCGGCGGGTGAGCAGCAGGCACGGCTCCTGCGGAGACATCTCCAGCAGCGCCGCCTGCTCGGCAGTGGGCATGACGGCATCGACCACATGCTCGATCTGGTCAAACGGTACGTTGCGCACCAAATATTCGGAGGGTTGCAGCTTTGTGAAATCCTGCGCCACGAACTGGGGCACCTGGCGCGGGTTGACGTGGCGGTCTTCCAGTTGCACCGGCAGGCCGTCTTCGCGGTGAATACAAAGCGAATGGAACACCGATTCACCCGTGCGCAGGTCCAGCGCTGCGGCGACGTCGAGCGTGGCCGAGATGCGCTCCACCGCCAACACATCGCAGCGGTAGTCGTGGCCGCGCTGGCGGATTTCGCTGGCCAGGTTGGCGATCTGCAACAGCGTGGACTGGGGCTTGTCCTCGGCCACAAAGCTGCCGACACCGGCCATGCGCACGATGCGCCCCTGCTCCACCAGCTCGCGCAGTGCGCGGTTCACCGTCATGCGCGAAATGCCGAACTGGGTGACCAGCTCGTTTTCGGACGGCAGGCGGTCGCCCGCACGCCAGATGCCTTCCTGGATCTTGCGCGAGATATGGTCCTTGACCTGCTCGTACAGCGCCATGGCCTGCGCAGGCGCGGCCACGGCCACCACGCCATTGGAGGGGGCTGCACCACGGCGGACGCTGCGCGGAGCTGCGGCGGGACGGCGGGAAGGACGGGCGCTCATGGCGAAAACTCAGTTCAATGCAGATCGGCCGCCATGGACTCCGCGCGGATTTCTTCGGTCAGGCGCGCCTTGAGATCCATGAACTCGGGGCTGGTCTTGATCGTGTAATGGCGCGGGTGGGGCAGGTCCACCGCCAGCTCGGTCTTGATGCGACCGGGCCGGGCGCTGAACACGGCCACGCGGTTGGCCATGAAGATGGCTTCGTCAATATCGTGGGTGACAAAAAGCACGGTCTTGCGCTCTGCCTCCCAGATGCCCAAAAGCAGCTCTTGCATCAGAACGCGGGTCTGGTTGTCCAGAGCGCCAAAGGGCTCGTCCATCAGTAAAATTTTGGGGTCGTTGGCCAGCGCGCGTGCAATGGCGGTGCGCTGCTGCATGCCGCCGGACAGCTGTTTGGGGAAGTGCTGTTCGAAGCCGCGCAGCCCAACTTTGGCGATGAAGTAGTCGGCACGCTCTTTTTGCTGCGCCTCGGGCATGCCGCGCTCGCGCAGGCCAAAGCGGATGTTCTGTTCGATGGTGAGCCAAGGGAACAGCGTGTAGCTCTGGAACACCATGCCGCGCTCTGCGCCGGGGCCTTCGACCGGTGCGCCATCCAGCAGTACGCGACCGCTTGTGGCGTGGTCCAACCCCGCCACAATGCGCAGCAGTGTGGATTTACCGCAGCCCGAGGGGCCGAGGATAGTGACGAAATCGTTGTCCTGCACTTCAAAATCGACCGGTTGCAGCGCTTGCGTGCGCTGGCCCTTGGCGGATTCAAAAACGCGCGAAACGGCTTGTATGGATACGCGGCTCATCGCACAAAACTCCAGGCAAAGAGACGGTGGTTGAGCGCCTTGAAGGCGAAGTCGGACACCAGCCCAATGAGGCCGATAACGATGATGCCGAAGATGATCTGGCCGGTGTTGAGCAGCGACTGGCTGTCGGTGATCATGTGGCCGATGCCGCTGGATGACCCGATCAGCTCGGCCACGATCACATACGTCCAGGCCCAGCCCAGCACCAGGCGCAGGGTTTCGGCAATGTCAGGCGCGGCACCGGGGATGAGCACACGCGTGACGATGCCCTTGTGGCCCGCGCCCAGCGTATACGCAGCCTCCACCAGGTCGCGCCGTGCGCTGCCCACGGTAACGGCCACCATCAGCGTGATCTGAAAGACCGAGCCGATGAAGATGACCAGAATCTTCTGCGCCTCGCCAATGCCCGCCCACAAGATGAGCAGCGGGATAAAGGCCGAAGCTGGGAGGTAGCGGCAGAACGAGACAAACGGCTCAAAGAACGCCTCGATGCCCTTGTAGGCACCCATCGCAATGCCCAGCGGGACGGCCACCACAGCGGCCAGGATGAAGCCGCCGAACACGCGCCACACCGTCATGCCAATGTCTTTGTGAAAGCCATATTCTGCAAACAGCAGCCAGCCCTCCTTGGCCATGGTGACGGGGCTGGCCAAAAACGTGGGCGACACATAGCCGCCCAGCGTGAAGAACGCCCACACCAGCACAAACAACACAAAAAAACCAAAGCCCAACATCCAGCGGGCTCGGGCGCTTACGGGCTCCAGCGGAGCAAGCGAGCGGCGGCGCGCAGGGGTCTTGAGTTCAGTCACAGAAAGCGGTTGGACGGCAGACATGGAGCGTTCTTCTTCCAGTTTCTTTACTTGATGAAGCTCGCGTCGAACGTCACGGCCAGGTCCTCATTCGCCTTGCGGATGATGCCGGCCTCCAGCAAGATGGCTGTGGCGTCTTTCATGAAGGCCTGCAACTCGCCCGCAAAAAACTTCTGATTGGCCGCCTTGTCTTGCCAGCGCAAAAACGCCGACGACTTGGCGAACTGCTCGCCCGTCTGCTTGACGGCCGCGCCCATGATCTCGTTCGACTTGGTCGGGTCGGCCTTGATCATGTCGAGCGCCTGGAAGTACGAATTGGTCAGCGCTTGCGCAGCCTTGGGGTTGGCCTTGAGCCAGGTAGGGTCGCAGCCGACGGTGTCCATCACCATGGGGTAGTCCAGCGTGGTGGCCAAAATCTTGCCCGCGGCGGGGTTGTCGCGCACGGTAGACAGGTAAGGCTCGTACGACATGGCTGCGTCGTTCTGGCCCGCAACAAAGGCCTGTGCGGACGCCTGGGGCGACAGCGTGGTGGTCTTCACGTCCTTGAGGCTCATGCCGTTTTTGCTGAGCATCCAGGCCAAGCCGAAGTACGGGGCAGTACCGGGGGCGTCCACGCCAATCGTCTTGCCCTTGAGGTCGGCAAAGCTGTTAATACCGCCGCGCACCGCAATGCCGTCGGCGCCGTAGGACTTGTCCATCTGGAAGATCTGCACGATGGGCACGCCGTTGGCGTTCCAGGCCACGTGCGTTTCAACGGTGGTGGCTGCGCACTGGATGGACTTGGAGGCCAGGGCCAGGTGGCGGTCCTTTTGGGGAATCATCTTGATCTCCACATCCAGGCCGTTCTTCTTGAAGATGCCCGCCTTGTCGGCCAGCGTGAGCGGGGCAAAACCCGTCCAGCCGGACATGCCCAGCACGATTTTGGTGTCCTGCGCCTGGGCCGGTGCGGCCAAGGCCAACATGCATGCTGCTGCCGCTGCCAGCGACGTCCATTTCACAACCGATCGAGTCATCATCTGCTCCTGTTTGAAGATAAGTTCCTGGGCCCACCCGGCCGGGCTACACCCGCATCCCGGCCGCCATGATGACAGTTGAAGCATACCTGTCTATACAGGGTAAACACCAAAATCACCGATTCACATGGCGAGGTGTACTCTTTAAGCAAGAGCGGTGCCAGGGGGGGACCCAGCAAATCAGCGCGCAACGGCGCTCGAATGAAAACTATCGATTTGATAGCTGCTAGCGCTTTATGGATAAGCGCTAGACGCCAATTTGACTCATATTTTCGAACGGTGCTTGCGCCATAACTCGTCAATGACACCACCCTCGCACGAGGCGCTTGCACCATGCAGGGGCAGTGAGAGTGGTGCGGGGGTGTGCACCCGCACTTGTCGATAGCCACGATTGCACCGCCAAAGTCCGCTCAAGCACGCTCATCCGGGTGCTGCAGTGGTCGTCAAGCGCCCTGGTCCGCTCTTTCGTTCACTCGATCACCGGCAAGCGCACTGTGACGGAAAGGCCGGGTTCTGCGTTGCGCATGTTCAGTTGCCCGTCGTGCGCCTGGGCCACCAGGCGACACAGGTACAGACCCAGCCCCACACCACCGGTGGTACGCTGGCGGGCCGTATCTGGCCGGTAAAACGCCTGGGCCAGATGCGGCAGATGCTCGGGCGGCACACCAGGGCCATGGTCGCGCACCTCGATTTCTATCGCTCCATCCACCAGCCGCAAGTGCAGTTCCGGCGGCGGTGCACTGGGGTCGCTGTGGCGCAGGCTGTTGTCCAGCAGATTGCGCAGCAGCAGCCGCAGGCGGGACCGGTCCAGGCGGACAGCAGGCACCGCTTGCGCCACATGCACCGCTATCAAAGCAGCGCCTGCATGGCGCGATTGCAGGTCTGCAATCACCTCGCGCGCCAGCTCGGCAATGTCAGTGGGCTCGCGGTGCAGTGCGGCGTGGCGGCCCGCCAAGCGCTCGCTCTCCAGCAAATCGGTGATGAGGCCCGCCATCTCGCCCAGGTCGCGCATCAGGGCCAGGCGTTGGGTCTGCACATCGGCGGTTTCAGGCAGAAGCTCGGTGTTCAGCCGCGCACGCGTCAGGGGGCTGCGCAGCTCGTGGCTCATGGCCAGCAGCAAGGCGCGCTTGGCCTCCAGCATCTGGTGGATGTCGTTCCCCATGGTGTTGATGGTGGCGGCCAGATGGCCCAGTTCATCCGGCCGACACGGATGGCGCACCGGTATGGGTTGCGCAAAGTTGCCGTTACCAAAACGCTGCGCACCGCTGCGGATGTCGTCCAGCGGGCGCAGCAGATGGCGCACGTAGACAAATGCCAACGCGGTCAGCAGCAGCAAAACTGTGAGCGTGCCCCATGCGATGCGTGGGCGTCTGTCCCACGACAGTGCGTTGAGTCCGAACTCGATGGTGTGGCCGTCAGCGGTGGTGCGTTGCAAAAGCCGCTTACCGTTCTCGTCTCCTATCCAGTGATCGTCCTTGCGGATCTTGTCGCTCATCCAATCAGGTTGGGGTTGGTCAGGGTGAGAGGCCCAGTTGACCTGAGGTCCTTGAATGCGCAGCGTTAGGGGCAAACGGTTGGCAACCGCCTGCGCACGCTCGACACTGGGTGGGTTGCCAATCTCTGCCGTGAGGCGGTCGACATAGTCCATCAACAGGGGGCGGGCTGCTTCGCGCCAGCCCACAGATACCGCCTTTTGCACACCGCCCATAAAAGTGACGGCAACGGTCACCGCAAGTGCCATAAAAACCAGCACCAACCGAATGCGCAGCGAGTAACCCACCGCATTGCGCGCACGCAGGTGCCAAGGGCAATCGTGTTCGGCAGGCCGGTGCGGTGGGAGGCGCCAAAACCTCATGGCACAGCCTTTCGCAACGCCAGCGAGTAGCCTGCGTTTCGCAGCGTCTTGATGCAGTCCAGCGGCTCCAGTTTTTTGCGCAGGCGGCTGACCACGATATCAACCGCACGGGTGTAAAGCTCGGCCTCATGGCCGCGAAGTTGGTTCAGGATGTCGTCGCGACTGAACACCTTGCCCGGCTCTCGTGCCAGCAAATGCAGCAGGTCAAACTCGGTGCCCGTCAGCTCTATCACCACGCCCTGCCGCTGCACGCTGCGGCGCGCAGCGTCAATCACCAGTCCTTCAAAGTGCAGAGATGCCAGCGCCTCGCCCGGCCCTGGCGCACGGCGGCGGCGCAGCACGGTCTGCAGCCGGGCCACCAGCTCACGCGGCTCAAAAGGCTTGGGCAGATAGTCGTCGGCGCCCAGTTCCAGCCCCACCACGCGATCCATGACTTCGCCACGCGCCGTGAGCATCACGATGGGAAGATCTCCTTGCTTGCGAATGGTGCGACACAGTTCAAATCCGTCCATCTCGGGCAGCATCACGTCCAAAATGGCCGCGTCAAAACCACCCGCCCCCAGCCGGGCCAGCCCGTCACTGGGTTTGAGGGCATGAACCAGTTCCAGCTCAAACCGCTGAAAGTAAACAGTGAGTGGAGGCCCAAGCTGTGCGTCGTCGTCAATAAGCAAAATGCGGTGCATGAGCAATTCTTACACCTTCAGGCGCTAACGACCTCGGTGGCTGTGCAGGGCGCGCCGCCCACTGCACTGCGCGCGCCAGCCGCACACAATGCGCGGTGACGCACGATCAGCCGGCGCAATCGGCCCTGTGCTGGGGCATGAAGCGCGTCAAAGTGGTCGGCTGCCGCAAGCAACGCGGGCAAGGTGTGGGCTGCGGCCTGCGGTTGCCGGGCCAGCAAACCGAGCGCGTGTTCACGATCAAAGCGCGGGCCCCACACCAGCGACATGAGCTCGTCATGGGGCTCGTCCATGCCCGCCAGCAAGGCGGGGCCATGCGCCCGCACACCTTGCGCGAGCTGATGAATGGGTGCGAGGGTGGGAGACATGGATCGACCTATCGCCGTCACCCGCGTGCCATCCAGCCTTTGCGCCGCTGCATCAGCTCACGCACTTTTTGCTGTTGCTCAGCGTTCAGGCTGTCGTAAAAATCCGCCAGCGCTGTGATTACTTCAGGGCTGTTCGCTTGAACAACTCTGGTTTTCTCTTCCAGCAAGCTCTGCGCACGCACTCGGTCAAACTTGTCACCCGACACAATCGCCTGCATCTCGGCCCGCGGGTCTGCCGCTTTGCCCACAAATGCCGTGCGCTGCGCTTCCATCTTGTCTGCCAAGACGTTGAGTTTTAGCTTTTGCGCGTCGTTCAGGTCCAGCTTGCTGCTGACCCGGTCGACCACCTTGCCCCGCACTTCGGACATTTTCTCGGCCGTCATGGGGCTACGATGGTGGTGGCTGCTAGAACACGCCGTCAAACCACCCGCCACAATGGCGGCGCCAAACAAGCCCATGAGGGTTCTCTTGATCCAGGGTTTCATGATGCAGTCCTTTCGAGGACGGTGTTGAACATGACCCTGATGGTGCCGAGTGGCCCGGCAGACGTCTTCTCGACGCAGTTTCGGTTTATTTCGCTTTGTATCCAGCTAAACAACCCCGAATGCACTAAGGAAGAAGAGCTGAAAGCACACCAAGCGATTCGCCGGAGCAGGAGGAGCGGTGCGCGTTTGATCAAGTGGGATGTCTCCGACATCCCACCCGTCATGCCAGATTTATAACGCCGCGCCCCTTGGGAAGCGCTGCGCTCCCCGCTCTTCGGAGGAGGCGATGGCTTCGTCGATCCGGGTGTGGTGTGTAGGCTCACCCACCAGTTCTCGACCGTCAAACACCCTGGACAAATAGGGGTGTGACCCCTGGTGGCGAATACGCGGAGTCAGTAACACTAACTGACTCCTAGCCAGATCAGGTAAATCCAATTTACGGACGTCATCACCCCAACGCCTGCGTTTGCGGGATACCGCCGTCTGTAAACTGAATCTCCCGGTCTACACCATGGCTGTCCCCTGGGTAGAACTCCACGCGATCACTCAGCTGTCGCTGCTCTGCATGATCTGCTCTCTGCCCCATCTGCAACGATGGCCCGTCTGTCAGAGCTTCTATGTGGTGCGATATTTTCTCAAAAGAATACATGCTATGACCTCGCAGTGTGAGTCCTGACCTGAGCAGGCGTCGTATTCATTGGATCGCATGCTGTAATCGGTGCGGGTCAGATTCTGTAATGCGCGCTTGTAGGAGGAATACTACGAGCGCGTGCGCGGACCGAAGAATTCAATATTAGATAGGCGCTTTCCAGCGACTGAAACTCACAACTCCACGGGCTCCACGGGCAACAGCGGCACGTGCCGACCCAACATCAAGTCGCCTTGGCAAACTCCCGGGGCTCGATCCCAAGGGCATCGCCCTCACCCGCCAAGAGACCTATGCAATCCAAAGCCGCGGGCGGATCACAAGGCTCGGCATACACGCGCAGCGCAATGTCCGCAGCTGCGGGAGAGAAATACAAGCAAAGGTTGTCTTTCTCTTTGTTATAACAAGAGAACAGAGCACGTCCCGAACCGGGAGGGCACATCAGAAACTTTGACATGAACATCTGCTGAATGCGCAGCGTTGGCTCGAAAGCCTGCTCATCATTACCCAGTTCTAATTTGTACCAAGTGCTCATATGCGCCTTTCAACTGACTAGGCCAGTAATACGGATGACCTATCGTATTTTTGAGGCGTTGAACTGTCGCTTCTTGTGCAGCGCATTAATTTGTAGGACGCATTCGCGCAGGCGCACGCAACTTATGCAGCACATCCATCACAGTCGGCTCAAGGTCGCATGGAATTTGCAAACGAGGCGTTACCCGACCCCCGCAATGGACTTGAAGGGCGGCACAAACCAATCCGGTGATGTAAAGCACATGCGCTTTCGGTTGCTGCGCATCCACTGGCGGCAATCGAACTTCCAACATCCAACTTCCAACTTCCAACTTCCAACTTCCATGCGGCGCGCAACAGCGCAGTTTGTCGATGTTGCGTACATCTCATTCGATCAGGGGAAGGTAATCACGCCCCAAACCCTGGAAATACTCCATTGGCATAGCGGCCTCGGGCTAGTTAAGGGAGCATCGTGTGACGCTACGCCCGAAGGCTCAAGAATTGATACATGGCGGTACATCCTGGCTGCCGGACAGCAAGCGGAGGATCGACCGCCCCCGATGAACCAATGACCAAACGACCCGAGGCCGTGACTTTCAAGTCTGTTTTCCCCATCTGCCCCCGCTTTTCCCTGAGCGCCCACAGACTATTGCGCACGTCCTTGCACTGTAAGCCGTTGATTTTGCAAAGAAAAAGGGCGTTCGCTGGAAGTCAGCGAACGCCCTTGGACGTTATGGTGGTGGAGCTGGCGGGAATTGAACCCGCGTCCGCAAGCCTTCATCGGGCAGATCTACATGCTTAGCGGTCTGATTTAAGTCTCGCCACCGTTGCCGCGCAGTCGCACGCTACACCGGCCGCCAGTACCCTATTGTCTTGCCCCAATCCAAGGTACCCGGATCAGGACCAGCCCATGTAATTATCCTTGCAGCCGGGAGGCACTGATTACTCAGAGCCCCCTTGCCCAGCCCATCGGCCAACTGTTGCAAGGCTCACTGGCAATTAAGCAGCGAGTGCGAAACGTTCGTCGTTTGCAGTTAGTTTTTTAAATCGAGATTTACGAGCGTGACTCAAGCTCGACATGCACCACACCGATTCCGAACCCACGTCGAAACCAGGACAGCCCCAGACCTCATATTTTAGGCGCTACGAAGCAATTGCAAGAGCTCGTTTGGAGAATTAATTGAGGCGTGTGCACCCCACTCCATCGGGTTTGTCTTAGCCCCCAAGTATCCGTAGGTTGCAGCGACAGTACCCATCCCTGCAGCAAGCCCGGCAACGATGTCGCGCTCGTCGTCACCAACGTAAATGCATTGATCAGGCGCAATGTTCAAGCGCGACGCGGCTTCTAACAAAGGCGCAGGATGCGGCTTTGCGTGAGGTGTGGTATCGCCACTCACAACCGCCCCGGCACTCACAAACAACGGAATGGCGCGGGTGAGCGGATCGGTGAACCGCGCCGCCTTGTTGGTAACGACACCCCAAGCCATATTGCGTTGCAATATTTGATCGACCAGTTCTGCCACGCCTTCAAACACCAGCGTGCGAGTCGTCATCTGTGACTCGTAGTTCAAAAAAAACTCTTCCCGCATCGCGGCGAACTCCGGGTGATCGGGCGTGATGCCGAATGCCTCTCCCAACATCCCACGGGCACCGGCGCCCGCCATGGGGCGGTACCGCTCCAGCGGCAATGAAAGAAGGCCTCGATCCGTTCGCATTTTGTCTGCGGCAGCTCCCAAATCGGGGGCACTGTCTATAAGAGTGCCGTCAAGATCAAACAGAACCGCACGAATATTGCTAAACATATAGGTATACAGAAAGACGGTAAGCCTAAGCAACGCGGCGCGTAGCGAAAAGGTAGTTCACGCTGGTGTCCGCACTGAGCCAGTAGCGCCGAGTCAGCGGGTTGTACTCAAGTCCGCGCGTGTGCTGAACATCCAGCCTTGCCGCACGACAATGGGAGGCAAGCTCGCTGGGGCGGATCATTTTTGCGTATTCATGCGTGCCCCGGGGCAGCATATTCAGAACATATTCGGCGCCCACAATGGCCAACATGAACGCTTTGGCGTTGCGGTGAATGGTGGAGAAAAACACCCAGCCGCCTGGTTTGACCAACTCTGAACAGGCTCGCACTACCGATGCCGGGTCGGGCACATGCTCTAGCATCTCCATGCAAGTAACAACATCAAAGCTTGCAGGCTGCTCTTGAGCCAGGGCTTCGACGCTGATTTCACGGTACTCGACATGACTTGTTTGCGCTTCCAAAGCATGCAGCTGTGCAACGCGCAGGGCCTTGGTTGCCAAATCAATGCCCAAGACATCGGCACCCTTGCGCGCCATGGAATCGGCAAGGATGCCACCGCCACAACCAACATCCAGCACTCGCTTGTTTTGGAGTCCGCTCAGCCCATTGATCCAGTCCAATCGCAACGGATTGATTTGGTGCAACGGACGAAATTCGCTCTCAGGGTCCCACCAGCGGTGGGCCAGGGCTGAAAACTTGGCCAATTCGGCCGGATCTGCATTAACAATGTCGCTCATCGTGATGATTGTCCACGAAGGAAGCGCATCGGCAAGCAGCACCAGACGCAAAAAAGCCCCGGCGACGGGGCTTTTTTGTGAAGTAATTCGAAAATTACTTGGAAGCGCGGGTACCGACGACTTCGATTTCAACGCGACGGTTCTTGGCGCGACCTTCTGCAGTCTTGTTGTCTGCAACTGGTTGCTTCTCGCCCTTGCCTTCAGTGTAGACGCGGTTCTTTTCGATGCCCTTGGACACCAAGTAAGCCTTGACGGCTTCGGAACGACGGACCGACAGCTTCTGGTTGTATGCATCGGAGCCCACAGAGTCAGTGTGACCCACGGCAATGATGACTTCCAGGTTGATGCCCTTGACCTTGGAAACCAGGTCGTCCAGCTTGGCCTTGCCTTCTGCCTTGAGCACCGACTTGTCGAAGTCGAAGAATGCATCAGCAGCGTAGGTCACCTTAGTGGCCACAGCGGGAGCTGGAGCAGCAGCGGGTGCGGGCGCAGCGGCAGGTGCTGGTGCAGCGCCGGGAGCTGGAGCAGCAGCAGCAGGTGCTGGTGCAGCGACAATAGCGCCATCGCAGCCTGGAGCAGCCGTTGCAGGCGTCCAGTTGGCATTGCGCCAGCAGTATTCGTTGGTACCGTTTTTCCAGACCACGCCAGAAGCGTTCGTCCAGTTGTCCACGGTTTGTGCGCCTGCGGCGGTTGCGAGCGCTGCAGAGGCAAACAACATCGCCACTTTGTTCAGTTTCTTCATGGTTCTCCTCTTGGGGAAAAAGCCGCAGCCTCGCTGCGAATCAGGACGCTTGGAGTGACCATCACCCAAAGCGTTCAAACGATTGTGCCATACGTAACAGGGCAAAAGCGGGGGCACCCACCCAGGGCCCGTAGGACAAAACCTGAATTGC
>JAUXZO010000007.1 GCA_030692685.1 Acidovorax sp. | reverse complement strand
ATTACTTGGTGATCTTGGCCACCACACCGGCGCCCACTGTACGACCGCCTTCGCGAATCGCGAAACGCAAGCCTTCTTCCATCGCGATCGGGGCGATCAATTCAACATTGATCGACACGTTGTCGCCTGGCAATACCATTTCCTTGCCTTCGGGCAGGCTGATTGAGCCCGTTACGTCGGTGGTACGGAAATAGAACTGTGGACGGTAGTTGTTAAAGAATGGTGTGTGACGACCACCTTCTTCTTTGCTCAATACATAAATTTCTGCACTGAAACCGGTGTGCGGCTTGATTGAGCCGGGCTTGGCCAATACCTGGCCACGCTCTACGTCTTCCCGCTTGGTACCACGCAGCAATACACCCACGTTGTCACCTGCCTGACCCTGATCCAGCAATTTGCGGAACATTTCCACGCCGGTACAGATGGTTTTGACTGTGTCTTTGATACCGACGATTTCGATTTCCTCGCCCACCTTCACCACACCACGCTCGATACGGCCTGTTACTACCGTACCGCGACCGGAGATGGAGAATACGTCTTCGATTGGCATCAGGAAGGTGCCATCAACTGCACGCTCGGGTGTTGGAATATAGGTGTCCAGCGCTTCGGCCAAACGCTTGATCGCAGCTTCGCCCAAATCGCCTGTGTCACCTTCCAGGGCCAGCTTGGCTGAACCCTTTACGATTGGCACGTCGTCACCCGGGAAGTCGTACTTGGAAAGTAGCTCGCGCACTTCCATTTCAACCAACTCCAGCAGCTCTTCGTCATCCACCATGTCGCATTTGTTCAGGAACACGATGATGTAAGGCACGCCAACCTGGCGGGCCAACAAGATGTGCTCACGCGTTTGTGGCATGGGGCCGTCTGCGGCTGAACACACCAGGATCGCGCCGTCCATCTGCGCTGCTCCGGTAATCATGTTCTTGACGTAGTCGGCGTGACCGGGGCAATCTACGTGGGCGTAGTGACGTGCCTCTGTCTCGTACTCAACGTGCGCTGTGTTAATCGTGATGCCGCGTGCCTTTTCTTCCGGCGCCGCGTCAATCTGGTCGTAGCCTTTCGCTTCACCATGACCACTCAGGCGGGCCAATACGGTTGTGATCGCCGCTGTCAATGTTGTCTTGCCATGGTCTACGTGACCAATCGTTCCAACGTTTACGTGTGGCTTCTTGCGCTCAAACTTTTCTTTTGCCAT
>JAUXZO010000213.1 GCA_030692685.1 Acidovorax sp. | reverse complement strand
CTGCGCTTGCGTGGCAGCCCCCTCTCCCCAACCCTCTCCCACGGGGGGAGAGGGAGCAACACAAACACCGCTCACGATGCAGTCGGCAGGTCAACACAAACCACGCAGCCGAAATGACCCCACATCGCCAGCAAAGTGCTCAGCAGAGCCCCTCCCCCCTCGCGGGGGAGGGGTTGGGGAGAGGGGGTGCTCGCAAAATCACTGCGCTTGCGTGGCAGCCCCCTCTCCCCAACCCTCTCCCACGGGGCGAGAGGGAGAGAAACAGCAGCTGCGCGCCCAAATCAGGCCGCAGTGCACACCACCATGGATGCTGAAATGACAGCCACACACCCCACCACCGCCCCCAGGAGCCTGCTGCACGCCTGGCTTGTCGCCCTGGCCACCGTGGTGCGCGACAAGGGCGTGCTGCTGCTGCTCATCGGCGCGCCTGTGCTCTACGGCTTTTTCTACCCCTGGTTTTACGCCGATGAGGTGCTCACGCGCGTGCCGGTGGCCGTGGTGGACATGGACCGCACCAGCCTGTCGCGCCAGATCACCCGGTTTGCCGATGCCGACCCGCGCATCGAAGTGCGCATGGTCACCGGCAGCGAGCGCGAGGCGCAGGAGGCGCTGTGGCGTGGCGACATCGAGGGCTATGCGCTCATCCCGGCGCACCTCAAGCGCAACGTGGTGCGCGGCGAAAGTGCCGTGGTCAGCATCGAGGCCAATGGCGCCTACGCCCTGCTCAACAAGGCGGTGCAATACGGCTTTGCCGAGGCGGTGGGCACGGTGTCCGCAGGTGTCGAGATACGCAAGCTGCAGGCCAGCGGCCAGAGCGCCCAGCAGGCCCGCGCCAGCCGTGCGCCGGTGCAGCTGCAGATGGTGGCGCTTTTCAACCCCACCGAAGGCTATGGCAGCTTTGTGGTGCCTGCCGTGGCGCTGCTGATCTTGCAGCAGACCCTGCTGATGGGCGCGGCCATGCTGACCGGCACCTGGGTGGAATCAGGCCAACACCGCGCCAGCGCCACCACCTGGCTGGGCCGCCTGCTGGCGCTGTGCACGCTGGGCTGGGCCAGTGGCCTGTTTTACTTTGGCTGGATCTTTGTGCTGCACGACTACCCGCGCGGCGGCAACCCGCTGGGGGCGCTGGCACTGCTGGCCTGCTACATCCCCGCCGTTGCTGCGCTGGGTGCATTGCTGGGCCTGTGGGTGGGCAACCGCGAACGTGCGCTGCAAGTGCTGCTGTGGACCACGCTGCCCATTGCGTTTGTGGCCGGGTTCTCGTGGCCGGTGGAGGCGCTGCCCGAGCCGCTGCAGTGGCTGCGCTGGCTGCTGCCCAGCACGTCAGGTGTGCCGGCGTCGCTCAGGCTCAACCAGCTGGGGGCGCCGCTGTCTGCAGCCTTGCCCTACCTGTGTTCGCTGGTGGCGCTGGGTGCGGTGTGCACGGTCGCAGTGCTTGTCAAAGCAGGCCCTGCGCGTGCAACGCTGCCGCTACCTGCCGCGCACTGATTACTCAGCGATCACTCACTGAGGACGGGCGGCAGCCTGTGGCCCTGGCCGCAGGCGCACTGGGCCGCTGCGCTGTTCCATGGCCTTTTGCACCTCTTTGCGCAAACCGACCAGAAATCCCAGCTCAGCTACCACAAACAAGGGCCCCACGATGAGGCCCGTCAAGTCATCCACAAACGCGGGCTTGCGGCCCTCGTAATAGTGGCCCACAAACTGAATCACCCAGCCCACCACAAACAGCCCCACGCCCGACGCCAGCCACAGCGCCGTGGTCTGCACCGCCAGCCACTGCCCGCCCACCAACATGGCCGACAGCAGCGCGGCCATCGCCACGCCGTAGCGAAAGTCGAGCCGGAAGTAAAAGAAGCAACCCGCCAAAGCCGTCAGCAGCGCAGGGCTCATGGGCAGGTCGCCCATCTGCCACGTAGGGCGCGACAGCAGCACCACCACGGCGAACATGATCATGGGAACGCCCACAAAATGGGTGTAGATGTTGCGCGGGTCGCGGTGGTAGGCGGCGTACTGGGCCAGGTGGTCGATCAGGGTTTTCATGGGTATCTCCGGGCATTGTTTTCAGCAGCATCCATGGTGGCGCTGGCCTGTGGCAGCGTCTGTCGTACAGACGACAAAAACAACCCACGAAAACCCTTGTGCCCACACAGAGTGCGCCACCTTCGCCCCGCTGCCCTGGCCGCTCCGGCAACCTGCCCCTCCCTGGCGCGCGCTTTTCGCCAGCCTTCACCGATTTTTTCAACCGCATGACCGACCCCGCCGCCTACCTGCCCGTTCTTCAGTCCGGCCGCTGGTTTGCCCACCTGCCGCCCGACTTTGCCCAGCCGCTGCTGGCCATGGCGCAACTGCGCCATCTGCAGACCGGCGAAGTGCTGTTTTTGCGTGGCGACGCACCGTGTGGACTGTATGCGGTGGTGCGCGGTGCGGTCAGCATCTCGGGCACCGGTGGGCGGGCCGACGAGGCGCGGGCGGCGCTGCTGATCCGGCTGGAGCCGCCGCACTGGTTTGGCGAGATCTCGGTGTTCGACAACTCGGCACGCACGCACGATGCCCACGCCACTGAGCCCACCACGCTGCTGCAAGTGCCGCACGAACGCCTGCAGCACTGGCTGCAAGCCCACCCGCAGCATTGGCACGCGCTGGCCCTGCTGCTGACCGACAAACTGCGCGCGGCCTTTGTGGCGATGGAAGAACTGGCCCTGCTGCCCGCGCCGCAGCGCCTGGCGCGCCGCCTGGTGATGATGGCCGAGGGCTACGGCCAGTGGACGGCCGAGGGGCAATCGCGCCGCGTGCTGTCCATCTCGCAAGAGCAACTGTCGCTGATGCTGGCCATCTCGCGCCAGACCACGAACCAGATCCTCAAAGACCTGGAATCGCGCCACCTGGTGCGCGTGCAGCGGGGCGAGGTGGAGATTCTGGACTTGGCGGCCTTGCGCGCCACCTGCCATTGAATAGCTACCAAATATATAGCTACTAGCGCTTTACCCATAAGCGCCAGGGGCACTTTTCACTTAAATACTAAGCACACATTTCATTTCCGGGCAAAATACGGACATGCAACTGAACTACATCGCCAACGCCTCGGTTCCGTCGTCTTCAGGCCGCACGATCCCCGTGATCGACCCGTCTGACGGCCAGACCTTCGACGAGATCCAGCGCAGCAATGCCGACGACATCGATGCAGCAGTGCACGCGGCGCGGCAGTGCTACAACGCCGTGTGGCAAAAGCTGGCGCCGGTGGAACGGGGCCGCCTGCTGCAAAAACTCTCCGCAAAAATCCTGGAGCATGCCGACGAGCTGACGGCCCTGGAGCAGCGCGACTGCGGCAAGCCCACCAAACAGGCGCGGGCCGATGCGATTGCGCTGGCGCGCTACTTCGAGTTCTACGCGGGCGCCTGCGACAAGTTTCACGGCGAGACGATTCCCTACCCCGACGGTTACAGCGTGCTCACCTGGCGCGAGCCGCATGGCGTCACCGGCCATGTGATCCCCTGGAACTACCCCATGCAGATCTTTGGCCGCAGCGTGGGCGGTGCCCTGGCGGCGGGTAACGTGTGTGTGGTCAAACCCGCCGAAGACGCCTGCCTTTCGCTCATCCGCGTGGCGCAACTGGCGGCCGAGGTGGGCTTCCCATCGGGCGCGCTCAACATCGTCACTGGCTACGGCCACGAAGTGGGCGACGCGCTGGCGCGCCACCCTGGCATTGACCACATCAGTTTTACCGGCAGCCCCAAGATCGGCACGCTCATCCAACAGGTGGCCGCCGAGCGCCACTGCCCAGTCACCCTGGAGCTGGGCGGCAAAAGCCCGCAGATCATCTTTGCCGATGCCGACCTGGACGCCGCCATCCCCGTGGTCATCAACGCCATCGTGCAGAACGCCGGGCAAACCTGCTCGGCCGGTTCGCGCGTGCTGATCGACTCGCTGATTTATGAACCCCTGCTGGAGCGCCTGGGCAAGGCCTTTGACAAGCTGCGCGTCGGCCCCGCCGCCATGGACCTGGATGTGGGCCCGCTGATCCGCCAGACGCAGCAGCAGCGCGTGTGGGACTTTTTGTCAGACGCGCAAGTCGCTGGCATCCCCATGGTGGGCCAGGGCGTGGTGGTGGACGAAGCCCCCGAGTCTGGCTATTACCAGGCGCCCACCTTGCTGCGCGACGTGCCGGTAAACCACCGCCTGGCGCAAGAAGAAGTGTTTGGCCCGGTGCTGTGCGCCATGGCGTTTCAGGACGAAGACCACGCGGTGGAGCTGGCCAACGCCACGCGGTTTGGCCTGGTGGCAGGCATCTGGACGCGCGATGGCGCGCGCCAGTTCCGCATGGCCAAGCGCGTGCACAGCGGCCAGGTGTTCATCAACAACTACGGTGCTGGCGGTGGCGTGGAGCTGCCGTTTGGTGGCGTCAAGTCCAGCGGTTACGGGCGCGAGAAAGGTTTTGAAGCGCTTTACGGCTTCACCACCTTGAAAACCGTCGCCATCAAGTACGGCTGATCGCGCCCCAGCGGTGTCACGCCTGCGCGCGACGGCGCTGCCGTGCACCGCTAATCTCTGATCCTTCTGTACGACGCCTTTATCTTTCTCCATGCCCCTGAGCCCCCCCGCCCCCCGCACCTTGAAGCATGTCCGCCGGGTGAACTACCAGGGTTTTGAACGCGACGATGGCCTGTGGGACATCGAAGGCGAGCTGCACGACAGCAAGGCCTACGACGCGCCCTCGCACCGTGACCCGACGCGCACGCGCCTGGCGGGCGACGCCATCCACCACATGTGGCTGCGCGTCACCGTCAACCGCCAGCTGGTGGTGCAGGCCATTGATGTCGCCATGGACTCGCACCCGCTCAAAGGCTGCACCGAGGCCCAGGCCGCGCTGCAGCAGATGGTGGGCTGCAGCATGGCGCGCGGCTGGCGCCAGGCCATTCAGAAGCACCTGGGCGGCGTGGCCAGCTGCACCCACCTGCGCGAGCTGCTGTTCAACCTGGCCACGGCCGCGTTCCAGTCGGTGCCCGCTGTGTTTGCCGCCAGCAACCCCGACGAGCCACCCCGCCACCTGGGCCAGTGCACCGGGTGGGACTTCAACGGCAACGGCGTGAAGGAATTCTTTCCGCAGTTCTACGGCCGGGTGCCGCAGGCGTCTGCTGTCGGGGCCGGAGCCTCGGGTACATCACTGCAGTCACAGACACCAGAAATATCAGTCAAATCTGCCTCTAGCGCTTGATATATAAGCGCTAGCAGCTATCAAATTTGATTTATCTCAACATACCATTGGAGACCCCATGCGCGCACAGAACAAATCCATCATCGTCACCGGCGCCGGTAACGGCATTGGCGAAGGCATTGCCAAGCGCCTGGCCGCTGAAGGCGGCAAGGTCATCGTCAACGACATCAACGAAGCCGGTGGCCAGCGCGTGGTGGCCGAGATCACGGCAGCCGGTGGCACAGCCGCCTTTTTCAAGGCCGACGTGACGAAGTCCGCCGAGGTCAAGGCCATGGTGGATGAAGCCGTGCGCCTGTACGGCCAGCTCGATGTGGTGGTGAACAACGCAGGCTGGACGCACCGCAACCGCCCCATGCTGGAAGTGAGCGAGGACGAGTTCGACAAGGTCTATGCCATCAACATGAAAAGCATCTACCTGTCGGCCATCCACGCCGTGCCCGCGCTGCGCAAGGCCGGTGGCGGCAGCATCATCAACATCGCATCCACCGCCGGGCTGCGCCCCCGCCCGGGCCTCACCTGGTACAACGGCTCCAAGGGCGCCGTCATCATCACCAGCAAGTCGATGGCGGCCGAGCTGGGCCCGGACAACATCCGCGTGAACTGCATCAACCCCGTGTTCAACCCCGACACGGGCCTGGCTGCCGAGTTCGCAGGCGGCCCGGTGGACGACGCACGCCGCGCCAAGTTTTTGGCCACCATCCCGCTGGGGCGCTTCTCTACCGCGCTCGACGTGGCCAACGCGGCGCTGTACCTGGCGAGCGACGAGGCTGCGTTTGTGAGTGGTGTCTGTATTGAGGTGGACGGCGGGCGCTGCGTCTAGCATCTTGGGCGCGACCCGGCCATAACTTAACCGCGATCAACTTTCTCCAAAGGGGCAATCCCTGCCCGAGGCGACCATGCGGCAAAATCAACGCTTATGGCCGAACGAGTGATTCCCCTGGTGGACCAACGCATCGCAGCTCTGGCGGCGCGGGTGCCCGTGCATGCGGTGACCCCCACCGGCCTGCTGACCGACACCCGGGGCCGCCCGCTGCGCGACCTGCGCATCAGCGTGACCGACCGCTGCAACTTCCGCTGCAACTACTGCATGCCCAAGGAAGTGTTCGACAAGGACTACCCCTACCTGCCGCACAGCGCGCTGCTGAGCTTTGAAGAGATCACGCGGCTGGCGCGGCTTTTCCTTGCGCACGGCGTGCGCAAGATCCGCCTGACCGGTGGCGAGCCTTTGCTGCGCAAGAACCTCGAAGAACTGGTGGCCCAACTGGCCCAGCTGCGCACGGTGGATGGCGTGGCGCCCGACCTCACGCTGACCACCAACGGATCACTGCTGGCGCGCAAGGCCCAGGCGCTCAAGGATGCGGGCCTGAACCGCGTGACCGTGAGCCTGGACGGCCTGGACGACGCGATCTTTCGGCGCATGAACGATGTGGACTTTCCGGTGTCCGATGTGCTGGCGGGCATTGAAGCCGCACACGCTGCGGGGCTGTCGCACATCAAGGTCAACATGGTGGTCAAGCGCGGCACCAACGACCACGAGATCTTGCCCATGGCGCGCCACTTTCGCGGCACGGGCACCACGCTGCGCTTCATCGAATACATGGACGTGGGCGCCACCAACGGCTGGCGCATGGACGAGGTGCTGCCCTCGGCCGAGTTGATCGAGCGCCTGCGCGCCGACCTGCCGCTGGTGCAGCTTGATCCCAGCAGCCCCGGCGAAACCGCCGAGCGCTGGGGCTATGCCAACGCCGCGGGCCAATACGACCCGGCGCTGGGCGAAGTGGGCGTGATCAGCAGCGTGACCCAGGCCTTCTGCCACGACTGCAACCGCGCGCGGTTGTCCACCGAAGGCAAGCTTTATCTGTGCCTTTTTGCGAGTCAGGGCTACGACTTGCGCACCCTGCTGCGAGGCGGCGCCAACGACGAAGCCATTGCCTCAGCCATTGCCCCCATCTGGCAACAGCGCACGGACCGCTATTCGGAGCTGCGCAGCAGCCTGCCTGCGGACACCACGCCGGGCGGTGCGCGGCGGGTGGAGATGAGTTACATCGGCGGGTAGTATTCGGCACATCCCCCTGAGCGACTGCGTCGCCTCCCCCTTCTCTCTCGCTGCGCGCGGGAAGGGGAACGCAGCCCTCGCTGCGGGGCGGCCCTTGCTCGGCTGCCCTGGCCTGCGCCGCGCCCACTGCAACGAACGTTAAACACATGACTACCAACACCCAAGACATCACCGGCCTCGTGCTCGCAGGCGGACGCGGCTCCCGCATGGGCGGCGTGGACAAAGGCCTGCAGAACTTTCGCGGCCTGCCGCTGGCGCTGCACACGCTGATGCGGCTGCAAATGCAGACCGGCGCCAGCATGGTCAACGCCAACCGCAACCTGGCAGCGTACGAAGCCTTTGGTGCGCCGGTGTGGCCCGATGTGCTGAGTGACTATGCGGGCCCCCTGGCAGGTTTTCTCACCGGGCTGGAGCGCTGCGAAACCCCTTGGCTGCTGACGGTGCCCTGCGACACGCCCTTGTTTCCACTGGACCTGGCAGAGCGCCTGATGGCCGCTGCCGAGCAGAACAACGCCGACATGGCCATGGCCGCAGCGCCCGAGGACGATGGCGCAGGCCACATCACCGTGCGGCCCCAGCCCGTGTTCTGCCTGCTGCGTGTGGACCTGCTCGAAAGCCTGGTCGCCTTTACCCAGGCCGGTGGCCGCAAGATCGACGCGTGGACCGGCCAGCACCACTGCGCCATCGTGCCTTTTGATGCGCCGGGCGATGACCCCAAGGCGTTCTTCAACGCCAACACCCTGGCCGAACTGCACGCGCTGGAGAGCGCGAGCGCGCCGCAGGCCTGACCAGACGCTGCTATCCGCATGGACGCTATTGATTCGGAACCTTCGAACCTGGCATACCCGTTCGGGCTGAGCCTGTCGAAGCCTTGCACGGCGCTTCGACAGGCCTGTCCTGAGTCCCGTCGAAGGGCTCAGCGTGAACAGCACACTTGGACTCCTGCCGAATGACCCCCACCGCAGCGTTCACTGGCCCGGTACAGATCCGCCCTCTGGCCGCCACCGATGCCGTGGCCTACAAAGCCTTGCGCGACGAGGCCCTGCGCACCGCGCCCGATGCCTTCACCTCTGACTACGAATCCTCGGTGGGTCGAGATGCCAGCGAATACGTTGCCCGCTTTGGCACGCCGGAGTCGGGCCAGTTCTTCCTGGGCGCCTTCGATGCCGCAGGCCAGCTGCTCGGCTGCCTGGGCTGCGAGCGCGAGCAGCGCACCAAACAACGCCACTGCGCTGTGGTGGTGGGCATGATGGTGGCGCCCCGTGCGCAGCGCCAGGGCATCGGCCAGCAACTGGTGGCTGCTTGCATCCAGGCCGCAGAACGCGTGCCGGGGCTGGCCCAGCTGGTGCTGACAGTGACAGCCTCCAACCCCCACGTCGTGCGGCTGTACGAGCAGGCCGGGTTCCGCGCCTGGGGCCTGCTACCCAACGCCGTCGTGGTGGGCGGCGTGGGCTTTGACAAGCTGCACATGGTGCGCGTGCTGCGCGTGCCGCCCCTGCCGCCCCTGCGAAAAGACTGATGGAAAGCCACTGAACCCCATGAAAACCATTGCCCAGATTGCCGCCGAGCTGCAAGGCTATGACCCCCAGGCCCTGAGCGCCGCTGATGTCAACGTGTTTCTTGAACGGCTGGTAGAGCCCGTCCCTGGCACCGAAGACCTGGGCATCTTCGAGGCCTTGGGCCGGGTGCTGGCCAGCGATGTGATCTCACCCGTGAGCGTGCCGCCGCACGACAACTCGGCCATGGATGGCTATGCGTTTGCAGGTGCGCAGCTGGTGGCGGGCCAGCCCCTGACCTTGCGCGTGGTGGGCACTGCGCTGGCGGGCAAGGCCTGGGTGGGCACGGCAGCGGCGGGCGAGTGCGTGAAGATCATGACCGGCGCCATCATGCCCCCGGGCCTTAACACCGTGGTGCCGCAAGAGTTCACCACCACAGCCACCGCCGCAGAAGGTGGCCAGCACATCACCATCGCTGCCGATGTGCTCAAGACCGGTGACAACCGCCGCTTCAAGGGTGAAGACATCCTGCAAGGCAGCGTGGCGCTGGCCCGTGGCGAACTGCTGACACCCGCCGCTCTCGGCCTGGTCGCCAGCCTGGGGCTGCCCACCGTGACGGTGTTCCGCCGCCTGCGCGTGGCGTATTTTTCGACCGGCGACGAGATCCTGAGCCTGGGCGAGCCCCCACGCGAAGGCGCCGTGTACGACAGCAACCGCTACACCGTGTTTGGCCTGCTCACCCGCCTGGGCGTGCAGGTGATCGACCTGGGTGTGGTGCGCGATGAACCCGCATTGCTGGAGGCGGCTTTTCGCAATGCCGCTGAGCAGGCAGACGCCATCATCACCAGCGGCGGCGTAAGCGTGGGCGAGGCCGACCACACCCGCACCATGATGAAAAAACTGGGCGACGTTGACTTCTGGCGCATCGCCATGCGACCCGGTCGCCCCATGGCTGTCGGAAGCATCTCTGCGCCAAAAATTCAAGCCAAAATGGCCTCTAGCGCACATCCATCAAGCGCTAACAGCTATCAAAATGATACTAATGAGCACCAAGATGGCGCGGTGTTATTCGGGCTGCCCGGCAACCCCGTGGCGGTGATGGTGACGTTTCTGGCCTTTGTGCGCCCCGCCCTGCTGCGCATGATGGGCAGCACACACGCAGCGCCCCCGCTGCTGCGCGCCATCAGCACCGAAGCCATCCGCAAGAAACCCGGCCGCACCGAATACCAGCGCGGCACCGTGACCACCGCTGCCGACGGCACACTGCAGGTGTGCACCACCGGCAACCAGGGCTCGGGCGTGCTCAGCTCCATGGTGCAAGCCAACGGCCTCATCGTGCTGCACCACGGCCAGGGCAATGTGGCGGCGGGCGACGCCGTGGATGTGATGGTTTTTGACGGCGTGATCTGACTAGCCACCCCGCGCGTTTATCAGCGGCGACGCAGGCGCATGACGGCAAACAATCCGAGCAACGCCGACATGAACAGCATGCCCCACTCGCTGAGGGTGGGAATACTGGTCGCCGCGACAGGGACCACAGGGACTGCGACCCCCGTCCCGGTCAGCTGCACCGTGTTGTCCCAAATCCCGCTGGGCTCGTTCGTCGCAACGATAAAGGTGCTTGCGGCCCCAGGTGCACTGGGTGCAAACGTAATGCTGAAGCGGCAGCCTGTGGTGTCGTTGAGCGGCGTGCCAGCGACGCCCACCGCAGGCACACACGTACCAAGGTTTAGCGTGAACCCCGGTGCGGGTGTCGCGCCAAACAAATCAAAGGCGTCTGTGGACTGCACGAGGGTTCGCAAATACTGATTGTTTCCCGGCGCGGGAAACGTGGGGTCGGTGATGTCGAATTGCAGCGTAGCACTGCTACCCACCGTGACGTTACCGAAGGTGGTGACCGTCACCGGGGTAACTTTGATGGATTGCGCGTGGGAAGACAGGCTAAGCACAAGGCCGACAGACACCAGCAGTGATTGGTAAACATTCATAACGTCTCCTTTAAAATTTGATTTTATCGAAATTATCATTTTTGCCAAAGCATTTTTCGCACATGAACTTTGCGGTCTACCGTCCTTGGGGTGCGTGGCATGCCAGCACAGCGACTGCGGCAGCGGTCGGGTGGCAAATGTTGGGGTACCGCATCCCGGCCGCACATACCGTCTTTTGTGAAAGTGACCTAGGTGAAATGCCCACCGCTCTTGGCGGCCTGAATAGGCGCCTTGCCTTCGGCGCTAACCGCGGCAGCTGGGGGTTGTACAAAACCAAGCAGCACCGCAAGGTTTGCTTCAAATCACCACGGCTGTTGCATCGGCAGGGCTTCAGAACGTGCGCTGTGCGGCACTTGAACCTCTCCCCCATGCCGTTGGTTCTTGGGGTGCTGGGGTGGGTCAGCCGCTGGCATGTGCCCAACTTGCGGAGGCCCGAGCAAGTGACATGCGGGCAAGAGAACTCGAACTCCTGCGTGACGGCCAACAGATCGTGCGGTGGTAATAACAAGGTGCACCGCAGGTAAACCACCACTGTCTCTTGTGCTGGGATAAACAAGGTTAGCAAGTGGTGGGCTGCGTGCCCGATATCCGGGTTGGAGGGAGCGCTACCGGATCCAGCGTTAATTAGACGTTCAACTCTCTGTCCACTTTGGATGTCTTGCGGCGGGCCATGGCTAGGCTGATTTTTATTAATAGCAGTCATATCTAGTTTCCAATCTCTAATTTCTTTAAATTCAAAAACACTAACTGCTGCAGTACAATCTCTGACTCAAGAATTCTTGGTCCTGCTGTCAATTTTTGTTCGGATGTAACGAGGGTTAATTCATTCGCGCCGCCCGTCAGCCGCGCGGCACTCACAATTTGCAGATCGACCCCCCCAAAAAAACGAAACACGCCATGGTGTCACTCACCCCTGTGGGGCAATGCCACGTTGCCATTTTCGGCCCCGACAAAGTCCCGAAAAAGACTGACTGCATGGGCTCTGTTGGAAGCACCCAGCTTTCCATAAATTCTGCGCAAATAGGTTTTGACGGTGGGGGCCGTAATACCCAAAATCGCCGCAATTTGATCGTTTGAAGCGCCCCCGGACAAGAGCGTCATCACCTGATTCTCTCTACTCGAGAAAGAGCATCGGGTCCGCAACTCGTATTTGTTCTCCACTTCAAACTCAACCCGGTTCGCAACCGCCGTGAGCCACTCACAAATTTGGAAATCCAGCTCCCGCGAATCACCCAAATTGTGTAACTTGGTCAGGTTTCGGTCAAAACAGTCGCTGTCGGGATCATCGGAGAAAACCAGTACAGACAAGCAACCCGCCAGCCGTACCGTCCAGCGCGGCAAAACCCCTTCGCTCAAGACAACCCCATGTACCCCAAAGAGTACATCGCCCTCCCCCAAATTGCGTATATCCGCTGCCGGATAATAATTTCGAATAAGAGAAGACAACCCGAACTTTTCTAGATTGTTAAATCCAGCCAACCCAATAGAAACCATTACCATCTCCACCGCATAAGAGCGTTAGTTTTTAATATTCATAAGCAGCGATGACTCAACCCGCCTGCTTGAACCCTGCACACACTCTGCCCGCACAAAAAATCGGCCCATCTGCGCTGCTACATACCTACTCATCACGCTTCACCTCGAGCGGCGCCGTTACCGCTGCAAGTCGTGGGAGCGCTGTTTAACCCCGGGCGCTTTGCGCTTGCAGCCCCTGGCCGCGCATTGCACTGCGCTGCGCTACCTTTCTCATCTACAGCGGGTGCCCAGCAGCGGTAACAACAGCAGTAGCAACAACGACAACGACGACAATCACAACGACAGCAGCAACAACAGCAGTAAAACGGCCGGGGATTTGCACCCTGTCCGGATCAGAACCAGCGTGTCCGCGTGACCCACCGGACTGAGGGATTTGCCGCCATGCCAATCTCACATAAGGGCATAAAAACAAACCATCGCGCGGCCGACAACACACTAATCAGGGTCGGTGCCCCGCTTGGGCCCACCACTGCGACAAGGCGGCCTCAACCATGGCATCGTCCATGGGGCGCTCGTATGTGTTGTTCAGCGCGGCGTGCGCTTTGTCGAGCCAGCGCTGCGCAGTGGCGTCGCCCAGCGCAACCCTTGCCTCCAGCATCTGTACCCACTGGGGTCGCATCTTTGAAAAAGCCGCGCACGCCTCATGGGCCTGGCTGACCGGTTCAATGGTCTGGTGCGCGCACCAGGTCGCCCACCCCAGTAACTGGCCCAGCTCCTGGGTGGACTTGATGGTTTTATCGACCGGGGGCACAGCCACTTGGTAGCCCGTGTCACCGAGTTGAACGATCTCAGCCCTCAGCTCGGCGGCCGCTGATTCAGGGGCACGCGTACCCGCTTGCAAACCCGGCGCCTGAGAGAAAGGAGCATCGCCCGGCAAAGGCATCGCTCCAGGCGCAGCCTGCGCCTGAGACTGCGCTGAATCTGGCACAGAGGCCACAGAGGGCGCACCACCGCCTGGCTGCTTTTGGAACCCATCCTCATTCCAAAAAAACCATAAACACCCAGCGGCAATGAGCAAGATAAAAGCAATGGCGCGTATTTTCATGGCCTATTTGTGAGAACAAAAAAGAGACCAAAGGCTACTCGCGCCCCAGACGCTGGTCAATCAACCATTCGGATGACACCTAATGGACGACTTGCAATTCAAAAAACTGCCTATTGTCTCCACCGGAAAATTCACGATATTTCAAAGCGTCCGGCGATCGGCAAAGGAGGCGATGACATTAGTTAACAATGAAGCCGCAGCATTCTCTACCCTCAAGATTTTGAATTTTGGCGATCAGGGGGCCAACTGGAATATTTCACATACCAAAGCCTCCCCCTTCAAACACGCCTTCATTCTTATATCATTGCGTTATGTCACAAGTTCACTAATCATGGTGAATCGTTTGACAGGGCGGGTCAACCAGAAATTTTTTATCTATCTATTTCAAGGAAAAATCAGGCATCTAAGTGAGTTAGCTGCGCCTCAATAGCGTTTTTGAGTTAGTGAACTGCGACTCTGCACCAACATTCGAGTGTCTCAAGCAACTATCGGGATTATTCTTAGCACCAGAACTGGTCAGTGCCCATTGATGAATTCGGATGGAAAAAAGTTTTTGAGCAACAGATGCGAAGGTATGAAAACATATCTACCATTAATGCGGATACAGGCCTCCCGGGGGCAAGGTCAAGCCGCCGCGGGTGAATTTAATCCATTGGATTTCAAACATCCAGAGCGATACAAACCATGAAAGCCCTCTTGTTTTTCTGGTCGCGCAAACTGAAACACCACGATATGAAGTAAATTCTTAAATTCATCGTCATGAAAAACGCCGACCAACAGGTACTGTCGGCCGGCGATATTTAATTGTTTGCGAGGCTGAGTCAGATGACACCACCAGATGTGTCTCGTCGAGTAAATTTTACTTGCGGGCACCTTCTCAGAAAGCTAAATCTGCAGTAACAAAACTTTTTGCAGCATGCAAACTTAGGCTTGTTAACCTCAGATCGCTAGCAAACTTAACAAAATATCCTATTACCGGTGACCCCCCAAATAAAATTTAGCAAGAGTATGATCATTCAATCGCTGAAGTTCGCTCACACTGCGACTGGCTCCGAACAGCGCACTAGTATGTGCATTAACCATCGCAATAACGTGATTTCTACGATCATGTTGATTCATTGCCTTAAGCTGCGCATCAGAAACGAGCCGTTTAGCACGCAAGGCCACTAGCACGGCTCCTTCACCTGCTAAAGCAGCTTCACTTAGCGATTGATAGTACGTTACTGTATTGTTGGTCCGATAAGCCATTTCCTTGACAGGGCGGGTCAACCAGAAATTTTTATCTATCTATTTCAAGGAAAAATCAGGCATCTAAGTGAGTTAGCTGCGCCTCAATAGCGGTTTTGAATTAGTGAACTGCGACTCTGCACCAAAATTCGAGTGTCTCAAGCAACTATCGGGATTATTCTTAGCACCAGCACTGGTCAGTGCCCATTGATGTATTCGGATGGAAGAAAATTTTTGAGCAACAGATGCGAAGGCATGAAAACATATTTACCGTTAATGCGGATACAGGCTGGTTCAGAGCCGGGGCGCAGGTATGCTCTATCTTGCCGCCAGCGCAAGCGGAGGGAAGGCAACAGCATCGAATTGCGACGCGAACAACGATCTGCTAAATGGCAAAGCGTACACAGTTAGAAGAACGGCTATTGGCCGCAAAAAGATGCCTTGTGGTCTGTCCCGATCCGCACGGGCGCATTCTCGCGAGAGTTATGCAGAGCGTCCTTCGAAATAATATCCGTGATGTTCTTCATTCCACCATTAATATTCTCAAACCCAGGCACCCCATTTTCACGATGAAGGGATACCGCCTGCAACCGGTTAGACGCCCCGAGCTTGCAATAAATACGGCAAAGATGTGTTTTAACGGTACACACACCAATACCCAAAGCCAAGGCAATATGCTCATTGGAAGCGCCCGTAGACAAGAGCCCCATCACCTGTTGCTCTCGCCCAGTAAGAACTGTTCGCTCGTGGGCGTAGACCTGATGACCCTTCTCAGGGTTAAAGCGGAGCACTATGGTGGCCAGCCACTCGCAAACCTGGTCGTCGATCGCTTTGGCGCCATGACTATCCTGAATGACAGTGGTGTTCTCCATGTCCACCATCATGCCCACCTGACCCGAGAACACAAGAACAGATAGATGGTCTGTGCCGTGGGCCATGCAGGGGGCTGAAGCCACCGAACTCAACACGACCCCGTCCAGACCCCAAAATACGTCGTCCCCGCCCAGATGGATTATGTCGGCAGTCGGATAACTACTTCGAATCAAGAATGACAGCGCCAATTTTTCGAGATGATTGAACCCACACAATCCGATTGACAGCATTTTTATTCCCCTTGCAGCTGCAGTACCCACAGGAGCCCAAACACAAGCGCCTCGGCAGGTTTAAACCTGGTTTTTCAAGCTTTTTCAAGACTTGTATCGCCCTATGGTTTTTCAATGTGTTTTTTTATGTTCAATGGCACTATGAAATTTTTAATATTCTTAAAATCGACTAGAGCAGACCATTTTTATTACCGGGAGGGAACGCTGCCGGGCTGCCGTTCTACCCTGCCGCCATGCAATCAGCGAGAAGCGTGGTAGCTTTTGGATATTTGGCGCGCCAGCATCCCCGGGGCCAAGCGACTGAACCAGTGAAGCAAATTGCTTGCACCAATCCGAATTTCACGATCGCCCGACTCCAATCGGGTAATAGAAATTTGCGCAACTTCTTGAGCCGATGCCAGTTTCTGCCCTTTCATCGCTTGGCGCATATTTTCCTGAAGCATGGGTGTATCAACACTGGGCGGCAGAATTTCAACCACGCGTATATTGGTGTGCTCAAGCTGCATGCGCAGCGACTGCGTGTACGAGTGCATGGCGGATTTGGTTGCGCTATAAATGGGCGCAGATGGAAATGGCGCGTAGCAAAGGCCAGACGTGATATTGACGATCATGGCCTCTGGGGCCTGGCGCAATACAGGGAGCAGCAGCGATACAAGGCGTATGGGCCCCATCAGGTTGATCGCAATTTGATCTTCGATGTCAATGATTTCCGGGCTGCTGCCGAAGTCTGTAGACCGCAGTATTCCTGCGTTGTTGATGAGAATGCTCAGGCTCGGAAATTTGGTCTTGATCAGTTCGGCCAAGCTAGCCATTTGCGTGGGGTCGCTGACGTCTGCCGTGATGCGATGGACATTGCGAATGTGGGCCACGGCAGTAAACAGTTTCGCGGTGTCTCGCCCTGTCACGATGACGGTGTTACCCCTAGCCGCCAGCTGGTGCGCGAACTCAAGTCCAAGGCCACTTGATCCACCCGTGATCAAAATCGTTTTTCCTGTAATCTGCATGTTCGTACCGTCTCATGATGTAAATGTGGATGCTATTTGTTACGGCTATCAATGAGAAGTACGCACAATAAAGTGGGGCACTAACCTAAAGGTAAGTATGAAAACCAACGATCGGATCTCCAACCCGCCCAATGCTTCGCCGGGCACTTTTCATTTTGAGTGCGCGCCAGAGGATCACGACCCGCGCATCGCGGCATTGATGAACGACCTCATCGGGTGTGTCGCTGCCAAGTGGACTATCTTGGCCATTGAAACGCTGGGCAGTCGCGGTCGCCTGCGTTTCAGTGAACTCAATGCGGCAATGGCGGGCGTAAGCCAAAAGGTGCTTGCGTCTACGCTCCGCCGCATGGAGCGAGACGGCCTGCTCATCAGGACCGTATACCCAGAAGTGCCCCCTCGGGTTGAGTACGAGTTAACCCCCACGGGCGCAACATTGGGGGCCGCCTTCTGCGGGGTGTGGCTGTGGGCAAAAACCCATTTGCTTTACGTGGAGGCGGCAAGGCAGGCTTTTGATGGGCAACAAAAAAACCAAGGGCCTGCCGCCTGAATCCCAGCTGACCGGGCCGGTTCGGCCTTTGGCAACCCACTGGTTGCTTTCGTTGCCAATGGCGAGACTACGCGACGCAAAAAAACCGCCTTGTAGTCTGTGCTGATCTCTGCATCAGCGCATTGGCTTTTGTGCGCCCGGCCCTCAGCACGAACGGTTTGTGATGCGTACGAAGCGCCGACTGAATCCCGTTGGGGACAATGCTCTGACTTTACAAAGGCCGCTCACGCTGAGTCTGTCGAATCAAATCAAATCAAATCAAATCGAATCGGCTCGAATCGCAGCGCAGCATTTCAACCTTGAAAACAATACTGGTTGCCCGCCACCACCAGATCCGTGCCATACCCGTTCGCGCACGCACCTCGCCTACCAGGAACCTGCCATGCCCTACAGCCCCCAACACCTTGTCCAACCACCATCGCGCGACGAAGTGGACCGCATGCCCGGTGCCACGGTAGTCGAATTCGGCACCCCATGGTGCGGCCACTGCCAGCGGGCACAGCCGCTCATCGAGCAGGTGCTGGGCGGCCAGCAGGGCGTTGCGCACATCAAGGTGGAAGATGGCCCAGGCCAGCGACTGGGGCGGAGCTTCGGCGTGAAGCTGTGGCCCACACTGGTGTTTCTGAAGGACGGTAAAGAAGCAGCCCGGCTGGTGCGTCCCCAAGCGGTCGGCGAGATCAGCGACGAAGTGGCGGCGCTGACTGGCGCGGGCGCCTGACATCAGCCCAGCCGCCCCTTCTGCGCCTGGGCCACGACAACCCAGCCGCGAAGGCTGCGACGCGACGCGGCAAAGGGCCAGGGGGGGGCCAAGGGGCCGGGCGGCTACTTCGCCACGTAGTCGTGGTCTGCGGGAAGCAGCGGGTGCGCGGGCTGATCCACCGCGGTAGCGGTGTTGGCCCCAGGCACCGACTTGCGCGCAAACAGTGTGTACATGGTGGGCACCACGAAGATCGTCAGCAGCGTCCCCAGCGACATGCCTCCCACAATCACCCAGCCAATCTGCATGCGGGTTTCGGCTCCAGCACCAGATGCCAGTGCGAGCGGGATGGCGCCCAACACCATGGCGCCGGTGGTCATCAAAATGGGGCGCAGGCGCTGGGCCGAGGCTTTGACGAGTGCATCCACCATTTCCATGCCCTGCTCGCGCAGCTGGTTGGTGAACTCGACTATCAAGATGCCGTGTTTGGTGATGAGCCCCACCAGCGTGATCAGGCCTATCTGCGAATACACGTTGATCGACCCGCCGCTCCATTTCAGCGCCAACAATGCACCAATCATCGACAGCGGCACCGACACCATGATCACCAGCGGGTCGATAAAACTTTCGAACTGCGCGGCCAACACCAAAAAGATGAACACCAGCGCCAGCACAAACACGATGCCCAAAGCGCCTTGCGAACTCTTGAACTCGCGCGAGATGCCGTTCAGGTCGGTGGTGTAGCCGGGCTTGAGCACCTTGGCGGCTGTGGTGTCCATAAAGGTCAGTGCCTCGCCCAGCGAATAGTCCGCCGACAGGTTGGCCGTGATGGTGGCGGAGCGGCGCTGGCCAAAGTGGTTCAGCTCGCGGGGGCTGACGCTTTCGCGCACGTTGACCAGGCTGGACAGCGGGATCATCGCGTCGTTGCGGCCTCGCACATAGATGGTGTCGATGTTCTCGGGCGTGGTGCGGCCGCGCGCTGCGGTCTGCACGATCACGTCGTACTGTTCGGCATCGCGCTTGTAGCGCGTCACCGTGCGGCCGCCCAGCATGGTTTCTATGGCTTTGGCCACCACGTCCACGCCCACACCCAGGTCGGCAGCGCGTTCGCGGTTGACCTCAATGCGCAGCTCGGGCTTGTTCAGCCGCAGGTCCACGTCAGGGCCCACGATGCCCGGGTTTTTTGCGATTTCTGCCATGAACGCGGTGGCAACCTGGTTGAGGTTTTCGTAGCTGTCCGAGGTCTGGATCACATAGGTCAGCGGGCGCGATCGGAACCCCTGCCCCAACGATGGCGGCGTGATGAGAAACGCGTTAACGCCTGGCA
The DNA here is from genome assembly GCA_030692685.1 of Acidovorax sp. Lineage (GTDB taxonomy): Bacteria > Pseudomonadota > Gammaproteobacteria > Burkholderiales > Burkholderiaceae_C > Acidovorax. The sequence continues at coordinate 6,475 of JAUXZO010000213.1, read as the reverse complement.
GGCCAGAGACCTTGGGTTGCAGCTCCCGCGCCAGATCCAGCGTGGTGCGGTCGCGTTTTTCCCAGTCCACCGTGCGGTAGATCACGCTGCCCTGGGCGACGGTGGGGTTGCCGATGTTGGCAAACACACGGTCGAACTCGGGGTAGTCGCGGCCGATTTTTTCCAGCTCCAGTGCGTAGCGGTTGGTGTAGTCCAGCGTAGCGCCATCCGGCGCCGTGACGCTGGCCAGGATGGTGCCCCGGTCTTCCAGCGGCGACAGCTCTTGCCGCATGCTGGGGTACACAAACACCAGCGCTGCCCCACTGATGGCCATCACAGCCACCACGATCCAGCGGGCCTGAAAGACCGCGCCGCGCACACCGCCACGATCATTGCCCTGGCTGCGCCAGCGCGCCGTTACCAGCCACCGCAGCAGGCGGCCGTAGGCATCCGACAGCGCAGTCAGCCAGCGCTCCATGGAGCGGTCAAACCAGTTGGGTTTGGGGTTGTGTTTGAGCAGCAGCGAACACATCATGGGCGACAGCGTCAACGCCACAAAACCTGACACCACCACAGCCCCTGCAAGGGCCAACGCAAACTCCATGAACAAGCGGCCAGTGCGCCCCGGGGTAAAGGCAAGCGGCGCATACACCGCCACCAGGGTCAGCGTCATGGCCACAATGGCAAAGCCGATCTCTCGCGCGCCCTTGATTGCGGCGGAGAAAGGGTCAAGGCCCTCTTCGATATGGCGGTAGATGTTCTCCAGCATCACGATGGCGTCGTCCACCACGAGGCCGATGGCCAGCACCAGCGCCAACAACGTCAACGTGTTGATCGAGAAACCTGCCAGCGACATCAGCGCAAAACTGCCTACCAAACTCACCGGGATGGTGATGATGGGAATGATGGACGCGCGGAAGGTGCGCAAGAACACAAAGATCACCAGGGCCACCAGCACCACGGCCTCGGCAATGGTGGTGTAAACGCTCTTGATAGAGCGATCAATGAACAACGAGTTGTCGTTGGCGATGTCGATGCCAATGTCCGGCGGCAAGTCAGCCTGCAGCGTGGGCAGCATGGCACGCACGCCTTGCGACAGCTCCAGAGGGTTGGCAGTGGCCTGGCGGATCACGCCCACAGAGATGGCATCGCGGCCGTTCAACCGCACCCGGCTGCGGTCACTGGCAGGGCCCTCTTCCACCCGCGCCACATCCTGGATGCGCACGGGGAAGCCCTTGACGGTGCGGATCACCACGTTCGAAAACTGCGCAGCCGTCGTCAAATCGGTCTGCGCCGTCACGCTGAACTCGCGCTGCTGCGACTCGATGCGGCCCGCTGGCAGCTCCAGGTTGTTGCGGCGGATGGCGTCTTCGACATCCTGGGTGGTCAAACGGTAGCCCGCCAGGCGTTCAGGGTCTAGCCAGACGCGCATGGCGTATTTGCGTTCGCCATAAATGGGCACATCAGCCACCCCTGTCACAGTCTGCAGGCGCGGTTTGACGATGCGATTGACCAGGTCGTTGATCTCCAGCGGGCTGCGGGTTTCGCTGCTGAAGGCAAGCCACATCACGGGCGATGCATCGGCCTCGACCTTGGCAATGACGGGTTCATCGACCGCGTCGGGCAGGCGGTTGCGCACACGGGCAGTGCGGTCGCGCACCTCGGCGGCGGCGTTGTCGGCGTCTTTCTCCAGCCGAAATCGCACGCTGATCTGGCTTTGTTCGGCCCGGCTGATGGAGGTGATTACGTCCACCGCGTCAATGCCGGCAATCGAATCCTCCAGCGGCTTGGTGACCTGCGACTCGATCACCTCGGCCGATGCGCCTGCGTACCGCACGCTCACCGTGACCACCGGCTCGTCGATCTTCGGGTACTCGCGCACCGACAGTCGCGTAAAGCTGACCGCCCCGATCAACAGCACCAGCAGCGACAACACGGTGGCAAAGACCGGCCGGCGTATTGAAATTTCAGCGAGTTGCATGGCAGTGCGGAGGCTTTAGAAGTGAGAACCGAGCGCGGTGATGGCCGGCGTTACGCGGGTGGGCGCGCTGGCACGCGAGGCACCGGGGCCGTCGGGGTAGACCGGCTGGACGTGCCCGCCAGTTGGCAGGGGTTGGGTCCGAGCAGCGGGGCAACCACGTTGGCAGCGACTTTCACTGGCGGGTTGGCTGACGGCGCTAAAGTCGATGAGGGCGCTTGGACACCTGCCGCACCTGCCGCGGCCGACGAGGCATTGGCTGCCGATGACGCAGCAGGGCGCGGCCCAGCCCCGTCAGCGACTGCACCATGGGTTGTTGCGGGCCCGGAGGCCGCACGCGCTGCAGGCCCCAAGCCGTTGCTACCTGCAGCGCCCAGTTCAACCACCCGCACGGCGGTTCCGTCGCGCTGAATGCGTTGCTGGCCCGCCGCGACCACAACGTCGCCGGTGCTCAACCCACTTACCACTTCTACAAAACCTGGAATGCGGGCGCCCAGGGTGACAGGGGTGCGCTGGGTTACGCGAGTGCCCGGCTCCTTGCCATCCACAATTTTCAGCACATAGGGACTGGCGCCATCGGGCACCACCGCTTCTTCGGGAATCACGCGGGCATCGCTGCGTTCGGCAAACACGGCGGTGACACGGGCAAACATGCCCGGGCGCAGCTGCATGTGGCGATTGTCAATACAGCCACGCACGGCAACGGCGCGTCCATCTGCATCAATCTGGGGGTTGATGGCCTGCACCACGGCGGGATAACGCACGCCGGGCAGCGCATCAAACGCGACCTGGGCGGTTTGCCCGGTGCGGATTTTGCTCTGCAAGCGCTCCGGAAGTCGGAAGTCGATGTACACCGCGTCCAGGTCTTCGACATTGACGATGTCTGCGCCGTCTTTCAGGTAGTCACCCACGTTCACGCCGCGAATACCGGCGATACCGTCGAACGGCGCCACGATCTTCAGGCGAGACGCCGTGGCCAGCGCCAGCGCCAGCTTGGCCTGGGCGACTTGCATGTTGGCGGCGCTTTCATCGACCGAACGCTGGCTGATAAAACCCTGGGCCACCAGCTCCTGGTTGCGGTTGTGGTTGGCCTGGGCAATGGACAACTCGGCCTGGCTTTGCTGAACCTGGGCGCGCGGCAACTGGTCATCAAACTGCACCAGTACCTGACCCCGCCGCACGCGCTCGCCATCGCGGAAATTGAGCTGCGTGATGCGCCCGCTGACCTCGGGGCGCAGTACCACGCTCTGGCGAGACCGCAGGCTGCCCACGGCCTCGGCATCGTCGCGCAGCGCCATCTGCTTGACGGCGACCACCTCCACCGCCACAGGGCGACCCGGGCCACCCGCGCTACCCTTAGGCACGCCCCGCGCTGTACCACCCGCCGGCGCGCCATTGCCCACCGCCGCGCCAGACGCATCTGTTCGAGAGGCCTGGCCGGGTTTTTGGAACCACCAGGCGGCACCGGATGCGGCAGCAATGCCGATGACCGCGAAAACGATGTAACTATTCTTGGACGCCATGGATCAGTGAAACCGCGTGGAGTGGAAAGGCAATCAACCAATGTATCAGTGTGTGTCTTGCGCTGCAGCAAACCTGGGCAAGACCCCAGGATCAATTCCTCCGGTTCTGGGCGGGTTTTACGCAGGCTCTACATGCTGGGCGCACAAAAAAGGCTCCTCTCGGAGCCTTTTTGTATGGTTTTGGCGTAGCGCACTGTCTTGCAAAGTGCAGCATGCTTTCGGGCTAGGCCCTGCCCAAAGCCTTGTCCACGCCTTTGTTGGCCAGTCCATCAGCGCGCTCGTTGCCAGGGTCGCCCGAGTGTCCCTTCACCCAGCGCCACTCGATGCGGTGGCCGCCCGTGCTGACCAGCGTATCCAGACGCTGCCACAGCTCCACGTTCTTGACCGGCTGCTTGGATGCCGTCTTCCAGCCCCTGGCCTTCCAGCCATGGATCCATTCGGTGATGCCCTTGCGCACATATTCGCTGTCAAGGTACAGCGTAACTGCGCAAGGCCTTTTGAGGGCGGCAAGGGCCTCGATCACTGCCAACAACTCCATGCGGTTGTTGGTGGTACCCAGCTCTCCGCCAAACAGTTCTTTTTCGGTGGGGCCCGAGCGCAGCAGCACGCCCCAACCGCCAGGGCCTGGGTTGCCTTTGCAGGCGCCATCGGTATATATCTCGACCTGATTCAATCTGTGTTCCTGTCCATACGGTTCATGGGGGCGTGACTGGTGCGGGCTGTTGGCGGTGAGCTGTTGGCCGCTTGCCGCATCAACCGCACCTTCACCCGCTTTTGTGTTTGGCAGCGGTGGCTCCGGCAGCGTGGGCACGGTTGGCAACGGGCACCGCGGCCGCAGTGCGCTGGCGCTGGGTGCGCCATGCGGGCTCCAGCAAACGCATACCATGCACCCGCTTCACTGCCACCAAAAAATACGCAGCGCCAAAGATGGGCCACCACTTTTCACCCAACGGGTCCATCCAGCCAAAGCGGTCCAGCCACTGGGTGCTGCGCACCGCTGGACGATAACAGCCAAATTGCGCCGATTCGACCTCGAAGCTCAAAAGCCGCAGCCAGTCGCGCAGGCGGCGGTAGCCAATGAATTCGCCGACATCTGGCAAGTAAAGCGCTCCTTTTCCCATGCGCTGGTACAACCGGGCGCGCCGCTGGCGCAAACCCCACAGGCTGGCGGGATTCAGGCCACTTATGACCACGCGCCCTTCGGGCACCAACACACGCTCGACCTCGCGCAGCGCGGCATGGGGGTCTATGCTCAGCTCCAGGGTGTGGGGCAAAACCAGAAGATCCAGGCTCGCCTCCGCAAAGGGCAAGGCCACAGGTTCAGTCAGCAAATCAACGGCACGGCGCTGCAGAGGCGCGCCGCCATCACCGGTCTGCAAAAAGGCAATCGAGCCATCCACCGCCTCTTGGCCCAAAGCGAGCCACTGGTGGGGCATGCGGTTGGTGCGAAGGCCATCCAGCAGCGGCATACCCAGCTGCAGGCTGTGGTAGCCAAAGATGTCGGCCACTGCTTCATCGAAGCGCGCTTGCTCCCACGCGAGGAGGTAGCGGCCCGGTGGGGAGTCGAACCACTGGTGCAAACCTATAATTTGATCGCTCATGAACTTGCTGCCACTGCCCGCCTTCTCCGACAACTACATCTGGATGCTGCACAACGGCAGCCAAGCCATTGTTGTAGACCCGGGGGATTCCGCGCCTGTGGTGCAAGCGTTGAAGCGCCTGGACCTCACGTTGCAGGCCATTCTAGTCACGCACCACCACGCAGATCATGTGGGTGGTGTGGACGCCCTGCGGCATGCCACCGGCGCAACGGTTTATGGCCCCGCGCGGGAGAACATCCCGGAGCCGCTGGTGCGCCTTGCCCAAGGTGACACGGTCGAGGTACTGGGTCTGCACTTTTCGGTTTTGGATGTGCCTGGGCACACTGCAGGCCATATCGCGTACTACTGCCCCGAGATAGACGGTGCGCCGCTTTTGTTTTGTGGCGACACGCTTTTTTCGGGTGGCTGTGGTCGGTTGTTTGAGGGCACGCCCGCTCAAATGCTCGACTCGCTGGATCAGCTGTCGGCCCTGCCCGGCGACACGCGGGTGTGCTGCACGCATGAATACACCCTGTCCAACCTGAAATTTGCTCGGGCCGTGGAACCCGGCAACGCTGCACTGCTCCACTACTCCAGCAGTTGCGAAGCGCTGCGTGCGCAGAACCTGCCCACGCTGCCTTCGCAGATGGCGCGGGAGCGTGACATCAACCCCTTCCTGCGTGTGCGCCAAACCGCGGTGGCCCAGGCCGCCCGCGGCTACGACGCGCAGGTGCATCAAGACGACCCAGTGGCGGTACTGGCCGCGCTGCGTCAATGGAAAAACGAGTTTCGATGAAAATTTTGCACATTGCCTGCCTGGCCAGCGCACTATGGCTCACAGGCTGCGCCACCACCGGTCCATCGCAGAGCGACACTGCAAGCACCACGCCACCCGCGGGCCCCAGCGGCCCGCCGCCCCAAGCTCCTCACACCCCCGTGTATCCCAATGGCCCCCTGCAGCCCATTTCGCTGGCTCGGGCGTCCAGTGGAGAGGTTGCGGCGCTGTCCACCCCCGCCGATCTGTGGGATCGCATCCGTCGCGGCTTTGCGATGCCCGACCTGCAGCATGAACTGGTGGCGGACCGCGAGCAGTGGTATGCCACACGGCCCGATTACATGCAGCGCATGACCGAGCGCTCCAGCAAATACCTGTTCCACATTGTCGAAGAGCTGGAGCGCCGCGGCATGCCGACCGAGCTGGCCCTGCTGCCCTACATCGAAAGCGCGTTCAACCCTCAGGCGGTGTCCAGCGCCAAGGCAGCCGGCATGTGGCAGTTCATGCCCGCCACCGGCACCTACTTTGACCTCAAGCAGAACGCCTTCCGGGACGACCGCCGCGACGTGCTGGCATCCACCCGCGCCGCACTGGACTACCTGCAAAAGCTGCACGGCATGTTCGGCGACTGGCACTTAGC
>JAUXZO010000212.1 GCA_030692685.1 Acidovorax sp. | reverse complement strand
TCGTTGGGCACCTTGCCGGCCTTGAGCGCCAGGCTGATCGCGGCGCGTTCGGCCGGGCTGAACAGCGCGCTGTTCTCAAAGTCCCACAGCGCGGCTATTTTTTCGTCCGGCGCCTTGTAGATGCTGGACAGGTTGGTCATGTGTGACTGGCAGTAGAGGCAGCCGGCCGCATAACTGCTGGCCAGGCTGACCAGCATCTTGGTTTCCTCGGGCACCGTGCCCTCGTACAACACCGCCTGGTTCAGCGCCATGAAGGCCCGCACGATGTTGGGCCGCCGCACCATGGTCATGATGCTGTTGGGGGTGAAGCCGCGGGTTTTTTTGTAATGCTCGAAACGCTCGCGGATGTCGTCTTCCTTGACGTCGGCGAGGGGAATGGGGGCGAGATGGGGCATGGCGGTCCGGGTGGGGGCAGGTTGGGAGAGATGTGCCTCCCAGTTTACCCAGCGCCGTGGCTCTTCATCCAGCCAGCCCGGCGGTTCGGTAGTTCTTGGCGTACCTGCGCGTTGTTTGCGGCCCTGGCGCGCGAGCACGTGAAAGGCGTGGTCGTGGCCTTCCCCCTATGCCGATCCCGGCCGGAATCAGCTTGCGCTGCGTTTTGCCGAGGTGGCGGCGGCGATTCCCGGCGGCAGGCGCTTGAGCAGGAAGCGGATTGCCAGCGGCACCAGTACCAGGTCATCGGCAATGCCGATGATAGGCAGCATGTCGGGAATCAGGTCGATCGGCGAGAACAGGTAAAGCGCAATCGCGGCCGTGCCCCACTTGAGCCAGCCGGGCGCCTGGGGATGGCGCAAGGCAAACCACAGTTGCCGGGCGTCGCCGCGAACCAGCACCCACAGCAGGGTCAGGCGTTTGAACATGAGGTCTCCTTGAACAGGTCGGTCGAGGGCATGGCGGGTCGGGGCACAAAACTGCCTGTCTTTTGTCATGCCGGACTTGATCCGGCATCCATGGCGCATGAGCATGGATTGCGGGTTCCCGGATCGGGTCCGGGACAGGCTCTGCCCGCAATGACAATTCAACCAGCAGCACTACCCCAGATATCGCTGTTTGCCCCCACTGCAAGGGCTGTCACAGGCTTTTACATTCGCGCACACGCTCGGGCTCAGGCGCGCTCGAAATCGATAAAACTTTTCTCGGCATCCACCGCCAGCAGCCGCACGCGGGTCGTATCGCCGACGTCGAGTCCTTCAAAACCGCGCACCACCCGGCCCTCCAGCAGCGGGCTGCTGATGCGCACAAAGGTGCCCTTGGGCGCAGCGCCGGTCACGATGGCGTCGAACACCTCGCCGATACGGTTGTGCAGCAGATACGCGCCGGCCGCCTTGAGCACCTGGCGCTCGACCTTGCTGGCGTTGTCTTCCTGCAGTGTGCAGTGTTTTGCAATCGCGGTCAGTTGCTCGGCAGAGTAGGGCGGCGGCTCACCGGCCAGCGCCGCCTTGAGCAGGCGCTGCGTCACCAGGTCGGGGAAGCGGCGGTTCGGCGCCGTCGAGTGCGCATAGTCGTTGACCGCCAGCCCGAAGTGGCCCAGTCCATTGGCACCGTTGGCTGTGGCCGGGGCCGCGGCGTATTCGCCCGAGCCCAGCATCTTCACCACGGCCAGCGACAGGTCGGCAAAACCCGCCGGGTCGGCCGCGCGCCGCGCACTCAGGAAGCCGTCCAGCGCGATGGCATCGGGCAGGGCCGGCAATTCCACGCCGTGGCTGGCGGCCAGGGCCACGATGCGGTCCCAGCGGCGCGGTGACTGCAAAAAACGGCGTATCGACGGAAAGCCCTGGTCCACCAGGAATCGCGCGGTAGCTCCGTTGGTCGCAATCATCAGGTCGGCGATCAAATCCTTGGCCCGGTTTTTCTCATCAGGCTGCAGGTCGACCAACTGGCCGTCCTTGAACACCGGGCGGGCAGCAATCGTGTTGACATTGAGCGCACCGCGCGACTGCCGCCACTGACGCAGCTTGCCGGCCAGGGTGTCGTGCAGTCGCACCTGCGCTTCCAGCCCCGGCACGCTGGCGATCTGCGCCGGTGCGGGCCCTGTGCCGTCCAGCCAGGCCGAGACCGCGTCGTAGGTCAGCTTGGCGCGGTTCAGCACCAGCGCACGGTAGATGTCGGATTCGCCCACCGTGCCGTCTGCGGCGACAAGCATGTCCACCACCACCGCCAGCCGCTCCTGGCCTTCGTGCAAGGAGCTCAGGTCGGTGGACAACACTTCGGGCAGCATGGGAAAAATGCCCGCTGCCGTGTACACCGAGGTGGTGTTGGCCGCCGCATGCTCATCGACCGCGCTGCCGGGCGGCACCAGGCCGTCCACATCGGCAATCGCCACCAGCAGCCGCGACGCGCCATTCGCCAGCGGCTCGGCCACGCTGAGCTGGTCCAGGTCGCGCGTGTCGTCGTTGTCGATGGAGAACCAGGTGAGGTCCCGCAAATCGCGGATGTCTCCGCCGCGTTCCAGGCCGGTGTGGCGTGCGGCTTCGGCTTCCTGCAGGGCTTGGGGCGAGAAGACGGGCAGCAGGCCGCGGGAGCGCATGGCTGCTACGGCGATGTGGTGGAGGTGGGTGGGGTCCATGGTATGCGGTGAGTGAATCATCTCAATGGAAACGGTGAGCGAGGAAGACAGCTCACCCCAGCGACTCCCCCCGGGCTACGGCGTACCACCATCAAATTCGGCAAAGTAGATTTTCGAAGAGCGAGAGTTTTCCTCACGCTCTTCGAAGGCTGGGTGGGAGTGCAGTTGATAGGCCAGGTGCAAGCTGTTTTCGGTAGCGTCGAGCACGGCAAAAGCGAGTGCCGGCAAATTCCTTTGAATTTTGAGGCAATCCGGCATCAAGAGCCGTTTTAGAACTATTTATAAAAATCTGGATAAAAAACACTCACCGGATTACCAACGCTCTCCGGGTCATCAAGTGCCTTCCTTGCTTGATTCGCAATCTCTGCTCTATAAGTTTGAAGCTTTGGAACCAAGCTGTAGATGTCGCTGGTATCAAAAACCAGTGTGCGAGATTGGTTTACGTCGAAGGGGAGCCTATCCGCCTTGCGGATGATCTGTACAACAGGTAATCGCAAAGCATGACGGAGCGCGACTTCGTAAAAAACGTTAGGGTTGAGATATGAAAGATCCGCAATTGCCAATCGCGATCTCTTCAAATACTCCAGTACTTGCGTGGTAATCATTCCAGGTTCGCCAATCTGATCCGCTCGTACGACTGTCAAGCCCAATTCTTCCAAAGCAGGCTGTACAAGAGATGACATGAATAGGTCGGAATGCTTTCGCTCGACGCTGTCCTCAGATCCGATGGGTGTTATATAGAAGCACACTTTTTGCCAATCAGAAACCGTTGACAATTCGTCTGCAATTTTCTTGACTATGGGTGGGGTCGGTTGTGAGGCTGTCTTCCGGCTGACTGACGCGGTTCCATCACCCTTAGGCAATTCCTCTAACGCTTGCTCTATTGATACTAGAGTTTCTGCGCCGCCTATGGTACGTAGTAACCCCAGATCCTTGACGTTCACAATAAATGTGTCAACACATTCATCGAGATCCGGTACCGCTAAGCTCGAATCGCGAAGAAAGTCCTTAATGATTTCGCGCTCAGGCAACCGTTTGCTTCTGTAGTGCTCATAAAGTAGCTTGAAAGGCGCAATACCATCGATTGCAAGTTCAAAAGCCGCTCGATCACGGTCGACCTTTGGGAGCACTGGGTTGACCGCTACAGCTCCTTTTTCTGTCAACTCTATGAAATCTGCCGCATAAGATCCAGTTGTGATTCCATACTTTCCTGAGTTGGTAATCATCATCTTTGTCGAACTGCTAGTCGCTGATTTTGCGATTTTTTCCAGAAGGGTTAATCGCCGTACTCGCTCTCCAGCAGCATGTGTCATAACAGCATTGCCAAGCACAAGAGCATCGGTGAATGAAGAGGCCGGATATGGGCGATTAGTCCTGGTGCGGCCTTGATCCTCCACAGCCGCCTTCTTTTTTTGTGCTGATTTTTTGTGCCCGTTCTTCGTCGTTGCCATGAAGTCTCCAGATGTTTTATGACAGAAAAATCGAGTTCCGTAGGATGAGTTCGTTCTCGGGGGGGTCTTAGCGCGGAAGCTTCGGATTATGGTGTAGTTTGTTTGCTTTGCAAGTGTGCGTGACTTGGCAGTTTGCGTTCATATTCATTCAAACCTTCAGAGATCGATTTGCCCCAGACGTTGGTTTCCTCTTGAATGACCCTAAACGTATCGTCGATGAATGCGTGCATTAGACGAAACGCGCTATCTGGCAGTAAATCCCGTTTGTCTCCTCGAACTGCGGTCACCGCCTCCAGCCATGCAAGTCGGAACTTTGTGAGGAGGCGCTCAAGTTCTAGCTGAGCTGTGACATACCGAATGTGACCACCTGTAGCACCGAACATCCGATTTACGAGAAGAAGAGATCCAGCCGCTACAAGTAGTGGATAACCGTATGGAGCGTACGGCTTGAAGAATTCCGGATCGGCGCCAGCGAGAAGAGGGATCATGACGCCTGTAGTTCCTAGGAAAATTGATAGTCCACGAGTAATTTGAGAGAAGATGCGCTGTTTCTTTCTGGCTCCGTAGTAGAAGAGTATTTCGTGATATACGAGATCGTTCAGTGCTGAGAACGTTGATTCGAGAGCAAGTGGCTGATTCCCGATCCAGTCAGCATGTTCAAGAGCTTTTAGGAAGCGTTGGAGACGCTCGGGATCTTCGATGCGCTGCTTTTTCTTGAATGACCACATGGCTTTCCCTTGGATAGATATATTTAGTGTGTTTTGTTGGCGGTAGCAGTCGTTACTCTAAGTTCGCGAAACGATGAAAAAAACTTGAATGCAACGGCCTTCCCGCTATTTGCAGCCGCGCTATCACCTCCGCCGTCTCCGCCAGCAGCATTCCCTTCCTCCAAACCTTCAACCGATTCGCCCGCAAACGAATAGCCTCCACCACATCCCGCGCCTGCAGCAGCACAAAACTCGCATCACATCCCGGCGCGATACCGTAGTTGTCGAGGTGCATCACTTTTGCGGCGTTGACCGTCACCGCATCAAAACAGGCGCGAATGCCTTTCTGGCTGGTCATCTGCGCCACATGTAAACCCATGTGCGCGACTTCGAGCATGTCGCCCGAGCCCATGCCGTACCAGGGGTCCATCACGCAGTCGTGGCCGAAGGCGACGTTCACGCCGGCGGCCATCAGTTCGGGCACGCGGGTCATGCCGCGGCGTTTCGGGTAGCTGTCGTGGCGGCCCTGCAAGGTGATGTTGATCAGCGGGTTGGCGATGACGCTTACCTGAGACTCGGCTATTAACGGAATCAACTTGCTCACGGAATAGTTGTCCATGCTGTGCATGGAGGTGCAGTGACTGCCGTTGACGCGGCCCTGCAGACCGAGCCGCTGGGTTTCGAAGGCCAGGGTTTCGATGTGGCGGCTCAGCGGGTCGTCGGATTCGTCGCAGTGCATGTCGGTGAGCAGCCCGCGCTCGGCGGCGATCTCGCACAGCAGCTTCACGCTGGCGGCGCCTTCGGCCATGGTGCGTTCGAAATGTGGAATGCCGCCGACCACGTCCACACCCCTGTCGAGTGCGCGTTTCAGGTTCTCGACGCCACCCTTGCTGCGCAACACACCGTCCTGCGGAAAGGCGACCAGTTGCAGGTCAATGTAGGGCGCCACCTGTTTCTTGACTTCCAGCAGCGCGTCTACCGCCAGCAAGCTCGGATCGCTGGTGTCCACGTGCGTGCGGATGGCCAGCAGGCCCTTGGCCACGGCCCAGTCGCAGTAGGTGAGGGCGCGTTCGATGATTGCTTCGGCCTTGAGCAGCGGCTTGAGTTCGCCCCACAGCGCAATGCCTTCGAGCAGGGTGCCGCTTTCATTGACCCGCGGCAGGCCATAGCTGAGTGTGGCGTCCATGTGGAAGTGCGGGTCGACGAAGTGCGGGCTGAGCAGATAACCGCCAGCGTCCACCGTCTCGGTCGCCTGCGCGCCGGCGATCGGGCCTTCGGTGACCTCGGTGATCTTGCCGTTCTGCACGGCAACCGACATGCCGCTGCGACCGTCGGGCAGGCTGGCGTTGGTGATCAGCAGGTCGAGCATGTTTTTTCTCCGGCGGGCGGTGCAGGGGGCGGGGAGCGATTCCGTTCGAGCTTACGCGCTACGGTAAATCGTTGTCCCTGATCGTGGTATGACCTGTGGCTCGCTGCTGGCGGGGCGTTTCAGGCGGTAAAGGCACATGGCGCGGGCATGGGAGCCGACGGGCACTGCC
>JAUXZO010000211.1 GCA_030692685.1 Acidovorax sp. | reverse complement strand
TAATACCATCAGCTATTGATAATTAGACTTTATAGTGGGCGTGATTTTGCTCAAGGTTGGCCATGGCGAGAAAACTACCGGATTTGGGGGAGAAGGTGGTGGCGGAAATCGAGGCGGAGTGGGCCAAGCCGCACGAAACATGGGCGCGACGACGGCTGCTGGTGGTGCGACTGATCGCGCAGCACGAGCTGACGGTGGAGCAGATCATGGGGGTGGCGGAGGTGAGCCGGCAGACGGTGTTCACCTACCGCGACACGTTGGTGGCGGGCGGCGTGGCGGCGCTCTTGCGCCGAAAAAAGGCGCCGGGCCGCCAACCCACGGTGCGCGGCGCGGTGGCCCAGGAGTTTGTCGCCCGGCTGGAGGCAGGAAAGTTTCGGCAGGCCCGAGATGCCCAGGCGTGGATCAAGAAACGCACGCGGCGGCAGCTGACCGAGAGCGGGGTCCGCCAGCTTTTGCGCCGGGTGGGCGGCAAGCTCAAGGTGCCGCGCAAGTCGCACGCGAAAAAAGATCCGGCCAAAGCGCAGGCGTTCAAGGCGGAACTGCCGGCACGGCTGACCGCCGTGGTGGGCGCCGCGCCCACGCCGCCGATTCGCGTGTGGGTGCTCGACGAGCACCGCTATGGCCTGTTGCCGGTGATCCGTCGCGTCTGGGGGCGGCGAGGCGTCCGGGTGCACGCGCCCTACGCCACCCGCTACCAGTGGGGCTACCTCCATGAAGCCTTGGAAGTCGATGGCGCGAATGCCTGCGAGCTGCTGCTGACGCCGGCCATCGATCAGGACATCCACGCCATCTTTTTGCGCCAGATTGCCGAGTCCGATCCCACCGCGCTGCATGTGGTCATCGCCGATCAGGCCGGTTTCCATCTGCCTGTCGGCGATGTCCGGATTCCCGCCAACCTCCGGTTGCTCCCGCTGCCGCCCTATTCTCCCGAACTCAATCCCGTCGAACGCTTTGGCGGTCTACTCAAGGCCGCCGTCTCGAATCGGCTTTATCGGAACCTGCGCAAACTCGAGGACCATCTCATCGCCGCGGCCCGGCCTTGGTCCACACCCGCGGCCGTCGCAGGCCTGATTCACGGCTGGCTCGCCGATAAAGTAAATATTGGCGCTCCAGCCTAAAGTCTAATTATCAATAGCCACTGGTATAAG
>JAUXZO010000202.1 GCA_030692685.1 Acidovorax sp. | reverse complement strand
GGGCTCCTGCCCGGCGGCAAACCACATCTTCACGCCGGTGATGACCAGGAAAGCGCCGAACACGTACAGCAGCCAGTGGAAGGTGGCCAGCAGCCAGGCACCGGCCAGGATGAGCAGCGTGCGCAGCACGATGGCGCCGATGATGCCGATGATGAGCGCGCGCTTTTGGTACTGCGGTGGCACAGCAAAGTAGCTGAACAGCATCAAGAACACAAAGATGTTGTCGATCGACAGGCTCTTTTCGACCAGATAGCCGGTGATGAACTGCATCGACACGGTGTTGGCCACCTCCCGGCCCTGGCTACCGTCGAGGTACCACCACAAAATGGCTACAAACACAAAGGCCAGCGAGAACCACAGCAGACTCCAGCGCAGGGCCTCGCCCATGGTGACCTTGTGCGCGCCCTGGCGCTCCATCACCAGCAGATCGACGCCAATGGCGACGATCACAAAGACGGCAAAACCCGCCCACATCCACCAGGTACCTATGGTTTCCATGAATCTTCACTCCGAGGGGAAATTGGTTTCACCGGCGCCGACTGCGCATGCGGTGACCGGGCGGACTGTAGGGTGGTAGGCATTTCTTAAAAACCTGTTGTTTCAGTAGCATTGGTTCGGTTTTTACGAACCAAACCAATTTCTCTCCCGAAAGACACCATGAGCCAGAGCTTCAACTACCGCCATCTTTTCTACTTCTGGGTGGTGGCCAAGGAGGGCGGCATTGCCCGCGCCGCCGAGCGGCTCGACATGGCCGTACAGACCATCAGCGCCCAGGTGCGCGACCTGGAAAAAGCCCTGGGCGTGACCTTGCTGCGCACCGAGGGCCGCAACCTGGTACTCACCGACGCGGGCGTGGCTGCGCTGCACGAGGCGGACCACATCTTTGCGCTGGGCGAGCTGCTACCCATGCGCGTGCGTGAGGCCGCCACCGGGCAGACGCTGCGGCTGAACCTGGGCATCTCCGACGGCATTGCCAAGCTGGCCGTGCACCGGCTGCTGACCCCCGTGCTGGATGAGCCCCACCTGCGCCTGCTGTGCCACGAGGGCGAGTTCCAGCCCCTCCTGGGCGAGCTGGCGCTGCACAAGCTCGACGCCGTGCTGGCAGACCGCGCGGCGCCCCCGAACCCTGCCCTGCGCACCACCAGCCAGCTGCTGGGCACCAGCGCCATCGCCTGGTACGCGCCCCCGCTGTGGGCCGAGGCGGCGGCCAACAACTTCCCCCACAGCCTGGCCGTGGTGCCCGTGCTGCTACCCACCGACCACGCCGCCATGCGCGCGCGCATTGACCACTGGCTGGAGCGCGAACGCATCCGCCCACGCATCGCCGGGGAGTTTGAAGACAGCGCGCTGCTGAGCACCTTTGCCGCCACCGGCATGGGCGTGATGCCCGCACCCGTGTCGCTGGGGGAGCACCTGGCGCAGACGCACGGGCTGGTGCAGGTGGGCACCACGACCGACGTGCAGGAACAGTTCCACCTGATCTACAGCGCGCGCAAGGTGATGCACCCGCTGCTCACGCGGCTGCTGGAGGCGGGCAAAGGCGAAATGCTACTCAATTGATAGCTATTAGCGCTTATCTATCAAGCGCCAGGGCCCAAAAACACTCAAAATCTCCACGCGGCGACAGCTTTTTTGCGCCCCACAGTCTCCGCACGGAACACCTCGCAGCGAGGGCGTCGCCCCCGCCAGGCAGAGCGGGCACAGCCGCTGCGGCGTCGCACGGTCAGTCCCGTCCAGCCCTCTCAATGCTGGCAGCCGCCAGCGCGGGGTCAGAAAAACAGAGCTCGTGGCTGCCCTGGCACTCCACCAGCCGGAACAGGCCCAGCCGCTCCGACAGGCGCGGGTGCCATGGCAGGCTGTGGGGCAGCGCCGTGTCCTGTTGCGCGTTGAGGTAGCTCTTGCCTATGTCCAGCGCTGCCAGCGGGACGGGCAACTGCGCCGGTTCGGTGAAGGTGCGATAGGGGTGCGGATTCAATTGCGCATAGCTGCTGCGCGCCAAGGCCTCATCGGCGTCGTTGATGAAGGCCTCTCGCCAGATGGGGTACGGCAGCATCACGGCGTTACCGTTGCTGGCCGCGACCTGGTCAAACAGCGCGCGGTAGTGCGGCGGCACCAGGTCGTTAAGGCACTCGCCATCGTGCGGCACAAAGGCGTTCCAGTACACCAGCCGCCGAATACGCCCCGGCAACCGCGCGGGCATGTGGCTGATGACCATGCCGCCATAGCTGTGACCCACCAGGCGCACGTCGGAGAGGCCTTGGCCTTCGATGAACGCCGCAAGCGAATCCACCGCACCGGCCAGGCCCGCGGCCGCACGGTCGTCGCCCGGCCGGTTGCCCGCCAGCGTGGGGCAGTGCACGGTGTGGCCACGCGCGCGCAGGTGGGTGGCAGTGGCTTCCATTTCGGCACCGGTGTGCCAGGCGCCATGGACCAGGACATAGGTATCCGGCATGGTTGTCTCCTTCGTTGGTGTTGCGTGAACGGGCGATGCGCCCTGCCGCTACCTTACGAAGAGAATGCCCTCCTGAATGGTCTGCGCGTGCCAGCACGCTGTGCCAGACGTGCCAAACGTGCCAGACGTGCCAGACGTGCCAGACGTGCCAGCATCCCTAACCACCGCGCCGCCACTGCCCGGGCGGCACCCCCATGGCGCGTTGGAAGGCCCGCGCAAAGTGCGATGGGTCGGAAAAGCCGCAACGCCGCCCGATCTCGGCCACCGCCACATGGGCCAGCTGCGGTCGGCGCAGCAACTCGCCCGCGCGGATTAACCGCAGCTGGCGCAGCGTGCCCGCAAAGGTGCTGCCGTGCGCGGCAAATGCGCGGTGCAGGGTGCGCAACGAGACACCCGCTTCCCGTGCAAGAACCTGGGCCGAAACGCCAGGTTGGTCGATCCGCGTCCGCAGCAGCGCACACAGCCGCGCGTGCAAACCCGACGTGCCGGACGGTGAGGGTTTCCGGGCCGGCTCCAGCGCAGCGCCCAGCAGGGCTCCAAGGTGGTCCGACAGCAACGCGGGCGGCAGGGCCTGCGCCGAGGCTGGGTCGCGCGCCAACTGCACCGCCAGGGCACCCAGGCTCTGCCCCCAGCCCTGGTCGCGCCCAGCCACGCGGGGCCCGTGCGCCTCGGCTTGTTCCAGCCACTGGCCCACCCAGGCGCGCGGCAACTGCAGCGAGACACAGTTCACACCCTCGGGAAAATGCAGCTCATACGGCCGGGCAGAATCCACCAGCGCCACGTCGCCCGGGCGCAGGTGGGCCACCTGCCCATCCTGCCGTACGTGCCAGGCGGACTCTGCCTGGCCGATCAGGTAGAACGGCAGTTGCCGGCTGCGCGCGATGCCGGACGGCGTGCGGTACACATCTTGTGTGGAGGCGCGCACCTGGTTGACCGACAAAGTCTCCAGCGCAAGGCTGACCAGCACGCCATCGAACGTAGGCGCCTCGCGCGAACTGCAGTCCATCTCTAGAAAGGCCTCGCAGATCGCTCCCACCCAGTAGTCCAGCCGCGCTGCGGGCGCAACCACGTCGGTCGTCCACCGCCGCAGTGGCGACGGGGCGTTGGGTGCAGGGACTGCGGGCATAGAGCGCCAATCTAGCGGCAAGCCCTGCCGACATGCAACAGGGCAAGCCCGCCCCGGCAAAGACGGAGTGGGTAGCTTGTGGCGGCTTCAGCGCTGCGGCATATCCTTGATGGAATAGCCCAGGCTGACCGTGGCATCGTCCGGAATCGAAGGCATCGACGCGTTCCACTGCTCCCACGCGTCACGCATGGCAACCAGGCGTTCGGGCGCCACACCCGCCTTGTTGGCGCGCTCGCGCTCGTCTTGCGACAGATCGAACAAATAGTCGTTGCCATCCACGCGCAAGTACTTCCAGTCGCCCTGGCGCATGGCGCGCTGGCCCCGATGGTTCATGCGCCAAAACAGCGGGGGCTCGCCCAACACCGATGCATCCTGCAGCAGCGGCATCAGCGAGCGGCCGTCCAGCGGGTAGTCGGCATGCGCGGCCACTCCCGCAGCATCGAGCATGGTGGCCGACCAATCCATGGTCATGCAGGTCTGGGCGCTTTCGCTGCCGGGGGCGATCACGGCGGGCCAGTGGGCAATCCACGGTACGCGGATGCCGCCTTCGGTCAGGTCCATCTTGCCGCCCACCAGCGGCCAGCTGTCTGAAAACCGTTCACCGCCGTTGTCGCTGGTAAACACCACCAGCGTGTTGTGCGCCAGGCCCTGCGTTTCCAGCAGCGCCATGAGGCGGCCAATGCCTTCGTCCATGTGGTGGATCATGCGGCGGTAGGTGTCGATGTTGCCGCCGTGCAGGTGGAACAGGTTGCTCTGGACCTCCTGCGCCAGCGCCTCGTCGTCGCGGGTCTCCCACGGCCAATGCGGGGCGGTGTAGTGCAGGCTCAAAAAGAACGGATCCCCCGCCTGCGCGCCCGGAGCCATGCGCTGCACATAGTCGATCGCATGGTGGGTGATGAGGTCGGTGAGGTACCCGTCCTGCTGCTTTTCTTCTTCGCCCAGGTACAGGTCGTGTTGGCCGCCCGAGCTGCAGTGCGTGAAGTAATCCACCCCGCCCGACATGGGGCCAAAGAACTCGTCATACCCCGACCGCAGCGGCCCGAAGGCGGGCGGATAGCCCAGGTGCCACTTGCCCATCAGCGCCGTGCGGTAGCCCGCGCCGCGCAGCAGCGACGGCAGCGTGGGGTGCTCGGGCGGCAGGCCCAGCGTGGTGCTGCCCCGGCTTTTGCTGTTGATCGGCTCTTCGGCCGCGCCGCGCAGGCGGTACTGGTAGCGCGCCGTCATCAGCGCGAAGCGTGTGGGGGAGCAGACAGGCGAGTTGGCGTAGCCCTGTGTGAGCTTGAGGCCGTTGGCGGCCAGCTGGTCCAGTACCGGCGACACCGGGCCAAAGGCCGCCTCGCGCCCGCCGTAGCAGCCCAGATCGGCATAGCCGAGGTCGTCGGCGACGATGAAGATGATGTTGGGGCGGGTTTGCATGTTGATCTCTGAAATCCAGTGTCTCAAACCTCTACCTGCGACCTGCGCAATTGGCACGGCCCAAGGCGAGGGGCGGCAAGCAAGGGCCGCCCCGAAGCGAGGCCGCCGTCCCCCTCGGGGGAAGCGGCAAAGCCGCTCAGGGGGGCTTCATGTCAAGGCTTGAAGCCCGAGCGCTGCACCACCGGCGCCCACTGCGCGCGGTAGGCCTTCAACATGGCCTCGGTCTGCGCCATCGTCGCCACCACGGGCTCCATCTTGGCGGCTTCGAACTTGCGCTGGGTGTCCGGGTCTTTCATCACTTCCACAATCAGCCCCGCCAGGCGTTCGGCCTGGGCCTTGGGCATGCTCATGGGCGCAAAGAAAGTGTTCCAGCCGGTCGCGGCCAGGTCCAGGCCGCCTTCCTTGAAGGTGGGAATCTTCGGGTCCAGCGCACTGCGCTGGGTGCCCGACACGGCCAGAATGCGGATCTTTCCGGCCTCGTGCTGGGGCAGCAGGGTGTCGAACGTGTCAAACGCCACCGGCACCTGCCCGCCCAGCAGGTCATTGAGCAAGGGCGCCGAGCCGCGATAGCCCACCACCTCGGCACGCACCTTGGCGGCATCGCCCACCATCAGGCCAAAAAAGTGCGGCAGGCTGCCCGTGGCGGGCACGCCGAAGTTGGCCTTGTCGGGGTTGGCGCGCAGCCAGGCCATCAGGTGCGGCAGCTCTTTGACCGGCACGGCGCTGGCCACGGCCACGCCAAACTCGTAGCTGTTGACGTGGCTCACGGGGCGAAAGTCGCGCTCGGGGTCGTAGCCCGCGTCCGGGAAGACCAGGGGCGCCACCAGCATCACGGCCGGGTTGGCCAGCAGCAGCGTGGGCTGGTTGGCGGGCGCGGCTTTGACAGCCTGGGCCGACAGGCGGCCGCCCGCGCCAGTCTTATTCTCCACGATCACTGGCGTGCCAAGCTTGGCGCCCAGCTTGTCGGCCACGATGCGGGCCACACGGTCGGTGGCGCCGCCTGGGGCATAACCCACTACGATGCGCAGCGGGGCGTCTTGCGCCTGCGCGATGGAAGCGGCCAGGGCCAACGCGGTGGCCAATACAGAGGCAAGGGGTTTCCACATGGTCGAAAAGTCTCCAAGGGGCAATGACAGGGCCCTGCACCACCGCGCAGGTTGATGGGCGCACTGTATTGGCCACACAATCAATTGATCTAATCAACTCTTGCCCGGAAATACCCTGATGCCCACGCCCGCCCCGGCACCCTCAGGCACCCCCGAGCCTGGCCAGCGCCTGACGCACCCGGAGGCCGCCCACGACCTGCTGATGTACCGCCTGAACCGCCTGCTGGCCGTGGCGGGCAGCCTGGTGGTGCGGTTGTGCGAAGGCGGTTACGGCATCACTCGGCGCGAGTGGGGCCTGTTGATGGTGCTGGCCCAGCACCCGGGCATGCCACCGGCCGAACTGGCGCAGCGCCTGGGGCTGGACCGCGCGCGCACTTCGCGCGCCATCACGTCGCTGCTGACCAAAAAGCTGCTGACACGCGACGCGATGCCAGGCGACCGGCGCCAGGCGGTGTTGTCGCTCACCGCAGCGGGACAGGCGGTGCACGACGACCTGCTGCCGCAAGTGAAGACCCTGAACCAGGACCTGCTGGCGGGCCTCGACACAGCCGCCATCCAGACACTGGACCACGCGCTGGCCGATATGCAAAAGCAGGCCGAGGCGCTGGTGGTGCGCCGCACCGATGTGCCGCGCACCTACCGGCTGCGCGGCGGGCGGCACACCGATTAGGGGGTCGCAGTAACGGCTGCGCGGTTGGGCGGCTGCGCGGCTGGGCCGTTGGGCAAAGAGGCGGGCTTGTGGCCTGCAAGGGACAAGCGGACCACGATGCCCCAAAACAGGGATGTGGCGATATCCTCAGGCACACAGGGCGCGTCAGCACAACCGACACGCCATCCCCCTCGCCTCTACCCAGACCGTTCTCCTCCCCCACCTCCTTCATGTCATCGCTCTCAACCTCTTTGTGGAGCCCCCTGCGCCAACCCGCGTTTCGGGGCCTGTGGATCTGTGGTGGCGTGTTTTTTGTGGGCAGCGGCATGCAGAGCATGGCGGCGGCCTGGCTGATGGTGGAGCTGACGGGCTCTTCGTTTCTGGCGGCGCTGGTGCAAACCGCTGTGTTCATGCCCATGTTTTTGCTGGCGCTGCCCGCCGGTGTGCTGGCCGACACCACCGACCGGCGGCGCTTGATATCGGGCGCGCTGATGGCGCAGGTGTGTGCCTGCACCTTGCTCACGCTGCTGGTGCTGGGCGGCTGGGGCGGGCCGGCGTCGGTGCTGTTTTTGGTGTTCATCTGCGGTTGTTGCACGGCCGTGCTGACACCGGCCTGGAACTCATCGGTCATCGACCCCGTGCCGCGCGACGAGTGGCCGCAAGCCATCACCGCCGTCAGCATTGCCTACAACGCGGCGCGCGCCGTGGGGCCCACGCTGGCGGGTCTGGTGTTTGCGCAGCTGGGCGCCGGGTGGGTGTTTGCCGTCACGGTGGTCACCTCGCTGGTGATGTGGGAGTCCATTCGCCGCTGGCCGCCCAAAGCCCACCCGCCGTCCAAACTGCCTGCCGAGCGCCTGTGGGGCGGCACGCTCAGCGGCCTGCGGTTTGCGTGGCACTCGCGCATGATTTTGGCGCAGTTGGTGCGCGTGATGGCGTTCAGCGCAGCGGGCTCAGCCCTGTGGGCGCTGCTGCCCGCGATCGCGCAGCGCCTGGGCACCGGCGCGCCGGGGTTTGGGTTGCTGATGGGCTGCCTGGGCACGGGCGCCGTGGGCGTGGGCCTGGTGCTGGGGCGGCTGAGGGCACGGTTTGGCATGGAGGTCATCGTGCGCGTGGGCGGCGTGGTGTTTGCCGCCGCCATGCTGGTGGCAGCCCTCACGCAGATCGCCTGGCTGGTGTATGTATCCATGCTGTTTGCGGGCGCGGCCTGGATGTCGGCAATGTCCACCTTCAACACCGCCACGCAGGCCAGCGCCCCGCAGTGGGTGCGCTCGCGCGCAGTGGCCATGCACATGGTGGCGGCGCTGGGGGCGTTTGCCATGGGCTCGGCAGTCTGGGGCGCGGCGTCGGACATCGTGGGCCTGGCGCCCACGCTGTGTGTGGCCGCCGCACTGATGACCGCGGGCCTGCTGCTGGCGCGCCCCATGCCACTGCGCATGGGCGCCCTGCATGAGGTCACCCAGGCCACGCCCTGGGACGAACTTTTCATCGAAGCCGAGCCCCTGCCCGAAGCAGGCCCGGTCGCAGTCGAGGTGGGCTACCGCATCGCCCCCGGGGCGGATGCCGCATTTTTAGACACCATCAGCCGCATGAAAGCCCCGCGCCGCCGCGATGGCGCCACGTTCTGGCGCGTGTACAAGGACCTGGGCGACCCGTCTCGTTATGTAGAGCGCTTCATCGTCACGTCCTGGGCCGACTACCTGCACCAGCGCGCCCGCGCCACGATGGCCGACCAGGCGCTGGAGACGGAGGTGCGCACATTTTTGGCGCCGGGTGAATCCGCCCGCATGTCGCACTACATCGCTGAACGGTAGCCCCGACGCTTCAGAACCGGCACAGCGCCATCGCCAGTGCACCCGTGGAACTGGCTTCGCCAGGCCACCGGGTGCGTCCCCCTCCCGCGCGTAGCGCGAGAGAGGGGGAAGACGCCGAAGGCGGCTCAGGGGGTGCCTCCCTTCCTGCTGCGACAATCGCAGGATGACCTTCGCTCCCCTGCAAAACGACACCTTCCTGCGCGCCTGCCGCCGCCAAGCCACCGACTACACCCCCCTGTGGCTCATGCGCCAAGCCGGGCGCTACCTGCCTGAATACAAGGCCACACGCGCCAAGGCCGGCAGCTTCATGGGCCTGGCCACCAACGTGGACTACGCCACCGAAGTCACCCTGCAGCCGCTCGAACGCTTCCCGCTCGACGCCGCCATCTTGTTCAGCGACATCCTCACCGTGCCCGACGCCATGGGTCTGGGACTGACATTTGCCGAGGGCGAAGGCCCCCGCTTTGCCAAAGTGGTGCGCGATGAGGCTGCGGTGAATGAACTGGCCGTGCCCGACATGGACAAGCTGCGCTACGTGTTTGACGCCGTCACCAGCATCCGCAAGGCCCTGAACGGCCGCGTACCGCTGATTGGTTTTTCGGGCAGCCCCTGGACGCTGGCCTGCTACATGGTCGAAGGCAAGGGCAGCGACGACTACCGCCTGGTCAAGAGCCTGATGTACAGCCGCCCCGACCTGATGCACCGCATCCTGGCCATCAACGCCGACAGCGTGGCCCAGTACCTGAACGCCCAGATCGACGCGGGCGCCCAGGCCGTGATGATTTTTGACAGCTGGGGCGGCGTGCTGGCCGATGGCGCCTTTCAAGAGTTCAGCCTGGCCTACACCACGCGCGTGCTGGCGCAGCTCAAGCGCACCGGCGTGGACGGCACCGACGTGCCCCGCCTCGTCTTTACCAAGGGCGGCGCCCTGTGGCTCGAAGACATGAAGCCTTTGGACTGCGAGGTGCTGGGCCTGGACTGGACGGCCAACCTGGCCAAGGCCCGCGCACTGGTGGGTGGCGACGTGGGCGGCCCCGGCAAGGCGCTGCAAGGCAACATCGACCCCAACGTGCTGTTTGCACCGCCCGCGCAGATCGTGCAACAGGTGCACAAGGTGCTCGACAGCTTTGGCACGCCCCACACCGACCGCACCACCACCGGGCCCACCCACATATTCAACCTGGGCCACGGCATCAGCCAGTTCACCCCGCCAGAGCATGTGTCGGCTCTGGTCGAAGCCGTGCACAGCCATTCACGTGCGCAACGGCGGGCTTGAAGCCAAAACAGCGTACCTCTGCCGACTTATGCACAAAACTGGAGCACTGACGGCGCCACCACCCGAAAGTGCACTTGTTTGAAAAGAAACCATTTGCAAAAGCTAAGTCGTTGAATTGAAAGCGTTTTAATTCCCTGCTTTTTTGACAGGCAATCCACCGAAAGCCCCATTTTTCAAGGGCTTGCGACCCAAACCCACGAGATATCAACAAAGTTATCCACAGAAATTCTGGATGAGTTGGAAATATCCAGTCAAATCAAGCACTTGCGGCTGAAACTGAAGAAATCACCGAACACGGGGCCATCGGGCTAGCACAAATTTGGGGCTTTGCAGCCCTTGACGAAATTCCGATGTCCGACTTATGCACACAAACAGTGATGCACCGCAGCATGATCGGTTTTTGGGCCCATAGCACAAAATTCGCACCCAAAATTCATCAGATGATTGATTCATAACGATTTTTTCGGCTGCCAATTTTGTGGGCAATCTGTTGGCAGCTAGGTTTCATGCGGCTTGGAGGGCGGTTGGACAAGGATGTCAACAAAGTTATCCACAGAAAATCGGGATTACTCATAGGTTCCGATGCGAATCAATCACTTAGCGCTCAAACCTCTACGTAACATCCACAACGATCCGCAAACCACCCATTGCGCCCATAGTTCGTGTCTATCAAAACCGCCATTGTTCAAGTCGCACTGCATACACCCTCGCACAGCGGCGTGGGCGACCTGCTGAGCTACGCCAGTGAGCGCCAGCTTGCACCCGGCACGCTGGTGCGCGTGCCTCTGGGCACCCGCGAAGTGCTGGGCATGGTGTGGGATGCCGACAACGCCACGGGGGAGCTGCCCGACGGCGCCACCCTGCGCCCCATTGCCGGGGTGCTGGAAGGCGTGGCCCCCCTGGGGCTACCGTGGCGCCGACTGGTGGCGTTTGCAGCCCGCTACTACCAACGTGCGCTGGGCGAGGTAGCGCTGGCCGCCCTGCCCCCGCAGCTGCGGGACTTGCGGCCCGAGCAGCTGGCGCGCCGACTGCGGCGCCCGGTAGC
This sequence comes from Acidovorax sp., assembly GCA_030692685.1. Taxonomy (GTDB): domain Bacteria; phylum Pseudomonadota; class Gammaproteobacteria; order Burkholderiales; family Burkholderiaceae_C; genus Acidovorax. The sequence continues at coordinate 2,725 of JAUXZO010000202.1, read as the reverse complement.
AGCTGCAGATGGGTCGCAGGATGCTATTCAAAACATAGCGCTCACCGCAGAGCAGGAAAGCGCTAGGGCCAGAATTTCTTCTGAAAACGGCCCCTTCCTGCTGTTTGGCAGCACCGGCAGCGGCAAGACCGAGGTGTATTTGCGCTGCGTGCAGGCGGTGCTGGAGGCCGACCCGGCCAGCGACTTTCCGGCCCAGGTGCTGGTGATGGTGCCCGAGATCAACCTCACGCCCCAGCTCGAAGAACGTTTTGTCAGCCGCTTTGCGCCCCGCTATGGGGCGGGCGCCGTGGTGTCGCTGCACAGCGGCATGACCAACCCCCAGCGCCTCAAAAGCTGGCTGGCCGCGCACAGCGGCACGGCGCGCATCGTGCTGGGCACCCGCATGGCGGTGTTTGCCAGCCTGCCGGGGCTGAAACTCATCGTGGTCGATGAGGAGCATGACCCCAGCTACAAGCAGCAGGAAGGCGCCCGCTACTCCGCACGCGACCTGGCCATCTGGCGCGGGCGCGAGCAGGGCGCCAAGGTGCTGCTCGGCTCGGCCACCCCTTCGCTGGAGAGCTGGCACGCCAGCCGCCCGCCCACGCCTGAAGACCCCGAGGGCGGGCGCTACGTGCGCCTGCACATGCCCAGCCGCATTGGCGCGGGCGCGCTGGCCCGCGTGCGGCGGGTGGACATGAACCAACAGCCCCGGCGCGCGGTGTTCAGCGCGCCGCTGCTGCAGGCCATTACCGAGCGCGTGGCGCGCGGCGAGCAAAGCATGGTGCTGCTCAACCGCCGGGGTTATGCCCCCGTGCTGCACTGCGTGGACTGCGGCTGGAAAAGCGATTGCCCGCACTGCAGCGCGCACCAGGTCTTCCACAAAACCGACCGCACCCTGCGCTGCCACCACTGTGGCTACACCGTGCGCGTGCCGTTTCATTGCCCCACCTGCGGCAGCCCCGACATCCACCCCATGGGCCGGGGCACCGAGCAGCTCGAAGAACAGCTGGGTACCCTGCTGGCCGAAGTGCTGCGGCCCGACCGCACCCCCGCGCGCATTGCCCGCATTGACGCCGACACCACCAAGGCCAAGGGCGCGCTGGAGGCGCAACTGGCGCAGGTGCATTCGGGCGAGGTGGATGTGCTGGTGGGCACACAAATGATTGCCAAGGGCCACGACTTTCGCCGCATCACGCTGGTGGCGGCCGTGCAGCCCGACGGCGCCTTGTTCAGCAGCGACTTTCGGGCGGCCGAGCGGCTGTTTGCGCTGCTGATGCAGGCGGCTGGCCGCGCCGGGCGCGACGCCGCCTATATGGCCGCGCAGGGCACGCAGTGCGAGATGTGGGTACAGAGTTTTCACCCCAAACACGCAGTGTTTGAAGCGCTGCGCACGCACGACTACGAGGCCTTTGCCGCCCAGCAACTGAAGGAACGCGAAGAGGCCGCCATGCCGCCCTTTGCGTACCAGGCCCTGGTGCGGTCTGATGCGCGCACCCAAGAGGTGGCGCAAGGTTTTTTGACCGCCGCCACCGCCGCCGCCCACGCTGCGGGGTTGCCGGGGCTGGATGTGGTCACCTTGTACCCGCCTGTGCCGCTGACGATCCAGCGCGTGGCCAATGTCGAGCGTGCCCAAATGCTGATGGAAAGCTCCAGCCGCGCCGCGCTGCAGCGTTTTCTGGCCGCGTGGCAGCCCGTGCTGCAAACCACGCGCAGCCAGCCAGAGCACAAGGGACTGATTCGGTGGCTGGTGGACGTGGACCCGTTGGCGATCTGAAAAGGCACCCCAGAACGCCCCGACAGTCGCCAAAAGCAGCCGCAAAAAAACCAACGGGGGCTGCGCTCATCACGCAGCCCCCGTTGGCCATGGCAAACGCAGGCTCAACGCCGGGTTGAATTGGCATCAACCAACTTGAATCTGTTCACGCCGGTCGAAACGCGGCGCAAGGCTTCGACGGGCTCAGCCCGAACGGTTGTTCAAGTTCGCAGATGCCGCATCAATAGTTACAGAGCGCCATCGCCCAGCACAATGCCTTCACGGCGCGGGTCAACGCCGCCTTCCAGACGGGTCTGGCCGTTGCGCTGCACGCGCATGATGGTGGACACACCGCTCGACTGCGCACCGCTGTTCACCGTATGGCCTTTGGCCTTGAGACCGGCGATCAGGCCCGTCAGGTCCAGCGCGGTGTTGGCACCGTCCACATTGGTGGTGACGCTGTTGGTGGCGCCAAAGTTGACGAGGGACGTGGCCTGCTGGGCGTCCAGGCCCCAGTCGATGGCACCCACCACGGTCTTGAGCACGTACTGAATGATGGTGCCGCCGCCGGGCGAGCCGGTGGCCATCACGAAGTCACCGGGTTCGGTGCCACGAAACACCAGCGTGGGGGCCATGGTGCTGCGGGGGCGCTTGCCCGGTGCCACGCGGTTGGCAATGGGCACACCGGCTGCATCGGCAGGCGCTACCGAGAAGTCGGTGAGCTGGTTGGTCAGCAAAAAGCCGCCCACCATGTGGTACGAGCCCATGCTGGACTCGACGGTCGATGTCATCGACACCACGTTGCCATAGGCATCGACGATGGAGAAGTGCGTGGTGCCGTACTCAACCGTCTTGTCCACACCCAGCGGCACGGTGCCCAGGTCACCCGCCGCGACCACGCCCATGGAGTTGCCATCGGGCTTGATCAGCGCGGCGCGCTGCTTGAGGTAGGCCTTGTCCAGCATGGTGGACACGCCCTTGCCCGGCAGCGGG
>JAUXZO010000124.1 GCA_030692685.1 Acidovorax sp. | reverse complement strand
GATTCGCAGGAGTTTATTCATGAAATGGTTTGGCTTATCGCGCGACCGTTCGGGGCCACTGCGCATTGAGCAGGGTGCGAAGTTCCGCGAGAATGGCCGCGTGATATGCCTCCGACTCGGGAGCCAACGACGGCAGCTTCCTGGCTTCGATTGCAATCCCCTTGGAGCGCAGGGCCGTCACGAGCGTGTCCGCATACGGCGTGGCGTGCGGCTGGCCGTGCAACAGCAGCAGATGCGGCGGATTTTGTTCGATCCGGCGGCGAAACGATTCGATGAGACGCAGGAAGCTCGGCGTGCCGCCGCGAAATGTGTCGTCTACCGCGCAGCTCGCGCCGAAGACGTTGGCACCGATCGTGCCGTGCAGCACGGCGCGTTTGCCGCCATAACCAAGGCCGCAGAGCACCCGGCCCTCGCGCGTGGCCACAGTGCGGAAACGCGCGTCCACCTCCTGCGGGAGTTCGCGGGCAAAGACCCGGCCCGCCACCACCGGACGCGGCGTGTAACCCGGGCCGACATTCGGGAACACCGCGATGAACTCCGGCAGTTCACCCCGCGCCATCGCCGCGCGCAGCAGTTCCGCGAACCGGGCCGCCTCGGTGTGTTCGTCGCCACCCAGCCCGTGCAGGAAATAGAGCACGGGAAAACGCCGTTGCGGCTGCGCTTCATACAGCGGCGGCAGCAGGACATTGATCCCGATGTCCACCTGCATCTCGGCGCTACGAAAGCTCGTGTGAACACAGCCCGGGGTCGTGCGCTCGGACGAGTTCCACAGCGCGGGCGAATCCGCGTCGGCAATGGACCGCGCGCCGAGCATTCCCTGTGAATCTGTCGCCGCGAACTGGCCCGCGCGCACCAGCGCCGGCTCCGCCACGCTGCGCCCGAGCAGTTCCACCGAGCCTTCCGTCACGTCCAGGCGCGTGAGCATGCCATCGGCGGAAAGTGCGAACTTCGTGCCGATCACCCGCGCCTCCGCGTCGTCCGTGGTCCAGATCATCGCCCCCGCTCGCTGCTTCGCCACCTCCGCCTGCACCCTCCCCGTCATCAAGGCGAGCTGTTTGACCCCTTGCACCGCGCGTAATTCCACCGCCGTGCGCGGCGCGAGCATGATGCGCGTGGTCTCGCCGGTGAACTCGATGCGCGATCCACCGCGTCCCGTCGAGCGCACCACATCGCCCGCCCGCAGGCGCATTTCGGGTGCAGCCGGCAGCGTCGCTCCGTCACGCCCGATCGTCACGCCCGCGAGATTTCCACCCAGCCGGGCCATGCCGCCAGCTGACGGTTTGAAGAACAACCAACTCGCTGTCAGCACCACGATGGCCGCCGCTGCGGCCAAGCCGACGTAGTTTCGCCATTGAACGGCTCTCGCGCGCTTCGCCGGGTGTGGCTCTGACGGCATGGCTTCCTGCAGATGGACCAGCCGCAGTTCACGACGCGCCTGCACGGTGGCGCGAAGTTGCTGTTCGCGAACATTCGCCTCCACGAACGTCCGTAGATTCGCCGGGTCTGCTTTCAACCACGCGGCCAGCTCGAACTGCTCCGCCTCAGTCAGCGCATCGTCGAGATACGCCGCGATGAGTTGTTCGGGCCTGCTCACAAAGCGCCTCCTTCCATCCGCAACTGCCGCTCCACGCACAGCCGGAGCTGTTCGCGCACGCGCTGGAGCAGCACCCGCACCGCGCCCGCGCTGGAGCCGAGCCGTTCGGCGATTTGCGTCGAGTCCAGCGCCTCGAAATAACGCAGTTGCACGACCCGCCGCGCGTGCTGTGCGAGCTTGTCCAGACACGTTTGCAACGCCGCCGCCTGGTCGCTGATCGTCGGCGCGACCTCTCCCCAGGACTCCGTGAACTGCTCGAATAACTCCGCATCGAACGTCACCAGACACCGCGCAGCATCCCGTCGATAGCCGAGGATTTGAAACTTCGCCACGCCCAGTGCCCACGGCAGGAAAGGCCGGCGCTCGTCATATTCGGAAAATTTTCGCAGCAACACCAGAGCCGTCTCCTGCACCAGATCCTTTGCCGCCGCCGGGTCGCGCACAATGGCATGGACATAGCCCGCCACCGCTGGCTGGGCGTCGGTCCACAGCCGCGTGAAGCGCTTCTGTTGCAGGTCGTCGAGCATGATCCACCTCATCTCTCCACGGCGCTGGTCAAATGTAACAGGAAACTTCCGCCCTGGCGTCAACGAGTCGGCGGAAATCAGTCAGGTCAGGGATTTTCCTCCCGCCCTGAGAATCAGCGGGGTTTCGGTGGCGCCGAAACCTGCCGCAGCACGATCACGCCATCGC
>JAUXZO010000184.1 GCA_030692685.1 Acidovorax sp. | reverse complement strand
AACCTCACAAGTCGCGCTGACCGCGCACCTGGTGATGCCGCAGGGACACGCCGACGATGCTTTCCTGAAGCACGCCACCGACCAGTTGCACCAGCGTTTCGACATCACCCACGTCACGCTGCAGGTCATGCAGCAGGCATTCACCGTACCTTGCGCCCCGCAGGATGCGTGAGCTGCTGGCCCTGTTGACCTCCGGGCCGGCCCGGCTGACATTTTCGCTCCACACCCTGGCTTCGCGCGGCGGCGCGACCGGCACCTCGCACGATGGCTGGGGCGTCGCTTCTACCAGGGTGACGACGTGGCGCAGTTCCGCGAGCCGAGGACCGCCGGAAGCAGCCCATTGGTCACTTTCCTCGAAACCCCTTAAGCCCTGCATACTCCCTATCGCTTGAATAGCCCCGGATTTTGAACTGACGAAATCAGAATTTATTTGTGCAGACTTTGTATTGGTGTTCTTGCTTGGGGGTCTGTTCTTACGATAGATCCTGTCAAAAGGAAGCGTTGTTCCCAGCCCTTTAAACATATACTGCCCGGAAATAATGATGCGTAACAAAAATTCGTACTCCAAGTGAAAATCATCGACTGGCGGAGGTTGGCAAATGCGGTCAGAAAGCACTGGATTGCCTCGACCCTTGTTGTTGCCCATACGCTGGGGTTCTTCTCTTCTGTTGATGCCCTGATGGATACACGAACGGCGCCTGGCGCTGTCGCGTGGATCATTTCATTGAACACGTTTCCTGTGGTGTCTGTTCCTGCGTACTGGGTGTTTGGTCGTGCGAAGTTCAATGGCTATGTCATAGGCCGGCGGGACACTGACAGTCAGCTTCATCATGCCCTCGCAAAAAAAATGGCTCTGGTGGAGTCTTTTTCTGTCAAAGATTTTTCATCGCATCTGGATCTGACTGCCATGGAGCGTCTGGCCAAGCTCCCCACGCTGGAGGGAAACGATGTTGAATTGCTGACCGACGGAGAGGCTACCTTTCAAAGCATCTTTGACGGCATTCAAAGCGCCAATCAGTACCTGCTGGTTCAGTTCTACATCGTCCGCGACGATGTTATCGGCAGAGAGCTCAGCAAACAGCTGCAGGAGCGTGCCCGCGCCGGCGTGGCGGTGCACTTTCTGTACGACGAGATCGGAAGCTACCAGTTGCCGAAAAGCTACCTGACCGAGCTCCGCTCCGCCGGTGTTCACGTCAGGCCTTTTCATTCCACTCGAGGCAGCGGAAACCGGTTTCAGATGAACTTTCGTAACCACCGCAAAATCGTGATTGCAGACGGCAGGGTTGGATGGGTCGGTGGCCACAATGTGGGAGACGAGTACCTTGGGAAGGAACCTCGAATTGGTGCGTGGCGCGATACGCATCTGAAGCTCATGGGACCGGCCGTTTTTGGCCTCCAGTTGTCTTTCCTGGAGGACTGGTATTGGGCTACTGGCGAAGCCCTTGAATACGACTGGAAACCGGCTGAGGCCAACGGGCGCAACCTCCCGGTTCTCGTGTTGCCCAGTGGGCCAGCTGACCGATTCGAAACCGCCAGTCTGATGGTGCAGCTGGCGCTGTCCAACGCCCAGAGCCGGATCTGGATTGCAAGCCCCTACTTCGTGCCTGACGAGGGCGTTCAGGCTGCGATGAAACTGGCAGCGTTACGCGGTGTGGATGTGCGAATTCTGATTCCTGAACAACCGGATAACGCGCTGCTGTATTTTGCGGCGTACGCATTCCTGGAGCCTCTTCTGGAAGCCGGTGTCAATGTCTACCGATACCATGGCGGATTCTTGCATTGCAAGACCATTCTGGTGGACGACAAGGCGGCAGCGGTAGGCACAGTCAACCTGGACAACCGCTCTTTCAGGCTCAACTTCGAAATCACCACGTGGGTGTACGACCGTGACTTTGCGGAGGAGATGGCGGCGAAATACCAGCACGACTTTTCCAGCTCTCACCTCATGACCACCAGTGATGTGTCTGACCGCCCTTTGTGGTTCCGTTTGGCGTCCCGAGCCGCTTACCTCTTGGCACCCGTTCTTTAAAACCGACCCTTGCCCGTTGGACTTGACCGTGTCAATAGACACCAGATAAGGTCGAGATTGAAAAGGAGAGTAAGTCATGAACTGGGCTTCCCCCAGTGCTCCGGACACATCGAGCCCTGACGAGCTGGCGTCCATGCCCGCAGATCAGGACCCGGCCTCTCAAGTACCCGGCACGGAACCATCAGTTGCCTCCGAGCATGTGTGAGCTCCCTGGCCCTGTCGACTGCCGGGCCGACCTGGCTGACGTTTTCGCTCCTCACCCTGGCTTCGCGCGGCGGCGCGACCGGTTCTTCGCGCGATGGCTGGGCGTCGCCATATGCCAGGGCGAAACGTGGCGCTGTTTCGCGAACCTCTGGCCGCCGGTACAGCCCGCTGGTTCGCCACCTCGAAACCCAAGGGCCGAGGACCCGCCTGGCCATCTCGCACATTCGCCATGCCACCCGGGGCGCGGTGAGCTTTTGGAACACGTACCCCTTCGTCCGGGAACTGGGTGGCCGCCAAGGGGCGGAGGTCGATTTCATTCATAACATCAGCTCCACACCGGCATCACGGGAGGGGTTACGGTGAGACAGGCTATTGCTGCCGCGGATATGGGCGGGTGCTTGCCCCACATAAGGTCTGAACGCGGTGCTGTCCCGACTGAGCTGTAACTGTCTGCGCCAAATTTCCAATTTCGACCAAAATGGCATGGCGCGTTGCCGTATCAGTCGATCAAAGCGGCAGAAAACTTTTCGTCAAAGTCAGACTATTTCGTTGGTCCTGCCGACCCACTGGATCGCAAGTTCGCATTCAGCTTGGCTATTCACAGTAAGAAGGTTGCTCGCAATGATTCCCCGAAAATTCGAAGCCCTGCTGTTCGGCTTCTTTTTGTCGGGCCTGATGTCGCTGCTGGTCGCAGGAATCTCCACGCTGCGCGCCGCCGGCATGGGGCCGGGCTTTGTTTCGCTGTGGCTCACTTCCTGGCTCACGGCGTGGTTGTTCGCGTTTC
>JAUXZO010000174.1 GCA_030692685.1 Acidovorax sp. | reverse complement strand
GTGATCGACTTGATGGGGCCCTTGACGCGGTCGCCGCGCTTGGTGTTCTGCGCAAACTCTTGCCAAGGGTTGGCCTTGCACTGCTTCATGCCCAGGCTGATGCGGCGCTTGTCTTCGTCGATTTCCAGAACCATGACTTCGACTTCGTCGCCCAGCGACACCAGCTTGGACGGGGCCACGTTCTTGTTGGTCCAGTCCATTTCAGACACGTGCACCAGGCCTTCGATGCCCGGCTCGAGTTCCACGAACGCGCCGTAGTCGGCGATGTTGGTGATCTTGCCGAACATGCGCGTGCCTTGCGGGTAGCGGCGCGAAACGCCCATCCACGGGTCGTCGCCCATCTGCTTGAGGCCCAGCGAGACGCGATGTTTTTCGGTGTCGAACTTGAGGATCTTGGCGGTGATTTCCTGACCAGCCGTGACCACTTCGCTCGGGTGGCGAACACGGCGCCATGCCATGTCGGTGATGTGCAGCAGGCCGTCGATGCCGCCGAGGTCCACGAACGCACCGTATTCGGTGATGTTCTTGACCACACCGTGCACGATGGCGCCTTCCTTCAGGGTGTCCATCAGCTTGGCGCGCTCTTCGCCCATGGAGGCTTCCACCACGGCGCGGCGGCTCAGCACCACGTTGTTGCGCTTGCGGTCCAGCTTGATGACCTTGAATTCCAGGGTCTTGTTTTCGTAAGGCGTGAGGTCCTTGGTGGGACGGCTGTCGACCAGCGAGCCAGGCAGGAAGGCGCTGATGCCGTTGACCATGACCTTGAGGCCGCCCTTGACCTTGCTGGAGGTGGTGCCGGTAACGAATTCGCCGGACTCGAGGGCCTTTTCCAGGGACATCCAGGAAGCGAGGCGCTTGGCCTTGTCGCGCGAGAGCAGCGTGTCGCCGAAGCCGTTTTCAACGGAGTCGATGGCAACCGCCACGAAGTCGCCCACCTGCACTTCGAGTTCACCCAGATCGTTCTTGAATTCGGCCAGCGGCACATAGGCTTCCGACTTCAGACCGGCGTTGACCACCACGTGGCTGTGTTCGATGCGAACGACCTCAGCGGTGATGACTTCGCCCGAGCGCATTTCGGCGCGTTTGAGGGACTCTTCGAACAGGGCGGCAAAAGATTCAGACATTGAATTTCCTAAAACCATTGGGCGTCGGTGCAACAACCACAGGGATGCGGCTGGAACGGATGCGGCGCTTGCGTGGTGTTGACATGCGGCGTGAAACGCCGCGGGGGTTAAGTTGAACAACCATCTGGCATGCGGGCAGTGAACGCCCGGCGGTGCCGTCTGGACCATTGGCCTTATTGGCCATCTCTTCAAGTGCCTTCAGGGATCTGAAAACACCGTCCTGTCTTGCCACCAATCCAGCACCTGCTGGACCGATTGCTCGATGTCCAGCCCGGAGTTGTCCAGCTGCAAGGCATCTTCAGCGGGCTTCAGGGGTGCGTGCAGTCGGGAAGCATCCCGTTGATCGCGCGCCTTGAGGTCAGCCAAAAGACTGGCGATATTAGCAGCATTTCCCTTTGAAATCAACTGCTTATGACGCCGTTCGGCGCGCTGCTCGGCGGAAGCCGTGAGAAACACTTTGAGCGAAGCGTCCGGAAAAATCACCGTGCCCATGTCGCGCCCGTCGGCCACCAGCCCGGGCAGGCGCCTGAAACCGTGTTGCAGCCCCAGCAGGGCGTCGCGCACGGCCTGAACCGCCGAAACGCGCGAGGCGGCCATGCCGGCGGCTTCCGAGCGCACGGCGTCGGTCACATCCTGACCGTCCAGCAAGGTGAGCTGGCTCTCAAAGCGCACATTCAATCCAGCCGCCAGCTGGCCCAGACGATGAGCCAGTGTGGCGTCCTTGAGGTCTTCGTCCGCGGTGGATAAGCCGGCTTTGGCGGCAGCGAGGCCCACCAATCTGTAGAGGACGCCGGAGTCCAGCAGGTGGTAACCCAGCCGGTCAGCCACTTCGGCTGACAGCGTGCCCTTGCCCGACGCAGAAGGCCCATCCACGCAGATCACGGGGATGTGCCGTGGTTCTGCCTGGCAAACCTCGAACAGCTTCTCGAAATAGTCGGGGAAAGTCTTGCCCACGCACTTGGGGTCTTCAATGCGGATGGGCAGCTCAGCGGGGTTGAAGGCGGCCAGTGAGAAGCACATGGCCACGCGGTGGTCGTCGTAGGTGTGGATGGCCTGGGTGCGCCACTTCGCCTGGCTGGCCGGAGGTGTGATGCGGATGAAATCGGCGCCTTCTTCCACCGTGGCGCCCAGCTTGCGGCACTCTGTGGCCATGGCAGCGATGCGGTCAGTTTCTTTCACGCGCCAGCTGGCGATGTTGCGCAGCGTCGTGGTCCCCTCGGCGTACAGCGCCATCACGGCCAGCGTCATGGCAGCGTCGGGGATGTGGTTGCAGTCCAGATCGATGGCCTTCAGGGGCCAGGCGCCACGACGGATGCGCAGGCGATTGGCTTCGCCCGAAATGTCCGCGCCCATCAGTCGGGCAGCTTCGACAAACCGGATGTCGCCCTGGATGGAGGACAGGCCGACGCCCTCAATGGTGATGCCGTTGGAGCCTGGCGAAGCGGGCGCGATCGCGCCCAGGGCGATGAAATAGCTGGCAGACGACGCATCGCCCTCCACGGCGATCTGTCCGGGCGACTGGTAGCGGCTTCCCGCCGGGATGGTGAAACGTTCCCAACCTTCGCGCTGCACGGTCACGCCGAAACGTTCCAGCAGATTCAGGGTGATCTCGATGTAGGGGCGAGAGATGAGTTCACCCACGACCTCGATGACCACGTCTTGCGCTTGCGCGACCAGGGGCAGGGCGAGCAGAAGCGCCGTGAGGAACTGGCTGGACACATCGCCACGCACGCGGATGGCCTGGTCGAGTTTCAGGGCGTGCACTTTCCCATCCCCCAGCCGCAGGGGCGGGTAGCCTTCGTGCGCGAGGCATTGCACCGGGCAGCCGAGTTGGCGCAGTGCATCAACCAGATCGCCAATGGGACGTTCATGCATGCGGGCAATGCCGCTGAGTTCAAAGGCGCCGCCATGGCGTGCCGCCAGAAGGGCCAGCGAGGCCGTGAGAGGTCGCATGGCCGTGCCGGCGTTGCCGAGGAACAAGCTCGACGCTTGCACCGGCAGTTCGCCGCCAAGTCCGTGCACGCGCAGCGCACCCCCTGGCTGCGGCTCGATGCGGCAGCCCAGTTGCGTCAGGGCCTCAAGCATCACGCGGGTGTCGTCGGAGTCGAGCAGGTCCAGCACATCGGTGTGGCCCGTGCTCAACGCCGCAAGCAACAGCACGCGGTTGGAAATGCTCTTGGAGCCTGGCAGGCGCACGAGCCCACCCGCGCAGCAAAGCGGTGGGATGTCGAGGTGATCGATGGAATACATGCGCGAAGGGATGCGGCTGGCGCCAGAGGCGGCGCTCAGCTTCGAGGTTTGATGGCGGTCATGCGCCAGCGCGCGCGGGCGCCACTGGCTTGTTCGATCAGGGACTCAAGGGCGTCGGGGTTGTCGGCGTTGATGGCGGTCTCCAGCGCATGCAGCGCACGCTGGAAATGGCGCGACTGCGCCAGCAGTTCTTCTCGGTTGGACATGAGGATGTCGCGCCACACGGCGGGGTCGCTGGCAGCGATGCGCGTGAAATCGCGGAATCCCGGACCCGCCAGGGTCAGGAAATCGTGGCCCGAGGCTTGCCCCTGGATGGCGTTCATCAGTGCGAATGCCACCAGGTGCGGCAAGTGGCTCACGGCGGCATAGGCCGCGTCGTGCGCTTCAGGCGTCATTTGCTTGACCTGGCAGCCCAGGGCAGTCCAGAGCTGCTGGGCTTTTTCCAGTTGCGCGGGCAAGGTGCGCTCGATCGGCGTGAGGATCACCTGGCGGCCGTGATACAGGTCGGCGTCGGCGTGTTCCACGCCCGCCACTTCCTTGCCGGCAATCGGGTGCGTCGGCACGAAGACGCCAACCTGGTCTTTCAACACGCGGCGTGCAGCATCGATCACCTCTCGCTTGGTCGAACCCACGTCCATGATCAGGACTTCACCGCGAACCAGGTGGCGAATGGCCTTGAAGGTGGCTTCTGTGGCCGACACCGGCACCGCGAGAAGCACCAGGTCTGCCCCCGAGACGGCGAGCAGCGCAGACGGCGCTTCGACGTCGATCACACCAAGCTGGCGCGCGCGCTCCGTGGTGGACGGTGACTTGCTGTAGCCCACCACGCGTTTCACGAGGCCTGCACGCTTGAGGGCCAGCGCGAAGGAGCCGCCCATCATGCCGCAGCCGATCAATCCCAGTTGTTCAAACATCATTCGTTCACCGGGTATGCGCCCAGCACCTTGTAGAAAGCGCACAGACCCTGAAGTTCTTGTAGAGCGGCAGCCACGTGCGGTTGAGAAGGGTGGCCGGCGATATCGATGTAGAAGTAGTACTCCCACTGCCCGGACTTGGCCGGGCGAGATTCGAAACGCGTCATGGACACGCCATTGTTCTTCAGCGGCACGAGAAGATCGTGCACGGCACCAGGACGGTTGGGCACCGATACCACCAGGCTGGTGCAGTCGCGCCCGGAGGCTGGTGGCATGGCCAGTGTCTGAGGCAGGCTGATCACCGCGAACCGCGTGCGGTTGTAGGCTTCGTCCTGGATCGCGTGCGCCACGATGTGCAGGCCAAACTGCGCGGCGGCGCGCTCGCTGGCCAGGCCCGCCCAGCTCGGGTTGGTGGCCGCGAGGCGAGCTCCTTCAGCATTGCTGGACACAGCGCGCCGCTCCGCGTTGGGCAGGTGCTGCGAGAGCCAGTTCTGGCATTGAGCCAGCGCCTGCGGGTGCGCCATCACCACTTCAATGCCGTCAAGCTCGTTCACCTGGCGCAACAGGTTGTGGCGAATCAGCAGGCTGACTTCTCCCACCACATGCACAGGCGAACGCAGGAACAGATCGAGCGACCTCGCCACCACGCCTTCGGTGGAGTTTTCCATGCCCACCACACCGAACTGCGCTGTGCCCGCCGCCGTGGCATGGAACACCTCGTCAAAGTTGGCGCAGTAGATCAGGTTGGCGGCGCTACCGAAGAATTCAATCGCAGCCTGCTCGCAGAAGGTGCCTTGCGGGCCCAGAACGGCCACGCGTTGCGGCGCTTCCAGAGCGAGGCAGGCCGACATGATCTCGCGCCAGATGGAGGCCACGTGCTGGTTGAGCAGTGGGCCCTGGTTGGCGCCCTGAATCTTTTCGATGACCTGGGCCACGCGGTCGGGGCGAAAGAAGGGCGAGCCCTCCTGGCGCTTGATGTCACCGACCTGCTCGGCCACGCGCGCGCGCTGGTTGAGCAGGCTGAGCAGTTGCTGATCAAGCGCATCGATCTGCACGCGAAGGCCTGCCAGGGCATTGGACTGTGTGGGTTGGGTCATCGTGTTCAGGCCTGTGTCTTTTCAAACTGCCGCATGTAGCTCACCAGGGCCTGCACACCTTCCAGTGGCATTGCGTTGTAGAGACTCGCACGCATACCTCCGACCGACTTGTGACCCTTGAGCTGCAGGAGTCCAGCGGCCTTGGCACCCGAGAGAAATGCTTCATTGCGCGACTCGTCGCGCAGGAAGAAAGGCACGTTCATGCGCGAGCGGCAGTTGCGCGCGACCTTGTTCTCGTAGAACGGCGATTCGTCGATGGTGTCGTAGAGCAGGGCAGCCTTGGCGATGTTGCGCGCTTCCATGGCCGCCACGCCCTTCTTTTCGCCCTCGGTCTGGCGCTTGAGCCACTGAAAGGTGAGGCCGGCCATGTAGATGGCGAACGTGGGCGGCGTGTTGTACATCGACCGGTTGTCGGCCACGGTCTTGTAGTCGAAAGCGGTCGGGCAGATGTCCAGTGCATGACCCATCAGGTCCTCCCGCACCACCACCAGCGTGAGACCCGCGGGCCCGAGGTTCTTCTGGGCGCCGCCAAACGCCAGACCCACGCGCGCCCAATCGACCGGGCGAGATGCGACATGAGAAGAAAAATCGATCACCAAAGGTGCGTCGGAACCGAGCGCATCGAGGTCGGGCAGCTCGTGCACTTCGATGCCGTTGATGGTTTCGTTGCTGCACAGGTGCACGTAGCTGGCGCCCTTGCTGAGCTGCCAGCTGGCCGGGTCGGGCAGGCTGGTGTGTCCATCGGCTTCGTTGCTGGCCGCCAGGTGCGGTCGGGCGTACCGCCGCGCTTCCTTCAGCGACTTCTGGCTCCAGCTTCCAGTGACCACGAAGTCCACCGCTTTGCCGCGCGAGAGGTTCATGGGCACGATGGCGTTCTCGGCCAGCCCGCCACCCTGCATGAACAGGATCCGGAAGTTCGCCGGCACCGCAAGCAGATCGCGCAGGTCTGCTTCAGCGGCTTCGAGAATCCTCCCGAATTCCTGCCCACGGTGGCTCATCTCCATCACGCTCATGCCGCTGCCTTGCCAGTCCAGCATCTCGCTGGCGGCATGTTGCAACACTTCCGCTGGCATGGCCGCCGGCCCGGCTGAGAAGTTGTACGGCCGTGGCGTCACGGCTCGCTGCCTGGCTCGTCCAGCTCGCCGGCATCTGCCACGTCCGGCGCGTCTGGCACGTTGGCGTCGTTCTCCACAATGCGCTGCAGACCCGAGAGTTCAGAGCCGTCGTCCAGCGCGATGAGCGTCACGCCCTGCGTCGCCCGGCCCATCTCCCGAATCTCTGAGACGCGCGTGCGCACCAGCACACCTTTGTCGGTGATGAGCATGATCTCGTCATCGGTGTGCACCAGAGTGGCGGCCACCACCTTGCCGTTTCGCTCGCTTTGCTGAATCGCGATCATGCCCTTGGTGCCTCGACCATGGCGGGTGTATTCGGTGATCGGGGTGCGCTTCCCATAACCATTGACGGTGGCGGTGAGCACGCTTTGCTGCTCGTCCTCGGCCACCAGCATGGCGATCACGCTCTGCGTGTCCTCGATCAACATGCCACGAACGCCACGTGCGTTGCGGCCCATGGGACGAACGTCGTTTTCGTCGAAACGGACCGCCTTGCCCCCGTCGCTGAACAACATCACATCGTGCTGGCCATCGGTGAGCGCCGCGCCGATCAGGAAATCACCTTCATCAAGGTCCACGGCGATGATGCCGGCCTTGCGCGGGTTGCTGAATTCGTCGAGCGCGGTCTTCTTCACCGTACCCATGGACGTGGCCATGAACACATAGTGGTCCGATGGGAAGCTGCGCATCTCGCCCGTGAGCGGCAGCACCACATTGATCTTCTCGCCCTCCTGCAGGGGGAACATGTTGACGATGGGGCGACCACGCGATCCGCGCGAACCCGCCGGCACTTCCCACACCTTCAGCCAGTACAGCCGACCCCGGTTGGAGAAGCACAGGATGTAGTCGTGTGTGTTGCCGATGAAGAGCTGGTCGATCCAGTCGTCTTCCTTGGTCGCCGTGGCCTGCTTGCCACGCCCGCCACGCTTCTGTGCGCGGTATTCCGAAAGCGGCTGGCTCTTGATGTAGCCGCTGTGGCTGAGCGTGACGACCATGTCGGTTGGCGTGATCAGGTCCTCTGTGGCCAGATCCTGTGCGTTGTGCTCGATCTCGCTGCGACGAGCGCCCAGCTTGGTCTGGCCGAACTCCTGCTTCACCACGGTGAGTTCGTCTCCGATGATGGTGGAGACGCGCTCAGGTTTGGACAGGATGTCGAGCAGATCGTCGATCTCGCCCATGACTTCCTTGTACTCGGCCACGATCTTGTCCTGCTCCAGGCCAGTAAGGCGCTGCAAGCGCATCTGCAATATTTCTTGCGCCTGGGTTTCGGAGAGGCGGTACAGCCCATCGCCACCCATGCCGAATTGCCGCTCAAGGCCTTCAGGACGGTAGTCGTCGGCGTTGATGACGCCCCCATCGGCGCGCGTGCGGGTGAGCATTTCGCGCACAAGCTGGCTGTCCCAGGGTCGCGCCATCAACTCGGCCTTGGCCACCGGCGGCGTGGGCGACTCGCGGATGATGCGAATGAAGTCGTCGATGTTGGCCAGCGCCACCGCCAGGCCTTCGAGCACGTGGCCGCGTTCGCGCGCCTTGCGCAGGTTGAACACCGTGCGGCGCGTGACGACTTCGCGGCGGTGCTCCAGAAAGACCTGGATCAGGTCCTTCAGGTTGCACAGCCGAGGCTGGCCATCGACCAGCGCCACCATGTTGATCCCGAAGGTGTCCTGCAGCTGCGTTTGCTTATACAGGTTGTTGAGCACCACTTCAGGCACTTCACCGCGCTTGAGCTCGATCACCAGGCGCATGCCCGATTTGTCGGACTCGTCCTGAATGTGGCTGATGCCCTCGATCTTTTTCTCGTGCACCAGCTCGGCGATGCGTTCCTGCAGCGTCTTCTTGTTGACTTGGTAGGGCAGCTCGTCAACGATGATCGCCTGACGTTGACCACGATCGATGTCCTCGAAGTGGCACTTTGCCCGCATCACGACGCGGCCGCGCCCGGTGCGGTAACCGTCCTTCACGCCATTGATGCCGTAAATGATGCCTGCAGTGGGGAAATCGGGCGCTGGAATGATTTCCATCAGCTCGTCGATGGACGCCTGCGGGTTCTTCAGGAGATGCAGGCACGCATCCACCACTTCGTTGAGGTTGTGCGGCGGAATATTGGTGGCCATGCCCACCGCGATACCCGCTGAGCCGTTCACCAGCAGATTGGGCAAACGTGAAGGCAGCACGAGCGGCTCTTTTTCCGAACCGTCGTAGTTGGGGCCGAAGTTGACCGTTTCCTTGTCGATGTCGGCCAGCATCTCGTGCGATATCTTCGACAGGCGAATCTCGGTGTAGCGCATGGCAGCCGCGTTGTCGCCATCGACCGAGCCGAAGTTCCCTTGGCCGTCCACCAACATGTGACGCAGAGAAAAATCCTGCGCCATGCGCACGATGGTGTCGTACACCGCACTGTCGCCGTGCGGGTGGTATTTACCAATGACGTCGCCCACAATACGGGCCGACTTCTTGTAGGGTCGGTTCCAGTCGTTGTTGAGCTCGTGCATGGCAAAGAGGACGCGCCGGTGCACTGGCTTCAGACCGTCGCGCGCATCGGGCAATGCACGGCCCACAATCACACTCATCGCGTAGTCGAGGTAACTGCGCCGCATCTCCTCTTCAAGACTGATGGGCAATGTCTCTTTGGCGAACTGTGTCATGTGCGGTGGCTTGAGTGCGGTGGAGGGCCGAAGGGCAACTCATGATTTTAAGGTGCACCTCTGTGCACGCCTGACGTGACATTTTGTTGTGTATGGACAACGAATGACGCAAGGCGGGTGTTCGTCCTACAGAGCCACACGGGGCGTCCCGGTTGGTGCATCCGGGCTTGTGGCACAATAAATTCCAACGTTTTTAGTGGTGGTCACTACAAGCGTCGTTCTTGTTACGCAGTCTGTCTGCGGCTTATATAGAGGAAAACCATGAAAAAACTCAACAAAGTGGCAATGCTGTTTGCAACCGCCGCCATGGCAACCGCCGCCGGCGCCCAAACCATCGACAACTGGCGCAATGGCACCAGCGAAATGGTCTGGAAAAATGGCACCAACGAACTTTGCTGGCGTGATGCCAGCTGGACGCCTGCCACTGCTGCTCAAGGCTGTGACGGCGCGATCGTTCCTGTGGCTGCTCCTGCTCCTGCACCCGCTCCCGCACCGGCACCCGCCGCTGCTCCTGCACCCGCACCTGCTCCTGCACCAGCTCCTGCCCCTGTCGCCTCCAAAGTGACCTACGCCGCTGACGCATTCTTCGACTTTGACAAGGCCGTGCTCAAGCCTGAAGGCAAGGCCAAGCTGGACGATCTGGCTGGCAAGGTTTCCGGTATCGCCCTGGAAGTGGTGATCGCCGTGGGTCACACCGACTCCACCGGTGCCGCTGGTTACAACCAGGCTCTGTCCAACCGCCGCGCAGAAGCCGTCAAGGCCTATCTGGTGAGCAAGGGCATTGAAAGCAACCGCATCTACACCGAAGGCAAGGGCCTGACCCAGCCAGTGGCCGACAACGCCACCCGCGAAGGTCGCGCCAAGAACCGCCGCGTGGAAGTGGAAGTGGTCGGTACCCGCAAGAACTGATTCACCTCAGCTTCGACCCTGAAAACCGCGCTTCGGCGCGGTTTTTTCTTGTGCTGACGATAATCGAATCATGAATCCACACATCAACGCCGATCCCGCCGAACTGGCCAAGTTCTCCGAACTCGCCCATCGCTGGTGGGATCCTGAAAGTGAATTTCGCCCGCTGCATCAGATCAACCCGCTGCGGTTGGGCTGGATCGAAGGACTGGCACCGTTGGCGGGCAAGCATGTGGTCGACATCGGTTGCGGGGGTGGCATTCTTTCGGACTCCATGGCCCGCAAGGGCGCCAGCGTCCTGGGAATCGACCTATCGACAAAGGCCTTGCGCGTGGCCCAGTTGCATGCGCTGGAGGCGTCCACCGCCAACGTGCGCTACCAGGAGATCAGCGCCGAAGCGCTGGCTCTGGAGCGCCCAGGTGAGTTCGATGTGGTGACGTGCATGGAGATGCTGGAGCATGTGCCGGATCCTTCCTCCGTGGTCAGGGCCTGCAGGGCGCTGGTCAAGCCAGGTGGTTGGGTCTTTTTCTCGACCATCAACCGCAATCCCAAGTCCTTTCTGTTCGCCATCCTGGGGGCGGAATATGTTCTGCAACTGTTGCCCAAAGGTACGCACGAGTTTTCCAAATTCATTCGTCCCAGCGAGCTGGCCGCACATTGTCGTGGCGCCGGCCTGGAGCTCTCGCAGGCCCGTGGGATGGAATACAACCCGCTGACACGGCGCTATTGGCTCAGCGCCGATACCAGCGTGAACTACCTGTTGGCCACGCGCCTACCATGAAGGGGCGAAAGTTCCCTGGGGTGCGTGCGGTGTTGTTTGATCTGGACGGCACCTTGATCGACAGCGCGCCAGATCTGGGCGCGGCGGCCGACAGCATGCGGTTGCGCCGAGGCATGGCCTCTTTGCCCCAGGATCGCTATCGGCCTCTGGCGGGTTCGGGCGCGAGGGGCATGCTGTACGCGGCTTTCGGCATGACGCCCGAGCATGTTGACTACAACGCCTTGAAAGAAGAGTTCTTCGTTCTCTATTCAGAGTGCATGCTGCAGCGCACCCAGCCCTTTCATGAGGTGCACGAAATGCTCGTCAGGCTGCAGGCGCATGGCCTGCCCTGGGGCGTGGTGACCAACAAGTCGCAGCGCTTTACGGGCCCTATCACGCAGGCGATGCCACTCTTCGCTACAGCATCTGCCATCATCAGCGGCGATACCACGCCGTACGCCAAGCCGCATCCGGAACCTCTGCTGGAGGCTGCGCGGCGCATGTCTCTCTCGCCCTCGGAATGCGTCTATGTGGGCGATGACGAGCGCGACATTCAGGCAGGGCTGGCCGCGGGGATGCACACGGTTGCGGCTCGGTACGGTTATCTGGGCGCAGGGGCCGATGTGGCGGCCTGGGGTGCCCATGCTGAAGTAAGTTCTCCGCTGGAACTCTTGAATTTTCTGGAAGTGCCTTAAACTCAGAATCTTGGGGCTGCACCGGTTTCGACGTGGGTTCGGACGCGCAGCAGGGCATGTCGAGGTTCTGTCACCTCGTAAAGCAACAGAAAAAAACCAACTGCAAACGACGAACGTTTCGCACTCGCCGCTTAATCAGCGGTGAGCCTTGCAACAGCAGGCCGATGGGCTGGGCAAGGGGGTCGCAAGACCTCCCGGCTGCAAGGATAATTACATCGGCTGGCTTTGCGTCGGGCACCTTGACGCAGGGTGAGATTCAAGGATGCTGGCTTCCCATCTAGCGTGCCACTGCGCGATTCGGGCGGCGAGACTCAAATCAGACGGCTACACATGTAGAACTGCTCGAAGAAGGCTTGCGGACGGGGGTTCAAATCCCCCCAGCTCCACCATACACCTATCCAAGGCCATCCATCGGTATCCGATGGATGGCCTTTTTTCTTGTAAAATCAACAGCTTAATATCTAATCCTGTCCGATGGTGTTCTTTGGCATCCAGGGGCAAACCGGGGAACATTCCGGGGAACAAATGCGAGGTGTGCCAGTTTTTCGGGCTTTGTTCCCCGGCTTTATCTGAGGAGTACGAGTGTTAACCGACAAGGAGTGCAAGAACGCGGACTGCCCACCAGAGAAGAAAAGGGCTAGGTTTACCGATGCTGGGGGGTTGTATCTAGAGGTGAGCCCTGCTGGCTCCAAGAGGTGGTTCTGGAAGGTGTACGCCGAGGGTAAGGAAAGCCGTTTGGCTCTGGGTAGCTATCCGGCTGTTAGTTTGGCGCAGGCGCGTAAGGCCCGTGATGCTGCCAGGTTGCAAAAAGCTGATGGGAAGAACCCGGTCCAAGTGAGGAGGCTCGAAAAACTGAAGTCAACCACCTCCGCCGATGAAGTCTTCCGTGTGGTGGCTATCGAGTGGTACGAAAGGCAGGCCCCACAGTGGAGTGATGGTCATGCCAGCCGAGCGCTACGGCAGTTTGAGCGGGACTTGTTTCCCTGGTTGGGGGATCGAGTGATGCGTGAGATCGAACCGGTAGAACTGCTCGCCACTCTGAGAAAAATCGAACAGCGGGGAGCGATTGAAACCGCAGATCGAGCGTTGATGCTTTGCCGCCAAGTGTGGCGATATGGTCATGCAACGGGACGCCTCAGCCGCGACATCACAGATGGTCTCAAGGACGCGCTACAACCTTACCGTGGAACGCACTTTGCAGCGATTACGGATCCCGAACGGTTGAGTGTGCTGCTGCGCGCGATCAAGGCGTATCGAGGTGGCGTAGTAGTTCGGGCAGCGCTCCAGTTGGCCCCGATGCTTTTCCAGCGACCTGGTGAGTTGCGTGCTGCGGCTTGGACGGAAATAGACCTCGATGCGGCCATGTGGACCATTCCCGCAGCACGGATGAAGCGCGAGAAGGATGGCAAGGAGTTTGGTGATCCACACTTCGTCCCATTGCCCGTGCAAGCCATTGCCATTCTGCGCGAGCTGCACCACTACACGGGACATAGTCGCCTTGTGTTCCCTGGCGAGCGTGATCATGATCGTCCCATTTCGGAGAACTCAGTCAGAACCGCGTTGATCAGCATGGGATATACATCGGATCTGCACACATGGCATGGCTTTCGCGCTACCGCACGCACGATGCTCGCCGAGCAATTGGAGTGTGACCCGCTGGTGATCGAAGCGCAATTGGCTCATGCCGTCAAGGATGCGAACGGCCGGGCGTATAACCGGACGCAGTATCTGAAGCAGCGCGCCACCATGATGCAGCGGTGGGCTGACTACCTCCAAAAATTGGCTGAGGGTCAGTGCACTCAGTTGCGTGCGGCATGACCAACGGCTGCCGAGCAGAGACGTCAGGATGTTGCTCCCCGCAGCGGCGCTGCAACTTCTCAAAGCCTTGCCGAGGGTCGAAGGCGGAGTCCACGTGTTCTACGCCTCATGCGGAGGGCGGCGCTCGGACATGTCATTGGCTGCGGTCATGAGACATGGAGGTGGATGCAGTGCCTCTCGGTTTCCGGTCAACATTCCGCGACTGGTCTGGAGAGAGAACGCACTATTCGCGAGAACTCGCCGAGCATTGGCCCATACCCTGGAGAACAAGGTAGAAGCGGCGTATCGGCGAGGTGATGCGCTGGAGAAGCGTCGCGAGATGATGACCGCTTGGGCAAAATTCTGCGCGCAAAAGAGCACTATTAAACCCGTCAAATCCGTGTCTTCCCCATTGGAGGATTGAAACTCGGTGAGTACGTAGACGCTTAGAATTGCTAGAAGATTCCGAGTTTTTATTCATCCTGAAAATGACCAATCCCTCTCTCGAATACCCCACCCCCTCTCGTGCCGACCTTGATCTTCAACGATTCGCTTCGATCATGTTGGGGAATTTGGCAGAATGCTATCGCCGCTTGGTGAAAAAGGATGCTCCTCAAGAGTCGACGTTCGATGAGTTTCTGGTGACTATCGGCGTCCGCGTGGACGAGAAAACCGAGGATCCAATGGAAATGGTACGACAGGCTTTCTCGGAAGATGATGCCATCGACAACCGTAGCCTTGCTGAAAGCGCCTTGGGTCCTATCATCGCTTCGACAATTTTTATTCTGAGGGCTTTGGGGGAGTGGACACGCGGCGGCGATGTCAACAGGGCGTGGTCGTATATGGCCGATGGCTGTTACTGGGCCGGAGTTGCGGTCGCCGGAAAAGGTCTTGGTGCTGCTAAAAAGCAAGATGGCAAGGAACTGGCATCCAAGGGCGCAAATGCAAAAAAAGCGATGTACGACAAAATACGGGAACAGGCTTTTGGACTTGCCCGAAAAAAACGACCTCCAAAAAATGGCTGGCGCTCACGCTTGAATGCTGCCGAAACGATCGAGAAGGATGTTAATGCATTTGTCATTCTGCATTACAGCCATCTTCACCCTGTGAAGCTAGAGTCGATCTACGACTGGCTTGCCTTGATGCCAGATGCCGAAGAACTGTTTTCGCGCCCCCAGCTTCCGAGCCAAACTTGATTCTTGTCTTACTTGGCCTTCTCATGTCATCACGACAGAATAGCCACGGCATAAAAAGCGTCCTTCTAGGACGTTTTTTTTTGCCCGGATGCCGAATTTCGCTCCGGTTTGCTCAGCACACGCCGTAGAAACAGAATCCGAGCACGTGCAAACTACATCCATCGATTTCAACCAAGGAGCTTTATCGATGGAGTATGAATTTGCACAGAGTAAAACGAAAGACCGGTTTCGAACGCTTCAAACAATCCCCTATCCGGAACAGGTGACTCGCTCGGCAGCGACGGCTGGCGTCGCGCCCGCTCCGCCCCAGCCCATCCGTCTCATTCGCCTGCCCGTGGTGCGCAAACGGTTGGCTGATGTTGGGCGTTCGACGATATACGACTGGATGAACCCGAATTCGCCACGCTATGACCCCTCCTTCCCAATACCGATCAAGCTGTCCTTCACCGGCGGCGCGATCGCATGGATCGAACAAGAGATCGACGAATGGCTCTCGTCGCGCGTCCGAGTGCGGTCGGGAGGCAACGTGTGATGTGCGCGATGTCCATCCACGTGTACATCGATCGCCATTCGCGCGCCCCAAGACGTCCAAATCCGTCCCGGGTTCCATGTGTGATCGCTGGAGTCTGCTCCGATCCGACGTGCGTCGCCTGCAGGGCTGGTGCCGGGTTGGAACTGGTGATGATCTTTTTTTTGCTTTCTGATCGATTGGCGCAACTGTGTACATTGATGGAGCTGGAAAAAAGAAAGAAATGGTCCATGATTTGCAGTTGTTGGCAGAGAAACTCGTTCTGGCAATACATGAGTGAATTAAGGATATTCTATATATTCAATATCCTCAAGGGTATTTAATCAATATTCTAACGGGTGTTCAATATATTTAGCGCTTGAAATTGATTTGCTCAGTCTCAAGAATTCTCAGAGAGTTGATCTGAATGCCCTGCCTGATTTGCATGTGCTTCGTCGAGTGAGCGCATCAAACTATTTCCTGGCTTTACATTCAGATGGATTTCCCGATTCGAGTCCATGCGGTGCACAGGATGAGATCCCGTATCGCATGGTTATTGATTAACCGGACAAGCATGTTCGACAAACGTGCCTTAAGCACAAAGGAAATTTCATGATTCGCAGAAAAAGGAGTCGGATTTATAATGCCGTGCACGAAACCTTTGAAGAAGGATTTCTCACTTCCAAGCAGAGAGCTGAGCCGCTAAACTACTTCCCCAAGGAACTGGTGGTTGATGGTATTGATTTGTGGGTGGAGAACATACCTCATCAGCCCGAGTTCCATCTTCTCCACAAATGCGCCAAGCTGATCGGGTTGACAACTGGGGTTCCCTACGACGAACAGGGAAAGATCAAAGAAGACATCTCGCTCGATCTGAGAGTTGCCCTGCCCATCGTTGTCGATACATTGCGGCACATCGATAAGCACAGTCACCACTGGGTGGATATTTACAACCCCCGTGTTGCGTTATTGATTACGACGTTGAAGCGCCTGTTTGATGACGGGGACGTTTACGAAAGGCCGGAGGCCATGGTGAGAAGGTCATCCGAAGATCCTGAGGGATTCAAGCTGGTGCGCATTTCTCATCTCATCAATGAGTTTATCGTTCAGGTGAGAAAGGTGCTGCGCAGCAAGAAGTTCAGTATCAAGGAGGGCAATTGGCTCGGTGAATATCGACGGCGAATGAAGAGCGCCAAGGAGTACGTGCATGGCCTTTTCTCGATCTACTCCAAATTGCTGGTGGTTCGCATTGATCTATACCAAGAGAAATTCAAGGGTGAGGAACTGCAACGTCGCTGTGACGAAGGCTGGGAGACGCCAGGCAGCGAACTGGAGACGCTGCAGGGCAGGGTTGATCAACTGCTGGCTAACCGCAGGCATAACAAGCTCTTCGAGCACTGCGTCGGCTTCATCATCAAACTGGAATATGCGCCGATCAGGGGCTGGCATGCCCATGCCATCTTTTTTTTCAAGGGCCAGGAGGTGGAGAACGACAGCCACCACAGCGTCGTGCTCGGCAACTACTGGGTGGACGTCATCACGGAAGGCGAGGGCGCTTACAGGGCTGCGAACCGCGCTGAGAACAAGAGCCAATATCGGTATTGCGGCATCGGGATGATCGATCACAGGGACACCGCGAAACGCGACATCCTGATCCACAGAGTCATCGACTATCTCGCCAAGAGCGATTTACACGTGCGGAGCAAGGGCTACGCGGAGCAGAAGCTGTTTCGCAAGGGCGTCCTGCCCAAGCTGCCGGCGCGCCGCCTGGGACGGCCCAGGCTCAACGCAGGGCAGGCATCAGCTGCGGCCTATCGGCTGGCCACGAACCCTTGAGCGGCGTGCCGTTGGCACGTCTCAACGCCTTGTTTTGATTCGCTCCGGGCCATGGTGCATCCATAGCCCGAGCACTCCCCATTTCTCCTGATCACCATGAACAACTTTCCTCTCAACTCGTTTCAGTACCCCTTGGCGCCTCAGGTGGTGCCTGGCCCCAATCCCATGCGTGCACTTACCTTGCACAACGCGCTGCCGCCTTTCATGCAGCGTGCCGCCTGGGAGCTTCACACCCGCACCGGCGTGTCTTTGGAGGCGGTCATCCCCTTGATGCTGGGCATCGCGGCTTCTGCCTGTCAAGGCGTTGCCAACGTAGGGTTCCCCGATGGTCAAAAAAGCTCTCTATCTTTGTTCATTGCACTCGTTGCGACTCCCGCCAGCGGGAAATCGAGGGTGCTGGAGCGGCTTCTGGACGTTCTCTATCGGTTCGAAGACGAGCGCAAGGCCGAACTCGCTGTTGCCGGAGATGAGGATACCGAGCACCAAATTCTTTTCAGCAACATGTCAAGGGAGGCGCTGCCGCAGAGTTCGGGCCTGATGGCGGAAGAAGAGGGTGAAGACTTCCTGATGAGCAGGGTTGGGCGGGCCTATTCAACGCTGTCGAAGCTGTGGGATGGGCGCTTGTCGCGCGTCAACCGTGTCTCCCGGGATCGCCAGGTGGCCGACCGGGTGCGCATGGGTTTGGTGCTGACGCTCCCACCCGGTCCGTGGCAAGCCTACATCCAGAAGTACGGGAATCGCCTGCTTGAGTCAGGATTGGCATCGCGCCTGGTGGTTGCCGAAGCCATTTCCTTGCCGGCATCGCAGTACACGGAGGAGAGGCTGCGTATGGGGCCGGAGATGGCCTTGCGTGACTGGGATGGACACCTGATGCCGCTGCTGCGGCAAAGCGTATGGACCAGTCAGGAGGTGGGTGCCTTGCCCACGCTGCACATGACTGAAGAGGCCAAGCGACATTGGATGCAGGTGGGGCGCCATTGCGAGTGGCTGGCTCAGCATGGCGTGCCCCCCCAGCTGCAGGCGCATGCGTTGCGGTTTCCGCAGATGGTGGGCCGCGTGGCGGCGGTGCTTCACCTCGTCGAAGGTTATGAGGGACTGCTGGCGGCGGAGATGATCGATCGGGCGAGGGTGATCTGCGAGTACTTCCTCTGCGAAGCCATGCGGATGCTGCTGCCACCGCCCGCTGTGCCCCAGATTCAACTGGATGCGCAAGCCGTGGAGCACGAACTGCGCATGCAGCCTGCGAGACAGTTAGGCAAGGATCAACTGGTTTCTATTGCGAAGTCCGCAGGGGTGTCCAAGGCTCGGGTGGAGAAAGCGCTTCAGATACTCGCGGCTGCAGGCAGGGTAGGATTCTCGACGGCGGGACGTGCCAGTATTGTTCACTTGGTGATGCCTCCCATGATCACGCGCTGAGTCGCAAGTTTCGAGTGTGCTTATTCTGATGGCGAAACATTTGTGGCCCACTGCGAGATTCGCTACTCCTGATGCAACGAGTCGTCAGTTGGTCGACCTTGAGGTCCATGTCATCGCATAGATGCGCAGAATAGGTGGACGCGTAGAAGTCGACGCCACGCGCGATGCTGAGCTAGAACCAGTCTTTTAGCCCCATCGGAGCCCACACGTTGAACATGCCTCTTCAACGTGTGGGCGGAAGTTCTCAACCATCAGCGCAACGGAACAGACGCTGCCAGGTGCATCGGATTGACGTCGTCTTTACGAGGCTCGGGCTGCCCGACTTTCAATCCAAGGCGACTCAGAAGGGACAGGTCCGCCTCGGTATCAGGGTTGCCAGTCGTGAGTAGCTTGTCCCCGTAGAAGATGGAGTTGGCTCCCGCGAGGAAACACAGCGCCTGGATTGCCTCTCCCATTTGCTGGCGTCCAGCAGAGAGGCGAATACGCGCCTGGGGCATGGTGATGCGAGCAACCGCAATGGTCCGCACGAACTCGAACGGATCAAGCGGGTCCACGTCGACAAGGGGCGTACCGGCAACCCTGACCAGGTTGTTGATGGGAACGGACTCAGGGTAGGGGGTCAGGTTGGCGAGCTGTGCAATGAGGCCAGAGCGCTGGAGCCTGGACTCGCCCATTCCCACGATGCCTCCTGAGCACACTTTGATTCCAGCGCCACGCACTCGGTCAAGCGTATCCAGCCTATCTTGGTAGACACGCGTGCCGATGATCTCGCCATAAAACTCAGGGTCGGTATCGAGGTTGTGGTTGTAGTAGTCCAGGCCCGCATCCTGCAGCGCCTCAGCGTGACCCTCACCAAGCATCCCGAGAGTCGCACAGGCCTCCAAACCTAGAGACTTCACGGTGCGCACGAGCTCCGCGACCTTCTCGACGTCCCTATCCTTGGGCGCGCGCCAGGCAGCTCCCATGCAAAAACGAGTTGCCCCAGCGTCGCGCGCCTTGATGGCCGCCTCGCGCACCTCGTCTGGATCCATCAGCTTGGAGGCGTCGACGCCAGTGTCGAAGTGCACCGACTGAGGGCAGTAACCGCAGTCTTCTGGGCACCCGCCCGTCTTCACTGACAGCAATGTGGCCAACTCGACCAGCGTGGGGTCGAAATACTCTTGATGAACCGACTGAGCTCGGTGGACGAGTTCGGAAAAGGGCAGATCGAACAGTGCCTGAATCTGCTCTACCGACCATCTTTGCTTCTCGACGGGCTTTGAACTGCGTTTGGGCATTTGCAGGGAAATAACTTTTTCAGTGATCATCATGGGAATACTCCGATTTCGGGCGTAAGGTGATGAGCCACCTCACCAAGTGCGTTAATGAGGTTGTCAACGTCAGCCTCGGTATGAGCCGCAGACATTGCAATTCGCAGACGAGCGGTGCCTTCAGGAACCGTAGGAGGACGAATCGCAGGAACCCAGATGCCACGGCGTGTGAGACCATCCATCACGCTCAACGCGGCCTCGTTGCTTCCAACGACAAGGGGTTGGATAGCCGTGCTCGATTCGCCCAAACTCCAGCCTGTACCAGGCAGGATTTCGGCCAAGCCTGTGCGCAGTTGCTCAATGCGTTGCTGAAGGTGGGACCGAAGTTCGTTGCCCACCTCAATCAAGCCAATGCTTGCACTCAATGCGCAAGCAAGCAAAGGCGGTGCGGCTGTCGCGAAGATGTAGCTACGCGTTGTCTGAAGCAACCATTCAATGAGAGGATCTGAGCCCGCGACAAAGGCTCCACAGACGCCGGCTGCTTTGCCAAGCGTTGCCATGTAGAGCACACGTGGCGATGCACGCAGGCCGGATAAACCGAAGTGCGACAGCGTTCCTCGACCTTGCTCGCCCAGCACGCCAAATCCATGAGCGTCATCGAGCAACAGCAACGCATCAAACCGCTCGCACAGCTGCAGAAGCGCTGGCACGTCCGCGATGTCGCCATCCATGCTGAAGACAGCGTCTGAGATGATGAGCTTGCGCTTTGCGTCGCCAGAAGCCAGGGCGGCTTCCAGCGCCTGTAGGTCTCCATGTGGATATCGGTGGATCTTCGCGCGCGATAGACGGGCACCGTCAATCAAGCAGGCATGGTTCAGGGAGTCTGAGAACAGCGCATCTCCCGCCCCAACGAGCGCGGGCACGATGCCAATGTTTGCTGCATAGCCGGCGTAGAAGTAGAGCGTCCGAGGAAGCTGAACAAACTCGGCGAGCTGACGTTGGAGGTTCCCGTTGGCTTCGCTATGTCCGCTTACTAGCGGAGACCCACCGGATCCGATACCAAACTGACGGGCACCTTCAGTTGCCGCACGAACGAGCATCGGGTGACTCGCCAGACCCAGGTAGTCGTTGCTGCAGAACGCAAGCATCGGCCGACCATCAACAAGAAGGTTTGCACCTCCCATGGGCACCACTTCTCGCGTCATGCGACGCTGATGTGCTGCGTCCAGAGCTGCGATGCGCGCCGGAAATTCGTTTATCCAAGTCATGATGAGGCTTTCACAGCCAGTGAGTGGGCAGTTGAATCTCGACTGCGCTGGCGTCAGGCGATTCCATATGCTGGATGTCGGCCAACATCGGGGCGTGTAGGTGTGCCTTCAAGTAAGCGATGTTCTCGTCTTGTCCGAGCATTTCCGGGTCGACACGGTTGCAGATCCAGCCTGCAAGCGTGAGTCCTCTGGATCGGATGGCTTCTGCGGTCAGCACAGCATGATTGAGGCAGCCCAGCCTCAATCCAACGACCAACACCACCGGCAGAGCCAGAGCTTGGGCCAAGTCGGCGCCGGTCTCGGTTTGGTTTAGCGGAACGAGCAGGCCACCCGCGCCTTCCACGACAACGACATCCGCGCGCCAGGTGAGCTGGCAATAGCACTTCACGATATGGTCAATAGCGATGTCCACACCGTCAAGCTGCGCAGCGAGATGAGGTGATGTCGCAGTTTTGAGGCAATACGGGTTGTCCAGCTCTGGCTCAGAGGAAAAGCTTGACGCGGCTCGCAGTTGAATCGCGTCGTCGCTCTGCCACGCCCCATCCAGGAGCATTGCCCCTGCAGAAACAGGCTTCATTCCCACTACGAGTGCATATTGCTTTCGCAGCGCGTACAGCAAAGCCGATGCGACCAATGTCTTACCAACGCCTGTATCGGTGCCGGCGACGAAGACCCCGCTCATTCATTCTCTCCCTTAAGCGTTGCCGACAAGGCGTCATACGCGGCATGGCCGATATGTTCGACGTCGGCCTTCTCAAGCAGGTACGGAGGCATCACGTAGATCGTGTTGCCAATAGGGCGTAGCAACAGGCCGCGCTTCATCGCCTCTCGGTGGTACCTGTCCGAGAAGCCTGTCATTTCCGATTCCACGTCACACGCCCAAATCATCCCGAGCTGACGATGGTTTCGCACACG
The DNA here is from genome assembly GCA_030692685.1 of Acidovorax sp. Lineage (GTDB taxonomy): Bacteria > Pseudomonadota > Gammaproteobacteria > Burkholderiales > Burkholderiaceae_C > Acidovorax. The sequence continues at coordinate 19,649 of JAUXZO010000174.1, read as the reverse complement.
CGAATGCTGAGCAAGAGGCTCAAGTGCGCGGCCGATGGACTGCGCAAGCGTCTTGTTCGTCTCGAGAACGTTGAGCCGTTCAAACAAGTCCAAGGTGGCCAGCGCGGCTCTACACGCGAGGGGATTCCCAGTGTATGAATGCGAATGGAGGAAGCCGCGGGCTGTGGCGTCATCGTAGAAAGCTTCGTACACAGCATCGGTCGTCAAGACCACCGAGAGAGGCAGCATGCCACCAGTGATGCCCTTGGATAGACACAAGAAATCTGGCCTGATTCCTGCTTGCTCATGAGCGAAGAACGTACCCGTACGTCCGAACCCAACGGCAATCTCGTCCATCACCAAGTGAACTTCGTAGCGATCGCAAAGCTCTCTCGCCAGCTGCAGATACAGCGGGTGGTACATCGCCATGCCCGATGCGCACTGGACAAGAGGCTCCAAAATCAATGCGGCCGTGTCAGCATGGTTCTTCTCGAGAAAGCTCTCGAGAGAGGTTGCGGCGCGTCGCGCTACAGCTTCGGCATTCTCACCAGGACCAGCCTGTCGAGCATCTGGGCTTGGAACCACGGCACCAAGTTGGACCAATGGAGCGTACGCCTGTCGAAAGAGGGCGATATCCGTAACCGCAAGCGCACCGACTGTCTCCCCGTGGTATCCACCTGCCAGACCCACAAACCTGTACTTGCAAAGTCGGCCGACGTTTCGCCAGTAGTGGGCGCTCATCTTCAGCGCGATCTCTGTGGCGGAGGCGCCGTCGCTTGCGTAGAACGCGTGGCCGAGACGACTGAGTTTGGACAGGCGCTCGGATAGCTCAACAACAGGCTCATGGGTGAATCCCGCGAGCATGATGTGGTCCAGTCGCTCAAGTTGGTCGGTCAGCGCCTCCTTGATGTATGGATGGCTGTGGCCGAAGAGGTTCACCCACCATGAACTGACGCCGTCGAGCACTTTGTGCCCGTCCTCGCATAGGATCCAAGGCCCGTTGGCCCCATAGACTGCAACAGGGGGCTGCGACTCGTGCTTCTTCATTTGCGTGCAGGGATGCCACACGCTTTGAAGACTTCGGGATGCAAGTGTTTGCACTTTAGATGCCATCAGTTCGGACCGAACGGCAGACATCCATGAATGCTCGCGCGTAGCGGCCCATCTCCACATCTCGTTTCCAGGCCAGTCCAATGTCCATGCTGGGCACGACATCATCAAGCGTGACCGCCTCAAGCCTTGCGTTGTCCAGCGACCAAGACCGATACACCATGTCCGAAAGGATGGTCACACCGAAGCCGACTGCCACCATGTTGCGAATGGCCTCCATGGACGTCGTTCTCAACGTCACGTTCGGAGTCAGCCCTGCGGAGTTCCAGAAGCGCATCGTCGTTTGCTCCGCGTCATCAATCGTGAGCAAGATGTAGGGCTCAGGTTGGACGTCCTGTAGCGTGATTCGCCTCTTCTCAAGAAGAGGGTGATTTGCTGGTAGCCAAAGCCGGCGCTTGGATCGCGAGAGCACATCGGTGTCAATTTCATCGAGATGCTGTAGAGGTGAAATCAGGCAAACCGCCAGCTCAATTTCACCGCTCAAGAGTGCCTCTTCGATGCGCTCGCGAGTGAGCTCTACCAAGTCGAGCTTGATGCCCGGATACTCGCGACGGAATCGACCGAGCAACGAGGGAAGGTAGTAGCCCGCCACCGTATGGGTGCAGGCAATCTTGAGAACACCAGTCATGTCATGACGGATGCGATGCGGCGCATGCATGGCCTCAGTCGCGGCGGAGATGACGCTACGCGCATGCCGAAGGAAAACCCCGCCTTCTGCGGTAAGCGACACGCCCTTTGCGTGGCGCACGAAGAGCTTCACACCAATTTCCTCTTCAAGCGCTTTGATGGCCTCGGTGACCACGGGTTGCGAGGTAAACAAAGTCGCAGCGGCTTTGGAGATTTGTCCAATCTCAGCCGTGGCAACAAAGATTCGAAAATGGCGTAGGGATGCTCTCATGGGGTCAGACCTCGTCTAGTTATTCTTTGGCAGGTCAGACCGGTAGCCCAGCAGAACACGATGCGTGTGAACATGACACGTGCGCCTCGTGGGAGCTGGACGATGCGCGGTCTTGACAGCCAGCTGCTCGCTCAATGAATTCTTGGTAACTTTGTTCGGCCTCGCCGGCATTGCCCGCAGACAACCCCATCTCTCGCAGCAAGCCGTCCTCCAGTGCGTAGATCAGTCCGTGTACAGCGAGCTGCTTCCCGCTTTTCCACGCATCGTTGACGATGTGTGTGCGGCACACGTTCATGAACTGTTCCGCGACGTTCAGTTCGCACAGGCGGTCCACGCGGGCCGGGTGGGGAAGTTCAGAAAGCAGCTTGTGATGGCGGACTTGAACATCCTGGACGTGTCCGAGCCACGTATCCACAAGACCCAACCGTGCACCCTCTAGCGATGCGCGGATGCCAGAGCAGCCGTAGTGACCCACAATCATCACGTGCCGCACGCCCAGGACATCAACAGCGAACTGGAGCGTTGATAGACTGTTCAAGTCGCCCGGTGGAAGAAGGTTGGCGACGTTACGGTGAGTGAACACCTCTCCAGGCGCAAGGTCCAGGATCTGGTTGGAGGGAACCCGGCTGTCCGAGCAACCAATCCAGTAATAGGCTGGCGTCTGAATCTTGGCCAGTCGGTCGAAGAAGTGGGGGTCCTGCTCTGAAACGCGTGCTGACCATGCACGGTTGCGGGCTAGCAAGTTGTCGAGTGCCATCGTAGAGCGCCCCTATTCGCCGAGACCGGCGACACAGACGTACTTTATCTGGGTGTACTCGTCGAGGCCATATTTGGAGCCCTCGCGTCCCAACCCGGATTGCTTGACCCCGCCGAAGGGGGCCTCTGCCGTGGAAATCAGCCCGGTATTGACGCCAACCATGCCGCATTCCAGCGCTTCGGAAACCCGGAAGACTCGTCCCAAATCCCGGGAGTAGAAGTAGGAGGCAAGGCCGGCTTCGCCTCGGTTTGCCTCTTGAATGACCTCTTTTTCGGTGTCGAAAACGAAGATCGGTGCCAACGGCCCGAAACTCTCCTCGGTAGCTACTTTCATCGTGGCGGTAGCGCCAGCGAGGACCGTTGGTTCGAAGAAGGTTCCACCGAGGGAGTGCCGCGACCCACCGGTCAGGACTTTCGCGCCTTTTGCCACCGCATCTGCGATGTGAGACTCAATCTTTTTGACGGCGTTTTCGTTGATCAAAGGACCTTGGGTCACGCCAGGCTCAGTCCCACGCCCGACTTTGAGCTCACGAACCCTCTTCACCAGGCGTGCGGAGAAGTCCTCAGCGACGCCTCGTTGCACATAGAGTCGATTGGCACACACACAGGTCTGCCCCGCATTTCTGTACTTCGATGCCATGGCGCCTTCCACCGCTGCGTCCAGGTCGGCGTCATCGAAAACGATGAAGGGCGCATTGCCTCCCAGCTCGAGAGACAGCTTCTTGACCGTGTCTGCGGACTGTCGCATCAAAAGCTTTCCGATGGGCGTTGAGCCCGTGAAGCTCAGCTTGCGAACAGTCGGGTTTGATGTGAGCTCGCCCCCGATAGCGACGGCATCGCCAGTCACTACGGAGAGCAGACCTGATGGCAGGCCAGCTCGGTTTGCGAGCTCAGCGAACGCAAGAGCCGAGAGTGGAGTCTCCGGCGCAGGTTTGACCACCATCGCGCAACCGGCTGCTAGTGCGGGACCGGCCTTTCGCGTCAGCATTGCCGTGGGAAAGTTCCATGGCGTGATGGCCGCACAGACGCCAATCGGCTCTCGCGTGACCAGGATGCGACGGTCCGCCTGTGTAGCAGGGACCGTGTCTCCATACATGCGCCGAGCTTCCTCAGCGAACCAGTCGATGAAGGATGCTGCGTAAGAGATCTCGCCGACTGCTTCTGAGAGAGGTTTTCCTTGCTCAGCAGTCATGATTTGTGCCAAGTCGTCTTGGTGCGCCAGCATGAGGTCAGATAGCTTCCTCAAGATGGCAGCACGCTGTTTGGCCGGCGTAGCGCGCCAGCTTTGCTGGGCGATGTGCGCTGCTTCAATAGCGCGACGTGTTTCCACGGCACCCATCAACGGGACAGTGGCTATCACTTCACCCGTAGCGGGGTTGAAAATCGAAGTTGTCTCACCGCTATCGGCGTTCACCCAGGAGCCAGCAATAAGTCCTTGTTGGCGCAGGAGGTTCGGGTCTTTGAGTTGCATGTTGCTTGACTTCTTCAATTCGTTAGTTTGCGAGGCTAAGTCGATGCCGGACGGAGTCGGCAACGACGGCAATGATGAGTAGCGATCCAAGGACCACCATCTGCATGTAGGAGCCAACGTTGGTTAGGTTCATGCCGTTTTGCACGAGACCGATGAATACAGCTCCGAGTACCACGTTCTCGACACGGCCCACGCCACCGCGGAGACTGACGCCCGCAATCACGCATGCGGCGATGGACTCCAGAGCGATGGAACCTCCGAGGTTTGCCTCGCCACTTTCCACTCGGGCTGTGAGCAAGATTCCTGCGAGCGCAGCAGTGAACGCGCAAATGAGGTAGGCGACGATCAGCATGCGCCGGGCATCAATGCCCGACAGATGTGCGGCCTTGACATTGCCACCGACGGCCAGCAGATAAGTGCCCGATGCGGTGCGCGTCATCATCAGGTACAAGCCGAGCGCGACGACCGCAGTGATCAGCACTGGAATCGGGACGCCGAGGACATGTCCAATCCCTAAGATGTCGGAGAACTCGCCTGGCAAGCCGGAGACGGGCACGCCGCCAGTCAGGTAAAGCGCCAACCCAAATCCGATGGACTGGACGCCCAGCGTCATGATGAAGGGGGAGACACCCGCATAAGCTATCCCCGCGCCATTGATGAGGCCCACCAGGAGCGCGATGCTCAGTCCCGCCAAGCAGCCCAGGCCGATGGACGCTATTGGGGATAGTTCTGGGAAGGCCGTCATCACAAGTGCACTCACGACAGACGTGAGAGCAATTACCGTTCCAACGGAGAGGTCGAAACCGCCCGTGGCCAACGCAAGCATCTGGCCAAGAGAAACGAGAACCAGATACACCGACTGGCGCAACAGGTTGATGAGGTTTTGCGCGGTGAGGAACTGCTCAGAGAGCGTAGCGAACACTGCGATCGCAATCAGCAAGAAGAAGGGCAGGACGCCCAAGCGCAAGAACAAGCGCAAAGCGAAGTTGTGCCGATGCGGTGTGTGCTCAATGGGCGTGGCCGTTGTGCTGATGGTGGGGGAGGTGCTCATGACGACGTTCCTTCGTCTTACGAATGTTGGGCGAGCCGGGGGCTGGCCTGGGTGAAGAAATTCGCTAGTACGGCACCTTCGTTTGAGGCACCTCCTGGCAACTCAGCGGAGATGCGACCGGCACTCAACACGCATACGCGGTTGGCCAAGTGCAGCACCTCAGGGAGGTCCGATGAAATGACGATGACGGCTGCGCCTGCCTCGGTCAGCGTCTTGATCACTTCATAGAGGGCGTTTCGCGTTCCCACGTCTACGCCGACGGTCGGCTCATCAAACACGTAGACGTCGGCGTTGGAGGCAAGGCCACGTCCAAAGAGCACCTTCTGTTGGTTGCCGCCGGATAGCAGCCCTACTGGACGACCGATGTAGCGAGCGGAGAGCTCAACACGTTTGGCCATCTCGCGCACGAGGCTCTTCTCCTTGCCGCCATCGAGCACACCGAAGCGGCGTCGGACACATCTGCCCACCGCGCCAAGCGTGAGGTTTCTTCCATTTCACGATGTCGCCTGGCTTGAAGAAGCACATGAACTCCTGCAGGTAGGGCATCTTTTGCTCGGGATCGAAGATGGGCGCTGGCGTCACGCCAAACATCTGGTAGCCACCTGCGCCTCGGACAGAGTAGATGCAGCCGAAACAGCCTCCTTGGCCGACGGTGAGCTTTGGCGTGTCAGTGCGAGGGCGCACGTACTTGGGCACCTGCAGTTGCTTGTCGCGTTCAACCATCTGGTACAGGAAGGGCAGGCCTGCCACGAACCCGACCATCGAGACGAACCAGGGTGACCCTGAGTGAGCCTCGATGAAGGCGTCGACTGAGTCCAGGCCGTTGACGCGCGCGGCGTACTCAAGGTCGGTGCTGTTGGGGTCCTGGTGGCGTTCACGAAAACGCATCAGCGTCTCGTGCGTCCATGGGTCGTTGTAGAGAACAGGGATTTCCACAATGCGCGTCTCGAGCACCTTGGGCGCCTTCTCAACCTTCGACTCGACACCTTGCACGATCTTGAGCAGTTCGTCTGGTGCAATCACGTCCGGATTGAAGCGAACGAGGAAGGAGGCGTTGGCGGGGCAGATCTCCGTGATGCCATCGACCTGCATGCGGCGCAGCTCGGTGCAAGCCGCCATGCCTCGAAAAAATGCCTCCAGCGACATGTCTTCCGAGACTTCAGCGAAGAGATGCTCGTCTCCTCCGAACGAGTAACGGATCTTGCTCATGTTCAGACTCCTTCTGGTTCGGCCACCAGCTTCGATGCGTTTTCGACCAACCAAGGCTCCAAGAAGCCCGTGTGGTAGTCCCCGCGTCTCACCTGTTCGTCTTCAGCGAGTGCCGCATGCAGGATGGCTGTGGTCGTCAGACCGCAAAGCTTGATCTCGCCGAGCGCCCTGCGCAGTCGCTCGATGGCTGCGGGACGGTTTTCGGCGTGAACAATCAACTTGGCCAGAAGTGAGTCGTAGTACGGAGAGACGTTGTATCCCGGATAGAGCATCGAGTCGACGCGAACTCCAGGACCACCTGGCCAAGTCAGCTCTGCGACACGGCCCACCTTCGGGAAAAAGTTCTTTGCAGGGTCTTCTGCGCAGAGACGAACCTCGATGGCCGCGCCGCTGAAGGAGACGTCGGCTTGCTCGAGACGCAGAGGCGTTCCTCCTGCGATGAGCAGCATCTCGCGAACGAGATCCACCCCGGTGATGGCTTCCGTAATCGGATGCTCAACTTGAATTCGGGTGTTCATCTCAATGAAGAAGAACTCCCCAGTTGTTTCGTCGTACAAGTATTCGAGCGTGCCAGCGCCGCTGTATCCAACCGCCTCGGCCAGACGCACGGCAGATGCACAGAGCTCCTGCCGGGTTGCCTCGGAAAGGCTAGGGGAAGGAGCTTCTTCCCAGACTTTCTGTCGGCGGCGCTGCAGCGAGCACTCGCGCTCGAAGAGGTGAATCGCGCGCTTGCCGTCACCAAGAATCTGGACTTCGATGTGACGTGCCCGACCAATAAATCGCTCAAGGTAAGCTGCGCCGTTGCCGAACGCAGCTTTTGCTTCAGCCTGCGCCATCGGCCATTGCTGCACGAGTGCAGCCTCGTCGCCACAAACGCGGATGCCCCGGCCACCACCACCGGCGGTTGCTTTGATCATCACCGGATACCCGATGCGTGCGGCTTCCTGGCGGGCGGCGTCCAGGTCTGCAACCAGGCCGTCACTTCCTGGGACGACGGGCACGCCCGCGTTCATCGCCGCTTGGCGGGCGCTTGCCTTGTCACCCATCGAGCGAATTGCTTCGCCAGATGGCCCCACGAACACCAGTCCGGCAGCGCGAACGGCATCCGCGAAAGCCGCGTTCTCCGACAAGAAACCGTAGCCGGGATGGACGGCGTCAGCCCCGCTGGTCTTCGCGGCTGCGAGGATGGCTTCCACGTTGAGGTAGCTCTTTGCCGCAGGATAGGGCCCGATTTCCACAGCGTAATCTGCCATGCGCACATGCAAGCTGTCTTTGTCTGCATCGCTGTAGACAGCGATTGTGCGAATACCCAGCTCTTTCGCAGCACGAATGACGCGCACTGCGATCTCGCCGCGGTTAGCGACGAGCAACGATTTGAACGAGAGAGTCATTTCGTCAACCCTCAAGCGGTTTCAATGTCGACGAGGGGCGCGCCCGCGTCGACAGGGCTTTCGTTTTCCAGGTGGAACTTCACGATGCGACCGGCCACATCGGCAGTAACCTCAGAGAACTGCTTCATCACCTCGACGATGCCAATGACATCGCCGGCGTTGACCGTGTCTCCGTCATTTTTGAAAGCCGGCTGGCCGGGCGCGCCGCTGCGGTAGAACGTTCCCGGAAGGGGGCTAAGGACTGTATGTGTGGCCATGGAAGTGTCTCCTGTTACTGAAATGATGTTTTTGCGATACGAGACAGACTAGGCAGACTGCTCCAGCGTGTAAAGCTTCGAGGCCAAGTACCACTGACCTTTGGACCGAATGAAGTGAAGGTGGTCTCGGAACACCTTCGTAGCCACGCGCACGCGCACCTGCACCATGGCGATGTCCTGCGTCAGCGCCTGGACACCCAAAACGGTCTCTTCTCGAGCGGCTCCCTGGCTCTTGGGCGAGGCGCGCTTCTCCAGAATGTCCCTGTAGGCGGCCAGACTCAGAACCGATGCAGCTCCGTCAGTCACCGTAAAGAGGTGGCAAGCGGGGTGAAAGAGCTTGTCGAAGATGCTCAGGTCGCACATGTAGAGGACCTCAAAGTAGCGCTGCACAGCTTCGTTGAGCTGCAAATTGTCGAGTTCGGTGGTAGACATGTTGATCAAGGTCTGTTGAAAGTTGCGGGGTCAGAAGGCAAGCGTTCCCGTGGGCGGCTTCGCCTCAAACTGGGGCGCTCTGTTTCCTGCTCGAGCCACTTGGCCAGCTTTGGTGCATCGTCGCGCCACTCAAGGCTGGCGCGAAAGTCGATGTACTCGAAAGCGATGGCTACGGCGAGGCGGTCTACGCGCGCAGTTGGCACGCAGATCTCGGAACTGTTTGATTCGAGCTTTGCGATGACATTGCGCATGCGGCGTTCGCTCTTGGCAAAGAAGCTCTCGCTCTGCTGTTCGATGGGGCGCAGTCTCTCCATCGTTCGGCTCACGGCGACTTCCATCAAACCCAGGGCAAGGCACCAGCGGGTCTGAACCTCCCAGCGGTCGTCAACCGGATTAAGTCCACGGCCAGGGCGAAGGGATGAGAAGTAGCCACAGATGACCCTGCTGTCGCACATCATGGTGCCGTCATCAAACAGGAGGGTCGGGATCTGACGCAGCGGATTGATGTCATCGAGGAACTCAGCCTCGAAGACATTGATAACCCGGTTGTCGACACTGACATCGAGCTCCAGTGCCGTAGCAAGCGCCATGCGCCCGAACGGAGTATTGGGACCGTTGAGGAGGATCATGGCGCTTTGACTCACGCGAGGAATGGGGTGAGTTCCTTGTGCACCACACGTGCCAACTCAACGGCACCAGGGGTGTCGGAGTGGACGCAGATGCAGTCGGCGCGCATAGGGATGTCCTTGCCGCTCGCAGCACGGGCCTTGCCTTCTTTGATGACTCGAATGCAATCGCGCGCGGCACGTGCAGGGTCAACCGCATCATGCACACGCGTCAGGATGAGGGAGCCGTCGTCGTTGTACTCGAGGTCGGTGTAGTACTCGGCGAGGAACTTCAGGCCACGCTCCTTGTAGACCTTCTCGTGCATCGTGTTGGCCATGCCCATCACGGGCACGTTGAACACTTCAACCGCATCCGCCACGGCATTCGCGACACCTTCGTCACGGGAGGCGGCGACATAGAGTGCGCCGTGAGGCTTGATGTGGTTCAAGGGCATACCTTGCGCATCCAGGAACGCCTTCAGAGCGCCGACCTGGTAGGTGATACAGGCTGAGAGCTCGCCCCGTTGCATCTTCATTTCGCGACGGCCGAAGCCCTGCAGGTCGGGAAAAGAGGGATGGGCGCCAACCTTCACGTTGTGCTTCTTGGCCAACTCCACGGTGCGCCGCATGACCACTGGGTCGGAAGCGTGAAAGCCGCAGGCAACGTTGGCGACGGTGATGAACGGCATGATGCCTTCGTCGTCTCCGCACTGGTACAGGCTGAAGCCTTCCCCCATGTCGCAATTGATAACAACAGTCATGTGAACTCCTAAGTGATTGAGGGCCGATGTCTCCACGGCCACCTCGTGTACCGTTTTGGTGCATGGGCTGGCTGATCAGCGGAATCGCCGACTCTTCACCAGCCGCGTTTTCAGTCTAGGCACCGAAGCCCGCCAGGTCGAATAGCGTTTCGACCGGTAGCGATATCGACATTCCGGATATCGGTTTGTCCTATATGGCTCGGGGGCAAATCACGATTAGACGCGGGGTCGAGCTGTTTCCATACTGCCTGCACCCATCAAGCGTCGCTGCTTTTGCTTGGGCAATCGTGCATAACAACCTAGGAAGCGCCATGAAGAAGTCCCCCCTCGTTGCACCGCAGCTCATCACTAACGCGCGGATGCTCTACCTGAGCTGGGTGCCGGAAGATCCGGTCGCCGTGAAAAAGCTGGTGCCCAGCAAGCTGACGCCTGAAGCCCGTGGCGTGGTCTACATGAACCAGTATGTCGTCGACAGCGCAGAGCAGACCTCAAATGCCGGTCTGCCAGGACAGTTCGGCGCCTACTCCCTGACTTACCTGGGCGTTGATTTGCAGAACCTGGATGCCCAGCCGGGCACGCCGGGTCGCTGGTGGACCCACTACTTCAACAGCTCCCAAGACATGGCAGGGTACGCCCTGGACCGCGGCGTGCCGGCGACCGCGGGGCGCACGGCCCTGCACTTGGACGACGGACATCTGGTTGCCACCACGTTTGTCAACGAGCGCCCGGTCATTCGCACCACCTGCAGCGTGCGCATCGGCAAAGGCGTTCATGCCAATGGCCAGCTGCGCTACATCACCGACGTCAATGGCGAGCTGGTCAGCGGACGGTATCCGTTCGTCATGCGTGCAGCCGAGGACTTCAAGGTTGAAAAGCTCGAGTTCCTGGACACCTCTCACCCTGTTTATGCACTTCGTCCGAAGTCTCCTCTGGAGGTCACCTTCGGTTTCTATTCCCCCGACATCACATTCTGCTACCCGGGCGGCGAAGGCCCGATTGACACCGCTCCCCACGGCGTCTGAAGAGTAGCCAATTTCACCTCAACTAAGGAGACTACAGTGCTAGACCGTTCTGATTGGTATGACCTGGCCCGCGACACGAACTGGACGCCCAAGTACGTTCCGGAGACCGAGCTCTTCCCGGAGGAGCTTTGTGGATCCCGGGGCATCCCGGAGAAGTCGTGGAACACCTACGACGAGCCCTACAAGGTCAGCTTCCGTGAATACGTTAGCGTGCAACGCGAGAAGGACTCTGGCGCTTACTCCGTCAAAGCCGCCCTCGAACGCATGGACATGTACACGGCCGCAGACCCGGGCTGGATTTCGACGCTCAAGGAGCACTACGGTGCCGTGTCTGTAGTCGAGTACAACGCGGCACTGCAGAACTCGCGCATCCTGCGCTTTGGTCGTGCGGGCGGTATGCGCAACATGGCCACCTTCGGGATGCTGGATGAGGTCCGCCATGGCCAGATTCAGCTGTACTTTGCTCACGAGTACATCACCAAGGACCGTCAGTTCGACTGGGCTCACCAGTCCATGCAGTCGAATAACTGGGTGTCTCTGGCCGCACGGCGCTTCTTCGACGACATGATGATGACGCGAAGCGCGGTTGACACCTCCTTGGCGATGAACTTCTCGTTCGAGACGGGGTTCACCAACCTGCAGTTCATCGGTCTTGCTTCGGACGCTACTCACGCCGGCGACTTCAAGTTTGCAAAACTCATCCAGAGTATCCAGTCGGACGAAGCTCGCCACGCCCAGATTGGCACGCCGACGCTGAAGATCCTCATCGAGAACGGCAAGAAGGCTGACGCCCAGAAGATGATTGATATCTCCTTCTGGCGCTCCTGGAAACTGTTCGCCATCCTGACGGGAATCCCGATGGACTACTACCTTCCGCTGGACAAGCGGGAAGGCTCGTTCAAGGAGTTCATGCAAGAGTGGATCGTCACGCAGTTCACCCGATCGCTTGAAGACCTTGGCCTGGCGAAGCCCTGGTACTGGGATCGCTTCATGCGTGAGCTCGATGAACATCACCACGGCCAACAACTTGGCACCTGGTCCTGGCGTCCGACGCTCTGGTGGAACCCTGCCGCAGGCGTTGGTCCGGACGAGCGCGACTGGCTGGAAGAGAAGTACCCAGGCTGGAACGACTCGTTTGGAAAGTGCTGGGACGTCATCATCGACAACGCGAAGGCTGGCCGGTTTGAGAAGACGGTGCCTGGGACGCTGCCGGTCATCTGCAACCTGTCGCAGAACCCCATCGTTGGCACCCCGAACAAGACTCTGAAGACGCACCAGCTGGTCTACAAGGGTCGCAAGTATCAGTTCGGCTCCGAGGTCGACCAATGGATCTTCGAGCAGGAGCCTGATCGCTACGCAGCTCACGAGTCCGTGGTGGACCGGTTCCTGTCAGGCCAGATTGAGCCGCCTTCGCTCGAAGGCGTTCTCAAGTACATGGGCCTGGGTGTGCTCAGCGACGGCGGGCAGGACGCCCACAACTTCGAGTGGTTGAAAAAGTACCAGACGGTTGCTCAGGCGGCTGCAGCCTGAGTCACAAGAGGCGGGGGGTCCACGTCCCCCGCACTCCCCACCCACACAGACAACCAATCGGAGATAGCAATGGCCTTGCTCCCACTCGTTTCCCATTTTCACGGGGACTTCGTCCTCAAGCTTTTGCCCGCTGACACTGACCACACGATGGCACAGGTTGCTTCGAGCGCCGCAGAGAACGCGGTTGGCATTCACATTGCCGACCAGCCTGGTAAGGCTATCCGCGCCCGCAAGCAAGGAGCAGACGCGCCTTACCCACTCGATATGAAGCTCGCAGACACGGGTCTGGATGCAATGGATTGCGTGGAGTTCTATTTCGACACGGCTGCCTGATCTACCCCGGAGACACACATGGAAGCTACCCAAAACACATCGAGAAATCTTGTCGGCCCGGTGGTTCAGGCGGGCACCTTCGCAGACGCTGTCGTCGAAGCGGTTCGTGAAGACAACCCGAACAAGGAAGTTCAAGTGCGCTCGCGCGCATCGTACGTTCGCATTGAGGTGGAGGGCGAATGCCTGCTTCGCCGAAAAACCGTTCAGGAGAAGCTCGGTCGACCTTTTCAGCTCAGCGAGCTGGAACTCAACATGCCCTCTTTTGTTGGCCAGATTGAAAGTGGCCAAGAAGAGATGCGCTTTTACTTCGACCGTACGCTTTAAGCGGCAGTTCACCCTAACCAAATTTGAAGAGGCAATCAAATGACCCAATCTGCGACACTGCGCCCCAGCAAGACCTGGAGCCACCTCGCTGCACAGCGACGCCGCCCGAGCGAGTACGAAATCGTGTCTACCAACTTGCTGTGGCACACCCGTGATGCCAAGCAGCCTTGGGACATCGAAGGCTTCATGACGGGCTGGTACCAAAAGAACCTGTTCGGTTGCGCCTTGAAGCATCCCGACTGGAACAAGTTCCGTGATCCGGATGAGCAGGTCTATCGCACCTACAACATCAACCAGGACGGGCAAGAGTCTTACGTCGACGGCCTTCTCGAACAGTTCGCCGCGGAAGAGCATGACAAGGGTCTTTCTGCGACTTGGGCAGAGACGCTGTCGCGGCTCTACACGCCGATCCGCTACCCGTTGCATTTGGTTCAGATGGCATCTGGCTACCTGGCCAGCATCTCGCCAGCCAGCACCATTGCTTGCTGCGCAATGTTCCAGTCAGGCGACGCCCTTCGTTGGTTGTCGCGCACAGCCTATCGCACGCGCGAGCTGGCCAATGCGCATCCACAAGCGGATTTCGCCAAGGAAGAGCGTGAACGTTGGGAGAACGCCCCTGAGTGGCAGGGATTCCGCGAGCTGGGCGAGCGCGTCCTAGCGGCCTACGAGTGGGGTGAGAGCTTCTATGCGCTGAACATCATTCTCAAGCCAGCGCTTGATGAGGCGGTGAACCGTCAGCTTGCTACTGCAGCCCGACGCAACGGCGACAGCCTGTTCGCATTGCTCGCGGAAGCGCAACTGCGCGACAGCGCACGCTCGCAACGCTGGACGACGTCGCTGGTGAAGCTGGCACTGGAGGGCGAAGGCAACGCTGAAGTTTTCGAGAACTGGGCCAAGAAGTGGGTGCCACTGGCCGAGAAGGCTGTGCGCACATACTGCGCAGCCATTCCTGACCACCCCGAAGCTGGCGACATGGCGGTCAATGGCATGCAAATGACCCGCTCTGCGATGGGCTTGAAGTCCTGATCTCCGAGCGAATGTCGAACCATCAAATCTTTGTTGAAGGCGTCCCGCAGGCCTTTGAGGCCTCGGGACGGGACCCGCTCCTGCGCAGCGCCCTGCGCGCTGGAGTGGGTTTCCCCTATGAGTGCAACGCGGGTTCCTGTGGGTCCTGCAAGTTCGAGTTGCTCGACGGTACCCTTGATGCACCCGAAGAAATCACTCGGGGAACGAGTGCGCGCGACCGGCAAAAGAACAAGTACCTAGCCTGCCAGGTCAAGCCTACCGGAGACTGCCGCATCAAGGTGCGTACGAACGAGAGTTTTGTTCCACTGTTTGCGCCACGTGCGATGCGTGCCACGCTCTTGGAGCGCATCGACCATACGGGCGACCTCAGTGAGTTTCGCTTCAAGGCTGACGGGCCTGCCCAGTTCCTGGGTGGTCAGTACGCTTTGCTCTCTATCTCGGGAGCGTTCCCGGCCGATTGGCGTGCCTATTCGATGGCTAACCTTCCCAACGAGAGTGGAGAGTGGCATTTCTTCATCAAGCGTGTCCCCGGCGGCTCGTTCACTGAGCCGCTCTTCGACAGCTTTCGCGTCGGAGACGCCCTGCAGCTCGATGGCCCCTACGGGATGGCCTACGCAAGACATGACGTCGACAGGCCCGCGATGTGTATTGCGGGCGGCTCAGGTTTTTCACCGATGCTTGGCATCGCCAGAAGCTTTGCTGAGCAGGGAACGTTGCGTGGACATCGACTGGAGTTCGTGTACGGATGCCGTGGCCCGTTGGATCAACCCGATGCGGGCTTGGTCGAGGTGCTTCGCAATCAGATGGGCTCGCTGGATTACTCGGTTGTGGTGTCCGACGCTGAAGCCGCCGCGGCGCATGGCTGGTCTGGCTCAAAAGGATTTCTACACGAGGTCTTGGCTGAGCGACTCGGGGAGGACAGCGCCTCTCGCGAGTACTACCTCTCTGGCCCGCCACTGATGGTGGACGCGGTGGTCCGTCTGCTCGTGCTGGAGAAGAAGGTGCCAGTCGAGCAGATCCACTACGACAGATTCTTTTGACTTTAGGAGACAACATGGCTTTTCAACGCGCGTGCGCACTGGATGACCTCTGGCAAGGAGAGATGCAGGTCATCGAAATCAACGGCACGGAAGTTCTTCTCGTTCACACGGACGAAGGGCAAGTGGTTGCCACCCAGGCCGTTTGTCCGCACCAGGAGGTCTGCCTAGGTGACGGAGATCTCAAGGGCAACACCTTGACCTGCCGTCAGCATCTTTGGCAGTTCGATGTGACCACTGGGAAGGGCTTGAATCCGACTCACGCAGAGTTGGCTATCTACCCAATCAAAGTCGAGGGCGACGTGGTTTACGTCGAGCTTGAGGGCGTCGAGCCCAAGTATGCGCATTCTTAAATTTCTCGGAGATTTCATGTCCCTGCATGTCATCGCTCGATTCGTCGCGCGACAAGAGACCCTTCTTGAGGTCCGAACCCAGCTCAGCGATTTGGTCGACACGATTCGAGAAGACCCGGGCTGCATTCAATGCCAGTTGGTCTCCGACCGCAACAACGAGAGGGCGTTTCTGTTCGTGGAGGACTGGCGGGACGAAAAGGCCCTTGAGACCCACCTGAGCGACCCGGAAGTGATTCGCGCTGTGGAGCAGGTTGCCCCGCTGCTTGCGGAGAATTTCCTCTTGGATGGGTACACCATCGTCCGATAGCCCTTCGGCAGGAGCCCTACGCGAATGACCAGAAGTTGGCGAAAACTTGGAGGTCATCGCGTTTAGAAATGGTAAGGGTGCGCCGTGGGAAATCGTGAATACCGGCTCAGACCACACTTCCACTGCCGCCCTCTGCAAGGTCTTTCCCACGGCGGATACGTGGTAGTGCGGCTACCGCTTCTACTACCGCAACGTCCGCCTCAGGTACGTCGAGGCCTTTCTCGACACACGGGAAATTGGTCTGAAAGTCGATCAAGTTGGTCAGTTGGGGATGCGGGAACGATTCTGGCTAGTGGATGAGTGCCCCAAGTCCATCGTCCTCATAGCCCATGCGCACAATGCCCACCAGCTTCCTGTCTCGCCTTTTCCGACCGCGCGCTGTGACAGCGGTCAGGGAGCCGCCGTTTCACTCACCTGTAGTGCCGCTTCGTATAGGTACTCGCGTTCGAGTAGTGCGTCAGATTTCGATGCCCTTCGCTGCCGAGGTTCCCGCTCTTCTCATTCTCGCAACAGAAGGTGAGTTCGGTGTCGTGGCCAAAGTGACTTCCCGAGGCGTTTACCTGGTTCGTTCCCAAAAAGGGTGCGCATCGTATCTCGCAAACGCGCAAGATCTTGAAGTGGTTGAATCAGACGACGTTCATAGAACGTAGGGATTGCATCCCATGCAGCAAAGCGCGATTGCCGTCGCTGCGGCCTTGCATACCCGCGCCCGCACAGCCCATTTACGGGCAGCAGCAACACCGAATGGATGTAAGCGTCCGGGCATCCCACATTGATCTGTCGTTGAAGGTTGCTGAGTAGGCGAACCTCTACGTTTTGGAACCGCAGCAAGTGTCGTCGCCACCGGCTTGGATTGGAGGGCACGGCACCGAACCGAACGAGCAGAACACACAACAATCGCCCGGTTTTGGACGCAAGACGGTGTGGCAACTTTCGCACTCGTAGAACCATTGGCACGCGTCCGTCGGCATTGTTTCGTTCTTGGTATGCCCACACTCAGGGCATGTCAGAACAGAGTCCAAGATCAAACCTGTCACGGCTTTGCCGGGGCAACAGATGACGGGAAGCCGGCTTCCGTGGTCGCCTTGGTTAACACGTCCACCTTGACCCTGGTGTCATCAAAGACCACCGTGGTCTCTCGTTGGGCGAGGTTGGATTTGACGCCAATGACTCCGTCGATTTGAGTCAGCGCCTTCTTCACCGTGATAGGGCAAGTGGCACATGTCATGCCGGGCACCAAGAGGGTGACACTCTGTTGGGCAGCCCAGGCGGGAGTCAGCAGCAAGACTGCTGCAGTGGTCATGATCAACTGCTTCATATCGGGATCTTTCATCAGTAGAACCAGTGGGCGAACAGAGGGAACACCAGCGCAGCCACCAGCAACAGTGTCACCAGGGCAAACAACACCTTGTAGGAGTGGTTGACCATCGGCCGTTGACATACCTGACCCGCTTCACAGGTCACAACCGGGCGCCATATCCGGCGTGCTGCAAAGATCAAGGCGATAGTGGCTGCACCAATGAACAGGGGCTGGTACGGCTCCAGCAGGGTCAACGTGCTGATCCATGCCCCAGAGATGCCCAGCATGATCAGCACCAGAGGACCAAGACAGCAGGCGGACGCCAAGAGCGCGGACAGGCCACCCGCGATCAAGGCCTTTCCACCGCCAGTGGCACGGTCAGAGTTGTCGGTAGATTTTGTTGACATGGCTTAAGCTTAGTTCCGTACATTGGTACGGAGTCAAGCACCATGAGCCTTCCTCTTCCGCATGCCCACCCCGGCTTGACCATTGGTGATCTGGCCAAGGCGGCCGGTGTCAACGTAGAGACCATACGGTTCTACCAACGCAAGGAGCTGATGCCCGAGCCAGAACGGCCCCAAGGCAGCATTCGGCGGTATGACCAGAATGACCTGTCGCGATTGCATTTCATCAAGACTGCGAAGCGGCTGGGGTTCAGCCTGGATGAGACCGCGCAGTTGCTGCAACTCGACGATGGTGCGAGCTGCGCTCAAGCCCGTACACACGCAGAGTCCAAGCTCGCCGAAGTTCAACTCAAGCTTGCAGACCTGCACCGGATGGAAGTTGCACTCTCTGAATTGATCGATCTCTGCGGTTCTGGGATAGGCAAAGTCCGTTGCCCGCTGATTGCGGCAATGGAGAGGCAGTCGCCCCCTCTAAAGATTTGAAGCAGTGGTGGACTGCCAGCGATGTGGCAATAGATCATGGATGCGGCTGGCGCGCTGCATGGGCAGGCGTGCCATCACATCGCGCAGGTAGGCATACGGGTCATACCCGTTCATGCGCGCCGACTGAATCAAGCTCATGACGGCGGCCGCGCGCTGGCCAGCGCGCAGGCTGCCAGCAAAGAGCCAGTTGTTGCGGCCGATGGCAATGGGCCGGATCTGGTTCTCTATCCAGTTGTTATCAATCGGCAGTTGCCCGTCGTCGACGAACCGGGTCAACGCCTCCCAACGCCGTAGGCTGTAGTCCAGCGCCTTGGCGCTTGCCGAGCCCTCAGGCACCTTCTGGCGTTGCAACAGCATCCACCGGTGCAAGGTATCGAGCAGCGGCTTCGTTTGCTGTTGCCGGATGGCTTGGCGCTGATCGATCGCAAGCTCTTTGACCTCACGCTCGATCTCGTAGGCCCGACCGAACTGCTCCAGCGCGAACTCGGCGATCTGGCTCTGGTTGGCCGCGTGCAGATCAAAGAACTTGCGCCGCGCGTGCGCCATGCAGCCGATCTCGGTCACGCCGCTGGCGATCAAGGCCTTGTAGCCACTGAAGTCGTCACAGGTCAGACAGCCTCTCCAGTCACCCAGGAAGCGCCGGGCGTGTTCGCCCGAGCGTGATTCGCAGAAGTCGTAGACGACCACCTTGGTGTTCTCGAAGGCACCCGTGGCATAGGCCCAGAGGTAGGCCCGGTGCGTCTTTCCGTTGCCCGGCTTGAGCATGGACACCGGCGTCTCATCGGCATGCAGCACGCGGTGCTGCAGCAGCTCGTTTCTCATGGTATCCACCAGTGGTTGCAACTGCACGCCGCAGGAGCCCACCCACTGAGCGAGTGTGGAGCGCGGGATGGCCAGGCCAGCTCGACCAAAGATCGCTTCTTGGCGGTACAGCGGCAGGTGGTCGGCGTACTTGGCTACCAGCACCTGGGCCAGCAGACCGGTGGTGGGGCTGCCTTTGTCGATGATGTGCGGATCAACTGGTACTTGTGTGAGCGTCTCGCACTTGGCGCACGCCCACTTGCCCCGGATGTGGCGCTCCACCGTGAACACGCCGGGCACATAGTCCAGCTTCTCGGCCACGTCCTCGCCGACGCGCTTCATCTGACAGCCGCACTGGCACATGGTGGACTCGGGCTCGTGTCGGATCTCGCGCCGCGGCAGGTTGGCTGGCAGCGGCGCGCGCTTGGGAACCTTCTTCTCTTCCAGCTTGGCTGGTGCCTGCGCTTCCTGCAGCGCATCGATCTCCGTGGCCACGGCAGCCAGGTCGGCCTCGATCTCGTCTTCGAGCAGGCTCTTCTGTTCGGGGTTGAAACGTTCGGACTGAGCGGCGAACTTCATGCGCTTCAGGAGCGCGTTCTCGTGCGTGAGTTTGTCCACCAGTGCGCTTTGGTGGCGCAGTTGCGCCATGAGGCGCGTGGTCAGCTCACGCAGCTCTTCTGCGCTCAGGTTTTGCAGGGATTGCGGCTCGACCACCATGGGCATTCACTGTGCCAACACTGGCACGCACGCGCCATTGGCGCATGCCCCAATTGGCAAGCACCGGTCTGCGCTTCAGAGTCAGACCACGG
>JAUXZO010000169.1 GCA_030692685.1 Acidovorax sp. | reverse complement strand
TGGAAGTCAGAATCAGCGCTACCCAAAGAGTGGCTTCCTTTTTGTTCTCGGGAATAGCGTGTGAATGTCCAGCACTCATTTTTTGGATTCCTTATTCGAGTGAGCCTTGGTACGACCGGTCCCGCTTGGACGAAAAACCGTTTGAACGGCAAAGTGCCGCCAGCTGGCGGCACCCTGCGTAGATTGACGGTTATTTCACTTCAAACCGTGCCGTCGCCGGCGGTTTGCCGGCCAGTGTCACTACTGCAATGCCTTTGGTGCCTTTGGCGACCTTGAACGCGCCTTTGGCTTCAAGCTTGTCGCCGGCGGGGGTCAGTTCCACTTCTGATTTTTCCGAGCCGTTGAGCAAAGTCACCTTCGCCTTGGCGCCGTCCAGCTTCACCGCTTTGCCGTGGTCGCTGATATGGATCTGCAATGTGTCAGACTTGGCGACGATCTCGAAATCACCGGCTTTGGTCTCCACCACCACACCGCCGAATTTCGGATCGTGGCCGTGGGCTCCTGCGGCTAAGGCGGCCGCGCCGGAGAGTGCGAGGGAGACGGCAAGGAAGAGTTGGTTAAGTTTCATGGAAAACCTTTCAGTAAAGTTAAGGAGCGAGGGGAAAATCAAAACGATTCGGTACCTGAATCGGCCACCAGCGCTTCAATCGGCTTGCGGCCGAACAGCGCGACCATCGCCGGAGTCAAAAACGAGTCGAGCAGGGTCGAGGTAATCAACCCCGAGAAAATCACCACCGCCACCGGGTGCAGGATTTCGGTGCCCGGCATGTCCGCCTCGAACAGCAGCGGCGCCAGCGCCAGCGCCGCCACCAGCGCGGTCATCAGCACCGGCGTGAGCCGCTCTTGCGAGCCGCGCAGCAGCATGGCATTGCCGAAGTTCTCCCCTTCAAAGGCACACAGGTTGATGTAGTGCGACACCTTCAAAATTCCGTTTCGAATCGCAATGCCTGCCAGAGTGATAAACCCGACTAGCGCCGCCACCGATAGCGGCTGACCAGACAGCCACAAACCCACCACCGCGCCGACCAGTGCCAACGGTATGTTGGCCATGATGATGGCGGCCAGTACCCCGGATCTGTAGCGCGAGTAAAGAATCAAGAAGATCATCGCCACTGAGCCCAGCGACAGCAGGCCGATCAGTCGCGACGCGTCTTCCTGCGCCTGGAACTGCCCGCCTATCGTGATGAAGTAGCCCTCGGGCAGAGTTGTGGCGGCAATCGCTGCCCGCATGTCAGCCACCACGTCACTGAGCGCGCGGCCTTGGGTATTGGCCGATAGC
>JAUXZO010000160.1 GCA_030692685.1 Acidovorax sp. | reverse complement strand
GACCTGCGCCTGCTGGCCTACGGCATGCTCGACAGCCTGGAACGCAACATCAGCCGCTCCATCGACCAGGAGCTGGATACGCTGCGCAAAGCGCAGGCCAGCGAAGGCAACGAGAAACTGGGGCCCATCGGCCTGCAGGCGGCAGAAAAGCTGTCTGCGCTGTACTGGGAGCTGGTGTACCAAAACCTCGCGCAAGGAGATATGCGCGACCACGCAATTCGCGAGTCACTGCGCTACTGCGAACTGGTTCTGGGCCAGCACCCGAACCACGCCCAGCACACCTTGCGCCGAGGCCAGCTGCTGCATGCCCTGGGACGCAACGACGAGGCGGCGCTGTCGTATGACCTGGCCCTGCAACAGGGCCTTCCCGCCACCCGCGTGCTGCCGTACCTGGCCGAACTGAGCTTCGCGCAGCGCGACTTTGAAAGAACCCGGCAACTGATGCAGCAACTCGACGAGTGGAGTTCTCTTCCCAAACTGCGCCCGGTCATCGACTACTGGAGTGCCCGATGACACATCCCAAGGCCGAACAGGCAGACATTGCCCTGCTGCTGGAAGGTACGTTCCCATACGTTAGCGGAGGCGTCTCAAGCTGGATCAACCAGATCATCCGGGCGTTTCCCGAGTACCGGTTTGCCATTATTTTCTTGGGCAGCCAGAGCCGGGACTATCCCAAGTTCAAGTACGAGCTGCCCGCGAACGTGGTGCATTTCGAGCAGCACTTTCTCTACGACCATCTTTCTGCCAACGACCTCCCGCACGCACGCGAGGGTGACAAAGCCACGTTCCAGGTTTTGCGCGACATCATCACCACGCTGCGCCAGGGCCATACAGAAACCGCCCTGGCACTGCAAATGCTGCGTGCCGTGACCCACGAGATGCTGCCCGGGGGCAGGTTTCCGCTGGAAGACTTTCTCTACAGCGAACAATCGTGGGAGCTGATCTGTGACACCTATCGCAGAGACTGCACAGATCCCTCGTTCGTAGACTATTTCTGGACCGTGCGCATCATGTTCCAGCCGCTGTGGACCTTGGCCCGGGTCGCCCACAGCATGCCTGCCGTGCGAATGTCGCACAGCGCCTCGACCGGGTATGCCGGATTTCTGGGGGCCTTGCTCCATGACACCCGCGGCATCCCCCTGGTGCTGTCGGAGCACGGCATTTACACCAAAGAGCGCCAGATCGACTTGCTCAAAAGCGAATGGATCCGCGACAACCGCAACATCTTCCAGCGCGACCCTACTGAGCTTTCGTATTTTCGGCAGATGTGGATTCGCCTGTTTGAGTGGCTCGGGCGGTACTGCTACGCGGCTGCCGACCCCATCATCGCGCTGTATGAAACCAACCGGCTTCGCCAAGTACAGGACGGAGCTGATACGTCACGGACGTTCAACATCCCCAACGGCATTCAGCTGTCCCGCTTTGCACCCATGCGCGCCAAGCGCCCTGCAGCAACGCCACCCGTGTTGTGCCTGATCGGCCGCGTGGTGCCCATCAAGGACGTGAAGACGTTCGTGCGGGCCATGCGGCGCGTGGTCAATCAGGTGCCCGACGCACAGGGCTGGATTGCAGGCCCTACCGATGAAGACGCCGCCTACGCGCAGGAGTGCCAGAACCTGGTGCGCAGCCTGGGGCTGGAAGAGCATGTGAAGTTCCTGGGCTTTCAGAAGGTGGAAGACCTCATGCCCAAGATCGGCCTGGTGGTGCTGTCGTCCATCAGCGAGGCCTTGCCCCTGGTGATTCTCGAAGGCTATGCCGCAGGCGTGCCCACCGTGTCCACCGATGTGGGTTCATGCAGGCAACTCATTGAGGGGCTGAGTCAAGAAGACCGCGCCCTCGGGGCCAGTGGAAGCGTGGTCGGCATTGCCGACCCCCAGGCACTGGCAGATGCCGCCATCGCACTTCTGGCCGACCCTGTGGAATGGCAGCGCGCCAGTGCGGCGGCCATTGCCCGGGTGGAGCGCTACTACACCGACACCATGATGTTTGACAGCTATCGCAAGGTCTACCGCCAGGCCTTGCAGGACCGGAACGCCCGGCAGGAGACGCACTGACATGGCAGGCATTGGATTTGAACTGCGGCGCATGCTGCGCAAGAACACCCTGACAGGGCTCATTCAGGCATATGCCTACGCGGGCGTGATTGGCTCCGGCCCTTGGGTGTTCTCCATCATCGGCATCTTGCTGGTGGGTATCTTCAGCGCCAGCGTGGTGGTGCCCAACTTCCTGGTTACGCAGTTTCAGACATCGGTCACCTACCTGGTGGCATGTAGCCTGATATTGACCGGTTTTGTGCAGCTGGCGTTCACCCGGTTCGTGTCAGACCGGTTGTTTGAGAAACACCGCGACCTCATTTTGCCGAACCTACACGGCTTGCTGCTGATCGTGATGGTCTTTGCCGCAGTGCTGGGCACCCTGTCGCTGTTCGTGGTGTTCCCCGGCGAGAGGCTGCTGTACCGCATGCTCATGCTGGCGGGCTTCGGAATCATGTGCGGCGTCTGGATCTTGGCAATTTTGCTGTCGGGCATGAAGCGCTACCGTGCCATCACCATTCTCTTTGGGGGTGCCTACGCCCTGATTGTGGTGGCAGCCTTGCTCATGCGGCCCTGGGGCCTTGAAGGGCTGCTGGGTGGGTTTGTACTGGGCAATTTTGTATTGCTGGCAGGCATGTGGGTGCTGGTCGTGCGCGAGTTCAGCCCGCAAGGCGGCTTGATTGCGTTTGACTTTGCCCGCAAGGAGCTGCTCTACCCCTCGCTGATGTTGGTCGGGTTCTTGTACAACCTGGGCATCTGGGCGGACAAGTTCATGTTCTGGTACTTCCCGCCCACCTCCGACGCCATCATCGGCGGGCTGCGTGCGTCGCTGATCTACGACCTGCCGGTGTTCCTGTCCTACCTCTCCATCATCCCAGGCATGGCCGTCTTCCTGGTGCGCATCGAAACGGACTTTGTGGAGTACTACGACAAGTTCTACGATGCCGTCCGCAGCGGCGGATCGCTGGAATACATCGAGGCCATGCGCGATGAAATGGTGTATTCGATACAGCAGGGGCTGGGCGAGATTGCCAAGATCCAGACACTGGCCGTGCTGGTCACGTTCGTGGCAGGGCCTGCCGTTCTGGACGCCCTGAACATCTCGCATCTGTATTTACCGCTTTTGCATGTGCAGGTGATCGGCGCAGGCCTACAGGTGGGGTTGATGGCCATTCTGAATGTATTTTTCTACCTGGACCAACGCCGCATCGTGTTGTTGTTGTGCGCAGAAATGGTCCTGCTCAACATCGCCCTGACCGCACTGACCCAGTACCTCGGTGCCGCGTACTATGGCTACGGTTTTGCGGTGGCAATGCTGATCACGCTGTGCACGGGCATGGTATTACTGACCCGACAGCTCAACCGGCTGGAGTACGAGACCTTCATGCTTCAGTGAGGTGAGGTGAGGTGAAGTGAAGTGAAGTGAAGTGAAAAGAAAGGGCAGATGCCACGGCTGGCAGTGCCCCTACCTGCACTGGTGAGCGCCCGGTAAAACCGTTTTCGGCGGGGCTTCCAACCCCGTGCTTCTGGCACACTCGATTGCATTGCCGTAACTTGGCCAAAGAGCCCCATCACCATGCGTCCTGCTCAAAAAACACTCTGTCGTGCTCTTGGCCTGCTTGGCTCGGCAGCCCTGCTATCTGCCTGTGGCGGCGGAGGGGGAAGTACCGATGCCCCGGCCACATCGATTCAACTCTCGGTCACCACGCCCATCAGCGGCGGCATCTTTGAAGTGCAAACACCCGTGGCCGTGCAGACCCAGGTTCAGGTCAACGGGGCTGCCGCTGCCGATGGGACCCAGGTCAATCTATCGATGCCGGGCGGAGTTTTTTCTCCCGCATCCACTACCTCGCGGAACGGAGTCGCCACCAGCTCCCTGACAGCGGCGACGCCCGGTGCCCAGACCATCACGGCCAACGCACAAGCCAACGGCACTTCGGCAAGCGCCACGCAAACCATATACCTTCGCCCCCTGCCCGCCAAGCTGGAAATTTTGGTTCCTGCGTACTTCGTACCTTCGAGCGGCACGGGCTGGAGCCAGATGGCTGCTTCAGCCGCCGGCACACCGGGTGTGCGCATCACCGCCATCCTGAACCCCTCCAACGGCGTTTTCACCACGGCCAACGCCCCACTGCTGGGGGCAGCGCGTGACTTGGTGAGTTCAGGGGGTTCTGTGGTCGGCTACGTGTACACCCGCTACGGCAACGGCACGCGGTCGATGGCGGACATCAAGAGCAACATCGACCGTTATCTGACCCTGTATGGCCGCGATGTAATCAGCGGTATTTTTCTGGACGAGATGGCTTCGGACGCACGCCAGATCGATTTCTACCGCGAGATCTACAGCTACATCAAGTCCAAGGACGCCACACTGCGCGTGATGGGAAACCCCGGAACCACCCCTGCCGAAGTTTTCGCTACCGTGGCCGATCTGCTGGTCACCTTTGAAGGCACTGCGGCCGACTACCAGAACTACGACCCGCGCAGCCGATCCGCCTGGCTCTACGCCTTGCCCAATGCGCGCCTATCCACGCTGGTGCACAACGCCGACACCTGCGCTGCTATGCAAGCCGCAGTGCGTTCAGCGGCTTCCGCCCGGTTCAATGCTGGCGTCGTTTATGCGACGGATCTGCGCTTCAACTTCAGCACGGGGGTGGGCAATCCGTGGGCCAGCCTGCCCACGTACTGGGCCTCGTTGGTGAGCACGGTACAAGCCGTCAACACGGGTTCGGTATTACCGACCTGCTGAGCCGCAAAGGCAAAAAAAGAAGGCCGGGTGAATCCCGGCCTTTTTACTGCCACGCACAAACTGAGCGTGGCAACTTGGATGGCTGACTGTTCAGACAGCGTCGCCCAATTCATCAGCGCGGGCCTGCGCAGCAGCAAAATCAAGGTCACCCGAGTAGATTGCACGGCCGCAGATCACGCCTTCGACACCTTCGCGCTCCACCGCGCACAGCTGTTCGATATCGGCCATGCTGCCCAGACCGCCCGATGCGATGACCGGAATGCTCAGCGCCTGCGCGAGCTTTACGGTGGCGTCGATGTTGATGCCCGACAGCATGCCGTCGCGGCCGATGTCGGTGTAGATGATGGATTCGACGCCCCAATCCTCGAACTTCTTGGCCAGGTCCACCACTTCGTGGCCGGTCAGCTTGCTCCAGCCATCGGTGGCCACCTTGCCGTCTTTGGCGTCGAGCCCCACGATGATGTGGCCGCCGAAGGCCGTACAGGCGTCTTTCAGAAAACCGGGGTTCTTGACTGCTGCCGTGCCGATGATCACGTAGCGCAGGCCGCCATCGATGTATTTTTCAATCGTGTCCAGGTCGCGGATGCCACCGCCGAGCTGCACCGGGATCTCTTCGCCCACCTCTTTGAGGATGGACTTGATGGCGGTGTAGTTCTTGGGCACGCCGGCAAAGGCGCCGTTCAGGTCCACCAGGTGCAGGCGGCGAGCGCCAGCATCCACCCATTTGCGCGCCATGGCGGCGGGGTCTTCACCGAAGGTGGTGGATTGGTCCATATCACCTTGTTTGAGGCGAACGCAATGGCCGTCCTTGAGGTCGATGGCGGGGATGAGCAGCATGGTGGTGAAGTTCGGGGGGAACAAAAAAGGGCGAGCCACAGCTCAGCCCGAACGGGTGGAGGTGAGGAAGTCAGGGGTTCCAGTGCAGAAAATTGCGGTACAGGGCCAAGCCATGCTCCGCGCTTTTCTCCGGATGAAACTGGGTAGCAAAAATATTATCGCGTGCAATGGCGGCGGCGAACAGGCCGCCGTAGTCGGCCTGGCCCACACAATGGGCCGCATTTTGCGGCAGCGCATAAAAGCTGTGCACAAAGTAGTAGTAACTGTTGTCGGGCACACCAGCCCACACGGGGTGGACTTTGCCGGCATGGGGCATTTGCCGAACCTGGTTCCAGCCCATCTGGGGCACCTTGAAGCGGCTGCCGTCGGGCTGGGTGCGGCCTGCCAGATCGAACTTGATCACTTCGCCAGGGATCAGCCCAAGGCCAGGCGTATCGCCCTCGGCGCTGTGGTCGAGCAGCATCTGCATGCCCACGCACACGCCAAACATCGGCTTGCTGGCAGCGGCTTCGAGCACCGATTCCTGCAGACCGGATTCGCGCAGCTCGCGCATGCAGTCGGGCATGGCGCCCTGCCCTGGCAGCACGATGCGCTGGGCAGCGCGCACGTCTTCGGGGCGCTGGGTGACCACCACGGTCCAGCCCGTGCCCTCGGCTGCGGCCTGCACCGCCTGCGACACCGAGCGCAGGTTGCCCATGCCGTAATCCACGACCGCAACAGTTTTCGCTTCCATATTCATAGCTACTAGCGCTTATCCATCAAGCGCTAGCGCCCGATTTTACTTAAAAAACTCACAAAGAACCCTTGGTAGAGGGGATGACACCCACCGAGCGCGGGTCGCGCTCCAGCGCCGCGCGCAGCGTGCGCCCGAACGCCTTGAAGATGGTTTCGCACTGGTGGTGGGCGTTGATGCCCTTGAGGTTGTCGATGTGCAGCGTGACACCCGCGTGGTTCACAAACCCCTGAAAAAACTCGTACACCAGCTGTGTGTCGAGCTGCCCGATGCTGCCCGCCGTGAAGTTCACGTCGATGTGCAAGCCGGGACGGCCCGAAAAATCGACCACCACACGCGACAGCGCTTCGTCGAGCGGCACGTAGGCGTGGCCGTAGCGGCGGATGCCCTTCTTGTCGCCCACGGCGCGCGCAAAGGCCTGGCCTAGGGTGATGCCCACGTCTTCCACCGTGTGGTGGCCGTCGATGTGCAGGTCGCCTTCGCAGTCGATGTCGAGGTCGATCAACCCGTGGCGGGCGATCTGGTCGAGCATATGGTCGAAGAAACCGATGCCGGTGGAGAGCTTGGCCTGGCCCGTGCCGTCGAGATTGATGCGTACGCTGATGCGCGTCTCGGCGGTGTTGCGGCTGACCTCGGCGATGCGGTCGGCCATGGGATCGGTCGTGACGGAAGTGACGAGTGCAGAGGAAGTCATAAGGAGGCTTGAAGTGCGGCCAGCATCTGTGCGTTGTCTTCGGCATTGCCTACCGTGAGACGCAGGCAGTTGGCGAGCAATGGGTGCATTGTAGAAACGTTCTTGACGAGGACCTTGCGGTTTTTCATGCCCTCGTACGCCTTGGCGGAATCGGCCACGCGGACGAGGACCATGTTGGCCTCGCTGTCCCAGCATTTTTCGACGCCACGCAGATTCCGCAAGGCGCTGACCAGCAAGGAACGCTGGGCCACCAGCTCGACGGCCTGGGCGGCGAACACCTCAGCGTGTTCCAGCGCAAACAGCGCGGCTTCGCAGTTGAGCACGCTCACGTTGTAGGGCGGGCGTACCTTGTCGATCTCGCTCACAAAGGCTGCGGGGCCGATGAGGTAACCCAGGCGCACGCCCGCCAGGCCAAACTTGCTCAGGGTGCGCATGAGCAGCACATGCGCGTTGCGCGCAGGGTCGGCCCGCATGCGGTCGATCCAGGTGCGGCTGGCAAAAGGCTGGTAGGCCTCGTCCATCACCACGATGCCGCCCTGGGCGCCGGCGGCATCGATGATGCGCTGCACCGCGCCCTCGTCCCACAGCGTGGCCGTGGGGTTGTTGGGGTAGGCGATGTAGGTGATGGCAGGCTGGTGCTGGGCAATGGCGGCCAGCATGGCGGGCTCGTCCAGCTCAAAGTCGGGCGTGAGCGGCACGCCCACAAAATCCAGACCCTGGAGCTGGGCACTCAGGGGGTACATCACAAAACCCGGCATCGGTGCCAGCATGGTGGCGCGCTGGCCCCTTCCGTCCTGATTCACGGGTTGCGCGCAGGCCAGGGCCAGCAGGGTGATGAGTTCATCCGATCCATTGCCCAGCACGATGCCGTAGCCCTCGGGCATGTCGGCGTACTTGGCGAGGGCAGCCTTCAAATCAAGCAGCCGGTCGCCGGGGTAGCGGTTGAGCGCAAGCCCACCCAGGCGCTGGCCCAGCGCAGCCTGCAGATGGGCCGGCAGACGGAACGGGTTCTCCATCGCGTCCATCTTGAGCATACCGGTGGAGGGTTGCACGCCGTATGCGTGCATGGCGCGCACGTCGGGGCGAATGCGGGCCAGGGCCTGGAGCGGGGAAGATGGAGCGGCGTTGGTCATTCGGCAGTGTCCAGTTCGGTGGGGGAAACAAGAAACGGGTTGATGGGGCGCACGGCGTCCATGGGCTCGTTGTGCGGCAGCGCCTCGGTCAGCAGATAGCGGCAGCCCTGCTGGTGTGCGGACGAGAGGATGAGCGCGTCCCAGTAGCTCAGGCCATAACGATCCTGCAGATCCCAGGCGCCGTCGACGGTGTACGAATCAAGGTGCGGCGGCAGCCACACACGCAGCCGGCGCACCTGGGCTCGCACCTGCGGCACGAGGTGCGGGCCATCAAACCGCTGGATCGCCTGGTTGTAGAGTTCGTTGAGCACCTGCGAGCTGATGCGGCCGCTGCGGGTCTGCCAGCAAAAGCCGATCCATTCGCGCGCCCGCGCCTGGCGGTCGGCGTCGCGGTCGTCCACGCTGGCCAGCAGGATCTCGGTATCGACAAAGATGGGGGCGGTGCTCATGCGCTCTGCTTCGTTCAGCGCTTGAACAGCGTCTCGCGGGGCACGTAGGGCCCGCTGGATGCGCCCCAGGATTCAAAGCCCAGCGCCTCGCGCATCGCTTGGGCGTAGGCGTCTTCCTGGCGCATCTTTTCGGCCATCCATTCACCGAGCAGGCGCGAGACGCTGCTGCCGCGCTTGGCGGCTTCTACGCGCACCCATTCGGCAACGGTGTCGTCCATGGTGACGGTGACGTTTTTCATGGACTTGATATTACACGAACTTCGTGGTGCACGAACTTCGTGCGTTTTTCAAAAATCAGGCAGCCTTGGGTTGCGCGCCCATCTTCAGCATCTGACACGCCATGTCTCCTACCTTGCGCAGCGCTGTCAGATGCGCGGGCGACCAGTCACCCCCCACGCCAATGCGCAGGCAATTGCGAAACCGCCCGCTGGCACTGAACACCGTGCCGGGTGCGATCAGGATCTGCTGGGCCAGGCAGACTTCGTGCAGGTGCACCGAATCCAGCGCGCGCGGCAACTCCAGC
Organism: Acidovorax sp.; assembly: GCA_030692685.1. Lineage (GTDB taxonomy): Bacteria > Pseudomonadota > Gammaproteobacteria > Burkholderiales > Burkholderiaceae_C > Acidovorax. Next base: position 65,526 of record JAUXZO010000160.1, on the reverse strand, counting down.
CACAGCAGCAGTCCCCCGGGCGGGTCGCTCACGCGCGTGCCCTGCGGGAAATGCGCGGCGATGATATGGCGCACCTCGTCCATGCGCGCGGCCACGGCTGCGCGCAGTTGCCGCATGGCGGCGGCATGGCCCGCCTGGGTAATGAGGTCGGCCAGGGCCAGCTCCAGCACGGCCGATTGGCCGCCCGCCTGCAAGTCCTTGATGGCGCGCAGCTTGTCGGCCCAGCGCCCCGCCTCCAGCCAGCCCAGGCGCAGGCCCGGCGCCAGTGTTTTGGAGAACGAATCGCACAGCATGACGTGACCGGTGGTGTCGTACGACTTGACGCTACGGCGCATCTCGTCAACCTCCACGAGGTCGTTGTAAATCGCGTCCTCGATCACCGCCATGCCATGGCGCGCCGCCATTTGCGCCAGCCGCTTGCGCTCGGCCAAAGGCATGCAACTGCCCAGCGGGTTGCTCAGCGTGGGCACCACCAGCAAGGCCTTGACCGGCTGGGTTTCGAGCGCCAGTTGCAGCGCGTCGAGCGACAGGCCATTGCGCGGGTGGGTGGGAATCTCCAGCGCCTTCAGGTGCAGTCCTTGCAGCACCTCCAGAAACGAAAAATGTGTGGGCGACTCCAGTGCCACCACGTCGCCGGGCTGCGTCACCGCGCGCAGGCACAGCGCAATGCTGTCCATGCAGCCGCCAGTGATCACGATGTTCTCGGGGTCAAGGCTGCAGCCCAGGCCGACGGCGTAGCGTGCGATGGCGCGGCGCGCGTCTTCGTGGCCCGAAGAACTCGGATAGGTGCACAGCAGGTTGCGGTGGCGTTGCGCTGCACGCACCACGGCGCGGCGCACGCGGTCGGGGTTGAACAGCTCGGGGCCGGGGGTGCCGCTGCTGTACGAAATCATGTCCACTGGCTGCTGGCGGCCCAGGATGCGCTGGCCCAGCCAGTCCACCGACACCTCGCGCGGGCGGCGCAGCGGGCGTGGGGTGCTGGGCTCGGGCATGCTCACTGGGCGTGCCGCCACAAAAAACCCTGAACGTGGCCGCGCAGTGACCAGGCGGGCATCTTCCAGCCAATGGTAGGCCTGCACCACCGTGGTTTGCGCCACCGCGTGCTGCCGCGCCAGCTCGCGCACGGAGGGCAGTTTTTCGCCCCGTGCCAACGTGCCATTGCGGATCAGTTGCGCAAGTTGCTCGGCAATCTGCAGGTACAGCGGCGGTGCGTCATGGGTGGTCATGGCGCCATTCTGTACTGGCGACCCGGCAAACTGGCAGTACAGACGCGCGCCAGTGCGTACAGTACAGACGAACCAAATCCCGCTTCTGTACTGCGCCACATGGTTCGTAGCTGTGGCTGGCGGCGCGCGGCACCTGGTCGCACAGTGAAGGCATGAACTCACTGCACACCCCCACCCCACCGTCGCCCACGCTGCCCACCCAGCCTGCGGTGCCTCTCGCCCTGCAATGGAAGCGCCAGCCGCTGCCGCCGCTGCAGGCCGTCCAGGTGCTGGACTTTCGGGCGGGCGAGATCGCCTTGCTCGAAGTGGAACAAGGGCGCGTCTGGGTAACCTGCGATGGCCTGCTGGAAGATTATTTTCTGGAGGCAGGCCAGCGCCTTTCGTTCACCGGGCCGGTGCGGTTGCGCGTCAGCGCCGAGGGGCAGCGCCCAGCAAGGCTCAACTGGGCCCAGCATGTGCGGGCCGACCGCAATGCCAATGCGGCCCCCGTGCGCGCCGCCACGACACCATCGCCCGTGGCCGCCATGGGCACGGTCCGTGCGATGGGCGCCTGACAAGTCCTACAGCGCTCCGGGGTGCAGTCGCGCGGATCGATTGACCTGCCCTGCCTAGGATGGCCTTGCCGCACACCTGTCAACGCTGCAAGGAGCTTTCATGCCAACGCCTACCACTTTCGCTGCCCGGCCCCTCGTCGGGACCGGCTTTTTCCTGGGCTTCGCGTTGGGCGGGTTCTTTGACGGCATCCTGCTGCACCAGATTTTGCAGTGGCACCACCTGCTCTCCAGCGTGGACGCGGCGCAGGACATGCGCCTGCAGATCCTGGCCGACGGGCTGTTTCACGCGCTGATGTATGTGATCGCCGCCATCGCCCTGTATCAACTGTGGCGCCGCCGCGCGGCCTTGACCCGTGCAGACGCTGGCCGCACGCTGTGGGGCATGGCCCTGGTGGGCTTCGGCAGCTGGCACATGATCGATGCGGTGGTCTCGCACTGGGTCACCGGTATCCACCGCGTGAAGGTCGATTCGCCCCAGCCGTTGCTGTGGGACCTGGCCTGGTTTGTGGTGTTTGGCGTGTTGCCCGTGCTCGCGGGCTGGTGGGTGCGCCGCAACGGACCGGACACCGCAGAGGGGGGGCCCGGGGAAGCCAGTGCTCGGCGCGGCCGCCACGCGGCGGCCAGCCTGGGCCTGGCCGTGCTGGTGGCGGTGCCGATGGCCGCACTGCCCGCAGGGGACAACGACCAGGTCACCGTGCTTTTCGCTCCGGGTGTGACGCCTGCGCAGGCTTTCAATGCGCTGGCGCGCGTGGATGCGCGGGTGCTATGGGTGGACCGTTCGGGCGGCATGTGGGCAGTGAAGATGCCGGAGTACGCGTCGGCCTGGGGCCTTTACCGCGATGGCGCCATGCTGGTCAGCCAGTCCGGCATGGCGTTTGGCTGCTTTAACTGGATCAAGGGCGCCACCGGTGAACGCCCGGGGGCAACGCGCCCTGCCTAGACCGTGACAGGCCAAGACCCTGCCAACGCCCTGAGACTTCGCGGGGCCGAGTCGACCCCGCGAGCGGCCTCACTCCTGCTTGGGCTTCAGGCGCATCTCGGCCGCCTGGGCGTGTGCCTGCAAACCTTCGCCGTAGGCCAGCTCGGCGGCGATGACGCCCAACACCTGCGCACCCGCCTCGCTCACTTCGATGAGGCTGCTGCGCTTTTGAAAGTCGTACACACCCAGCGGCGAGCTGAAACGTGCCGTGCCGCTGGTGGGCAACACGTGGTTGGGGCCGGCGCAATAGTCGCCCAGGCTCTCGCTGGTGTAAGCGCCCAGGAAGATCGCCCCGGCGTGGCGCAGCAGCGGCTCCCAGCGGTGCGGGTCGTTGCTGCTGACTTCCAGATGCTCCGGCGCGATGCGGTTGCTGATGGCGCAGGCTTCTTCCATGTCCTTGGTCAGGATCAGCGCGCCACGGCCGTTGAGGCTCTTGGCGATGATCTCGGCGCGAGGCATCGTGGGCAGCAAGCGGTCGATTTCGCGCTGCACGGCGTCGATGTAGGCGGCGTCTGGGCACAGCAAAATGCTCTGGGCCAGCTCGTCGTGTTCGGCCTGGCTGAACAGGTCCATCGCCACCCAGTCGGGCGGCGTGGTGCCATCGGCCAGCACCAAAATCTCTGAGGGGCCCGCGATCATGTCGATGCCCACCGTGCCAAACACCCGCTTCTTGGCGCTGGCCACGTAGGCGTTGCCCGGGCCTGTGATCTTGTCGACCTTGGGCACGGTCGCGGTGCCATAGGCCAGGGCAGCGATCGCCTGGGCGCCGCCGATGGTGAAGGCACGGGTAACACCTGCCACATAGGCCGCAGCCAGCACCAGGTCGTTGCGCTCGCCCTTGTCCGACGCCAGTTGCGCGCCCGAGCCACCGGTGGCCACACTGCCGCGCACGGGCGTAGGCACGACCATGATGATTTCTTGCACGCCCGCCACGTGTGCCGGGATGGCGTTCATCAGCAGGCTGGACGGGTACGCCGCCTTCCCGCCGGGCACGTAAATGCCCACACGGTCCACCGGCGTGACCTTCTGGCCCAGCAGGTTGCCGTCTTCGTCGCGGTAGCTCCAGCTTTCGCCACAGACTTTTTTCTGTGCCTCGTGGTAGCTGCGTACACGCTTGGCGGCTGCCTGCAAGGCATCGCGCTGGGCCTCGGGAATGGCGTCGAACGCGGCTTTGAAGTCGGCTTGCGTCAGCTCCAGCGCGGCCATGTTCGGGGCCGAAAGGCCGTCAAAACGCGCGGTGTACTCCAGCACGGCCGCATCGCCGCGTGTTTGCACGTCGGCAAGGATGTCGGCCACCCGCTGCTCGATGGCCGCGTCGGTGTCGGCAGACCAGTGCAGGCGGGCTGCGAATTCAGCCTCAAAAGTGGCTGCAGCGGTTGACAGTCGGGCGGGAGCAGCTACCAAAGTCATAGTATGGATGGGAGTGGAGTTCAGTTGGTTTCAGCAGGAATGGCCGACGCAAACGCATCAATGATGCGGCGCAGCGGTGCTTGCTTGAGCTTGAGCGCGGCCTGGTTGACCACGAGGTAGGAGCTGATGTCCATGATGCGTTCGACCTCCACGAGGTGGTTGGCCTTGAGCGTGTTGCCGGTGGACACCAGATCAACGATGGCATCGGCCAGGCCAATCAGCGGCGCCAGTTCCATGCTGCCGTAGAGCTTGACCATGTCTACGTGCACACCCTTGGTCGCGAAAAAATCGCGCGCGATGCTGGTGTACTTGGTGGCCACCTTCAGGCGCGAGCCCTGTTTGACGGCGCGCTCGTAGTCAAAGTCATTGCGCACGGCCACGCTGACGCGGCACTTGGCAATGCGCAGATCGAGCGGCTGGTACAGGCCCTGGCCGCCGTGTTCGATGAGGGTGTCCGTGCCGGTCACGCCGATCACGGCGCCGCCGTATTCCACAAAGGTGGGCACGTCGGTGGCGCGCACCAGAACCACGCGCACGTTGGGCTGGTTGGTGGGCAAGATGAGCTTGCGCGACTTTTCGGGGTCTTCCAGCACCTCGATGCCAGCGGCAGCCAGCAGGGGCAGGGTTTCTTCAAAAATGCGGCCCTTGGAGAGCGCCAGGGTGATCATGTTGCTGCTCATGCTTTCACTCTTTCAATGTCGGCACCCAGACCGCGCAGTTTGGCTTCCATGCAGTCATAGCCACGGTCCAGGTGGTAGATGCGGTCCACCACGGTTTCCCCATCGGCCACCAGGCCCGCAATGACCAGGCTGGCCGAGGCGCGCAGGTCGGTGGCCATCACGGTGGCACCCGACAGGCGAGTGGATGTGGAAGCCAGGCCTTCGATGACCGCCACCTTGCCATCAACCTGGATCTTGGCGCCCAGGCGCACCAGCTCGTTGACGTGCATGAAACGGTTTTCAAAAATCGTCTCGGCCACTGTGGCGGTGCCCTGCGCCATGCAGTTGAGCGCCATGAACTGCGCCTGCATGTCGGTGGGGAAACCGGGGTACTCGGTGGTGCGAAAGCCCTGGGCCTTGAGCGTGGCGGCCCCAGCGCTTTGCACGCGAATGCCGCCTTCGACCGCTTGCACCGTGACGCCCGCTTCGCGCAGCTTTTCGATCACCGCATCCAGATGGTCGGCGCGGCCGTGGCGCAGCACCACGTCGCCGCCGGTAGCGGCCACCGCACACAAAAAGGTGCCTGCCTCGATGCGGTCGGCCACCACGCGGTGGGTGCAGCCGTGCAGTTTGTCTACGCCCTGGATGCGGATGCGGCTGGTGCCGTGGCCTTCGATCTTCGCGCCCATGGCGATCAGCATCTCGGCCAGGTCCGAAATCTCGGGCTCTTGCGCGGCGTTTTCGAGCACCGTTTCGCCCTCGGCCAGCGCTGCGGCCATCAGGAAGTTCTCTGTGCCCGTCACGGTGACCATGTCGGTGGTGATGCGCGCGCCTTTGAGGCGCGCCCGGCCACCATTTGCAAGTGCAGGCAGCTTGGCGATCATGTAGCCGTGTTCGACCACAATTTCGGCGCCCATGGCGGCCATGCCCTTGATGTGCTGATCGACCGGGCGCGAGCCGATGGCGCACCCACCGGGCAGCGACACCGTGGCTTCGCCAAAGCGGGCCAGCAGCGGGCCGAGCGCCAACACCGAGGCACGCATGGTCTTGACCAACTCGTACGGCGCCTCGGGCGTGTTGAGCGCACTGGCGTCGATGCGCACTGTGCCGTCGTCAGCGCGCTCCGCAGCAACGCCCATGTTGCGGATGAGCTTGAGCATGGTGCTCACATCCTGCAACTGGGGCACGTTGAGCAAGGTGACCGGGTCGGCTGTGAGCAAGGCGGCGCACAACTCCGGCAAGGCGGCGTTCTTGGCGCCAGACACCAGCACCTCGCCTTGCAAGGTGCGTCCGCCACGAATCAGGAGTTTGTCCATCTCAAAAAACCAAAAATATGAATGAAAATGGCCTCTAGCGCTTATCTATCAAGCGCTAGCAGCTATCAATAGATGAGTAACTACGCGGTGGGCCGGTGGGAGTGCTTATTGCCCCTGCGCCGCCCACTCGGCGGGCGTGAAGGTCTTCATCGACAGCGCATGCACCTCGTCGGTGTGCATTTTGGCGCCCAGTGTGGCGTACACGCGCTGGTGGCGCTGAATGGCGCGCTTGCCCTCGAACTCGGCCGAGACGATGGTGGCATACCAGTGGCGGCCATCGCCTTCGAGGGTGATGTGTTCACAGGCAAGGCCCGCGGTGATGATGTCTTTGAGTTGGTCAGCAGTCATGTCAGTTTCTGATTTTGTAGCCGATGCGCAGCAGATGCACTGCCAGGAAGCTCACCGCCAGCCAGGCTGCGCCCAAGATGGTGAGGCTAAGCCAAGGCGAAGTATCGCTTTGGCCAAAAAAGCCATAGCGGAAGCCATCGATCATGTAGAAAAACGGATTGAGGTGGCTCACGGTTTGCCAGAACGGTGGCAGCGACTGGATGGAATAAAACACGCCCGAGAGGAACGTCATGGGCACGACCACAAAGTTCTGAAAAGCCGCGAGTTGATCGAACTTGTCAGCCCAGAGACCGGCTATCAGCCCCAGCGTGGCCAGCAAGCCGGCACCCAGCACGGCAAAAGCCAGAATCCACAGCGGCGCCGCAAACTCGGGCCGCGCAAAGGCCAGCGTGACGATGAACACGCCCAGCCCCACCACCAGCCCCCGCACCATGGACGAGCCCACGTACGCCACAAACCAGGCCCAGTGCGACAGCGGGGTCAGCAGCACGAACACCAGGCTGCCCATGATCTTGCTCTGGATCAGGCTCGACGAGCTGTTGGCAAACGCGTTCTGCAACACGCTCATCATCACCAGGCCCGGTACCAGGAACGCGGTGTAGCTGATGCTGTCGTACACCTTCACGTGGTCTTCCAGCACATGGCCGAAGATCAGCAAATACAAAACGGCGGTGAGCACGGGCGCGGCAACAGTCTGAAAGCTGACCTTCCAGAAACGCAGCACTTCTTTGTAAAACAGGGTTTGCCAGCCGGTCATCGCGCCACCTCTTCCATGGAGATGTTGGACGCCGAAGTGCCCGACATCACCTGCAAGAAAACATCCTCCAGGTCTGGCCTGCGGATCTCCATGTCATGCACATCCACACCGGCGACGCGCAGCGCCGCCAGATGGCTTTCGATCTCAGCAGCGTCGTGCGCGGGCAGCTGCACGATGCGGCCGGTGACACGGGCCACCATCGCCAGCGATGGCGGCAAGGCCGCATCGGTCTTGAACTGCAAAACGCTGCCGGACGCCGCCTGCAGCAACTCGCTCGTGCGGTTCAGGGCCACGATGCGCCCGGACTTGAGCATCGCAATACGGCCACACAGGGCCTCGGCCTCTTCCAGGTAATGTGTGGTCAGCAGCACCGTGTGGCCTTCTTTGTTCAGGCGCGCCACAAAGTGCCACAGGGTCTGGCGCAGCTCCACGTCCACGCCCGCCGTCGGCTCGTCGAGCACGATGATGGGTGGCTTGTGCACCAGTGCCTGCGCCACCAACACGCGGCGCTTCATGCCGCCCGAGAGCTGGCGCATGTTGGCGTTGGCCTTGTCGGTGAGGCCCAGGTTTTCAAGCAGCTCGTCGATCCAGGCGTCGTTGTTCTTCACGCCAAAGTAGCCGGACTGGATGCGCAGCGATTCGCGCACGTTGAAGAAGGGGTCAAACACCAGTTCTTGCGGCACCACACCCAGTTTGCGCCGTGCGTCGGCATAGTTCGCCTGCACATCGCTGCCCTGCACCAGCACACGGCCACTGCTGGCACGTGCCAAGCCTGCGAGGATGCTGATGAGGGTGGTTTTGCCTGCCCCGTTGGGGCCGAGGAGCCCGAAGAACTCGCCCTCTTGGATGTCCAGACTGACCTTGTTCAGTGCCTGAAAAGGGCCTTTGGGTGTGTCAAAGGATTTGGAGATGGCTTGGAATGAGACTGCGGGCATGAGCCCATGATTTTACGGCCTTGCCCAATACAACGCCGTGCGGCACGCCGATGGCCTGACAAGGCGGCAAAAGCTGCAGCGGGCGGACACAACACAACAGGGCGGTTGCGTCGCGCCGCCGCCGCCTCGGCGCTTGGGGGTCAGTTGGCTGGGGTCAGCAATACATTGACCCCATACAAACCCGCCATGCCCATCAGCCCGGCCGGCAGGCCTTGCACGGTAAAGGATTTGCCCAGTGACAGCGCCTCGCGTCGGCACTCGAGCAGCACCGCCAGCGCCGAGGTGTCAAACGCTGTCAGCGCGTGGGCGTCTACCATCACACTGGGCTCACGGTGCACCTTGAGCCCCTGCATGAGCATGCCAAGGCACGCCGTGGCCTGGCGGTGGGTGAGTTCGGGGGGCAATACCAACATGGTGGCGGGGCGAAGGCAGCGGCTGGGCCGCTCAACCCTTGGCAGCGTTGGTCTTGTTGCGAGCGGCCAGCGTCTCGATCAGGCCGTCAATGCCTTTGGCATTGATCTCTTGAGCAAACTGGCCGCGGTAGGTTTCGACAAGCCAAACGCCCAAGACATTCAGGTTGTAAATCTTCCAGCCCGCGCCTTCGCCAGGGGTTTTCTCAAGGCGGTAGTCGAGCTGAATGGGGTCGCCGCGACCCACGATTTCAGTGCGAACCAGCACGTCCTTGTCGTCAGCCGCTGCACGCAAGGGCTTGACCTGGATGCTCTGGTCATTGACCTGGGCGAGTGCACCCGCATAGGTGCGCACCAGCAAGATCTTGAACTCGTCTTGCAAACGCTGCTGCTGCGCAGGCGTCGCCTGGCGCCAGCCCGGGCCTACGGCGGCAGCCGTCATGCGGCGAAAGTTGACGTTGGGCATCACGGTCTTATCGACCAGCGCGATGACCTTGCTGATGTCACCGCCCTGAATGACCTTGTCGCCCTTGACGGTGGTGAGCACGTCGGCAGACAGGCGCTTGATCAGGGCGTCGGGGGCCTCGTCGGCTGCCAGCGCCGTCAACGGCAGGCCCAGTGACAGGGCCGTGGCCATACAGAGGGCCATGTGCCCCAGGTTACGTCGGTTCATCGTTTCCTCTTTTTTCCGTCGGATGGGGCGAACGCCCGCGTTCCGGTTCATTGTGGTGGGCCGCGTGGCGCGGCATGCGTCGCTGCGGTTGCGAGATGCAAGCAAGTGCAACGTATGCCCGCTAGCGTTAGGGCTGGATCAGTTACCGGGCTGGCTCAGGCGGCAGCACGCCATCGTTGGCGTCCCGGTCTTCCTGGGCCTGCGTGGACTGGGATTCGCCCGCCTGGCTGCGCACTTGCAGGAACACGTCCCGCGTAAAGCTGTATTTGTCCAGCGCTGCGCTGTCGAGCACATTGCCCGCACGCAGCAGATTCGCGCGCACATCGACCGCGCGCAGTGCATACAGCGAATTGCGGGCAGACACCGGGTCCACATAGCTCACCAGATTGCCCTTCATGTCGAGGGGCAGTGCGAAGGTATCGCGCACCGTGGAGGGGCCCAAGATGGGCAGCACGACGTAGGCACCGGTGCCCACGCCCCAGCGGCCCAGCGTCAGACCAAAGTCTTGTCGGTAACGTTCAATCCCCAGTTCGCTGGCCACATCCAGAATGCCCCCCAAACCGAAAAAAGTATTCACGTTGACCCGCATGAAAGAGGATGTCGCCGCTTCACCCCGCAGTTGCAGCACGTTGTTCACGAACGACCAGACATCGCTCAGGTTTGCAAAGAAATTGCTGACGCCTGTGCGTACAGGTGCGGGAGTCACTTCCTTGTAGGCAATGGCCACGGGCTTGAGCACCATGGCGTCCACCTGCTCGTTGAAGTTGGTCATGCTGCGGTTGTAGGACTCCAGCGGATCGCGGGGGTCGGGGTTTGCCACCGTGGCACAACCCGCCAGGACCGTCATGCCCATCATGAGGACCAGCCCGGTGGTGATGCGCCCAAAGAGGGACCTGTTGCTGGCCACCGTTGCCAGGCCCATGGTTTTGGTATTTGTCATCATTTTTTATCACCTGCCCCTGTGGGCTTGCTGCCATCTTCGGCTTGTCTGTAAAGAAACTGTCCAATCAGGTTTTCGAGCACCACCGCTGACTGCGTTGCGGTAACGGTGTCACCAGCAACGAGGTTTTTCTCGTCGGCACCCGCCTCGATACCGATGTACTGCTCGCCCAGCAGCCCGCTCGTCAGAATTTTGAGGGAGCTGTCTTTGGGGAACACATAGCGGTCTTCCAGCGCCAGCGTGACCCGCGCCTGGTAGATCTTGTCGTCGAAAGTAATGGACTCCACACGTCCCACCAGCACACCCGCACTGCGCACCGCCGCCTGGGCTTTCAACCCACCAATGTTGTCAAAGCGCGCGGTGATGCGGTAGCCGGACTGAAAGCTGAGGCTGAGCAGGTTGGCCGATTGCAGCGCGAGAAACACCAGCGCCGCCGCGCCCAGCATGACAAAAAGGCCTACCCAGAGATCGTTTTTGGAGCGTTGCATTGTCTTTTGATTCCTCTTCACCTGCCAGCGTCGCCAGCTTCAGATACTGAACATCAGCGCCGTCAGGACAAAGTCCAGTGCCAGCACTGCCAGGGAGGCCATGACCACGGTGCGGGTGGTAGCGCGCGAAACCCCCTCTGGCGTGGGCTTGGCCAGATAACCCTGCAGCAGTGCCACAAAAGTCACCGTGAAGCCAAACACCACACTTTTGATGACCCCATTGCCCACGTCTTTCCACACATCCACACCGCCCTGCATCTGGCTCCAGAAAGCACCCGAGTCGATGCCGATCATGAGCACGCCCACAATCCAGCCACCCATGATGCCCACCGCGCTGAACACTGCGGCCAGCAGGGGCATGGTGATGACACCCGCCCAGAAGCGGGGCGCCAGAATACGGCGCACCGGGTCTACCGCCATCATTTCCATCGCACTCAGCTGCTCACCAGCGCGCATCAAACCAATTTCGGCCGTCAGCGATGTTCCTGCCCGGCCTGCAAACAGCAACGCGGTGACTACCGGCCCGAGTTCACGCACCAGCGACAGCGCCACCAGCAACCCCAGGGCCTCTGATGATCCATACCGCTGCAGTGTGTAGTAGCCTTGCAGGCCCAGAACAAAACCTACAAACAGGCCAGACACCGCAATGATGGCGAGCGAGTAGTTGCCCAAAAAATGCACTTGATCGCGCACCAGAGCAGGCCGCCGCAACGCGGCCCCGAACAACCGGACCAGCTGCCCGAAAAGGCGCGCAGCCATGCCGATGTCGACAAGTTTCACCCGAACGGCAAAACCCAGATCGGAAGGCTTGTACCAGCTCATTGCTTGCGCCCTTCGATGGGACCAAAATCCTCTGCCACGCCCGGGCCAGGATGGTGAAACGGCACGGGCCCGGTGGGGAGCGCATTGACAAACTGATGCACCAGCGGATCGGTGCTGGCACGCACTTCTTCAGGCGTGCCCTGCGCAGCCACCACGCCTTCGCCCAAAATGATCACGTGATCCGCGAGCCGAAAGGTCTCTTCCAGGTCGTGCGACACCACAATGCTGGTCAGGCCCATCGCGTCGTTGAGTTGCCGAATCAACTGTGCAGCCGTGCCTAGCGAGATCGGGTCAAGCCCCGCAAAGGGCTCGTCGTACATGACGAGTTCCGGGTCCAGCGCAATCGCGCGCGCCAGGGCCACACGCCGTGCCATGCCGCCGGACACCTGGCTGGGCATCAGGTCGCGAGCGCCCCGCAACCCCACCGCGTGTAACTTCATCAGCACCACATCGCGGATGAGCTCTTCGGACAGATCCGTGTGCTCACGCAGCGGAAACGCCACATTTTCGAAAACGCTCAGGTCGGTGAACAATGCGCCGAATTGAAACAACATGCCCATCCGCCTGCGGGCAGCATAAAGCCCCTCCGCATCCAGCCGCCCCACGTCATGCCCGTCAAACAACACATCGCCGCTTTGCGCCCGCTGCTGGCCGCCAATCAGACGCAACACCGTCGTCTTGCCGCCCCCCGATGCCCCCATCAGCGCCGTGACCTTGCCGCGCGGCACGGCCAGCGTGACGTCGCGCAGGATCACACGATCCCCGTACGAAAACGTGACGTTGCGCAGTTCAGCTAGAAGGGAAGGCTCAGACATTCAGCGAGATTGGCTCAGGAAACGGGGGGCTGGTTGTGGCACCCATGCGGGGTCTCACACAGAAAAACAGCAGCGATGGTAGCCGAGAAATTAAACATACATACATGTATGTTTGCTTTTGAAAAAAGTGCGCTGGCGGTGACGTGCCTGCGTCACGGCATCAAGCAAACCCGAATTGACAATGGGTCCGATTGTGCCAAGAAAGCGTTCTGACGGCTTTTGAGCGGGCTATGGAGGTAGCGGCGGGCCCTATCGGCGCAGCCGCCGGGTAGCGTATCTCCCCATCTGCAATGCGTGAACCCTACCGGAGAAGGGGCACCACGCGGCGCGTGAAACCCCATCAAAAACGGCGCCCCAGGGGCGCCGTCGCTTCGAAAGGGAGCACCCCCTCCCCCCTAGCGTGGCAGGTCCGAATAACCCATCAGGAATTCATCCACTGATCGTGCAGCCTGCCGACCTTCGCGGATGGCCCACACCACCAGCGACTGGCCGCGGCGAATGTCGCCCGCGGCGAACACCTTGGGCACATTGGTGGCGTAGCCTCCATCAAAGTCAGTGGTCGCGCGCGCATTGCCACGGGCGTCCTTGTCGACACCAAAGGCATCCAGCACCGGCGCCACAGGGCTCACAAAGCCCATGGCCAGAAGCACCAGATCAGCTTTCAGGATCTGTTCAGAGCCAGCCACCTCGACGAACTTGCCGTCCTTGAACTCCACCCGGACCGTCTTGAGGCCGGTGACCTTGCCCTTTTCGCCGATGAACTCCTTGGTGGAGATAGCGAATTCGCGCTCGCAACCTTCTTCATGGCTGGAGCTGGTGCGCAGCTTGATCGGCCAGTAGGGCCAGGTCATGGGGCGGTTTTCCTCTTCGGGTGGCTGGGGCATCAGTTCAAACTGCGTGATGCTGACAGCGCCGTGGCGGTTGCTGGTGCCCACGCAGTCGCTGCCGGTATCGCCGCCGCCGATCACGATCACGTGTTTGCCATCGGCCCGCAACTGGCCCTTGAGCTTGTCGCCCGCGTTGACCTTGTTCTGCTGGGGCAGGAACTCCATGGCGAAGTGAATGCCCTCCAGGTCCCGGCCCGGCACCGGCAGGTCGCGCGACTGCTCGGCGCCGCCGGTCAGCAGCACCGCGTCGAACTCCTTGTGCAGCTGCTCGGGCGTGACGGTTTCCTTGGCCCAGTTGGTTACCTTGGAGTCTTTGCCCATGCCCTCCTTCGCAGCCCCAACGAAAACGCTGGTGCGAAACACCACGCCTTCGGCTTCCATCTGCTTGACGCGGCGGTCGATGTGCGACTTCTCCATCTTGAAGTCAGGAATGCCATAGCGCAGCAGTCCACCCACGCGGTCGTTCTTTTCAAACAGCGTGACGCTGTGGCCCGCACGTGCCAACTGCTGAGCTGCCGCCATGCCCGCGGGGCCAGAGCCCACCACGGCCACCATCTTGCCTGTCTTGTGCTTGGCAAGGCGAGGCACCACCCAACCCTCGGCCCAAGCACGGTCAATGATCGCGTGCTCAATGGACTTGATGCCCACCGCGTCGTCGTTCACGTTCAGCACACAGGCCGCCTCGCACGGCGCGGGGCAGATACGGCCCGTGAACTCGGGGAAGTTGTTGGTGCTGTGCAATACCTCGATGGCACTCTTCCAGTCCGAGTGGTACACCAGATCGTTGAAGTCCGGAATGATGTTGTTGACCGGGCAACCGCTGTTGCAAAACGGCGTGCCGCAGTCCATGCAGCGCGCGCCCTGTACCTTGGCCTGGCTCTCGTCTAGGCCGATGACGAATTCCTTGTAGTGCTTCAGGCGCTCTGGCACGGGCTTGTAGCCCTCCTCGATGCGCTCGTATTCCATGAAGCCGGTGGTTTTTCCCATGACGATGTCCTTGTCTATGAATGCTGTGCAGATGTTTGCGGTATTGCCTTATTTGGCCGGCACCACTTCTTTTTTGGTAGCAGCTACCGCTGGTGTAGCGGACTCCTCCAGCACTTTTCGCTCATAAATTTCAGACAACGCACGCTTGTACTCGGTGGGGAAGACCTTGACGAACTTGCTGCGCGAGGCGGCCCAGTTGTCGAGCAGTTCGCGCGCACGCTTGCTGCCCGTCCAGCGGTTATGGTCCTCCAGCAGTTTCTTGAGCTGGGCTTCGTCTGTCTGGCCGTTGTGCCAGATCGAGCGTGGCACCGTGGCTTCCTGCTCCGCACCCGGCAGGATGCGCTCCAGCGTCACCATGGACATATTGCAACGCGTGTCGAACTGACCGTCTTCGTCATACACATACGCCACACCGCCGCTCATGCCCGCAGCAAAGTTGCGTCCCGTCCGGCCCAAAACAGCCACCGTGCCGCCAGTCATGTACTCGCAGCCATGGTCGCCCGTGCCTTCCACAACAGCGGTGGCGCCCGACAGGCGAACTGCAAAGCGCTCTCCCGCCACGCCACTGAAGAAGGCTTCGCCCGTGGTGGCACCGTACATCACCGTATTGCCCACGATGGTGTTGCGCACCGCGTCGCCGCGGAAGTCGATGCTGGGGCGCACGACGACGCGGCCACCCGACAGGCCCTTGCCGGTGTAGTCGTTGGCGTCGCCAATCAGGTACAGCGTGATGCCGCGTGTGAGGAACGCACCAAACGACTGGCCGCCCGTGCCTTCCAGCTGGATGCGGATGGTGTCGTCTGGCAGACCTTCGGGGTGCACGCGCGTCACGGCGCCCGACAGCATGGCACCCACGGAACGGTTCACGTTGCGCGCCACTTCGATGAACTGCACGCGTTCTCCGCTTTCGATTGCAGGCTTGCTGCGCTCGATCAGCTTGCGGTCCAGCGTGTTTTCGATGTTGTGGTCTTGCACATCTACGTGGTAGCGGGGGACATCGGCGGGCACGTTGGGCTGCGCAAACAGGCGGCCAAAGTCCAGGCCGCGTGCCTTCCAGTGATCCAGGCCTTGGCGTGTATCCAGCAGGTCGGAGCGACCAATCAGGTCATCGAACTTGCGGATGCCGAGCTGGGCCATGATCTGGCGCACTTCTTCGGCGATGAAGAAGAAGTAGTTCACCACGTGCTCAGGCTTGCCGGAGAACTTGGCGCGCAGTGCGGGGTCTTGCGTGGCCACGCCTACGGGGCAGGTGTTCAGATGGCACTTGCGCATCATGATGCAGCCTTCGACCACCAGGGGCGCCGTGGCAAAACCGAATTCGTCAGCACCCAGCAGCGCGCCGATGGCGACGTCACGACCGGTCTTCATCTGGCCGTCGGCCTGCACGCGCACGCGGCCGCGCAGTCGGTTGAGCACCAAGGTCTGCTGGGTTTCAGCCAGGCCGATTTCCCAGGGTCCGCCTGCGTGCTTGATGGACGACCAGGGCGATGCACCCGTGCCGCCGTCATGTCCAGCAATCACGATGTGGTCGCTCTTGCACTTGGTGACGCCCGCAGCAATGGTGCCCACGCCCACTTCGGACACCAGCTTGGTGCTGATGCTGGCGTGCGGTGCAACGTTCTTCAGGTCGTGGATCAGCTGGGCCAAGTCCTCGATGGAGTAGATGTCGTGGTGCGGAGGGGGCGAGATCAGGCCCACGCCCGGCACGCTGTGGCGCAGCTTGCCGATGTAGTTGGAAACCTTGCCGCCAGGCAACTGGCCGCCTTCACCGGGCTTGGCACCCTGGGCCATCTTGATCTGGATCTGGTCGGCCGACGACAGGTACTCTGCCGTGACGCCAAAGCGCCCCGACGCCACCTGTTTGATGCGGCTGCGCAGGGAGTCACCATCCTGCAGAGGCAGGTCGACTTCGACGTTTTCGGCGCCGATCACGCTCTTGAGCGTATCGCCCAGCTTGATCGGGATGCCCTTGAGTTCGTTGCGGTAACGGGCAGCGTCCTCGCCGCCTTCGCCGGTGTTACTCTTGCCGCCAATGCGGTTCATGGCCACGGCCAGCGTGGCATGCGCTTCGGTACTGATGGAGCCCAGCGACATCGCGCCGGTGGCAAACCGCTTGACGATTTCTTTGGCGGACTCGACCTCGTCCACAGGGATGGCCTTGGCCGGATCGATCTTGAACTCGAACAGGCCACGCAACGTCATGTGGCGCTTGCTCTGGTCGTTGATGAGCTGGGCGTATTCCTTGTACGTGTTCCAGTTGTTGGCGCGCGTGGAGTGCTGCAGCTTGGCAATCGCGTCAGGGCTCCACATGTGTTCTTCACCACGGGCGCGCCAAGCGTATTCGCCGCCCGCGTCCAGCATCGTTTCAAGCACCGGGTCGTCACCAAACGCCGCCTTGTGCATGCGGATGGCTTCTTCGGCAATCTGAAACACGCCGATGCCCTCGACACGGCTGGCGGTGCCGGTGAAGTATTTGCCGACGGTCTCCGTGTTCAGGCCGATGGCCTCGAACAGCTGGGCACCGCAGTAGCTCATGTAGGTGCTCACGCCCATCTTGGACATGATCTTGGACAGGCCCTTGCCAAT
Organism: Acidovorax sp.; assembly: GCA_030692685.1. Lineage (GTDB taxonomy): Bacteria > Pseudomonadota > Gammaproteobacteria > Burkholderiales > Burkholderiaceae_C > Acidovorax. Next base: position 48,734 of record JAUXZO010000160.1, on the reverse strand, counting down.
CGCCTTGACGTAGTTGTAGATCGCCTTGTCGGCAGACAGGTCGCCCGCCAGATCCTTGTGCATCTCTGCCAGGGTTTCCATCGCCAGGTAGGGATGCACGGCTTCGGCGCCGTAGCCGCCCAGCACGGCAAAGTGGTGCACTTCGCGGGCAGTACCCGTTTCGACCACCAAACCGGCCGTGGTGCGCAGGCCTGCACCCACCAGGTGCTGGTGGATGGCCGACAGGGCCAGCAGTGCGGGGATGGCCACCTGCGTGGCGCTCACGGCGCGGTCGCTGACGATGAGGATGTTGGCGCCGCCCTTGATGGCGTCCACAGCCTGCGCGCACAGCGAGGCGAGCTTGGCCTCCACGCCCTCACGGCCCCAATCGAGGGGATAGGTGATGTCGATGGTGGCGCTCTTGAACTTGCCCTGCGTGTACTTCTCGATATCGCGCAGCTTGGCCATGTCGGCAAAGTCGAGCACGGGCTGGCTCACTTCGAGCCGCATCGGCGGGTTGACCTGGTTGATGTCCAGCAGGTTCGGCTTGGGGCCGATGAAGCTGTTGAGCGACATCACGATGGCTTCGCGGATCGGGTCGATCGGCGGGTTGGTCACCTGGGCGAACAACTGCTTGAAGTAGTTGTACAGCGGCTTGTTCTTACCCGAGAGCACGGCCAGCGGGCTGTCGTTGCCCATGGAGCCAATGCCTTCTTCGCCGTTCTTGGCCATGGGGGCCATCAGGAACTTGATGTCTTCCTGGGTGTAGCCAAAGGCCTGCTGGCGGTCTAGCAACGGCAGATCGGCCGGCTGGGGCGCGGCCACCTGGGCGCCTGCATCAATGCTGTCGAGCTTGATGCGCAGGTTTTCGATCCACTGCTTGTAGGGCTTGGTGTTGACGATGTTGGCTTTCAGCTCGTCGTCATCAATCATGCGGCCCTGTTCCAGGTCGATCAGGAACATCTTGCCGGGCTGCAGGCGCCACTTGCGCACGATCTTGTTTTCGGGGATCGGCAGCACGCCCGATTCAGAACCCATGATCACAAGATCGTCGTCGGTGATGCAGTAGCGCGAGGGGCGCAGGCCGTTGCGGTCCAGCGTGGCGCCGATCTGGCGGCCATCGGTGAACACAATGGATGCGGGGCCGTCCCACGGCTCCAGCATGGCGGCGTGGTATTCATAGAACGCGCGGCGACGCTCGTCCATGGTGGTGTGCTGCTCCCACGGCTCGGGAATCATCATCATCACGGCCTGGCTGATAGGGTAACCGGCCATGGTCAGCAGTTCGAGGCAGTTGTCGAACGTGGCGGTGTCGGACTGGTCGGCAAAACTGATGGGATAGAGCTTTTGCAGGTCAGCCGCCAGCACGGGCGAGGCCATCACGCCTTCGCGCGCCTTCATCCAGTTGTAGTTGCCCTTGACGGTGTTGATTTCACCGTTGTGCGCCACGTAGCGGTACGGGTGGGCCAGCGGCCATTCAGGGAACGTGTTGGTGGAAAAGCGCTGGTGCACGAGGCCAATGGCCGAGATGCAGCGTTCGTCCTGCAGGTCCAGGTAATAGGTGCCCACCTGGTCGGCCAGCAGCAAGCCCTTGTACACGACGGTACGGCTGGACATGCTGGGCACGTAATACTCTTTGCTGTGCTTGAGCTTCAATGCCTGGATGTTGGCGCTGGCGGTCTTGCGGATCACATACAGCTTGCGCTCCAGTGCGTCTTGCACGATCACGTCGTTGCCACGGCCGATGAACACCTGGCGCAGGATGGGTTCCTTCTTGCGCACGGTGGGCGACATGGGCATGTCGCGGTTGACCGGCACATCGCGCCAGCCCAGCAGCACTTGGCCTTCAGCCTTGATGGCGCGCTCCATCTCCTGCTCGCAGGCCAGGCGCGAGGCATGCTCTTTGGGCAGAAAGATCATGCCCACGCCGTATTCGCCCGCTGCAGGCAACGTGACGCCCAGGGTGCCATCCGGCGCAGTACCTGCCCGGGCCATCTCTTCACGGTAAAGCGCGTCAGGGATCTGAATCAAGATGCCCGCGCCGTCGCCCATGAGCTTGTCGGCGCCTACCGCGCCGCGGTGGTCGATGTTCTCCAGGATCTTGAGGGCCTGCGTCACGATGTCGTGTCGCTTTTCGCCCTTGATATGGGCAACGAAGCCGAGCCCGCAGGCGTCGTGCTCGTTAGCCGAAGAATACAAACCGTGTTGTTGCAGATGCTCGATCTCGGCGGCCGTGGTCATGGCGCACTCCTCATGTTTTCGCAGGGAGGGGAAGATTAGTGCATTGCAACATGGTTTGGCAAGCATATTAATTGGGGTCAGAACCAACTTAAATTCAGCCCATCGCCATCTTCCAATTAATTGGGGACATTTCAAAATTGATAGCTAGCAGCGCTTTACCAATGAGCGCTAGAAGCCATTTTTATTCAAATTTCTTGACTGAGACTGGCCGCCCTGCCTGGCCACGAGCGACGCGGCGGGGCGTGTGTTTTTGTAGCTCTTCTACAAATTCAGCCCCCCCCAGCGCCCAGCCGCTGAGCGCAGAGTCGGTCAATGCCGCCTGTTCTTGAGACCCAATCCCCTCCTGAACAAGCCTTGCATAAGCCGCCTCTCGCGCGAACGGCGTGTTGCCCAATCCCCAGTAAAGCGTATGGGGTGTGAGCAACCGGTCATGGCGCAACCCGAGCCAGTGGGCGTGGCTGGACCACGCGTAATCTGCAGCCTGCGCCACCAGCCCGGCACGCACCGGATTCAAGTCCAAATAGACCATGCACGGAAGCAAATACCGTTCCGGGTCCATGACGGTCGAGCGATAGCGCCCCTCCCACAACGTGCCGGTGCGACCATGGCGCCGGTTGAAATGTTGTACATACCGCCGCCCCACGGCCTGCATCATTTGAGGCAAGCCATTGGCTGAGGTGGGGGTCGCCAAAAGGTGAAGGTGATTGCCCATCAGCACATAGGCATGCACAGCCACCGCGTACTTCTGGGCGTTATCAGCCAGCAGGGCCAGCATCAGCCCGTAGTCTTCGCTGTCCCCAAAGATGGGCTGGCGATTGTTGCCGCGCTGAATGACATGGTGGAGATGTCCCGGCAGGGTCAGCCGCGGAAGGCGGGCCATGGGTCGTCAGTCCACCATGGGCTCTGGGTCTTGCTCTGCTGCGGCCAGCTGGTGCGATGCGCGAGACGCGGGGGCCAGCCCATACCGTGCAGCCAAGACCTTGTCGAGGCCAAACTCTTCGAGGATGGCGCGCAGCCGCTCGGCTGCACTGCGCTTCTTCTGGCCGGTGTAGCGCGCAATGATCAGCTCGTTTTTCATGCTGTGCTCCCAACCCACCAATTCCGTCACCGTGACCTGGTAGCCATTCGCTTCAAGATACAGGCAGCGCAAGACGTTGGTGACCTGACTGCCCAACTCACGGGTGTGCAAGGGGTGGCGCCACAGCTCTGCCAGCGGAGTGCGCGATAACTGCAGTGCTTTGCCTTGGCGAAGGCAGGCCGCCATCTCGGCCTGGCAACAGGGCACCAGCACCATCGCCCGGGCCCGTTTCTGCAAACCAAAGGCAATGGCGTCGTCCGTTGCTGTGTCGCAAGCATGCAGGGCGGTAACCACATCGATCTGAGCAGGCAGCTCTTCGGTATCGGCAGACTCAGCGACCGACACGTTGAGAAAAGACATCCGCGCAAAGCCCAGCTTCTGCGCGAGGACGCGAGATTTGTCGACCAGCTCGGCCCGGGTCTCCACCCCATAGATATGCCCGCGTCCCAGTGCCTTGAAATACAGGTCGTACAGGATGAACCCCAAGTACGACTTGCCCGCGCCATGGTCGGCGAGCGTAGGACCGTGGGCACTAGCAGAAAGGTCTGCTAACAAGGGTTCGATAAAGTTAAACAGGTGGTAGACCTGCTTGAGCTTGCGGCGCGAATCCTGGTTCAGCTTTCCGTCGCGGGTCAGAATGTGCAGCTCTTTGAGCAGCTCTACCGACTGGCCGGGCCGGAGCTCTGACAGCTCCCCTGCCCCCCCTTGGGTTGCCGTCACATTTTTTTTGGGCCCGCGAGCCTGGGGGGCAAGAGAAGTCTTGTCTTTCATTGCGCCACCCCTTTCGCAGCCGCAACCGCAGGAGCCCACGCTCCGATCGGACTGGCTCCCACACCGAGGCTAGTCCAACCCTCCATCCCCAGTCCTTCCAGGACGTCGATATTTCGCTCGAAGATGGCTTCTGCATCGGGGAAAACCTCCACCGCGCGATCAATGCTCTCCTCGCGCAGCAAATGCAAGGTCGGATACGGCGCACGATTGGTGCAGTTGGTCACGTCGTCTACATCGGTGCCAGCAAACTGAAACTGCGGATGAAAACTGGCGATCTGCAAGGTACCCGTCAAGTCCATGGCATCCAAGACAGCTTCTGCTTTTTCGAGAAAATCATTGAAGTCCAAAAAGTCCTGCAGGCAATGCGGCAGCAGGATCAAGGTTGTGTCTCTGGTCTGCGCAGGCATCCCCACTAGAGCGCCAAGTTCAGTGCGCAGCAACTCCAGCACCTCGGCGGGATCTTCCGTCAGTGTCACCGCATAGTGAATCTGCCCCTTCACGTGCACGCCTTTGGCAAAAGGACACAGGTTCAGCCCGATAACGGCCCGTTCCAGCCACCGGACTGTGTCGGAAACAAACAAGCCGGCGGGGTCCGAAGATCCGGCAGTGGGGACGGGGAGATGTGATGTCATGAAACAGACGCGCCTGGGCGCTGTGGAGTGCCCACAGATTTTACCGGGCATCACTGCACCGTCAGCCCTCGCGGCTGCACGCACGAGGGTGAATTCAAAGCGCGCGGAGGAGCGCTGAAAACCAGCACCTTGGCTCTTTAGCTCAATAAACGTCGCCCGGTCAGTCGTTCATGCTCTCGCGCCGCAAAGCGATCTGTCATCCCGGCAATAAAGTCCGCTACGGTGCGGGCGCGAAGTGGGCCCTCGTCCAGCGATGCCTGTTCGGCAAAAGCGGCTTTCATTTCCTGGGGGGTTGTGGTGTACGCAGCAAATAGGTCACGCACGATCTCTTGTGCATGGCCCGTGGTCTCCATCACCTGAGGGTGACGGTACAGGTTTTGAAACAAAAAACGTTTGAGCGTTTGCGAGCGCTCGCGCATCGCATCGCTGAACATCACCAGTGGGGGGCACTCCTTGCGTACAGCGTCCACATCTGATGGATTGCAATCAGCCAGCGCTTTTTGGGTCGCATCAATCACGTCGTACACCTGCGCACTGAGCATGCGCCTGATCGCTTCATACAACAGGCGGCGATGGAGAGGAGGCTGTCCAAGCTCGGGGTGTTCCGACTGCGCCTCCGCACGGTAGCAATCAAACAATGGCACCTCTTGCAGTTGCGGCAGAGTGATCAAGCCGGAGCGCACGCCATCATCGATGTCATGTGCGTTGTAGGCAATCTCATCGGCCAAATTGCACAACTGCGCTTCCAGGCTGGGTTGCTCGCGCCGCAGAAATCGACTACCTACGCCGTTGGGTTCCTGCACTTCGAGCTGTTGGGCATGTAACCGGGAGCAATGTTTCAGGATCCCTTCGCGCGCCTCGAAGGTCAAGTTCAAACCGTCGAATTGCGGATACCGCTGCTCCAACTTGTCCACCACCCGCAGACTTTGCAGGTTGTGCTCAAATCCCCCAAATTCAGCCATGCAACCGTGCAGCGCATCCTGCCCCGCATGGCCGAAGGGCGTATGGCCAAGATCATGCGCGAGCGAAATGGCCTCGACCAAGTCCTCATTGATTCGCAGCGAGCGTGCAATGGAACGTCCGAGCTGCGCCACTTCGAGCGAATGCGTGAGCCGCGTGCGAAAGAGATCGCCCTCATGGTTCAGGAAAACCTGCGTCTTATAGACTAGACGTCGAAACGCCGTGGAATGCACAATTCGATCGCGGTCGCGCTGGTAGTCGTTGCGCGTGGGCGCGAGCGGCTCAGGGTAGCGCCGTCCGCGCGTCAGCGCTGGCTCGCAGGCGTAAGGTGCCAAATCAGTTTTTCGAGACACATTGACCTCAAACGCTTTGATGAACGCGTTGCCAGCTATAGATTGAAGAGCGCACCAACGCAGCAGGCATCAATCACTTCGCGCACCTGCGAATCCGGCGCCGCACGCACGACGGCCTCGCCGGGGCCGTCAATCAGCACAAAGCGGATTTCACCAGCTTCCGATTTTTTATCCACACGCATCAACTGCAGATAGCGTCCGGCGTTGTCAGTCGCATCAAGCAGTGGCCCGCGTACCGGAAGCCCCGCGCGCAGCAACAGATTCGTCAAGCGCGAGGAAAAAGCACTATCCACCAACCCGAGACGGCGCGACAGCTCTGCCGCCATCACCATGCCTGCGCCAACGCCCTCGCCATGCAGCCACGCGCCGTAGCCCATGCCAGCCTCTATGGCGTGGCCAAAGGTATGGCCGAAATTCAAAATGGCACGCAGACCGGCTTCGCGCTCGTCCTGCGCTACCACCCAGGACTTGATCTCACAGCTGCGACGCACCGCATACGCTAGGGCGCCACGCTCGCGCGCCAGCAACGCATCCATACTTTCGTCGAGCCAGTCCATAAAGATCATGTCGACAATCGGTCCGTATTTGATGACCTCGGCCAGGCCAGCGCTCAGCTCACGTTGAGGCAAGGTATCGAGCGTTGCCAAGTCGCACACTACCAAGTGCGGCTGGTAGAAAGCGCCCACCATGTTTTTGCCCATCGGATGATTGATGGCGGTCTTGCCGCCCACCGACGAATCCACCTGAGCCAGCAAGGTAGTGGGCACCTGAACGAACGGTACTCCGCGCATGTAGCTGGCGGCGGCAAAACCGGTCATATCGCCGACAACACCGCCGCCTAAAGCGAATAGCACGGTCTTGCGGTCGCAGCCGTGGACGAGCAGAGCATCAAAAATCAGATTCAGGGTTTGCCAAGTTTTGTGCTCTTCGCCGTCGGGGAGCACCACCAAATGAACTTGAGGGTATTTCGCTGCCAAGGCGGTACGCAGCGCATCGGCATAGAGCGGCGCCACAGTGGTGTTGGTAACGATGAGCGCCGAGGCTGCGTTGGGCAGTGCTACGTAAGTAGATGGAGCATTGAGCAAACCAGAACCGATCAAGATCGGATAGCTGCGCTCACCTAGGTCGATGGTTACAGTTTGCACACTCGGCAAGCGAGCTGCGCCATCGCACTGAAAACCAAAGTTGGGGGGAGTAATAACAGTGGGCATGATCGGCCAATTTTAAGGCAGCCATCTCATAAATACTGCCACGCGACCGCCTCCCACCAGCTCCAATTGCAGCAGCGTAACCAAGGTAGGCAACGGAATGCGCAATTTCGAGTTTCAGCGAATCACGCTGCTTATCCAAGTTGACGCGCCGCTGCAACGACGCTCGTAGCTGCGGCGGTGAATGCAGTGCCGTTTTCCGGCACAACCGACCACAAATAACACGGGGCAAGGCGTTCAGTAGTAAATCACTAACTCACACTCATGACAGTGCTCGATTTACTGCACTCGTAACACCGCACATGTCACAGAACAACCGCGGACGCGATGTCGGCAGTTAATTTGAACAACGTGGTCCGCGTAACCTCAATAAAGCGCTCTCCCGCTCATGGAAGGCTGATTCTGGGGGTCCACAGAACCCACCCTCGGGAGATATAGCCGACCCACGGATGAGGTGCGGAGCGCCGGGAAACCCACCAACGCAACGTCACCAATGGGACGAATAGCTAGCTAGAAAGCGAGACTCATCCAGGTGTTGTGCAATTATTCACGCCATAAGGAGGCGTCAAGAAAGAACCGTTCTTGTCGTCTCCTTCTATGAAGTCCGTGCGGTAAAGCTTTTCAACAGTTCCCTCTGAACCCGCCACACTGGTAGTAACCTTCACAGCGTAAAAGAGCCAGGTCGCCACATTCATGGGGTATTCCACTTGAATAGTGGCTCGACCATTCGTCCCGGTCGTTTTCGCACCCACATAGGACAAGACCACATCAGCCTTACGCGGAGATATTACGCCATTTCCATCAATGTCCTCGCCTGCATCTAAGAATCCGTTGCGATTAGTGTCTTCGTTCAAGCACAAGGTGCGCGGACCCGCATATGGTCCCTTTTGATAGATCCGGAGATCTACACTTGCTGAGATTTGTGCATTCGAAACTGCGTTACCTGCAGCGTCCGCGACTGCGATATCAAATTTTTTGATATAGGTCAAATTATCCGTACCTCTGGCCAGTTCGTTGTTATCACCCAGAGTGATAGAAAGCGGCTGACTCGCAACCGTCATTGATGCAACTCTGGAATTCGGACACGCGCCATTCGCAATCTCCGCGTCGGTCAAGCCATAGCAGACGCGAATCCGTACGCCATCTGTAGGGCTGGATCTCGTCCCAGCGATGTACTCGGCAATCGCTTGGCCATTGGTGTCGCTGTAAACAGTGGCCATACCCGTAGATATTTTTTCATCGCTTCCCAATCCGGGTGGAATGATTTCAAATCGGGCTCGCACATTTTTAATGGCTTGATTGGACGAATTTTGGAAAACCGCCCTCAAACCCGCCCGGCTAATGTTGGAGCCTGCAGCATTGGGTGCAATCGTGTTAGGCGTAATTGCAAGGCTAGCTGCGCTAATGACCCCCGTTGCGTCCGGTATACCGGTACCGCCAGGAGCAAGAACTGAAACATCCTGGCGCGCAGCCACACCTGCTGCAATAGCCTCCAAAGAATACGTTCCAGCACTTGCAGGAACGGCTTGCAATTGAGCAGAGGCATTGCCGCCGCTGTCAGTGTTTACCGTCTGTGCAAAACCAAGTGTTCCCGCTAGCTTAACTGCGGTCTGCGCAATACCCGTTCCATTAACATCAGTCACCTTGATGGAAAGAGTCGCACTCCCTCCAGGAGTTGGCGTGGCAGGAACCAGTGACAATGTAATCTGGCTTCCCGTCACAGGAATTGCGGCCACCGCTGTTTGGCCACCCATCTTTATAGTTGCATTTATGACTCGATTAGCCTTGCTTCCGCCGATGGATATTCTTCCAGACGCTCGGCCTGAAACATCGGAAACAACTGTCACGGGCGTATATATACCGGAGTCAACGGCAACTGTCAGCCCGGCGTTTTCGACGGGATTATTATTGGTATCGAGCGCCGTGACAGTTAAAACCGCCGTGTCAGTTCCTGAATTAACCAACGCATTTTTATCAAGCTGAAATACCACACTTGCGACGGTTGGTGTCGCAGCTCCACCGCCAGGGTTCGAACCAGGATTCCCGCCCCCCCCGCCACAAGCGATCAATGCCGCAGATAACCCTAACCCCAATATTCTGAACACGTTTTTCATCTCTTCATCCTTAATTCGCAATAACCAATAAACGGGGGCACGATCAGTTGTTGCTTGCAGAGTGACAAGCAACGGTATTTATCATTTGGCCTATTCCTTTTCCTGCTTCCAGGAAACGGGAAGCCTGCGCAATTCCACCGCGCAAGGATTTTTTTGGATGGCACTCCAGAACAGAGACACCGCCTATCACTACCACATCGCCATATCCAACCAATAGCTCAATGCATTTAAAGCCAATACACCTAGATGAAATCAATCTCAACGACTGGCAGACCGATCAGTAATAACTTTAGGTGTAATGAAAACCAACATTTCTTGCTTATTTGCCGATTTTGTGCGAGTTTTGAAAAGATTACCAACTCCGGGCAAATCCCCTAGAAACGGCACTTTAGTTTCGGCTGTATCCTCAAACAACTCAAAAATACCACCGATAACAACCGTCCCGCCATTTTCAACCAGAACCTGCGTTTTAATATGTTTCGTATTAATTGCACGAACATTATTAAGCACCTCACCTGGGCTGTCTTTGTTAACATCCAGATCCAGAATTATATTCCCCTCTGGAGTTATTTGCGGGGTAACCTCAAGTTTAAGCACAGCTTTTTTGAATGCGATTACAGTCCCACCATTAGGAGCGGTAACTGGGTATGGAAATTCAGTACCCTGCTCGATAGACGCCTTTGTTTGATCAGCAGTAACAACTCGCGGGCTAGAGACAATCTTTCCTTTTCCGTCCGCCTCCAACGCGGAAATCTCGAGATTAAGAAATCGGTTGGCAGCCGAATTAAATATGGAGATTGCAAAACTAGAAGGATCGTAGCCGCCAACAGCAGTTGCAGGGAGATTGACAAAATTACCCAAGGTGTTGACTGCTCCACCAGCACTAGTTGAAGAAACAGCATTGCTGTAACTAGTGCCAAAGGCGACACGATTGGCGCCTCCAATACCATATCCACCGTCGCCACCACGGTTAGCGCGTAGGTCAGTCGCACCCAATCTCACGCCGAGAGACCTACCAAACGTATCTGAAGCCTCAACAATTCGCGCTTCAATCATCACCTGCCTCACAGCCACATCCAGAGTCGCGAGCAGCTGTCGGACTTCTTCCAACTTGCTAGATGTATCAGTTACAAACAACTGATTGGTACGCGTCTCAGCGATCGCACTTCCACGCTCGGACAGGAAGCGATTGGAAGTACCGGCACCACTTCCTCCGCTTGAAGTAGTTAGTTGAACCACCATATCGACGGCCTTGGCATAGTTCATCTGAAATGCTTGCGTCCGGAGCGGCTCAAGTTTTTGAATCGCTGCAGCCGCCTCGTAGTCCTTCTTGGTTCGATCATCAATCTCATCCTTAGGAGCTATCCACAAAACAGTGCCTGTTTTCCGCATGCCTAAACTCTTCGCATCCATAATGATTTGTAGCGCTTGATCCCAAGGGACATCTTTCAGCCGGAGCGTCAGAGAGCCCGTCACCGTATCCGATGTCACGATATTGAAATTCGTAAAATCCGCAATTACTTGCAACAAAGATCGAACCTCGATATTTTGGAAATTAAGTGAAAGTTTTTCACCACTATATCCAGGACCCTGGGTTAACTTTGTCAAGTCAACTTTCTTTTGACGGACTTCAATAACGAACTGGCTATCGCTCTGATATGCACTGTGCTCCCACTCGCCCACCGGCTCGATGAGCATACGCACTTTTTCCCCTTGCTGAGTGGTATTAATCATCTGGACAGGTGTACCAAAATCCGCGACATCCAACTTCCGGCGCAACCCCTCCGGCAAAGAAGACTTAAGAAAATCAACCACCAAGCCCTTGCCCTGCTGCCTGATATCAACGCCGACTTGACTGGACGGCAGCGTTATGACAACACGACCGGATCCGTCAGAACCTCTACGAAAATCTACGTCTTTTAAGGCCAACACATCAGAGTTAGCGCTATCTGAGAATACTTGCGCTTGCGGTTGCGCAGCCGGACCAATGGCAGCTGCAGACAGTCCGTTACTCAACGAGATCAGCAGGGATTTTCCTTGAATCTCAGCTTGATAAGAAGTAGCGGTTTTCAAATTCAGAACAACCCTAGAACGATCTCCAGCTTGAACGACATTTACGGATTTCAGATTACCTTGATTGACCTCAAATGCAGTTTTCCCACTAGCATTCGTTGTCCCTGGAAAATCCAGAGCAATCCGGGCAGGCGATTGAATGGAGAAACCTGTAGGCAATCCTTGAGGCGGCTCGGAAAATTCGATCCGCACGACATCAACTCCATTTTGCGTGCTACCAACAACCGATTGGATGGCAGATTGGGCCCACGCTTCTAGCGGTGCGCATAACGCTGCCGATATGACCACGGCATACTGACACAGCTTATGTGTATAAATTTTGACGTATTTCATTTCTTGCCCTCTTGCAGATCCAGCGTAGCAGCGCGCTCAATCCAATCACCAGTAGCATCTTGCACTATTTCACGTAATTGGATTGAGCTCTCGTTGATTCGAGTTATTTTCCCGTAATTCAGACCGATATAATTTCCAGCGCGAACTTGGTATAGAAGGTTGTCTACCTTTAGCAAAGCAGTTGGACTCCCTTTTTTGTCCAAACTTCCCACCATAGCCATCACATCCAGGGGAAAAGATTCCAACGGCTCCTTTCGCCGAGCCATCTCAGGAGCGATCAAAGCCGCGTTTGAAGCCAATTGTGCTGAATCTCTACGTAATGCCTGTGTCAATTTCACAGAGTTGAACGGTTCAACGCCCAATTCCGCAGAATATGCTTGAGGTAGAAACTGTTTTGGCTCCGTAAGCGGTGTTACTTTGGGCTTGGTGGTAGACCGCAACTCGGACATCCACTGCCGCAACTCATCATCGCCACCAGCACCGCATCCCGAAAGGACAAGCAGAGTTAGACATGCAAGAATTATTCGATTTGAAGTCATTACTTCTTGGCTCCTAATACTTGCTTTTGCGCCTGAATTTCCTCGGGATCGAGATATCTAAAAGTACGCGCGGTGGCATCCATTGTCAATGATCCCGCGTCCTTGGCTGTAGGGGCGATCGAAATATTATTCAACGTTACAATACGCGACAAGTGAGCTATATCTGAAGCGAACGATCCCATGTCGTGATATTTACCCGTAACCCGAACAGCGATTGGCAGTTCAGCATAGAACTCGCGAACAACAATCTGCCCGGGACGAAACAAATCGAACTGTAAACTTCGCCCAAGCCCTGCTTGGTTAATATCCGACAAAAGCGCTGCCATTTCCGCCTTACTCGGCAGTTGTTTTTCTAACTGAATAACATACTGCTGCACTTGCTCCCTTTGGCGCTTGAGGGCATCCAAACTTACCGCTTTCAACAGCTTCGCTTGGTAATCCGTGCGAAGCGCCTGTTCCTTTGCAGTTTCCACCTCAAGTTCTGCTTCAAATTCATTAATTTTTCCGAACCAAAGTGCGGCCGCAACACCCACAGCAATGAATAGGCAAAGCAATACTTTGGGAGCAATTGGCCAAAGTGATGGGTCCTTAGTATCGAGGTTGCGAAATTGCCTTGCCGTACTTTCCTGCAAAGCGGCAAAATCAATAGATGGAGCTGTTTTTTTGGGCATATGCTATTTTCCTGCCACTACACCAGAACTAGCGGGATCTTTTACCTTCTGAATTTCACCAGTTCTCATCAATCTGAAACGCAGATTGAATGTAGAAACCCTTCGCTGATCCTTGGCGGTCAGATTAATATTGCTTGCAACAATTTCAACTAATTCTGGCTTGGACAACCAAGGCGTGTTGTCTGTCAAATTCCGCAACATTTCTGAAACGCGCTCGTTTGATTGAGCAACACCTTTCATTTCAATGATTTGCTCGGTCTGCTTGATACTACTTACATACGCTCCATCAGGAACTTGTTTAACCAACTCATTGAGCAGGTGAACTGGCAAGTTTCGATCAGATTGCAAATCCTCAACAGCTTTTTGTCGCGCTCTTAGCGCAGCGATTTCATCTTCAATTGTTGCAATCTCTTTAATCTGATTTTCGAGAATTTTAATTTCACTCTGGAGGAAATTATTTTTCTCCTGCTGTCCGACAATCATCATCTGAAACCACCAATAAATGGCTCCAGCTATTACCAACCCAACCAGGAACGATGCAAACATCGTCGCCTGAAAGGACTCCTTCCGACGTTTGCGAGCGGCCTCCCTGTGCGGGAGTAAATTAATCAATATCACTGCAGGAACCTCCGCATGGCCAAGCCACAAGACGTCAGGTAGGAGGGGGCTTCACGGACCATCTTTTTCAGCCGAACGGAACTTCCGATTTCCATGCCATCAAAAGGATTGACCGCGCTACAAGCAAACCCCGTCTGCTGTGTAACCGCCTCAGTCAAACCTGGCAAAGGTGCCGAGCCGCCTGCAAGCATGATGTGGTCCACGCGGTTGTGTGGCGTACTGGTGAAGAAGAACTGCAATGCCCTTCCTATTTCTTGAGCCATGCTGTCTACAAAAGGGCGCAGAACCGCCGCTTGGTAATCTTCCGGCAGGTCGCCATTGCGCTTCTTGCTTTCCGCCTCTTCGACCGAAAACCCGTATTGCCGAACAATCAATTGTGTCAACTGGGCACCGCCGAAGGCTTGGTCGCGGTCATACAAAACTTCTTCGTTTCGAATGACTTGCATACTGGTAGTTAAGGCCCCAACTTCAAAAAGTGCGACCATGGCGTCCACGCCATTTTTGGGCAATGCTTCAATGAGTCGCCCAGCAGCAAGCCGAGACGCATGAGATTCGATGTCTACAACGACAGGCTTGAGACCCGCCGCTTCGGCCAGCCCTTGCCGATCTTGGACCTTTTCACGCCGCGAAGCTGCGATCAGTACATCGACGTCCCCGGGCGCATTCTTGCTCGGCCCAATCACACAGAAGTCCAAACTAACTTCGTCCAGCGAAAACGGGATGTACTGATTGGCTTCGGACTCGACTTGCACTTCAAGCTCTTGCTCGGTCATTCCACCAGGCAAGGTGATCTTCTTTGTAATCACCGCAGACGGTGGAAGAGCGAGCGCGACATTTTTCGTTCTAGTTCCGCTTTTTTTCACGAGCCGACGCAAGGCGTCCGCAACCTCATCGAATTTCTCGATATTGCCGTCGGTGATCCAACCGCGTTCCAGCGGCTCGATAGCACAACGCTCTAGTACAAGACCACCTGCCTTGTCACGACCCAACTCCACCAGTTTGACGCTGGAAGAACTGATGTCGATTCCCAGCAGCGGTGCCGACTGGCGGCTGAACAAAGACCCCATTGAGCTCAAGATTGGTCCCCTGTAACTTGCCAAAATGAGGCAACAAAACTTAACACTTCACATGAATGCTATCAGTAAGATAGTTATCCGGCAAAGAATTTTCCCGCTGTAACAGCTGAGGAGCGTTGCCAAAAGCAGACGGAAATTTGTACTGGTGCAATGCCGCTCAGCGCGAGTGAAGCGCCTTCCGGCAAGCTCAACAGAACGAAGCGCGGCGTATTTCGGTCATCGTTGGGTCAGACATTTTTTATAATGCGCTGTCTTACCCCATCGGAGCGATATGCCGCGGACCCCCCCCTCGAAACCCTCCGAGAAGAAATCGGACAGCACCTCAACACGACCACTCCCCACTTGGCTCCGCTGGGTTGTCCGCGTTTTTCTTTGGTTGGCTGGGCTTGCAGCAGCCGGCGCTGTGGCACTTGTTCTGACGATCGCCGTGGCTCTTGCCGTGGCCTATCCGAACCTTCCAGACATCTCTGACCTTGCAGACTACAGACCGAAATTGCCTTTGAGGGTCTACTCTTCAGAAGGCGCGCTCCTCGGAGAGTTTGGCGAAGAGCGGCGCAACCTCACGCCAATTGGAGAGATCCCCAAGGTCATGAAGGATGCCGTTCTTGCCATTGAAGACACCCGCTTCTTTCAACATGGCGGCGTTGACTACAAAGGCGTGATGCGAGCAGGTCTTGCAAATTTAGGGAAGGTAAAAAGCCAAGGGGCTTCGACCATCACGATGCAAGTCGCTCGCAATGTTTATCTCTCTTCAGAAAAAACATTTACACGCAAAATTTACGAAATCTTACTTACTTTTAAATTAGAGCATTTGTTGTCAAAAGACCAAATCCTTGAAATTTACATGAACCAGATTTATCTGGGAAATCGCGCATATGGTTTTGCTGCGGCTTCAGAGTCCTATTTTGGTAAACCGCTCAAATCAGTCTCCATTGCAGAGGCAGCCATGCTGGCGGGGCTACCCAAAGCTCCTTCTGCTTACAACCCCATCAGTAACCCAAAGCGTGCTCGATCACGCCAGCTTTACATCATTGAGCGCATGCAGGAGAACGGGTTCATTTCTGCACAAGACGCGGTCAATGCGAAAAAAGAAGAGTTAAAGATCCGTTCGGGCCCGGACAACACGCGAGTGCATGCAGAGTACGTGGCTGAGATGGCGCGGCAGCTCATCTTCGCCCAGTATGGCAACGAGGCTTACACCCGAGGATTAAACGTCTACACCACGCTCAATGCCGCCGAGCAAGACGCGGCCTATGGGGCGTTGCGCAAGGGCATCATGGACTACGAGCGACGCCAACAATACCGTGGCCCTGAGAAATTCGTAGCGCTCCCCACCGCGGCCCAAGAGGTTGAAGACGCCATTGACGACGCTCTCGCCAACCACCCAGACAACGGCGACGTCTTGTCGGCGGTCGTGCTGGATGCGAGTGCACGCAAGATCGTTGCGGCACGGGCCAACGGCGATACGCTGGAGATCGTGGGCGATGGGCTTAAGCCCGCCCAATCGGGACTGAGCGACAAAGCCCCACCCAACATCAAGATTCGTCGCGGAGCGGTGATCCGAGTGGTCAAGACGCCCAAAAATACCTGGGAAATCACGCAGTTGCCAGAGGTCGAGGGAGCCTTTGTCGCACTAGATCCTCGTACGGGAGCCATTCGTGCGCTGGTGGGCGGTTTTGACTTTGACAAGAACAAGTTCAATCACGTCACACAAGCTTGGCGCCAGCCAGGCTCCAGTTTCAAGCCTTTTATCTACTCAGCGGCCCTTGAGAAGGGGTTCACACCAGCAACCATTGTGAACGACGCACCCCTGTTTTTTGATGCAGGCGTGACGGGCGGCCAGCCTTGGGAACCGAAGAACTACGACGGCAAATACGACGGCCCCATGAGCTTGCGTACCGGGCTCGCCCGATCCAAAAATATGATCTCCATCCGCGTGCTCCAGGCCGTAGGTCCCAAGGCAGGACAGGAATGGGTATCGCGATTCGGATTTGATGCCGATCGACATCCAGCGTATCTGACGATGGCACTGGGTGCAGGCGCCGCTACACCGTTGCAGGTGGCAGCAGGGTATTCCGTGTTCGCCAATGGCGGCTATCGCGTGAACCCTTGGCTTATTACCAAGGTCACCGACCACAAAGGCCGCGTCATCTCTGAGACGACGCCCCCAGTGACCAGCGAACAGCCGCGCGCCATCGATGCGCGCAATGCTTTCATCATGAACAGCTTGCTGCAAGAAGTGACCCGCTCCGGAACGGCTGCCCGCGCTCAGAGCACCCTCAAGCGGCCCGATTTGTATGGCAAAACAGGCACCACCAATGACTCGTGGGACGCGTGGTTTGCGGGGTACCAACCGACCATTGCAGCGGTTACCTGGATTGGCTACGACACACCGCGCAACCTTGGCAACCGCGAGACGGGTGGCGGGCTCAGCCTGCCCGTATGGATCAGTTTTATGCAGCAGGCCCTCAAGGGAGTGCCTGTGATGGAGACGCCGGTTCCCCCTGGCGTGGTGAACGTAGGCGGTGAGTGGTTCTACGACGAATACGCACGCAACGGGGGAGTGGGAAGCGTAGGGCTGGACGACAGGTCGGCGTCCTCAGCGGTGGCCCCCACAACGCCACCACCAGCTGAGGAACGCAGTCGAATTCTCGATCTGTTCCGCAACTAAGAGACCGGTTCATTCCTCATTTCCCACAGTCCGATCAAACCCTAGCCGAGCAGATGCCTTTACCGGCACCTTGCTCGTCGCGGGTTCAGGCAGTAAAGGCCAGCGGCAACCCGGACTGCA
The DNA here is from genome assembly GCA_030692685.1 of Acidovorax sp. Classification (GTDB taxonomy): domain Bacteria; phylum Pseudomonadota; class Gammaproteobacteria; order Burkholderiales; family Burkholderiaceae_C; genus Acidovorax. Next base: position 31,297 of record JAUXZO010000160.1, on the reverse strand, counting down.
AAGCCGCATCACGACTAAGGCATGTAAAAAACTCCCCAGCACCTTTGGTGTCTTGCCACAGGCTGCCATCAAGCCGGTAGTGATACCCGCCAGACTTTGCCGCCATCCAGACCTCATGCAACGGCTTTTGCAGGTTGATCACGATCTGACTGCGGTTAGGGAATGTCAGCGTCACCATGCCGCCTGAGCGCTGGGCGTCAACATCGGCGTCGGTGGTGTCGTTGATCAAGTCACAACTGCGCTCGACGCCCAGAAGCAGTTTTTCGGCGTGGTCCAGAAATTCAAGGTCGGTCATTACAATTTACGCATGTTGAAAGCTTCCCAAATTCTAGTCAGGACACTTGTCCTTGCTGCCAGTGCGGCGGCCCTTGCAGGTTGCGGACAACGAGGCCCCCTGTTTCTGCCCTCTGATTCATCCGCCTCCCAACGAGCGACGTTACCGCAGACGCTGACTCCCGGCGGGAGCGCCCTTCCCGCAGAGGCACCTGCGACCGCTCCGGCGCCAGCCGCATCAGCACCGCGCTGAGCATTTTCTCGCCCTCCGCAACCACGGGCGCTAACACCGGATCGCTTGATATTCATCAAGCGATCAACGCCACGGCACTCGTACAGTCTGCGCTTTATTGCACCGCAGGACGGCCATGGCCATCGAACTTTACCGCGACAAGAACCACGCTTGCCTGATGTTTACCGACCTCATTGAAGAGGACGGTCAGGCGGTGCAAGCCAACCAGTTTTTGATTGTGGACGACGACACCGGTGCCATCATCGACCCGGGCGGCAACCTCGCATTCAATGAGTTGTTCATGGGAATGACCAAACATTTCCCGCCTCACAAGCTGTCTTACGTGATCGCCTCCCATGCGGACCCGGACATCATTGCGTCGCTCGACCGGTGGATGACCAGCACCAAGGCCAATCTGGTGATCTCGCGGGTGTGGGAGCGTTTTGCGCCGCACTTCACCAAGGTGGGGAAAACAGAAAACCGCGTCATCGGTGTGCCCGACAGTGGCGGCCATCTGCCGCTGGGGCGCCATGAGCTGGTGCTGCTGCCTGCGCATTTCATGCACTCCGAAGGCAACTTCCACTTCTATGACCCGGTCAGCCGCATCCTGTTTACCGGAGACCTCGGGGTGTCGATGATGTCGGGCGCCGAAGCGCGCGTACCGATTACCGACCTCAAGGCGCACATTCCGCGCATGGAAGGCTTTCACCGCCGGTACATGGTGTCCAACAAGATCCTGCGCATGTGGACGCGCATGGCGCGGCAACTGGACATTTCGATGCTGGTGCCACAACACGGCGCACCCATCGTGGGCAAGGAAGCCATCAACGACTTCTTCCACTGGATCGAAAACCTGATGTGCGGCATAGACCTGTTCGACGACCGCGCCTACCAAGTCCCTACGGCATTTATCGACCCCGTCACGCGCCAGATGCGCCCGACCCCGCCGACAATGGGCCGTTGACTCCGAAATATGAGTCAAATTGGCCTCTAGCGCTTATCCATCAAACGCTATTAGCTATATATTTTATAGCGCAATACTCAGTTGGTGTGGGCGGCTGCGCGGGACGCAGCTGCAGATGAGGCCCCTGCCCGCGCAGCACGCCGCTTGCGCAGCGCGTTCCAGACGCGCCACCCCAGCAATGCCGCAAGGATGGCGGCATACACCGCCACTTCGCCAAAGTCGTTCTTGCCCGCGCGCATCCAGAAGAAGTGAAGGATCGCCAGTGCTGCAACGGCATGTACCGTGCGGTGCAGCATCTGCCAGCGCTTGGCACCTATCGCCTTGATGGCCCGGTTGAAGGACGTGGCAGCCAGCAGCGTCAGCAGCAACAGCGCCAGCGAGCCGACGAGGATGAAGGGTCGCTTGATGATGTCCCGCACGATGTCGCCCACATCAAACCCCATGTCAAACCAGCTGTAGCTGAGCAAATGCAGCACTGCATAGAAAAACACAAACAAACCCAGCATGCGCCGAAACCGGGCGAGTTGCGGGGTGGACGTGAAAACCCGAAGCGGGGTGACTGCCAGAACCAGGCACAGCGCGCGCAGCGTCCAATCCCCCGTGGCGCGGATCAGCGCCTCGGCGGGATTGGCGCCCAGCTGGTTCGCCAGCGCGGCGTAAAACAGCCACGCCAGTGGCAGCAGGCACAACACAAACACCACGGGTTTGGCGACGGGATGGAGCAGAAGTTTTCGCATGGGCTCGCGCGTCACTAGAGACTCACCGGAGGGCAAGTGCAGGACGCATCAGACACTGGGTCAGTAAAACTTCTTGAGGTCCATGCCCGCGTAGAGCTGCCCCACTTGGGCTTCGTAGCCATTGAACATCAGTGTCTTGCGCTTCTTGGCGAACAGACCGTCCTCACCAATGCGGCGCTCTGTGGCTTGACTCCAGCGCGGATGATCCACTTCGGGGTTCACGTTGGAGTAAAAGCCGTACTCCTGCTTGGCCGCCTTGTTCCAAGCGGTGCCTGGCTCTTTTTCTACAAAACGGATCTTGACGATGCTCTTGGCGCTCTTGAAACCGTATTTCCACGGCACCACCAGGCGCACGGGCGCGCCGTTCTGGTTGGGCAACACCTCGCCGTACATGCCAAACGTCAGCAGCGTGAGCGGGTGCATGGCCTCGTCCATGCGCAGACCTTCTACATACGGCCAGTCGAGCACCCGCGAGCCCACAAAAGGCATGGTGGCCTTATCGGCCAGCGTCACAAATTCCACGTATTTCGCGTTGCCCTGCGGCTCCACGCGCTTGATGAGTTCTGCCAGCGAGTAACCGACCCACGGGACGACCATCGACCAGCCTTCCACACAACGCATGCGATAAATACGCTCCTCCTGGGCGCTCAGCTTGAGCAGGTCTTCAATGCCGTACTTGCCCGGCTTCTTGACCAGGCCTTCAACCTCCACCGTCCACGGCATGGTCTTGAGCGTATGGGCGTTACGCGCGGGGTCGGCCTTGTCCGTGCCGAACTCATAGAAGTTGTTGTAGGTGCTCGCGTCTTTGTAGTCGGTGAGCTTTTCCATGGACATGGCGCCAGCCACTGTTGACTTGGTGCCGGGCAGTGCGGCCAGCTTATTGGGCCGCATCACCTGGGCTTGCTGGGCCATGGCTTCCCGCCCTGCCCATGCTGCCATCGCAGCACCTGCCGCACCGCCTGCCATGAGCCGCAACATTTGGCGACGGTCCTCGTACACCGAGCGTGGGGTGATCTCTGAGGGGATGGGGTGGTTGAAACCAGTGTTGCGGTGGGATGTCATGGGCGGGCCTCCGGTCGTTATCGGGTTGAAACAGCTGTGCGGTAGAGCAGGACAACTGTTAGTTCGTTCCCTGGACTGTTCAGGTTACACCGAAGACGCAATAGTTGCTGCCCTGCGCCTTATGCCCCGGGGCCTCTCCGCATCACCCGCATCACAGCGTGCCGTAGCTATGCAGACCGCTCAAAAACATGTTGACACCCAAGAACGCGAAGGTGGTAATTGCCAAGCCCACCAGCGCCCACCAGGCCGACACGGTGCCGCGCAACCCCTTCATGAGCCGCATGTGCAGCCAGGCGGCATAGTTGAGCCAGACGATCAGCGCCCAGGTTTCCTTCGGGTCCCAGCTCCAGTAGCCGCCCCAGGCCTCCGCGGCCCACAGCGCTCCCAGCACGGTGGCGATGGTGAAGAAGGCAAAGCCCACGGCGATGGACTTGTACATCACGTCGTCCAGTATCTCGAACGACGGCAGACGCTCGGCAATGCGCTTGCGCCCCAGCAGAATGCCCGCCACGATCAGCGCAGAAACGCCGAAGTACACCATCCAGTAACTGCCGCCGCTTTCGGTCGCGTCTTGGCGGAACACAATGGGCTCAAAACACAGCACCACGCCCAGCAGCCACAATGGCGCCAGCTTGTACCAGCGGGTCTCTGTGGCCTGCTGCTTGATGAGGTAGGCAAAGGCGACCATGGCCGCCAGCGCGAAGGTGCCATAGCCGATGAAGTTGGCGGGCACGTGCAGCTTCATCCACCAGCTTTTGAGGGCGGGTACCAGGGGCTGAATCTCATGCGCCTCGCGCACTACGGTGTACCAAAGCAAAAAGCCCACAGCAGCACTCACGACCAGCATCACAAAGCCACCCAGGGCGCGCGTGTCGTACTGCTGTTCATAGTAGAGATAGAACGCCGCAGTCATCCAGCAGAACATCACGAACACTTCGTACAGGTTGCTAACCGGAATGTGGCCAATGTCCGGGCCAATGAGGTAGCTCTCATACCAGCGCACCAGCGTGCCGATGAGCGCCATGGCCACGGCCACCCAGGCAATGCGCGAGCCGAGCATGCTCATGGTTTTGCCCTCGCCGCGCGAAAACATGCCGATCCAATAAAACGCGGTGCTCATGAAGAACAACATGCTCATCCACAGGATGGCGGATTGGCTCGACAGAAAATACTTAAGGCCAAACACCGTTTCGGCCCGCGCCAGACTGCCTGCGCCGTCTTGCTGATACAGCCCAATGGCCATTAACGCCAGCGCTGCCACGATGAGCAGCAGCACCCGCAGCGGCCGCCAGAACCAGCACAACCAGATGGTGCAGGGTATTGCGCCCAGCAGAATGCCTTTTTCGTAGCCGTCCATGAAGCTGCCATACCGCTGCAGCGCATAGAGGCCGCCCACCAGCACGATGGCGGCAAACAGCCAGTCGAACCAGTTGCGGCGGGCAAAAAACCCCTCGTTCAATGAGATGGTGGTCGGCGCTGTTGTGTTGCTTGAGGTGGCGGTGTTCATGCTTTACCTTCGCGGGGCGCGGCCCCGATCAGTTTCTGTGCGAGCTCTACAAACTCTTGGTCGCCGTCCATGGTCTTGCGGTTGGTCGACAAGGCCATGGTGGCGTGGGTGCGGCCGTCCTGCGGCGCCAGCCACACCCAGATGCGACGTTCGCGCACGTAGAGCATGGCAAAAATGCCCAGAATCAACAAGGTGCAGCCCAGATAAACAATATTTTTGCCAGGGGCTCGCGCCACCTGAAACACGCTGGCCTGCACTTGGGTGAAATCCTTCAATTCAAACGCCAGCGGTGCGGGGTAAATCTGTGCGTCGCTGAGCGAGAGCACCGCCTGGGTCATAAAACCCTGGGTCTGGTCGTCCTGCGGCAAGGCGGGCAGCCCAGCGCGCTGGCGCGAAAGCTGGGCCACCTCGAACAAGGTGCCGTTCAGAATGCGCACCAGCACTTCACCCGCGCGTGCACGTTCGGCCTCGGGCACATTGGCTTCCATGAAGTCGGACACCGCCTGCAAACCACCGGTGGGCTTGCCATCGACGATGCCTTGGCCTGCAAACAGGGCCAGCGCGCGCGACGCGGATTGCTGTAGCTGGTCTGCCAAGTCAGGACGCGATGCATCGATGGCCTGCGACACATAGCGACGCACAGCCTGCTCACGCGCGTCCGGGTCGGCCAGCAGGGTTTTCATGCGCAAGAATCCGTCCATGCTGCCCTTGTCATCGGCCGGCACCCGCAGGTAGCGAAACGGCTCTGAGGGGGTTTCGCGTACACCCAGCAAGAACACGGGCACGCCATCGCCGGTATCGACGGGCAGCATGTAGTTGTGGAACTCACGCGCCTGGCCAGCGGCGTCGCGCAGCTTGTAGCTCACGCTGGGGCCGACGTTGCGCAGTTCTTTCTTGGTGACCGTCTTGTTCGCGGCACCCAGGCGTGACTCGACCGATTCGCGCAGATCCACCTTGCGCACATCCACACCCGTGCTTCCGGGGCCCGCGCCGGCAAAATTTTCCACATTGATGGTGCGCAGCGCCGTGAACTCCAGCGTCAGCGTGTCGCCGCCCGCACCGCCGCCGTTGTTGGTGAGCTGGGTTGAATTACCCACCACACCTTCGACCTCAATGGGCTTCGCGCCCGCCACCATGGGCACGCCACGCAGCTTGAGGAGCGAGCCACCGTCGTCAAAACTCGACTGGTAGATCTCAATGCCCTTGTAGCTGGCCGGGTGGTTCACCTCCACACGCGCAGGCGTTTTCTCGCCAGTTGCCTTGTCGTGGATGATGATCTCGCTGGCAAACAGCTTGGGCATGCCGGTGGAGTAGTGCTCCACGATGAACTTCTTGAGTTCGATGGCAAACGGCAAGTCTTGAAGCAACACGCCGTCGGACTGGTTGAGGATGGCCGTGCTCGACTGCGTGCCTTCGGCCACCAGCAGGTTGCCGCGGAAGGTGGGGTTGCGCTCGGACAGGCGGTGTTCGGGCTTCACGTCGGCAATCAGCCCGCCACCGGTGTAGACCGACTTGCCGCCCAGCATCATCTGCGCCCGCACCACGAGATCGCCGTCCAACAAGCCGCCCACACACACCAACACGATGGCGCTGTGCGCGGCGATATAGCCGAGCTTGTTGGCAGCACCGGCCTTGGCGGCCACCATCCACCCGGCTCCGGGGCCTGCAGCGGTGTCGCGCTGCTGCAGGCGCACCTTCCAGCCACCGCCAGAGAGCATGGTGCCGATGCGGCGCGCTTCGGTTTCTGCAGATGCGGTGAGGTCGGCCTCGGCCTTGTGGTGAAAAGCCTTCAGGCTCTGCTCGCGGATGTTTTCCTTGTAGACCCGGATGTCGACCAGGATCTTGGGCGTATTGCGGGCAATACATAACGAGGTACTGAGCACCAGAAAAGCCAGGATGAGCAAAAACCACCAGGCGCTGTACACCGCGTTGAGCTGGATCGCCGCAAACAGCTCTGCCCAGAAGGGGCCGAACTGGTTGACATAGTTGGCGGCCGGCTCATGCTGCTTGAGCACCGTGCCGATCACCGAGGCAATACAGATCACCGTCAGCAGCGAGATGGCGAACCGCATGGAGGACAGCAGTTCGACCCCGGCGCGCAGGGCCTGGGAGCCAGACTTCAGGCTAAGGCCTTGGGTGTTGTCGGACATGAATGAAAAAGGGCAGCGGGGCGCGAAAGAAAAAGGGCGGGGCCATCTGTGCGATGGACCCGCCCTTTTTGGGTTTGTTATTGGCGGTAGGTTCCGTGTGACCCGGTTCAAAGAACCTTAAAGGGCCACTGTTTTGCAAAGTTCAATCAGCGCAGGCCAGCGATGTAATCCGAAACAGCCTTGATTTCCTTGTCGTTCAGCTTGGCCGCCACTTGTGTCATCTGGGTGCTGTTGCCACGCGATCCATCGCGGAACATGTTGAGCTGCGCCGTCGTGTAGTCGGCATGCTGGCCCGACAGGCGAGGGTATTGGGCAGGAATACCTGCACCGTTGGGGCTGTGGCAACCAGCGCAGGCAGCGATCTGGCGGTCTGCAATGCCGCCGCGATAGATGCGTTCACCCAGGGAAACCAGTTCTTTTTCTTTGGCAAAACCGGGCTTGGCGGCCTTGGAAGCCACCCAGTACGAAATGTTCTTCATGTCGTCATCGCTGAGGGCCGAAGCGAAGCCCTTCATGATGGCGTTGTTGCGCTTGCCGGACTTGAACTCGTGCAGTTGCTTGACGAGATACTCCGGGTGCTGCCGCGACAGTTTGGGGTTGGCTGCAATGGCCGAGTTGCCATCTGCGCCATGGCAGGCCGCACACACCGCGGTATACAGGGCCTCGCCTTTGACGAGATCCGGTTTGGCCGCCTTGGGTGGCGCGGCAGGAGTTTCCCCTGCTGCATAGGCCGAAAAAACAGGTGCTGCCAGGATGGCAGCCGTCAGCAAAGAGGCGAGCAACTTCATATCGAGGGTCTGTGTTTATGTGCGCAAAACCTCGCGATTCTACAATGATGGTTCCTCTTAGCCCAATTCCCCATGACGACATCCTCTACCGCGCCAGTTGCTGGCTCCCTTCCGCCCGCACCTGACGCCAAGATCGCCATGGGCTGGATGCATACCGCCAGGTTCCTGACCACGGCCGCGCAGCTGCACCACCTGCCGCCCATCCACGTTCCTGAAATCGCCTTTGTGGGCCGCTCCAACGCAGGAAAATCCACCTGCATCAACACCCTCACTCAGCAAAAGCAACTGGCGTTCGCCTCTAAACGTCCAGGACGCACGCAGCACATCAACCTGTTCTCGCTGGGCAAACACGGCGTGACCGATGCGGTGCTCGCGGATCTACCCGGCTATGGCTACGCGAAGGTGTCGCGGTCCGACAAGGTGCGCTGGCAGCAGGTGATGGTCAATTACCTGGTCAGCCGCCCCGGGCTGACCGGCATCGTCTTGCTGTGCGACCCCCGCCTCGGGTTGACCGAGCTGGACGAGGCCCTGCTGGAGGTGCTGCGCCCACGGGTCGAAGAAGGTTTGAAATTCCTCATCGTGCTGACCAAGGCCGACAAGCTCACGCGCTCGGAGCAAGCCAAGATCCTGTCGATTACGCGACTGAACGCGGCCGGCGGAGAGGTGATGATGTTCTCGGCCCTCAAGAAACAGGGCGTGGACGAGGTGGCGCAGCTACTGTGGCAATGGGCGCATCCCGCGCAAGCCCTGGCCGTTGCAGGCCCAGCACCCACCGATGAGCCCCCAGAGCTCGATGATTCTGAGGATATTCAGTCAAACTAGGCCCTAGCGCTTATCCATCAAGCGCTAGCAGCTATTAAATGCGTAGCGCCATGATTCAAACCAACGCCGTCTCCCTGCCCCACGGAACCACCCTGCACTGCCGCGTGAGCGGCGTGGCGGGGAGCCCGGTGCTGCTGTTTTTGCACGGATTCCCGGAGGGAGCCTTTATCTGGGACGAGTTGCTGCTGCACTTTTCCCGCCCCGAAAACGGCGGCTACCGCTGTTTGGCGCCGTACCTGCGCGGATTTGGCCCGTCCAGCAGCCCGGTTGAAGTGGACGCCTACCGAGCCAAGCATCTGGTGCAGGACTTGGTGGCGCTGATCGCCCACGAATGCCCTGGCAGCGCGCTGGAATGCCTGGTGGCGCACGACTGGGGCGGCGCCGTGGCCTGGAACCTGGCCAACCAGCAGCCGCAGCTCATGAAGCGGCTGGCCATCCTCAACTCCCCGCATCCCGGCGCGTTCTTGCGCGAGCTGCAGCACAACGCAGCGCAGCAGGCGGGCAGCCAGTACATGCACTTTTTGTGCAGACCCGATGCCGAAGCGCTGCTGGCCGAAGACGACTTCCGCCGCCTGTTTGCATTCTTCAACGCCCCGGATGGCAGAGCCCCGGCATGGCTGACCGACAGCGTGCGCGCCCAATACCGTGCGCTGTGGCAGCAGGGCCTGACCGGCGCCTGCAACTACTACCGCGCCAGCCCCCTGCGCCCACCGCGCGAGGGCGACCCGGGCGCCCAAGCCATCACCCTGCCTGATTCGATGTTGACGGTGACGGTGCCCACGCTGGTGCTGTGGGGCATGGACGACCCCGCCCTGCTGCCCGGCCTGCTCGACGGCCTGCCGGGCTGGGTGCCGCAGCTGCAGCTGCGGCAGGTGGAACACGCATCGCACTGGATCGTGCACGAACACCCGGAGCGGGTGGCGCAGGAGCTGCAACGCTTCTTTCAGCAAAAATGATAGCTTCTAGCGCTTTACCAGTAAGCGCTAGCGGCCATTTTTACTTTAACTTTCCTGAAACTCTCCGTCAGGAATAGATTGACGGTTCGCCTTCGGGTCGCGTCTTGAAGCGCTTGTGCACCCAGTAATACTGGCCCGGCGACACGTCGATGTAGCGCTGCAGATTGAGGTTCATGAGCGCCGTGTCAGCCTCGGCATCTTCGGTGGGGTAGCCGCTCCAGACTGGCGTGATCTCGGCCACATAACCGGTCGGCGTGAGGCGCGTCACCATGGCGATGACCTTGGCCCGCCCCAGCCGCGCAAAACGAGACAGCGACGGCACGGTAGCAGCCTGCACTCCGTAGAACGGCACAAACAGCGAATCGTTGCGGCCAAAGTCCATGTCGGGCAGCAGGTACAGCAGCCCACCTTTGCGCAGGTTGGAAATGATGGGCTTGACCCCGTCATTGCGGTTGAGCATGCGCACATCGCCAAAGCGCTGGCGCCCCTGGCGAAACCACGCATCTACAGCGGGGTCCGGGTGGGTCGAAAAGATCGAGGTGAAAGCGCGCTGCGTGTGCAAGGTCAGCGCCGAGCCGCCCGCATCCATGCCGTAGAAATGCGGCGCAAAAATGATGGTTGGCGTGTCGCCGTCCAGCTCGTTCAACGCGCCCGTCAGCTTGACACGTTCCAGCACCACATCACGCGGTGCAAACCACAACCAGCTGCGGTCCAGCCACGACTGGCAGAACACCACAAACGTCTCTTGCGCCCAGGCGCGGCGCTGCTGTTGTGTCGCATCGGGATAACACAGCGCCAGATTGCGCAGCGCCACACGCCGACGAGGCCCGGCCAGCACAAACAGGATGCGCCCAATCAGCCAGCCCATGCCGCGCAGCACCGGCAGCGGCAAGCGCGCCAGCACGCGCATGAACCAAACCCCCAGGCGCCCCGTCATGCACGCACCTCTGCCGTTGCCACCGCTTCACCGCGCGGTTGCTTGTAGCGGGCATAACCCCACAGGTATTGCTCGGGGCATTGGCGAATGAGGTGTTCCATGGCCTGATTGATCTGCGCAACGGCAAGGTCCAGTTGGTCCGACAGCGGCTGCGCCAGCGGTTCGAAATGGGTGACAAATCCCCGTCCCCAGGGCAGGCGCTCGCAACGTGCCAGCACGATGGCTGCACCGGTCTGCTGCGCCAGCCGCACTGCCAAGGTCATCGTGTACGCATCGCGGCCAAAAAAAGGGGCCCACTGGCCCTGGCCCTCCGGCGGGACCTGGTCCGGCAGCAGGCCCACGGCCTCGCCCCGGCGCAAGGCTTTGAGCATCTGGCGCACACCTGCCAGCGTGGTGGGCACCGCCAGCATGCCGGGGCGGTTGCGAGCGGTTTCCATCACCTTGGCCAGCCACGCCTGACGTGCGGGGCGGTAAAGCACCGTAATAGGCCCACGCTCGACGCTCCAGAGCCGTGCGACCGCCTGCCCTGCCAATTCAAAGCACCCCTGGTGCGGCGTGAGAAACACAATGCCGCGCCCGGCTGCGTAAGCGCTATCCACACAGGCATCGCCGGTCAGCTGGCACGGCATGGGGGCGCCCAGCCAAAGACGCGGCAGCTCCGCCACCATGCGCCCCGCATGGGCCACGGCGGCACGCACGGCCCCCAACGAATACCCCGCCAACGCCACGTTCGCCACGAACCTGCGCCGGTACGTGGGCGATGCGGCAAACACCACCCAGCCCATGGCTGCGCCGAGCGCGTGCAGCAACCACAGTGGTAACACGGAAAAGAATCGAAAGACGACTGGCATTAAAATAGCGGGGTCGCTGAGTTAAATGAGCAACTTGCAGGGCGACGTTAAAAAAATCTGCTAAAGCGTTCGCCAAAGCTCCTTCGGGGTGAGGGCAACGCCCCAAATGCCGGAACACAGGAGTTTATTCAAATGGCGAACGACTTTCTCTTTACCTCGGAATCCGTCTCTGAAGGCCACCCCGACAAGGTAGCCGATCAGATCTCTGACGCGATTCTCGATGCGATCTTCAAGCAAGACCCCCGCTCGCGCGTCGCCGCCGAAACGCTGACCAACACCGGCCTTGTGGTGCTGGCAGGCGAGATCACCACCAACGCCCACGTCGACTACATCCAGGTGGCGCGCGACACCATCAAGCGCATCGGCTATGACAACACCGACTACGGCATCGACTACAAGGGCTGCGCGGTGCTGGTGGCGTACGACAAGCAAAGTAACGACATCGCCCAGGGCGTGGACCAGGCCAGCGACGACCACCTGAATACCGGCGCTGGTGACCAGGGCCTGATGTTCGGATACGCGTGTGACGAAACGCCCGAGCTGATGCCCGCGCCCATCTACTATGCGCACCGCCTCGTGGAACGCCAGGCCCAGCTGCGCAAGGATGGCCGCCTGCCGTTTCTGCGCCCCGATGCCAAGTCGCAAGTGACGATGCGCTACGTGGACGGCAAGCCTCACAGCATCGACACCGTGGTGTTGTCTACCCAGCACCACCCTGACCAGAGCGAAACCCAGACCAAGATGAAGGCCTCGTTCACCGAAGCCATCATCGAAGAGATCATCAAGCCCGTGCTGCCCAAGGAATGGCTGCAGAACACGCGCTACCTGATCAACCCCACCGGCCGTTTTGTCATCGGCGGCCCCCAAGGCGACTGCGGTTTGACCGGCCGCAAGATCATCGTGGACACCTATGGCGGTGCCTGCCCGCACGGCGGTGGCGCCTTCAGCGGCAAGGACCCAACCAAGGTGGATCGCAGCGCCGCATACGCCGCGCGCTACGTGGCCAAGAACATCGTGGCCGCTGGCCTGGCGCGCCAGTGCCAGATCCAGGTGGCCTACGCCATTGGTGTCGCCGAGCCCATGAACATCACCGTGTACACCGAAGGCACGGGCGTGGTGTCGGACGAACGCCTTGCCGCTCTGGTGCGTGAGCACTTTGACCTGCGCCCCAAGGGCATCATCCAGATGTTGGACCTGCTGCGCCCGATCTACGAAAAGACAGCGGCCTATGGCCACTTTGGGCGCGAAGAGCCCGAATTCACTTGGGAAAAGACCGACAAAGCTGCTGCACTGCGTGCTGCAGCCGGGCTGTAAGCCCACGCGCGAAATGCGCAGTCGTTCTTAGGGCACAGTCCTGTCGCGAAAGCGATGTCAACACTGGCCGAACGGCCCAGGACCGCCTCACAAGCCGCAACGCTCCCCGCATTGCGGCTTTTCTTTTGGGCTCTCCGAACGTGTTTCCGACCGCTCAGTGCAAGCAGCACACCCAGCGGCTCCCTCCTACATCCGCAACCCGCCCAAGCTGACGACCACTCAGACCGCTCGCCGTTATCGTTCCTGCATCCCCATTCGCAGCCCCACGCTGCCTGACAACCACCGCAAGGAGCGCCCCCATGTTGAAGTACGCCATCGTTTTTGCCCTGATTTCCCTGGTCGCGGGCGCCCTGGGTTTTACGGGAGTCGCCGCCGGTGCAGCGGGCATCGCCAAGGTTTTGTTTGTGCTGTTTCTGGTGCTGGCCGTCGTGTTTGTGGTGCTTGCCGCCATCGGCGTGGGTGCTGCGCGCAAGGTACTGAAGTAAGTACGTCACTCCCTTCGCTTCGCCTCGCTTCGCTTCGCTTCGCGCGACATCACCACACATCCACAAGGGACCCATGGCCGATCTCAACATCTTTGAAACGCTGCGTGAGAGCCATGAGCTGCAGCGCACGCTGTACCGCCAACTCACCGAAACCAGCGGCGACACGCCTGAGCGTGGCGCGCTTTTTGACCAACTGAAAACCGAGTTGGCAGCGCACGCACTGGCCGAAGACCGTCATTTTTATGTGCCGCTGATGGCACATGATGCGGGCATTGACTTGTCTCGCCACGCTATCTCAGAGCACCACCAGATCGACGAATTGGTGGAATCGCTGGAAGACGCGGACCCGGCGACACCCACGTGGCTGCCGCTGGCCAAAAAACTGGCTGAAAAGGTGGAACACCATCTGAAAGAAGAAGAACACCGCTTCTTTCAGATGGCCGGCAAGCTGCTCACTGAAAAGCAGAAAATGGCACTGGCCACCAGCTACCGCGCCGACTACGAAGAGGCCAAGGCTGCCACCGCCTGACCGTGCAGTGCACGCTGCGCTGTCACCTCAGGTTACTTCGCTTCTTCGGCCTGCACCACGCAATTGCGGCCACGCGACTTGGCGACATACAGCGCCGTGTCGGCCCGCTTGATGAGCGCGTGGCTGTCTTCCTTGTGGTCCCACGTTGCCACACCAAAACTGGCGCTGACATGGCCTACCGAGTCAAAAGGCACGCTGGCAATGCGGGCGCGCACGGCCTCGGCCATGGCCATAGCGGCGTCCACCGGGGTTTCCTTGAGCAGCAGGATGAACTCTTCACCGCCAAACCGTGCAGCGCAGTCCGACGACCGCAGCAATTCGCGCACGCGAAGCGCTGTGGCCTTGAGCACCACGTCTCCCGAGTCATGCCCAAAGGTGTCGTTGATGCGCTTGAAAAAGTCGATGTCCAGCATCACCACCGACAGGCTGCTCTTTCGGATGCGTGTCTCGGCCATCTCGGCCTCCAGCCTTTCGAAGAAGCGGCGGCGATTGACCAGATCGGTCAAAAAGTCCTTGGTAGCCAGGTCTTCGAGCTTGCGGTTGAGTCGGGCCATGGGCTCGATCACCAGCGACGACAGCGACAGATTGAGCACCACAAACAGCAAGACAAAACTGGCGACAAGGGCGCCCATGACGTTATAGAAAGTCTGGCGCGCTTTTTCAAGCGGGAAGTACATGGGCACCTTGACCACCTGAATGCCCACGGTTTCGTTCATGCTCCAACCAAACCCGTTCTTGTCGCCATACACCTTGATCATGGTGGGCGGCGCCACCTGCGGCGTGCTGTGGCAGGCCAGGCACTGCGGCTGCTTGATGGTGATGGGGCGGGCCACATACATGGCGCGGTGCATGCCTTCGCCCACTTCGCCGGTCACCTCTTTTTTCAGTTCTGCCTTGCCGTCCCGAAAGTCGTTAATGACGCGCTCTTCCCACTCGTTGGCACGGTCGCGCAGGTTGGTGGGGTTGAGCACCGCTTCCTTGTATTCGTAACCCGGAAAGCGGCTTTGCAAGCGGCGCAATGTTTCGGTGGCCGCATAGGCGGGCACGGTCTGGGGCAAGAACTTTTCGGCCAACGTCACGTCCAGATGGGGCTTGATCAGCTCCGTGGTGTAGTCGCGGATCGCCATGGCCGAGTGCATCATGATCTGCGAGTTGTGCTGCACCTCCTCGATGGCCGACTGCTGCACAAACCGGTGCACGTAGCCCCCCGCACCCGCCGCAGCCAGCAGCAGCACTGCCGCCAGCACCAGATTGAATTTAAGCCGCAAAGACATGAATCTCCCTCAGAGGCCAGCACGCGCAGCGTGCCGGCAAATTATTGGTGGTGCTGAAGACTTCTGCGCTGAACCCTCCAGGTTCAGCCGATCCCCCGTACCCCTGCCCCGCGCCGGCCTGCCCAGGCACACCCCCGCGCGAACCGCGATCATGGGACACATCGCCTGCGTTTGTGCCAGATTTCCATGACAGGGTCCAACTTTTTTGTGCCGCCCCACCGTTCACTGGAGCGCCTTTACAAGCCCCGAGCGCTCAACGACAACGCCTGTCGGTACGCGGCCCGCACCCGGTACAGCTGCGCGGGCCGGTGTGCACCGCCCATCTGCAGGGCGCCGGGCACGGCCTCCAGCATGGCCAGCTCGTCCACCTTGCGGCGAAAACTGACCTTGTTGATCGGCTCGCCCAGCACCGCTTCGTACACCAACTGCAACTGCGGCAGCGTGAACGGCTCAGCGCACAGGTGCACCGGCAGCGACGAATACTGGCTTTTGCTGCGCACTCGCTGCACGGCGGTGTCGATGATCTGGCGGTGGTCAAACGGCAAGGGGGGCAGCCCATCCACCGCCACCAGCGTGATGCGGTCCGCCGCCTGCACCAACACCGCGTGCGGCACCAATGCGCAATACACCACCGCCACCGACCAGCCCCGCGGGTCCCGCACCGGGCCCGAAAAGGTGGCCAGTTGTTCCAGATAGGGGCTTTGAAGGCCCGCCTTGTCGCGCAGCACCCGGGCCGCGCTGGCTTGCGCATCGGTGTCGTCTTGCGCGTGAATGTAGCCGCCGGGCAACGCAAGCACGCCTGCAAAAGGCGCCCGCTCGCGGCGCACCAGGGCCACTTGCAGACTGCCCTGCTGCAGTGTGAGCAGCACCACATCCACGGTGCAGAGGATGGCAGGGGCGTCGGCGTCTTTCACGGGGGCCATGGGTGTTTTGGAGATAGTTCAGTGCAAATTCGGACAAACAAGGCTACCACTTCATGCATCGATTACCAGCTACTTCTTTTGAAATATTCTTGCGAACCCGGATGAACATCAGGTATTCATTTTGTTAGTTGCAATATTAAATTAACAACCCTACACTGCAGTCACAGCAAAGGAGAACACCATGTCCCGCAACATCCAGCTTCTGGTGATCGACCCGCAAAACGACTTTTGCGACTTCCCCACGGTCTGGCAGCCCACCGATCCCACCACGGGTGCACGCACCGCACCCAGCCTGCCCGTGGCAGGCGCCCATGCAGACATGCAACGCGTGGCCGCGTTCATCCGCACCCACGCCGCACAAGTCGACGCGGTCACGGTCACCCTGGATTCACACCAGCGCATCGACATGGCCCACCCCGGCTTTTGGCAACAGGCCGACGGGCGTGCCGTGGGGCCGTTCACGCCCATCACCTCCGCCCAGGTGCGCGCAGGTGCTTTTGCGCCACGCAACCCCGCCCACCTGCCCCGCACGCTGGCGTACCTGGACGCGCTCGAAGCCCGCGGGCGCTACACCCTCATGGTGTGGCCCGTGCACTGCGAGATCGGAAGCTGGGGCCATGGCGTGCATGCCGACGTGTTGGCCGCCTGCGGCGACTGGCAGTTGCAGCGCCAGCGCGCGGTGCACAACGTGTTCAAGGGCACCAACCCCTGGACCGAACACTACAGCGCCATCGAGGCCGAGGTGGTGGATGCCGATGACCCCAGCACCGCACTCAACACCCGGCTGCTCGATGCGCTCAACACCGCCGACCTGTTGCTCATTGCGGGCGAGGCCAGCAGCCATTGCGTGCGTGCCACCACCGAACACATCGTCCAGCACCTGCCCCGCCTGAAGCACGGGGCGCGGCCCGAGCACATCGTTCTGCTGACGGACTGCATGAGCCCGGTAGGTGGGTTTGAGGTACAGCACCAAGCCTTTCTAGACACCATGCGCGCGCATGGAGTGCGGCTTGAGAATAGCAGTCAAATCAGCCTCTAGCGCTTATATATAAAGCGCTAATAGCTACAACATTAGGAGCAAACAATGAACCCCATCATCACCAGCCTGCTCGACACCGACCTGTACAAGTTCACCATGTGGCAGGCCCTGTTGCACCGCCACCCACAAACGCAAAGCGAATACCGCTTTGTGTGCCGCAACACCCCGGCCTACCCGCTGGCCGAGCTGCTGCCCGAGGTGAACGCCGCACTCGACCACCTGTGCACGCTGCGCTTTACGCAGGGCGAGCTGGCCTACGTGGGCTCTCTGCGCTACATCAAAAGCGACTTCATCGACTTTCTGCGCATCTTTCAGTTTCAGCGCAATTTCATCAACGCCTGGGCCGAAGGCGACCAACTGCACATCGTGGCGCGCGGTCCGCAGGTGCATGTGATGGGGTTTGAAATCTTCGTGCTGGCCATCGTCAATGAGCTGTACTTTCGCCGCTTTGACGCAGCCCCGGCCCTGGCCAGCGGCCGCGAACGCCTGGCCGCCAAGGTGCAGCAGCTGCAGGCGCTGGCGCAGCAAGCTACGCTGCGCCACCCATTCGAGCTGTTCGACTTTGGCCTGCGCCGCCGCTACAGCGGCGCCTGGCAGCGCGAGGTGGTGCAGACCTTTGCCACGCAGGCGCCGCAATGGTTCAAGGGCACCAGCAACGTGCTGCTGGCGCGTGATTTGAATCTGGTGCCCATCGGCACCATGGCGCACGAATACCTGCAAACCTACCAGGCGCTGGGCGTGCGCCTGCGCGATTTTCAAAAGGCGGCGCTCGAAGACTGGGTGCAGGAATACCGGGGCGACCTGGGCATTGCACTGACCGACACCGTGGGCATGGACGCCTTTCTGGCCGACTTTGACCTGTACTTCGCCAAGCTGTTTGATGGCTTGCGGCACGACTCGGGCGACCCGGTGGCCTGGGGCGAAAAGGCGTTGGCCCATTACGCCCGCCTGCGCATCGACGCCAACACCAAGCGGCTGGTGTTCTCCGACGGACTCAACCTCGAACGTGCGCTCATGCTTTACCGCCACTTTGGCGACCGCACACAGCTCGGGTTTGGCATTGGCACGAACCTGACCAATGACATGGCGGACCCGGCTGTGGCCCCCGAGCTGCGCCCGCTCAACATCGTGATGAAACTGGTGCATGCCAATGGCCAGCCCGTGGCAAAGCTGTCGGACACACCCGGCAAAACCCTGTGCGACGATGAAACGTACCTGGCGTATCTGCGCCAAGTGTTCAACGTTGCACACTGAGCGGCTGAGAAAACACTCCTGGCGTCGTTGTTCCGTCTTGCCGTACCTGCGGTACTGTCTGCGACGAAACGCCTAGCAGTGACCGCTTCGCTGAGTTGTTCAGCCACTTCGACCGCTCTGCTGCACCAACGGAAAAAAACATGCTCCGCATCACCATAGCCCAACTCAATTTCACCGTCGGCGACATCGAGGGCAACGTGGCCCGCATGGTCACGGCTGCCCAGCAAGCCGCGCGCGAACAGTCAGACCTGGTCGTTTTCAGCGAACTGTCCCTCTGCGGCTACTACCCCGGTGACCTGCTCGAGGAAACCGCCTTCCAGCAGCGCATTGCCGCAGGCCTTGCCGCGCTGCAGACCGCATCTGCCGCACTGCCGCAAATGCACTGGGTGGTAGGTGCCCCCACACCCACCAGCGGCCCGGGCAAACGCCTGCACAACAGCCTGCTGGTGTTGCAAGGCGGCGCCGTGCGCCTGCAATACGCCAAGCAGCTGCTGCCCACCTACAACATCTTTGACGAACGCCGTCACTTCGAACCCGGCCCGGACGTGGCCAAGGTACTGCGCATCGGCAACGCGCAGGTTGGCCTGCTGGTGTGTGAAGACGGCTGGAACGACCATGGCGGCGACTACGTGATCAACCCCTTCGAGCGCATGCGCGACGCCGCGCCCGACCTGGTGATCAGCATCAACGCCAGCCCCAGCCATGTGGGCAAACGCGAGCAGCGCCACCAGATGTTTGGCGGCTCGTCGCGCCGCCACGGCTTGCCCATCCTGTATGTGAACCAGATCGGCGGGCACGACCAGCTTGTGTACGACGGCGGGTCGTTTGCCGCCGAACCAGACGCGGGCATCGTGTTTGAAGCACCGCGTTTTGTGGAAGACGTGCGCACCCTGCGATTTGAAGGCGGGCGCTTTTTGACGGCCGAAGGCGAGCACCCGGCGGCCGTGCCGCTGCAAGGCATCCCTCCCATGGACTTTTACCGCCAGCAGATCGTGCTGGGCCTTCGGGACTACGCGCGGCGCTGCGGCTTCACACAGGTGGTGGTGGGCAGCTCGGGCGGCATCGACAGCGCGCTGACCCTGGCGCTGGCGGTGGAGGCACTGGGTTCGGACAACGTGGTCGGCATCACCATGCCGTCACGCTATTCCAGCAGCGGCTCGGTCGATGACTCGGTGGCGCTGTGCCACAACCTGGGCGTGCAGCTCTTCACGCACCCCATTGCAGAGCTGGTGGCGGGCTATGCGCAGCATTTCGAGGCCAGCTTTGCCAAGCCGCTGGCAGGCCTGCCGCTGGAGAACCTGCAGGCGCGCATACGCGGCACGGTGCTGATGGAACACTCCAACGCCTTTGGCCACCTGCTGCTCACCACGGGCAACAAGAGTGAAATCTCGGTGGGCTACTGCACGCTGTACGGCGACACCAATGGCGGGCTAGGCTTGATTGGTGACCTCTACAAAACAGAAGTGTTTGCCCTCTCGCGCCACATCAACGAACACGCGGGGCGCGAACTGATTCCACAGGCCATCATCGACAAGGAACCCTCTGCCGAGCTGGCGCCCGACCAGCGCGACATCGACAGCCTGCCGCCCTACCCCGTGCTCGACGAAGTGCTCAAGCTGCTGATCGAAGGCGACCGCCTTTCCACCGCCGAACACGCCGCCGCCCAGGCGTTTGTGGCCCAGCTGCAAACCGACGACGCAGGCCGCGCCCTGGTGCAGCGCGTGCGCATGATGGTGGCGCGCAACGAATACAAACGCCGCCAGGCCCCACCCATCGTGCGCGTGCGGGCACGGGCGTTTGGCAGCGGGCGGCAGATGCCCATTGCGGCCCGGTATGTGTGAAACGGCTCCACGGTAAAATTACTACAAAAAAGATAGCTGCTAGCGCTTTATGGATAAGCGCTAGCGCCTAAAAACATCTAAAAGTAGTTCCAAAATCATCCGAAAACGACTGGAGACACATGGTCGATACCGCCATCTACATCGGGCGTTTTGAACCCGTGCACAACGGCCACATGGCGCTGCTGCAACGCGCGCTCGACAGCGCACAGCAAGTCATCGTGGTGGTGGGATCGGCCTGGCAGGCACGCTCGCCCAAGAACCCGTTTACCTGGCCGGAACGCGAGGCCATGCTGCGCGCCGCGCTGCCCGAGGCCGACCGCAGCCGCGTGCGGGTGCTGCCCATGCGCGACTATTACAACGAAGCCGTGTGGGTGCAGGCCGTGCGCCAGGGCGTTGCCCGCATGACCTTGCCCGGTGGGCGAATCGGACTGGTGGGCCACTTCAAAGACGCCACCAGCGGATACCTCAGCGCGTTCCCCGGCTGGGAGCTGATCCATGTCGAGCGCCAGGGCCCCATCGACGCCACCGCCATCCGCGACGCCTGGTTTGGCGCGAGCCCCGACACGGTGCCATCTGCCCTCGCCCCCCTGGCTGACCAGACGCCCGCCAGCACCCTGGCCACATTGATCCAGTTTGCGCACACCCCGCAGTACCTGGCGCTGCAGCAAGAGTGGCAAATGCTGCGCGGCTACCGCCAGGCCTGGTCCGCCGCGCCCTACCCGCCCGTGTTTGTGACGGTAGATGCCGTGCTGCGCTGCCGCGACCATGTGCTGCTGATCCGCCGTGCCCACGCCCCCGGCAAAGGCCAGCTGGCCGTGCCCGGTGGCTTCATCGAACAGCGCGAAACCGTGTGGCAGTCATGCTTGCGCGAGCTGGTGGAAGAAACCCACTGCGATTTACCTGAGCCCACCATGCGCGCCGCGCTGCAGTCCGTGGCCGTGTTCGACCACCCTGACCGCAGCCAGCGCGGGCGAACGCTGACGCATGCTCATTACTTTGACCTGGGAGATGCGCCGTTTCCGGCGGTGTTGGCCGATGACGACGCAATGCTGGTGCAGTGGACGCGCATCGACCAGCTGGCAGGTTTGGAAGAGGATTTTTTTGAAGACCACTTCCACATGCTGGATCACTTTCTGGGGCTGACGGGCTTGATCACGCCCACTGCATAGGGTCGGAAATGAAAAAGGCAGGGCGAACCCGGCCTTCAAACACCCTGCCCCAGGAGCCCGTCGGACTCGGAGGACAGTTTTTGCCGAAACCGCAGCCTCATAGCCCGGCCATGGGGCTAAAAAGACGGCGTTCTCGAAGAGCGGCGTAGCCAAAAATGGACCACTGCGGTCCATTTGCAGCCGACGATTTCCAAACCCGACAGGCTCCGTGGCTTACGCCACTCGGAACTGCCCCACCGTCTGCGACAGCATCACCGCCTGCTGGCTCAGCGACTGCGCGGCGGCCAGGGCTTCTTCCACCAGCGCCGCGTTCTGCTGCGTGCTCTGGTCCATTTGCGAGATGGCCTGGTTGACCTGGGCAATGCCTGCGCTTTGCTCGCCACTGGCAGCGCTGATCTCAGCCACCATGGTGGTCACGCTTTTCACTCCGGCCACTACCTCGCTCATGGTGGCGCCCGCCTGCTCGACCAGTTGGGTGCCCAGCCCCACCTTGGCCACAGAGTCGTCGATCAGGCCCTTGATCTCCTTGGCCGCCGCCGCACTGCGCTGGGCCAGGCTGCGCACTTCGCTGGCCACTACGGCAAAGCCCCGACCCTGCTCACCCGCGCGGGCAGCTTCAACCGCGGCGTTCAGCGCCAGGATGTTGGTTTGAAACGCGATCCCGTCAATGACGCTGATGATGTCCACGATCTTGCGCGAGGACTGGTCGATGGAGCCCATGGTGCCCACCACCTGCTGCACCACATCGCCACCACGCACGGCCATGTCCGATGCGGCACGCGCCAGCTCGTCGGCACGCTTGGCATTGGCTGCGTTCTGCTGCACGGTTGCGGTCAGTTGCTCCATCGATGCTGCAGTCTCTTGCAGAGCGCTGGCCTGCGACTCGGTGCGGGACGACAGGTCGCCGTTGCCCGCTGCAATTTCGGACGACGCGGTGGTGATTGAATCGGTGCTGTCGCGCACCTGGGTCACCAGGTGCGAAAGGTTGTCTCGCATGGCGCGGATGGCGTGCAGGATGCTGGTGGTGTCGCCAGGAAGCGTCTGCACGTCCACTGCCAGATTTCCTTCGGCAATCTGCGTCACCACATCGGCCGCGTACTGCGGCTCGCCGCCCAGCTGGTGCACCAAAGTGCGCAGCATCTGCCAGGCCATCAACGCCACGATGAGCATCAGCACCGCGCCGATGGACAGCAGGATCGCCGTGTTGCGCCAGAAGGCGTTCTCGATGTCGTCCACATAGTCGCCAAAGCCGATGATCCAGTCCCACGGCTCGAACTTGATGATGGCGTACAGCTTGTCTACCGGCTCCTTCGCGCCGGGGCGCGTGCCGGGCGCGGTGACGGTTCCGATGGTCTTGCCCTGCAACGCAGCGCGGTAACGCAACCCAGCCTCTTTGCCGCCTTTTTCATCGACGATGCCAATGCGTTTGGGGTTGGGATGCACGTAGTTGATGTCGTTCGCGAAGCCGCGGACAAAGAAGTATTTGTCCTTGTCCACAAAACTGCCGATGGTGCGGGTGGCTTCCTTGATGGCGTCTTCGCGCGACAGGGCGCCACTCTTTTCCTGGTCGTAGGCCTTTTGCGCGGCCGCGTGGGCCAGTACCACCAGGTTGGACAACTGCGCCGTGCGCTCTTTCATCATCGACTGATAAAGCGTGGTGAGCGCCACAGCAGACAGGACCACGAGCCCCAGCAAGGTGGCCGCGCACAGCCACAGGATTCGGGTTTTGAGTTTCATGAGAGAGCCTGGGAGGATGCTTGGTAAATTGGTTACCAAACGATACACCGGGGGCTCAGCCTTGGAAGATGGCGGCGTCCGTTGTTACAGCTGCGCGCCAACTTTGTGGCAGATTTGTGTCAAAAACCCCTCACCTCTGGTGCGCCAAACGCACCAGTGACAAGCCCATAGCCAGACACGACAGGACGCCATCAGTGCCATCAGCGCCATCTAACGCCCCTATCCATCGAGCGCCGAAAGCCCAGCGCGACCGGTTGGGGAGCAGTCTTACACCCCAAAAACGATAGCTACCGGCGCTTACTGCATAAGCGCTAGAAGCCAAAACCATTCAAAAAAACTCAAAAACAGCTCAAAAACAGCTCAAAAAAATCAAGCCGCCAGAATCAGCTTCTCCAACTTCACGGCATCTACCGCAAACGCCCGAATCCCCTCCGCCAACTTCTCGGTCGCCATAGCGTCTTCATTCAACGCAAACCGGAACCCGGCCTCGTCATAGTTCAGCGCAGGCAAGTCCATCTCCCTGGCCGCGTCTGCATTCAACGCCCGCTGCAACGGAGCATCACTCGCAGCCAGCTGCGCCAACAGCTCAGGCGCAATGGTCAGCAGGTCGCAACCAGCAAGCGCCGTGATTTGCCCCACATTCCGAAAGCTCGCGCCCATCACCTCGGTGGCAATGCCAAACCGCTTGTAGTGGTTGTAAATCTGCGTCACCGACACCACACCCGGGTCATTCGCGCCCGAGCGTGCAGCTTCGTCCCACTGTGCGCCCGCCTGTTTTTTGTGCCAGTCGTAAATGCGCCCCACAAAAGGCGAGATCAGCTGCACCTTGGCATCGCCGCAAGCCACGGCCTGGGCAAACGAGAACAACAAGGTGAGGTTGGTATGAATGCCCTTGCGTTCGAGTTGTTCTGCAGCCTTGATGCCCTCCCACGTCGCTGCGATCTTGATCAGCACGCGGTCGATATGAATGCCTTCGGCTTGGTACAGCTCGATAATGCGTTCGGCGCGCGTGACCGTGGCGCTGGTGTCAAAACTCAGGCGGGCGTCCACTTCGGTGGAAACGCGGCCCGGGATAGTCGCCAGGATTTCACGGCCAAAGCGCACCAGCAGGCGGTCGATGATCTCGTCCATCGGGCGGCCCTTGAACTGCGCGACGGCGTCTTGCAGCAGCGGCGCGTATTCGGGCTTTTGTACGGCCTTCAGGATGAGCGAGGGGTTGGTGGTGGCATCCTGGGGCTGGAACTGCGCCAGTTGCTTGAAGTCGCCGGTGTCGGCAACCACGGTGGTGAACTGTTTGAGGGCGTCAAGTTGGGTCATGCCGCCATTATTCCGCATCGCTGACCACGCCCTCGGTACTACCAACCACCGATACGCCATGCGCCCCCAGGCCCAGCAGCACTTCGTCGCCCACGGCCAGCACGTCGTCGAGGTCGGACGACACCACAAAAATGTTGCCCAGCGCTGTACCAAATGTGTATTCGTGCACCGCGCCCAGGTAAGCGAATTTCTCCAGCCGGGCGGGCAACAGCCCGTTTCCTTGGCGCTCAATGCGCCACGCCTCCGGCCGCACCGCCACCTTGACCGGGCCGCTGCGCACCACGGTGCGCGGGCGCAGCACCAGTGGGCCCAGCTGCACCGTTCCATCGCCCTGCGCAGTGGCTGGGAACAACATCGCTTCGCCCATGAACCCCGCTACAAACTCGCTGCGCGGCGTTTGATACAACTCGCGGGGCGTGCCTTTTTGCGCAATGAGCCCCTGGTTCATCACGATGATCTGGTCGCTGACGGCCATGGCCTCGGCCTGATCGTGCGTGACATACGCCACGGTGAGTGAAAGGCGCTGCTGCAGCGCCCGGATCTCCTCGCGCATCTCGCGGCGCAGGCGAGCGTCGAGGTTGGACAGCGGTTCGTCAAACAGCAGCACCTCGGGCTCCAGCACCAGCGCGCGGGCCAATGCCACACGCTGCTGCTGGCCGCCCGACAGTTCGCTGGGCAGACGGTCGTCAAAGCCCACCAAACCCACGCCGCGCAAGGCTTCCACGGCCTTGGTGCGCGCCACGTCCTTGGGCTGGCCCGACATGCGCAGGCCGTACATGACGTTCTCAGCCACGTTCATGTGCGGGAACAGCGCGTAGCTCTGGAACATCATGCTGACGTTGCGCTGCGCGGGGCCGAGCGTGGTCACGTCTTTGCCGCCAATGAAGATCTCGCCCGAGGTGGGCGACTCCAATCCCGCAATCATGCGCAAAGTGGTTGTCTTGCCGCAGCCCGACGGCCCCAGGATGGTGGCGAGCGTGCCGCGTGGCACCTCAAAACTGATGCCTTTGACGGCCAGGGCAGAGCTGCTGTCAGCGCCGTAGCGCTTGGTGATGTTGCGAAACACAATGCCCGCACCGCTGTTGTTCATGGCGTGTCTTCTTCTCAATGGGGTCAGTGCTGCGCGGCAGAGGTGCCACGGCGACCGAGTTTTCGCTCGCCCACCAGCCACTGGATGAGGCCGATGGATGCGGACATCAGGACGATGAGCACGGTGCAATACGCCAGCGCCACGCCATAGTCGCCATTGCCCACACGACCGATGATGTAGGTGGTGGCCAACTCGTTCTCGGCCGTCACCAAAAAGATCACCGCGCTGACGGTGGTGATGGCGCGCACAAAGCTGTAGACCAGCGCCGCCACCAGCGCGGGCTTGAGCAGCGGCAGCACCACATGGCGCAGCGTCTGCACGCTGCCTGCGCGCAGCATGACGGACGCTTCGTCGAGCGACCGGTCCAGCTGCTTGAAAGCCGCCGTGCCCGCGCGCACCCCCACGGGCAAATTGCGGAACATGAAACACAACACAATGATGAGCGCCGTGCCCGTCAGCTCAAACGGTGGCACGTTGAAGGCCAGGATGTAGCTCACACCCAGCACCGTGCCCGGGATGGCGAACGCCAGCAGCGCCGCGAATTCAAACGCGCCCTGCCCCCGGAACTCGGTACGCGCCAGCAGCCACGCAATGCCAATGCCCAACGTGGCCGTGAGCGGCGCCGAGATGGCCGCAAGTTTGATGGTGGTGAAAAACGAGTTCCACGCCGTGCCCGCCCACACCACACCAAACTCGCCCCACTCCACGTTAAAAGCCGTGCGAAAGTGCACCAGCGTGATGGTGTAGTCGCGGCCCCAGGTTTGCACCAAACCACCGGCCAGCGCAAACAGATAGACGATGAGCGTGAACGCCATCCACGGCAGCGCAATGGAATGCACCACGCGGCGTACGCCGGTGGGCAGTGGCATGGCAATGCCCGAGTCGCCTTTGCCCGACACGGTGGTGAAGTTCTGCTTGCCCAGCAGCCCCCGCTGGATGGCAAATACCGTGAGCGCGAAGAAGGTGAGGATCCACGCCAGCGACGCGGCCCGACCCTGGTCGTATTGCGCGCCCACAATGGCAAAGAAGATTTCGGTGGACAGCACCGAGAACTGCCCGCCCACCACGATGGGGTTGCCGAAGTCGGCCATGCTTTCGATAAAGCCCACCAGAAAGGCGTTGGCCAGCCCGGGCTTGAGCAGCGGCAGTGTCACTGTCATGAAGGTCTGGTGCGGGCTGGCGCGCAGCGTTTGTGCAGCCTCTTCCAGGCTGGGCGCCACGCCCTGCACCACACCGCGCATGATCATGAAGGCGATGGGCGTGAACGCAAAAGTCTGTGCCACCCACACGCCCAGCCAGCCGTAGAACCAGCGCGTGGGTGTGATGCCAAACGCGTATTCCAGAAACTGGTTGAACACGCCCGCTCGGCCAAACAGCAAGATGAGACCCAGCCCCACCACAAACGGTGGCGTGATGATGGGTAGCAGCGCGATGATGCTGAGTGGGCGCGCATAGCGGCGTGACGCGCGCTCGGCCATCAGCGCCATGAAGGTGCCCAGCAGCGTGGTGCTGGTGGCCGTCATCAGGCCCAGGAACAGCGTGTTCCACGCCACCCCGCAGCGCTGACCGCCGCTGAGGCACGCGAGGCCAAAGTTGCGCTCGTGCGCAATGCGCTCCCACACCACACCCAGCGAGAACGGGCCGTCTTCCAGAAAGAACGCGGCCGACAGCGCCTTGAGCACCGGGAACACGATGAACAGCGCCAGCAGGCTGCCGCTGCCCAGCACAGCGGCGGCGACAAACAAATCGCCTTTGAAGAAACCCCGCCGCGCCACACCAAACGCCAGCAGCACCAGCAGCGCGGTCAGCACCACAAAACCGCCCCAGCCCATGCCCGGCTGGCGCGCGCCCAGCTCGCCCAGGCTTTGCGTCATCCATTCAAACGCCCAGCCGCGCGCGCCGACGGTGAAACCGCTGAGCAACAGGGCCGCAAGCCCCAGCGCCCCGCCCGCCACCAGCACCACACCTTGCTTGCGGCCCGCAGGCATCAGCGATGCCCCACCGGCAATGCACAGACCGACCAGACCCAGCCATAGCCATGGGCGACCAAACGTCGCAGCCTGCATCAGGCCGTTGGCGGTTTGCTCGGTGGCAAAAACCTGGCCCACGGCCAGCAAGCCGTTAGCGTCTTGCTGCGCATACCACGGCAGCGCAAGGTAGCCCAGGGCGCCAAGAATCGCCCAGACCCACAAGGGCCGGTTCGGTGCAGATACCTTCATCAGATCAACTGTTCATATTGGGTCGCACGGGCCGGGCCACGGCCCATGAAACCGGCGCGGCCCAGGCCAGTGCACCCGTGGAACTGGCTTTGCCAGGCCACCGGGTGCGTCCCCCTCCCGCAGGAGAGGGGGAAGCCGCGAAGCGGCGCAGGGGGTGCTTCATTTTTTACCGCGCTGCGTTCTGGACGTCTTTCTCCCAACGTGCAATCAGGCGGCGACGCTCGGCGCTGGCGCCGTATTTGGCGTAGTCGTAGTTGATGAGCTTGATCTTGGCGGGGTCCGTCATGCGCGGGTCTTTGGGCACCTGCGTGTTGCTGGGCAGCTGAAACTGCTTGGCCGCCAGACCAAACTGCTGACCGCCGGGCGTGAGCGCCCATTCATAAAACTTTTTGGCGGCCTCGGTGTTGGGGCCGTTCTTGACGATGCTCATCGAACCCACTTCGGCCCCCGTGCCTTCGGACGGCGTGGCCGAGGCGACGGGAAAGCCATTGACCGCCTCGGTCGTCACGTCGTGCACAAAACTCACCGACACCGTGGTCTCGCCCCGCGCCGCGGCCTTGACCGGCGCCGTGCCGGAGCGTGTGTAGGTGCTTACGTTGGGGTGGAGAGCTTTGAGATATTCAAACGCTTTCTCCTCACCCATCAGCTGCACCAGCGTGGCGATCATGGTGTAGGCCGTGCCACTGGACGCCGGGTTGGCCATCTGCACTTCACCCTTGAACTCGGGTTTGAGCAGGTCGGCCCAGGATTGCGGGGCTTTCAGCTTGCGCTTGGCCAGCAGCTCGGTGTTGTAGCCAAAGCCTAGCGGGCCCAGGTACACGCCAACAGTGCGGTATTTGGAATCGACCGCCTGTTTTTGCGCCCACGGGTACAGCTGCGCGAGCTGGGCGGATTTGTATTCCAGCGTCAGGCCCTGCTCTGCCGCCTGCAGGTGGGGGTCGCCCGTGCCACCAAACCAGATGTCGGTCTTGGGGTTGGCTTTTTCGGCGTTGAGCTGGGCCAGCGCCTCGCCCGATCCCTTGGCCGTCATGTTGACCTTGGTGCCCGTGGTTTTGGCGTACACGGTGGACATGAGGTTGCACCACTCGGCCTGCACCGAACAGATGATGTTGACCTGGCCTTGCGCCAGGGCGCCGGAGGCCATGAGGGCCAGAGTGACTGCAGCCAATGTGTTTTTCGTGCGCATGCGAAGGTCTCGTTGAAAGTGTGTGGGTAGGCTGGCGGGATACGGAAAAATCAACCAGCGGGGTCTGGGCGGAGAAAGTCCGTGGGCCATACCCTGCGCTTTGCATGACAGTTTCGTGACAGAACATCGTAGGCCCGGGCTGCAACCGGTGCCATCGGGATAACGCGCACTGGCCAACCACACTTGGCACTTGGCACTTGGCACTTGGCGCTGCGCGCCATACCGCTTCGCCCTCCTCTCCCCTGCCTTGCATTGCATTGCGCCGCTGTAATCGGTTCACCCAGCGCGATGAAACCCAGTTACCATTTCTTTCTGATGGCCCCGCGCCCCGCCGACCGCCACGACCTCCCCTTGGAACACCGCTGACATGCTGGACCGCATCACCGCCTCACTCTCGTCCCTGGCCCCCGCCGAGCAGCGCGTTGCCAAACTGGTGCTGGCCGACCCCCGCGCCTTTGCCCGCCTGCCCGTGCGCGAATTGGCCGAACGCGCGCACGTGAGCAAGCCCACCGTGGTGCGTTTTTGCCGCAGCATCGGTTACGACGGACTGGCCGATTTCAAGCTCAAGCTGGCGGGCAGCGTGAGTGAAGGCGTGCCCTTCATCCACCGCAGCGTGGACGCGGACGACAAGACCGGCGACGTGCTGGTGAAAGTGGTAGACAACGCCGTGGCCGCCTTTTTGCAGTACCGCAACGCGGCCAGCACGGTAGCCATCGAACGCGCAGCCGAAGCCATTGCCGCTACCTGGAAGACCGGCAAACGCATCGAGTTTTACGGCGCGGGCAACTCAGGCATCGTGGCGCAAGACGCGCAGCACAAGTTCTTTCGCCTGGGCGTCACATCCATCGCCAGCAGCGACGGCCACATGCAGGTCATGAGCGCCACCCTGCTGCGCCCTGGCGATTGCGCCGTGATCATCTCCAACTCTGGCCGCACCCGCGACCTGATGGACGCCGCCGACATCGCACGCACAAACGGCGCCACCACCATCGTCATCACCGCCAGCGGCTCCCCTCTGGCCAGCACCTGCCAGATCCACCTGGCCGCCGACCACCCCGAGGGCTACGACCGCTACAGCCCCATGGTCTCGCGCCTCATGCACCTGCTCATCATTGACGTGCTGGCGACCTGCGTGGCACTGCGCATTGGCAGTTCGCTGCAGCCCATCCTGCAGCAGATGAAAGAGAACCTGCGGGCCAAGCGCTACGCATAAACCGTACGCAAGGGAGCGAAGCCCCGAGTGTCGCGGATGGTGGGGCGCATTCGGCCACCACAAGCCGTTCACGCTGAGCCTGTCGAAGCGCGGCGCAAGGCTTCGACAGGGTCAGCCCGAACGGGTGGGTGGTGGGGGATGGAAGGCTGGCAGAAGGCGTGGGTGCCAGAGCCCTTCGCATCCGTCAGTCCAACGTCACGCCCGCGTTCTTGATCACCTTGCCCCATTTCGCCGTCTCGGCCTCGATGAAGGCGTCGCAGGCCTCGGGCGTGGTGCCTTCAGGGAAGGTGCCCATGGCGTCCAGCTTGGCCCGGGTCTCGTCGCTCTGGATGATGGCGTTGACCGCGTCCGACATGCGCTTGACGATGTCGCGCGGCGTGCCCGCCGGTGCAATCATGCTGGCCCAGGTGCTGCCGATCAGGCCGGGGATGCCCTGCTCGATGAAGGTGGGGACATCGGGCACGGCAGGCAGGCGCTTTTCGCCGGAGACGCCAATCAGCCGCACGCGGCCCGCTTTGCCGGCCTGAATCAGCCCCGTGGGCGCATCAAAGAACAGCTGGATCTGCCCGCCCAGCAGATCGGTGAACGCCGGTGCGGCGCCCCGGTAGGGGATGTGCACCATGTACGTCTGCGTCAGCGCCTTCATCAGCTCGCTGGTCAGGTGCGCGGCCGAGCCCGTGCCCGACGAGCCAAAACTGATCTTGCCCGGGTTGGCCTTGGCGTAGGCCACCAGTTCCCTGGTGTTCTTGAACGGTGCGTTGTTGGGCACAGCGGCCAGCAGCGGAGAGACGCCCATGAGTGAGACACCCACCAGGTCCTTGCGCGGGTCGTAAGGCAGTTTGGGGTACAGGCTGGTATTGGCCGCATAGGCTGCGATCACCACGCCAAAGGTGTGCCCGTCCGGCGCCGCCTTGGCCACCGCGTCCACACCGATGATGCTGTTGGCCCCTGCCCTGTTCTCGATCACGATCGGCTGGCCCAGGGCTTTTTGCAGGCCCACCTGCAGCAGGCGCGCCATCTGGTCGGTAAAGCCGCCGGCCGTGTAGGGCACGATGACCCGAATCGGCTTGCTCGGCCACGCTGTTTGCGCAACGGCAGGCAGCGCCATGCTGGCCAATGCGGCGGTGCCTGCGTGCACGAAGGTGCGGCGGGAAAGGGGTGCGCTCATGGTGTTTGTCTCCGTTTTTACAAAATATTAGGCTGCAGCGCTTGTTTCATAAGCGCTAGCAGCTATTCTATTTATAGCAACCGCCCGCCCCTGCATTGCGCGGGGCACGGCCATTGCCATGCTCAGAGCGCCTTGACCAGTTCAGGCACCGCCGCAAACAGGTCAGCCTCCAGCCCATAGTCAGCCACGCTGAAAATCGGTGCCTCGGCATCCTTGTTGATCGCAACGATCACCTTGGAGTCCTTCATGCCTGCCAGATG
>JAUXZO010000156.1 GCA_030692685.1 Acidovorax sp. | reverse complement strand
CGCATGCTGAACTGCCTGAACCCCAACACATTCTTGATCCAGCCATTGGGCGGCTCAGCGATCCATTTGCGCTTTCTGTAGTCCTTTTGGCCTTGCTCGGTTTGGAACTTGGCCGCCATGGCCACCGTATGGGGGTAGCGGTTTGCGTCTTTGGGCGCAGCCCTTGCCTTGCCCTCGCGCCCCAGCGCAATCACCAGTTCGGTATCGGGGTGCGTCTTGGCCAGCTTGGCCATCACCGCTTCACTGCGGTAGCCCGCATCGGCCAGGACCTGGGCTGGTTGCGCACCGGTATGTTTTTGCACCGCATCCAGCACCATGGGCAGCTGCTGCACGTCCGTGCTGGTATTCACCACCTCGGCGGCCACGATGATGTGGGCTGTCTCGTCCACTGCGGTTTGGGCGTTGAATTGGTAGTCAAAGCCACCACCGGCGCGCTTCATGATGCGGCTGTCGGGGTCGGTGAAGCTGCTCTGGGCCTTGGGCTCAGGGATGCCGAAGTCGCGTTTGTAGGGGCGGCCTCCTTTGGGCTTGCCGTCTATGCCCTGGGGTTTGCGTCCATCGTCCTGGCTGCGCCCTCGCGCTGTATCGGCTTGGGTCTGGCGCTCCTGCAGCCGGGCCTTGGCTGCCTCAATGGCTGCCAGCCGGGCTTGCCTGCGCTCCAGCTCTGCGGGTATGTCCAGCTCGGGCTCGTTCTTCTCGGACTCATCGGTGTGGGCGGCTTTGTGCAGCAATGCGGCGATCTGGGCTTTGAGTTCGACTTCGGTGCTTTGCATGCGGGCGTAACTCATGGCTTTGCGGCGGCTGGCATTGGCTTTGATCTTGGTGCCGTCTACAGCGATGGTGCCCAGCTTGACGAGGCCCATCTCGCGGGCCAGGCGCACGACTTGGGTGAAGAGTTCGGTGAGCTCGACCAGGTGCTGGGCCCGAAAGTCGCGGATGGTGCGGTGGGCGGGGAAGTTGCTGGCCCCCAGTACTCTAAAGGCGATGTCTTCATGCAGCTTCTTTGCGATCTTGCGTGAGCTAAAGACACCCGTGGCATAGGCGTAGACCAAGACTTTGACCATCATGGCCGGGTGCAGGGGCTGGTTGCGTGGGCCACCGGCTGCGTAGCGGGCGTGAAAGGCGCTCAGGTCCAGGTTGTCTACGGTGTCGCTGATGAAGTACGCCAGGTGGCCCTGCGGGAGCCAGTCTTGCAGGGCTGGCGGCAACAGTTGCTGTTGCTCGGGGTGGTAGGCGACGTAGCTTGTACTCATGCATCAACACAGCAGGCTTCGTGCCAGCATTCATCCCCGAACTGGGCTTCTGCCGCCCAGACTCCTAG
>JAUXZO010000119.1 GCA_030692685.1 Acidovorax sp. | reverse complement strand
CTGACCGATGGCCAGGGCCGCACCGTGGACTTCAAGAACACGGTGATCGTGATGACAAGCAACATCGGCTCGCACCTGATCCAGGCCATGGTGGGCCAGGACACCGACGACATCAAGGAAGCGGTGTGGGGGGAACTCAAGAACCATTTCCGACCCGAATTCCTGAACCGCATCGATGAGACGGTGGTGTTCCACGCGCTCGATGCCCAGAACATTGCGTCCATTGCGCGCATCCAGCTTCAATTGCTGCAAACCCGGCTGGCGAAGATGGATTTGCAATTGGAGGTGTCTGAAGCGGCCTTGGCAGAATTGGCCAAGGTGGGGTTTGACCCGGTGTATGGCGCGCGGCCGCTCAAGCGGGCGATTCAGCAGCGCATCGAGAACCCGCTGTCCAAACTGTTGCTCGAAGGGCGTTTCCCGCCCAAGAGCGTGATTCCGGTCAGCGTGAACCCGGTGCTGGAGCCGGGCGTGTTCCAGTTCGGCGCTGTGCCGCAAGCTTGAACGGGGTGGGGAATGTTGCCCCCACCCGGTTGTGAATGAGAGGTGTCGTTTGAACGAAATTGTTGCAGGCGTTTTGCGTTTCGTGCTGCGCTTGGTGGTGGTGGTTATGGGCGTGGTGCTGTTTTTGAGCCTGTTGGCCGCGGTGATGGTGCTGGCGCTGGTGTGGTCGCTGCGTGCAGGCTGGGCGCGGCTGACCGGCCGGCCTGTGACGCCGTGGGTCATGCGCATGGACCCGCGAACCGGTTTCAGCGCCGCGTTTCGTTCGTCCGAGCGCTGGTCGGCAGCCCGACGCGGAACTCCCGCAGCCGGGGACGCCTCCGCCGACCAAGAAGCCCCCGCCGCGCGCCGTGGTGGCGTGTTGCCAGGTGCTGCCGACGTGCAGGATGTCGAAGCGCGCGACGTGCGCTGACGTGCACATCAGTGAGCGGCTTTTGCCCTAGCGCCCTGTCCGAAGGGCGTTTCCTTTTTGTGATGCACCTATCGGGGTGTCTTTTATGATCAAACCATGACACCTGCCGATATCCACACCCACTTCGACCTCCAACGCCAGGCCAGCCGTGCGCATGTGGATGTGCCCCTGCTGGTGCGCCGCGAACGCCTGCTGCGTTTGCGCAAGATGCTCGATGAAAACGGGCCGGTGCTCGCAGCCGCAGTGCAGGCCGACTTTGGCATGCGTTCACCGCGCCTGACCGAGGTGGCGGACTTTTTGGTCCTGCGCACCCTGCTGTCGCACACGCTGCGCCACCTTGCCCGGTGGATGAAGCCGAAGAAAGTGCGCACACCCCTGTACCTGCAACCCGCCCACGGGTTCATCCAGCGCCAGCCGCTGGGTGTGGTGGGCGTGATTTCGCCGTGGAACTACCCTGTGCAACTGGCGCTGGCGCCCGCCATCACGGCGCTCGCCGCGGGCAACCGCGTGATGCTCAAGCCCAGCGAACTCACGCCGCACACATCCGCTCAGCTGGCTTTGCTGGTGGCTCAGTTCTTCTCACCCGACGAGTTTTGTGTGGTGCAAGGCGACGCCAACCTGTCGGCCTTGTTTGCGTCACTGCCGTTCGACCATCTGGTGTTCACCGGCTCCACCGCGGTGGGCCGCAAGGTGGCGCACGCGGCAGCGCAGAACCTGACGCCCACCACGCTGGAGCTGGGCGGCAAGTCGCCCTGCATCATTGACGGCCACTGCGACATGCAGGACGCCGCGCTCAAGATTGCGCACGGCAAACTTCTCAACGCCGGGCAGACCTGTGTCGCGCCCGACTATGTGCTGCTACCCCGCGGCCGCGAAGGCGAGTTCACCCAGGCGTACCGGGCCGCCGTGCAACGGCTCTTCCCGACCATTGAAGGCAATGGCGACTACGCCTCCATCATCACGCCGCGCCACCACGCCCGCCTGCGCACCATGCTGCAGCAGGCGCAGACCCAGGGGGCAGAGGTGCAGACCATCGAGCCTGCTGCGGGCAAGCCAGTCGTCAACACCGTGGGCACGCTGGGCGATGGTGCCAGCCGCCAGATGTTGCCTACGCTGGTGTTTGGCGTTACGTCCCAGATGCAGCTCATGCAGGAAGAAATTTTTGGTCCGGTCCTGCCGGTGATCTCGTATGAGCGACTGGACGACGCCATCGCGCACATCAACGCCGGGCCGCGCCCGCTGGCGCTGTACTGGTTTGGCCAGAATGAAGCTGCGCGCGACGATGTGCTGCGCCGTACCGTGAGTGGCGGCGTGACGGTGAACGACACGCTGATGCACATTGCCCACGACAACCTGCCATTTGGCGGCGTGGGCGATAGCGGCTGGGGCGCCTACCACGGCGAGCAGGGCTTTCTGCGCTTTTGTCACCAGAAGTCGGTGCTGGTGCAGTCGCGCTGGGCGATGGGTTCGCTGTTTTACCCGCCGTATGGCACCCGGTTCGACCAGGTCATGGGGCTGCTGCGGCGTTGGTTGTAGTCGCGTCTGCCTCTTCCTCTTCCGTTAGCGGGTCGGATTCTTCTATCTCTACCAGCGGCGGTTGGGTGATGAGTTGCACCATGGCATCGCGCAGCTGACCAGTGGACACCGGCTTGTGCAGCAGCAGGGCCGAGGTGGACTGCGCGTCGCGCAGGCGCTGGGGCGATGTGTCGCCCGTCATGATGATCGCGGGCACATTGGTGCCCAGGTAGGCACGCAGCGCCTGCAGCACCTGTTTGCCGGTTTCTTCGTGGCGCAAGCGGAAGTCCGTGATGATGAGGTCGGGGGTGATGTCGTCCAGGCACTCCAGCGCCTCGGTGCTTGACGCTGCGGTGATGCAGTGACACCCCCAGCTTTGCAGCAGCGACTGCATGCCCAGGCGCACGGCCTCGTCGTCGTCAATCGCCAGCACCCTCAAACCCACCAGGCCGCGGGCGTCCAGCGCCGGGATGGCGTCGTCGACCAGCGCGCCCTGCCACCGGTCCAGCCACAGGCGAAACACCGAACCCCGGCCCGGGTATGAGCGCAGCTCGACCGATGTTTTCATCTCGCGGGCCAGTCGTTGCACGATGGCCAGGCCCAGCCCCAGGCCCTTGCGCCGGTCGCGTTCGGGGTTGCCCAGCTGGTGAAACTCCTTGAAGATTTCCTCCCACTGGTGCTCAGGGATGCCCGCCCCCGTGTCCCAGACTTCCAGCGCCAATCGCTTGCCGCGTGTGCGGCAGGCTATGAGTACCCCTCCGCGGGCGGTGTAGCGCAAGGCGTTGGAGATGAAGTTGTGCATCACCAGACCCACCAGCGAGCGGTCTGCATGGGCGGCCGCAGACGTTTCGCGGGTGCGGTACACCAGGCCTGCCGTGTCGGCCTGCACGCCAAACTCCTGTTCCAGCGCGGTTAGCAGGGGTTGCACGGCAAACGCATCGGGCCGCACCTTCACCACACCCGCCTCCAACCGCGAATAGTCGAGCAAGGTGGTGAGCATCTCGGCCGCAGCCCCCGAGGCCGCGTGCGCGTGCTTCAACACGGTGCGCTGGTGGTCGTTCAAAGGGCTGCGTTGTAAAGACTCCAGGAACAGCCCCATCGCATGCAAGGGCTGGCGCAGGTCGTGGCTGGCGGCTGCGAGAAAGCGGGATTTGTCGCGGTCGGCCCGCTCTGCCGCCTCTTGCGCGGCCAGCGCGCGTTGCGATTCGGCGCGCAGTTTGCTCACCAGGCGTTCGTTCTCCAGCTTCAGGGCAATGCTTCGCCGCGTGGCACGGTCGGCCGTACGGGCCTGCAGGCTGGTGAGCGCGTAGTACACGGTGGTCAAAAACAGCGCTGGCCACATTACCTGCCCACCGCCCAGTGCCACTGCCACCATCACACCACCTACGGCACAGGTCAGGTACGTGAGATAGGCGCGGTACAGCGGCGCCCCCAGCCCCAGCGCACCGGACGATACGGTGCTGATGATGCCAACGGCGTATATGACGCTTTCAGGCGTGCCCCAGTACAGCACCACATACCCCAGGCTGCCCCAGCTCAACCCCATGAACGCCATGCACCCGATGAGCTTGCGCGCCGCTTGCGGGGCGGGGTCCTCAAATGGAGCGATGCTGCGCAGCGTGGCGTGAACACCGACGACCACCAGGGTATGGACAAGGAGCCACACGGCGACGATCTGCGCATCGGCCACACGTGCCATCACCCACAGCGTTCCCAGGGCTGTGGCTAACGAAGCCAGCAGCGTCATCGGGAAGTTCTGGCGCAGCAGAGCCACCTGCTCGCGCAGCACTTCGTCACGCTCCCACAACCGCCAGCCCCAGCGGGTGGGCGGCAGGGTGGCGTCCAGCGCTGCCACGGTCTCAGAGGGTGTCATGAAGGTGGGGCGTGGACAGGCCCAGGCGCTGCGCCGCCAGCAGGGCTGCACTGCGGCTGTTGACGCCCAGCTGGGCAAAGATGGCCGCCACATGCACGCGCACGGTGTTCTCGCTCAGCCCCAGGTCGCGCGCGATGACCTTGTTGGGTTTGCCCGTGCACAGCAGTGACAGCACCTCCAGTTGCCGCGTGGTGAGCGATGGCGTGTCGGGCCCACGGGTGGTGGCGCTGTTGCCGCTGTTGATCGGAAAACACGGCTTGCCGGATAGCGCGCAGGTGATTGCCTCCAGGATGTCTTCGGCATTGGCGGACTTGGGCAGAAAACCATCGGCGCCGCGGCCGCGGGCCTCGTGCACAGCATCAGGCGCCACGCTGGCGGACACCAGCACGATGCGGGCAACCGGGCAGGCCTGGCGTAGCAGGCGGAGCCCGTCAAGCCCGCTCATGCCGGGCAGCTGAATGTCCAGCAGCACCAGGTCGGTGTCAGCGGCCTGCAGTGCGCAGGCCTCGGCTATCGAGCCGGCTTCGGCAATCACACCCACACAAGGGTGGTCTTGGACGATCAGGCGCAGGCCCGTGCGGAACAGGGCGTGGTCATCCACAAGCAAAAGGCGGGCGGTCATACGACCAAGTATTGCGCACAACGACCCGTTGCGGACTAGTCCTTTTGTGCGATGGACGCACGGTCGTGCACTTTTTAGACTTTCCGTCAAGCATTGAAAAGCACCTGGAGGGCGCACCAATGCGCAACCCTTTGTGTTCACCCATTGTTTTAAGGGACTCCCATGACCGCCAGTGCCAACGTCCATGCCCACAGCGCGCTTCTCTCTGCCAGTACCGCCCGGCGGCGAACGGAAAGCAGCCAAACCGCCGACAGCAGCACGGGACTGGGGGGCAATACGCTGGCCCACATCGTCGAAGAAAACTGCCCTGACCTGCTGGCCGCCGCAGGCGTGGTCATCGAGCACCTGGATGCGCAGGCGGGCACCTGGCAGTTTTCGACCGATGAGGGTGAGACGTGGCGGGCCATCCGCACCGATCTGATCAACCGCGCAGGCTATCTGGGCTTGGCACTGGACCGCGAAGCTCGCCTGCGCGTGTTGCCGTTTGGCGGCCATCGCGTGAATGGTGCACGGGTGGCTTTCCATACCGTTCACCGCAGCCACGGGCAGGGCAACGGCAGTTACCGTGCGTATGCGCCTGACGAACGCGATAGCGGATCGCACACGGTCACGCTGGTGCTGAGCCTGGGTGCTGTCAACGGCAAGCCTCCAGACGTGCATGTGCCGCGTCCCCGCAACAAACGCGCCCTGGCGCAGCGCCCCAGCCTGGCCGCCGGTGGCGCAGGGCCGTCTCACCCGGGGGCGATGGCAATGGCCTGAAGCGCAAAAAAGCGCTGCAAAGTGCCGAAAAATGAGAGTTGAACAGCGCTGAAAGGCGCGCTGAGCGGGCCTGATCCACAGGGTTTTCCCTGCGAGTGCGAGGCGATTAAATCCATCTTTGCCGAGCCCCGGGTAGCCACCCGTACAGGGGGAAAAACGGTTTGCGGCGACAATGCCGGTCCTTTCGTTTTTTCATCCCCCGTTTTCGTTCGGTTTTTTCATGTCCAGTATCCAGGTTCGTCCCGCCACGCTTCGCGATGCCAAAGCCATTGCCCAGATCCATACCGTCTCAGCCCAAGA